>NZ_LT607410.1:4800000-5424711 GCF_900091515.1 Micromonospora purpureochromogenes | reverse complement strand
GACCCCGAGCTGCGCACCCTGGTCGCCGCCATCGAGGTGACCGAGGCCGACGAGCTGACCACCATGCGCGCCTGGCTGCGCGACGCCGGTCCGGGCGCGACCGCCCAGCCGCACGACCACACCGGGCACGGCGCCGGCCCGGCCGACCTCGCCCGCCTGCGCAACGCCCCGGCCGGCCAGGTGGACGCCGTGCTGCGCCGGCTCCTCGGCAGCCACCAGCAGGCGGCCGCCGACCTGGCCCGGGCGCACGTGGCGACCGCGACCAACCCACGGGTACGCGAGCTGGCCCGGCGGGTCGAGCAGTCCCGTACCGCCGAGGTGCGGCTCCTGACGGCGCCCGCAGCCGGCCGGCGGTAGGCGACGACGCACCGGCCGGCCGGCGGTGCCCGGCGGGTCAGGCGTCGGTGCGCGGCTCCAGCCGGATCGACAGCGAGTTGACGCAGTGCCGGGTGTCCTTCGGGGTGAAGTGCTCGCCGTGGAAGACGTGCCCGAGGTGGCTGTCGCAGCGCGCGCAGCGGATCTCGGTGCGGCTGTGGCCCAGGGTGCGGTCCTCGATCTCCTTGACCCGGCCGGGGATGGCGTCGTCGAAGCTCGGCCAGCCGCAGTGCGAGTCGAACTTGGTGTCGCTGGAGAAGAGTTCCAGGCCACAGGCCCGGCAGTGGTAGACGCCGGGGGTCTTGGTGTCGACGTACTCGCCCGTCCACGGTGGCTCGGTGCCGGCCTCGCGCAGCACCCGGAACTCCTGCGGGCTCAATCGGACCCGCCACTCTTCCTCGGTGCGGGGCAGCTCGTTCTTGTCAAGACTCACCCGTCAACGGTACGTCGGATGTCGGGGCCGTCGCATATGGTCGCGGAATGGGCGGCTCCTCGAAGGCGACGGTGACCGAGATCGAGGTCGCCGGGCACACCGTCCGGCTGAGCAGCCCCGACCGGGTGATCTTCCCCGGCCGCGGCTTCACCAAGGCGGACGTCTTCCACTACTACCTGGCGGTCGGCGACGGGATCATGCGCGCCCTGCGGGACCGCCCCACCACGCTCCAGCGCTTCCCCGAGGGCATCGAGGGGGAGATGTTCTTCCAGAAGCGGGTGCCCACCCGGGGCGTCCCGCCGTGGGTGCGCACGGCGAAGATCAGCTTTCCCAGTGGGCGCAGCGCCGACGAGCTCTGCCCGGCCGACCTCGCCCACGTGGCCTGGGCCGCCCAGATGGGCACCATCGTCTTCCACCCCTGGCCGGTGCGGGCCGCCGACGTCGACCGCCCCGACGAGCTGCGCGTCGACCTCGACCCGCAGCCCGGCACCGACTTCGCCGACGCGGCGACCGCGGCCGGCGAGGTGCGCGCGCTCCTGGCCGAGCTGGGTGCGACCGGGTGGCCGAAGACCTCGGGCGGCCGGGGCGTGCATGTCTACCTGCGCATCGAGCCCCGCTGGACGTTCACCGAGGTGCGCCGGGCAACCATCGCGCTCGCCCGCGAGCTCGAGCGCCGCCGCCCCGACCTGGTCACCACCGCCTGGTGGAAGGAGGAGCGGGGCCGGCGGGTGTTCGTCGACTACAACCAGATGGCCCGGGACCGCACCATCGCCTGCGCCTACTCGCTGCGCGCCAACGCCCGGGCCACCGTCTCCACCCCGGTCACCTGGGGCGAGCTGCCCGACGTCGAACCGGACGACTTCGACCTGCGCAGCGTGCCCACCCGGCTCGCCGAGCGGGGCGACCCGCACGCCGGCATCGACGACGCCCCGTTCGACCTCACCCCGCTGCTGGAGTGGGCCGAGCGGGATGCGTCCGCCGGCCAGGGCGACATGCCGTACCCGCCGGACCACCCGAAAATGCCGGGCGAGCCGAAGCGGGTGCAGCCGAGCCGCGCGAAGCGCGAAGCCGGCGACACCGTCTGACCGGGGGCGGGTTCCTCGTCGGGCGCCCTAGTCTCCCCTCGTACCGTCTGTCTGCTCGCGGAGGATGTCGGCGTGGCCGCAGTGCCGCGCCAGCTCCCGGATCATGTGTACGTAGATGTAACGCAGTGACACCCGGCCCAGACGGGGATGGGGCACGCTGTCGTCGAGGCTGAAGCCGGCCGCGACCTGTCTCGACCGGTCGCAGGCCGCCTCGTATTCCGCGATCACCCCTGCGAGGGTCTCGTCCGGCCGGATCTGCCAACTGGCGTCGTCCCCGAACGAGTTGCCCACGATCTGTTCCCGCGGCTGCTGAGCCAGGCAGTGCTGGAACCAGTTCCGCTCGACGGCGGCGGCGTGTTTGACGAGGCCGATGAGTGTGGTGGGCGAAGGCACCAGGCGGCGACGGGCATCATCGTCCGACAACCCCCGGAGCTTGCCCGCGATCACCTCGCGGTACGCCTCGAGGAACTCCTCCAGCACCTCCCGCTCCGGCGCGGTGCTGGTGAACTCCTCGCGATCCAGCGGCCGGGGCGTCGTCACATCGGCACTCTAACCGCGACCGGGTGCTGGCACGCCTGGCGTAACCGGCAGTACCACTACGCCCGCCGCCGGGCCGTCCACGCCAGGAACCGGTCGAACAGGTCCGCCGGGGACGGGGCCGGGTTCGGCCTCAGCTTGATCAGGTCGGCGGTGGCGTCGAAGAGGCAGCCCGCCATGTAGATCGAGAGCGCCACCGGGTCCCGGCGGTACTCCATGCCCAGCAGCAGCAGCCGCGCCGGCGGGCACGGCCAGGCGGCGGCACACACCCGGCACAGCCAGAGGGGTCGCATCGGCACGTGCGGGCGGACCGCCCGCCGCTGGCGGTCGGGTGCGGCGGAGGTGTGCGGCATGGCCATGCACCCATGTCCTGTTGTCTACGGCAACAACCGCCGTAGTTGTCGTCGTATGGCGACTGCGCCGCTGTCATCGTCAACATGTGGAGCTTGTCGGCGTGTCGGAGATTCGGGAGATGCTCGGTGGCGTCTCCCGGCAGCGCGCGTCCGTGATCGCCAATCAACGGAACTTCCCGGAGCCGATCGCCGTCCTGGCCATGGGCAAGGTGTGGCGGAAGTCCGACGTCGAAAAGTGCATCAAGCAGCACCGGCCGGCCTCGCTGGCAGACTGAGCGTCCGCCGTATGGAGCTGGTGGGAGCGCACGAGATCCGCGTGATGCTGGGCAACATCAGTAAGCAGCGCGTTTACGTGATCACCAGTCACCGCAACTTCCCGGAGCCGGTCGCTGACCTGATGCAGGGCAAGGTCTGGCGGAAGTCCGACGTGGAGCAGTGGATCAAGCAACACCGGCCGGACCTGGCCACCGACTGACGCTCGTCAGCGGTGCCCGGCCATCGCCTCCACCGCCTCCTTGGCGGTCTTCAGGTCCGCGCCGGTCGCCGCCCGGTACGCCTTGATGGCCTTGATCTTCTCGCCCCGCGCCAGGTGTTCGCGGACCCCGGGCAGCGCCGGGCCGTCGTCCACGACGCCGAGGTGGTCCATCACCAACTGGAGTCGGCGTTCGATCTCGGTCAGCCGCGCGGCCGTGCCGTCCCGGCGGGCCGGGACGGACAGTTGCGCGCCGAGCAGCGCCACGACGAGCAGCAGCAGGACGACGAGGGTGGCTTCCATGCCGGTGATCCAAGCAGATCGACGTCCGGCACACTGGCCGGCGGGATCTCCACCTCGGGTGTGGTCCGGCGACTGGTCGGCGTCAGTGCTCGGCCGAGCTGGCCGCCCTCGACGGCAGCGTGGCCCGCTTCGCCGAGGCGCTGCGCGCGGCCGCCACGCTGGCCGGCCTGCGCTGGGACGGCGCTCGGTAACGATCATGTAAAGGGCGCGAACCTTTTCCGGCCCGTACCCGCTTTACCTGGTCACCGGCCCAGCGAGGGCCCCGGGGGAGGCGTACGGATGAAGCTGGTGTGGAGGCGGGCCCGCGAGGCGCGGGGCCTGCTGCTGGCGGCGGCGGTCGCCGCGTTGGTCGCCGTCGCGCTGGTCACCGGGTTGTCCGACTACAACCAGCGGGCGGTCGACGCGGGGCAGCGGGCGATGCTGGCGGCGGCGCCCGCCGCCGAGCGCAGCCTGCTGATCAGCGGCTCCGGTGGCCGGGACGCCACCGAGGCCGCCGGCCGGGACCGGACGGTCCGCGACCGGTTCGCCGGCGGGCTGGGTGGGGCCAGGGTCACCGTGTCCGGCGCCCGCCACGGCACCGGCCGGGAGTTGACCGGCGACCTCGGCGCCGCCCGCACCGACGACCCGGTCTTCGCCGACCTGGCCACCCTCGACGGCCTCGCCGCGCACGCCGAGCTGGTCGGCGGCGACTGGCCCACCGCCGGGGCGAACCCGACCCAGGTCACCGTGCCCGAGCGGGTCGCCGGCGCGCTGCGGCTCACCCCCGGCGCCCGGGTGCCGATGACCGACCGCAGCTCCGGACGGGCCGCCGACGTGGTGGTCGCCGGGATCTTCCGCCCCCGCGACCCGGCCGCCGCGTACTGGCAGCTCGCGCCGGGGGTGAACGGCACCGGCGGCGGCGACAGCGGCTCGTACGGCCCGTTCGCCCTCGACCCGGCCGACTTCGCCCGCACCTTCCCCGGCTCCACCTCGATCTCCTGGGTAATCGAGCCGGACCTGCGCAGCGTCGCGCCGAGCCGGCTGCCCGAGGTGAAGGAGGCGGTCGCGGTCGCCGCCGTCGAGGTGCCCGAGAAGGCCGGTCTCGGCTCCTCCGCGCAGAGCCTCACCGGCCTGGACCGGCTGATCGACCGGCTCGGCCGGGCCGACCTGGTGGGCCGCTCGGCGCTGCTCACCCCGCTGCTGCTGATCGTGGTGCTCGGCGGCTACGCGCTGGTGCTGGTCGCCGCGCTGCTCAACGAGGACCGGCGGGCGCAGACCGCGCTGCTGCGCGCCCGCGGAGCCGCCCGGGGCCAGCTCGCCAACCTCGCCGTACGCGAGGCGACGCTGGTGGTGCTGCCGGCCGCGCTGCTCGCGCCGCCGCTGGCCGGCGCGGCGCTGCGCGGGATCAGCGGCGGCGAGAGCCCGGGCGGCCTCCGGCTGGACAGCGGCGGTGCCGGGGGCGTCTGGGCGGTCGCTGTCGCCGCGGCGGTGGGCTGCCTGCTCGCCATGGTGCTGCCGGCCCTGCGCCGCGCCGGCAGCTACGTCGCCGACATGGCCGCCCGGTCCCGCCCCACCCGGGCCGCCACCGTGCAGCGGGCCGGGGTGGACCTGGCCCTGGTGCTGCTCGCCCTGCTCGCCTGGACGCAGCTACGGCAGTACTCCTCGCCGCTGGCCGGCGCGGCCGGTCGGCTCGGGATCGACCCGCTGCTCGCCGTCGCGCCCACCCTCGGCGTGCTGGCCGGGGCGGTGCTCGCCCTGCGGCTGCTGCCCCCGGCCACCCGGGTCGCGGAACGGTTCGTCGACCGGCGACCGTGGACGGCGACCATGTTCGGCATGTGGCAGGCGGGCCGCCGCCCGCACGCCGGGCCGGTGCTGCTGCTCGCGCTCGCCGTCGGCGGCAGCACCCTGGCCTGGTCGCTGGTCAGCACCTGGGAGCGGTCGCACACCGACCAGGCCGACCACACCGTCGGGGCCGACCTGCGGGTCGTCGAGCGCGGCGGCGCCGCGCCGGTGGACCGGTCCGCCGGGCTGGCCGCCGTGCCGGGGACCGAGCGGGTGCTGCCGGCCTGGCGGGACGAGGTGCGCCTGGGCCGCGGCGACCTGCCGACCACCGTGCTCGCCCTGGACGCGGCCGCCGCCCCGGACGTGGCCCTGATCGCCGACCGCCTCGCCGAACAGCCCCCGAACGAGCTGCTCGGCCGGCTGGCCCGGGACCGCGGCGCGCCGGCCGGTGTCCCGCTGCCCGCCGACGCCCGGCAGCTCACCGGCACCCTCCGCACCCCGGTACGCGAGCCGGTGATCGGCCAGCGGATCCAGGTGTCGGTGCTGCTCACCCGGGCCGACGGACTTGCCCTGGCGCTGCCGCTGGCCACCACCGACTCCCTGGTCGACCGGCCGGTGCCCTTCGCGGTCGACCTGCCCGCCGGTGCCGCCTGGCGAGTGGCCGGCTTCCAGGCCGACGCCGGCGACGCGGCGGCCCGCGGCTACGGCCTGCGGGTCGACGGGCTGCGGGTGACCGACGCGGCGGGCAGCGCCCAGCCGGTCGCGCTGACCGGCGAGTGGTCGATGGTCGACGCGGTCGGCGAGGCGCCGGTGGCGACGAGCGCCGTCACTCCCGGCGGGGTGGACGCCGACTACACCATCACGCTGACCGAGGGCGGCCGCTTCGCCCGGCAGCCGACGGTCCGCTTCGCCGTCGTACCGGCGGGGCCGAACACGCCGGTGCCGGCGCTGGTCACCCCGCAGGTGCTGACCGCGCTGAACGTCCGGCCCGGCGACGTCGTGCCGCTCGCCCTCTCCGGGGCGTCCGTGCCGGTGCGGGTGGTCGGCGAACTGGACGCGGTGCCGGGCGCCGTCGAGGCCGGCGGCGCGATGCTGATCGACCTGCCCGCCGCCACGGACTGGCTGGTCCGGCAGCGGGCCACCGTCCGGCCGGTGCCGGAGTGGTGGCTGCGCACCGACGCCGGTCAGCACGCCGCCGCGGCGGCGGCGATCCGGGAGCTGCCCGGGGTGACCGTCCTCGACCGGCGGGCCGCCGCCGCGGAGGCCGCCCGGGACCCGTACTGGCGGGGCGCGCGGACCGGGCTGCTCGCCGCGGCCCTCGGGTCGGTGCTGCTCGCCCTGGTCGGCCTCGCCGTGGACGTGTGGGCCACCGCCCGGCACCGGCTCGGCGAGTTCGCGGTCCTGCACACCCTCGGCGCCGGGCCACCCCTGCTGGCCCGCGCGCTGCTGGCCGAGCAGACCTTCCTGGCCGGCATCGGGGTCGCCGTCGGCCTGCTGGTCGGGGCGGGAGTGGGCGCCACCATGGCCCCGCTGGTGATCCTCACCCCGAGCGCCGGCCGGCCCGTGCCGGAGGCGGCCTTCACCCTGCCCTGGACGCCGATCGGCCTGACCGCGCTGGGGCTGCTGCTGGCCGCGCTGGCGTTCAGCGCCGTCCTGACCACCGGCATCCGGCAACGCGTCGCGGCCGCCCGGCTGCGGATCGGGGGAGAACGATGAGCGTCCTGGCCGTGCTGCACCGGGTGCGCGCGTACGGGGGGCACTTCCTGCTCCTCGCCGTGCTGGCGCTGGTCACCGCGCTGCTGGTCACCGGGATGCCGCGGATCGCGGACCGGCTCTCCGGCCAGGGGTTGCGCGAGCAGTTGGCCGACCTGCCCGGACCCCGGCGCGACCTGCTCTACACCCGGCCCGCGCAGCCGCAGCCGGCACCGGGGGTGGCGGCCACCCAGCGGGCCACCCTGGACTCGCTGGCGGGGCAGATGCCCGCGCCGGTGCGCGAGGTGGTCGACGAGCGCTGGTACGTCGCCGACACCGAGTTCGGCCGGCTGACCGGGCCGGAACTCACCGACAAGGGGCTGATCGACCTCAGCCTGCGCACCATGACCGGGCTGCGGGAGTCGGCCACCCTGGTCGACGGCCGCTGGCCGGGCGAGGGGGCGGACCGCGCCGCGCCGGTGGAGACCGTGCTCGCCGAACCGGTCGCCCGGCAGCTCGGCCTGCGCGCCGGCAGCCGGCTGCACCTGGCGCTGCACGCCCCCGACGGCCGGGAGTACGCCGCCACGACCGTCGCGGTGGTCGGCCTGTTCCGGCCCGTCGACGCCGAGAGCGGCGCCTGGGACGCGCTCCCCTTGGCGCTGCTGCTCACCCCACCGGTCGGCGACGGTCAGCCCTTCCAGATGGTGGGGCTGACCGACGACGCCGGCTTCGACGATCGGGCGGCGGCCGGCTGGGCGGTCGGCTTCAGCTGGCGCTACCGGATGAATCCCGAGCGGCTCACCCCGGGTCGCCTCGACGCGGTGGTCGACGGCGTCGCCCAACTGGACCGTGAGCGCCCCGCCGGGCTGCTGCTCGCCCAGGGCGCCGACATCCCATTGCGGCAGTACGCGCACTCGCTCGCCGCCGCCCGTACGCTGCTGACCGTCATCGCCGCCGGGGTGCTCGCCACCCTCGCCGGCCTCACCGTGCTCGCCGCCCGGCTGGCGGTGCGCCGCCGCCGCGACGAGTACCTGCTGCTGCGTGCCCGGGGCGGCTCGACCACCGCCGTGGTCCGGCGCGGCCTGGCCGAGTCGCTGCTGGTGGTGCCGGTCGCCGCGGTGGCCGGGTGGCTGCTCGGCGGCCTGCTTCCCGCCGACCCGCTGGGCGCCGGCACACCCGACGCGGCGAGCCGGCTGACCGTGGCGGCGGCGGTGCTCGCCACCCTGGCGCTGCCGGTGGCGGTGCTGACCGGCCAGCGGGTCGGCGGTGGTCGGGGGGACCTGCTGCGCGCCCGGGGTGGCGCGGGCCGGCTCACCGTCGAGGTCACCGTGGTCGGCCTGGCGGCGCTCGCCGCGTTCCTACTGCGCCGCCGGGGACTCGCCCTCGGCGACGAGGTGGACCCGCTGCTGGTGTCGGTGCCGGTGCTGCTCGCGATCGCCGCCGCGCTGCTGGCGCTGCGCGCGTACCCGTGGCCGTTGCGGCTGTTCAGCCGGCTGGCCGCGCGGGCGCGCGGCGCGGTCGCCTTCCTCGGCACCGCCCGCGCCGGTCGGGCCGGGGTGGCCGGGCCGCTGGTGGTGGTCGTGCTGGCGGTCGCCACGGCGGCCTTCTGCGGGGTGCTCGCCGTCGGCATCGAGGACGGGCGGGACCGGGCGGTCACCCGAACGGTGCCGGCCGACGCCCTGGTCAGCGGCGACCGGTTCGCCCCGGACACGGCGACCGAGCTGGCCGGACTCCCCGGGATCCGGGCGGTCACCCCCGTGCTGGCCACCCCCGGCCAGCGGCTCTACGCCGACTCCGACGGCAGCCCCGGCGGGGCCGGCGAGGCGTACGTGCTGCTGGTGGAGCCCGCCGGTTTCGCGGAGGTGGCCCGGCGCTCGGGGCTCGACCTGGCGGTGTCCGCCGCGCTGCGGGCCGGCGGGGACGTCGCGACGGCGCTGCCCGCGCTGGTGTCGCCGGACTTCGCCGCCGCCCTCGCCGACGCGGAACTCGCCGACGGCGCGGGTCGCCGGCCCGGCTGGGTGGACGTGCAGGGCAACCGGCTGCCGTTCCGGGTCGCCGGCACGGCGGAGGAGTTCCCGCTGATCCCGGGCGGGACCGGACGGTTCCTGGTGCTGCCCTGGCCGGGGCTGCCCGCCAACGCCCCGCATCCGCTCGCGCCGACCGGGTTCCTGCTCGCCGCGGGGGACGCCACCGTCGACCCGGCGGCGCTCGGGCGGGTCGCCGAGGAGGGACAGACCCGCTACCAGACCAGCGGCGCGGTGACCGGCGGGAAGCGACCGCTGCCCCCGCAGGTGACGACCTGGGCGGCCGAGCGGGAGCGGCTGGGCGGCAGCGGGGTCAACGGGCTGCTCGTCTTCGGCTTCGCCACCGGCGCGGCCGGCGGCGGCGTCCTGGGCCTGCTCGCGCTGGCGTTCGCGGTGCTCGCGGGCGCCCGCGGTCGGGCGCAGGTGCTGTCCCGGCTGCGCACGATGGGGCTGTCCCGCCGGCAGTGGCGGGGCCTGCTGCTGGTGGAACTCGCCCCGCTGGTGGTGGTCTCGGTGCTGACCGGCGCCGTGGTGGGCGCCCTGCTGCCGGTGCTGCTGAACCCGGTGCTGGGGCTGTCCGCGTTCACCGGCGGGGCGCCGGTGACGGTGCGTTTCGAACCCGGCCTGGTGGTCGGGGTGCTCGGGCTGGCCCTGCTGGCGCTGGCCTTCGCCGTCGCGGTCGAGGCCGTGAACAACCGTCGGATGCGCCTCGGCGAGGTGCTCCGGCTCGGAGAGGAGAGCTGAGATGACCGCTACCGCCGAGACGTCCGCCGTACCGGATCTCGCCGCGTTGCAGCGGCGGGCCGCGCAGCGCGCGGCCGAGCGGGCCGGCGGGCAGGACCGCCTGCGCGGGCACATCGTCTGCGACGGCCTGGTCCGCATCTTCAAGACCGAGGGGGTGGAGGTGGTCGCCCTGCAGGGGCTCGACCTGGTCATCGACCGGGGCGAGCTGGTGGCGATCGTCGGCGCGTCCGGCTCCGGGAAGTCGACGCTGCTCAACATCCTGTCCGGGCTGGACACGCCGACCGCCGGGATCGCCCGGGTCGCCGACTACGACCTGCTCGCCCTCTCCAACCGGCGACGGTTGAGCTACCGGCGGGACGTGGTCGGCTTCGTCTGGCAGCAGACCGGCCGGAACCTGCTGCCGTACCTGACCGCGCGGGAGAACGTCGAGCTGCCGATGAAGCTGGCCGGCCGGGCCGGCGGCGGGCGGGCCCGGCGGCGGCGGGCCGAGGAGCTGCTGGACCTGGTCGGGGTGGGCTACTGCGCCGACCGGCGCCCCGGCCAGCTCAGCGGCGGTGAACAGCAGCGCTGCGCGGTGGCGGTGGCGGTGGCCAACGACCCGGAGGTGCTCTTCGCCGACGAGCCGACCGGTGAGCTCGACGAGGCCACCGGTGCGGAGGTCTTCGCCGCGCTGCGCACCATCAACGCGGAGCTGGGCGTGACGATCGTGGTGGTCACCCACGACCAGGCCGTGGCCACCCAGGTCCGCCGGACCGTCGCGATCCGCGACGGCCGGACCTCCTCCGAGGTACGCCGGACGGCGCGGATCGGCGCCGACGGCAGCACCGAGCTGGTCAGCGAGGAGTACGCCGTGCTCGACCGGGCCGGCCGGATGCAGCTGCCGGCGTCCTTCGTCGACGCGTTGGCGCTGCGCGACCGGGTCCGCCTCAACCTCGAACCGGACCACGTCGAGGTCCGCCCCGGCGACCGCACGCCGGAACCGAACGGGAGTGACGCATGAGCGAGCAGCTTTCCGCCGGCCGGGCCGGTGCCACGGCCCTCGTCGACGAGGTGGTCCGGGTGGAGGGGGTGAGCCGGACCTTCGGCCGGGGTGAGCACGCCGTGCACGCGGTGCGCGACGTCTCCTTCGTGGCCGGCCGGGGTGAGCTGGTGGCCGTCCGGGGCCGCTCGGGCGCCGGCAAGACCACCCTGCTGAACCTGGTCGGCGGGCTGGACCGGCCGGACAGTGGCCGGGTGCGGGTGGCCGGGCACGACGTGACCGCCGCCGGTGAGGCCGAGCTGCTGCGGCTGCGCCGGGGCACGGTGGGCTTCGTGTTCCAGACCTTCGGGCTGGTGCCGATCCTCTCCGCCGCGGAGAACGTCGGCGTGCCGCTGCGGCTGGCCCGGGTGCCGGCGGCGGAACGGGAGGAGCGGGTGGCCGTGCTGCTGGAGCTGGTCGGGCTGGGCGGGCACGCCGCGCAGCGGCCGTACGAGCTCTCCGGCGGCCAGCAGCAGCGGGTGGCGGTCGCCCGGGCCCTAGCCAACGAGCCGGCCCTGCTGATCGCCGACGAGCCGACCGGCCAGCTCGACTCGGAGACCGGGCGCTCCATCATGGACCTGCTGCGCGCCGTGGTGCACGCCCGGGGCATGACGGCCCTGGTCGCCACGCACGACCCGGCCCTCATCGAGCTGGCCGACCGCACCCTCACCCTGCGCGACGGCCACCTGGTGGACGCCTGAGCCATCTCGGCGCCGCTGCGCCGGCACGGTCCGGGGATGATGCCGGCGGGGTCTGGCTTGGTCGGGCGGCTGGCCGGGGTGGCCGGGGTGGCGGCTGCGCCGGGGTGGCGCTCTGCCGGGGTGGCCGCTCCGCCTCCGGAAGGGGCGGTCGGTCGCTTTGGAGCTGATGTCGTAAACGGATCAGCCCGGAGCGACGCCGGTCGGCCTTCGACCGGGATGCCTCCCGACGTCGTGCCGGAGTGGCCGGGGGAACGGGTCGGGGGCTTTCGGCGGCCTGCCGGTGAATCGTTTACGACATCAGTTCCAAAGGGCGTCGATGTCATCCGGTGGGCCCGCGCCGTGCCGCGCCGCGCCGCAGGCGGACTTCCGGGCGGGTCGGCGGCTGGCGCCTCAGAGGGGGAGTTTCATGCCCTCGTGGCTGGCGACGAAGCCCAGGCTGCGGTAGAAGCGGTGGGCGTCGGCGCGGGTCTTGTCGGTGGTGAGCTGGACCAGGGCGCAACCCCGCTGCCGGGCCTGGTCGACCGCCCACTCCATCATCCGCCGGCCCAGCCCCCGCCCGCGCAGGTCGGAGCGGACCCGTACCGACTCGATCAGGGAGCGCTCGGCGCCGTGCCGGCCCAGCCCCGGGATGTACGTGATCTGCATGCAGCCCACCAGCTCGCCCGCCTCGTCGGCGACGATCAGGTGGTTGCGCAGGTCGGCGGTGATGTCGGCGAAGGCCCGCTCGTACGCCTCGTCGACCTCGGTGAAGTCCCGTGCCTTGCCGAGCACGTCGTCGGCGAGCAGGGCGATGACGGCGGGCAGGTCCGCCCGGACCGCCTCCCGGAAGATCACGTCACTCATGGCCGCAGCCTGCCACAGCGACACTCGACGATGTGCGGGCGTGGGTTGCCCGGAGCGGGCAGCATGGTGCGGCATGGAGCCCCTGCTGCTGCCCTTCCGGTGGATCTACCGGGGACTGGTCTGGTTCGCCAACTCGCCGCGGACGCTGATCATCTCGTACCTGCTGATGATCGTGGTGGCCGGCGTCATCTACGGCCAGGTGGAGAACGCCAGCGCCGCCGACGCCGTCTGGTGGGCTGTCGTCACCGCCTCCACCGTCGGGTACGGCGACATCTCACCGACCACCTGGGCGGGGCGTTTCCTCGCCGCGCTGCTCATCTCGACGATGGTGCTGCTGGTCATCCCGCTGATCACCGCGCACTTCGCCAGCCGCCTCATCGTCGACGACGACGCCTTCGAACACGACGAGCAGGAGGAGTTGAAGAACGACGTTCGCCGGATGCGGGCCCTGCTGGAGGAGTTGGCCACGCGGCAGGGCATCGAGGTGCCCCACCCGGAGCCGCGTCAGCCGCTCAACGCGCCGGACAGCGCAGCCCCTCTCTGGGAACGGTCAAGGAGATCAGGTAAGCGTCCACCGCGTTCGTGATGCAGGTCGTCTGCGGGTAGGCGGTGTGCCCCTCGCCCTCCCAGGTCAGCACCCGCCCCACGCCCAGCATCGAGGCCAGCCGCGGCGTCTGCTCGTACGGGGTGGCCGGGTCGCCGGTGGTGCCGACCACCAGGATCGGCGGCGCGCCGACGGCCTTGCCGGTCGGGTACGGATCCCGCTGCCCCGGCCACTGGGCGCAGCCCAGCATTCCGACCGCCAGGGCCGGCCCGAACAGCGGGTACTTCTGCCGCCACTGCGACTGCAACTGCCGGATCTGCTCCAGGCTCGGCTTCTCCGTCTCGTCGGCGCAGTTGATGGTCAGGTTGGCGTCGAAGAGGTTCGAGTAGTGCCCGTCCTCCTCCCGGCCGGCGTACGTGTCGGCGAGCCGGAACACGTCGGCCGGGTCGCCGCCCTCGAGCTTGTCGATCGCCCGGCCCAGTTCCTCCCAGCCCGACTCCGTGTAGAGCGAGGAGATGACCGCGTAGAAGACCCAGCCCGAGGTGGCCTCCCGGCCGCCGGCGCCGCGCACCGGCGAGACCTTCGCCTTGTCGATCGCGGCGGTCACCGCCGCCCGGGCGTCCGGCGCGATCGGGCAGCGGCCGGCGTTGGCCGCGCACCAGCGGGTGAAGTTGCCGAACGCACGCTCGAACCCCTTGGCCTGACTTTCCGAGCCGGCTATCAGCTTCTGCTGCGGGTCGACCGCGCCGTCGAGCACCAGCGCGCGCACCCGCTGCGGGTAGAGCTGTGCGTACGTGGCGCCGAGCAGGGTGCCGTACGAGTAGCCCAGGTAGGTCAGCTTCTCGTCGCCGACCGCCGCGCGTACCGCGTCCACGTCCCGGGCGGCCTGCTCGGTGCCGTAGAGCGGCAACTGGTCGCCGTACTTGTCGCCGCAGCCGGTGCCGATCTTCCGGTTCAGCGCGACGTAGTCGTCGAACAACTCCTGGCTGGCCGGGTCGGGGTCGAAGCCGAAGCTGGTGTCCAGGTCGGCGTCGGAGATGCACTTGAGCGGGCTGGACCGGGCCACCCCGCGGGGGTCGAACCCGACGATGTCGAACCGGTCGGTGATCGAGGCGGGCAGCCCGCCGAACGCCTGCCCGAAGGAGAGGTAGACGGCGGTGTCCACGCCGGACCCGCCCGGCCCGCCCGGGTTGATCACGAGGGAGCCGATCCGGTTCCGCTGCTTCGACGAGCGGGCCCGCAGCAGCGAGATCTCGAACGTCTCCCCGCCGCCCGGGCCGGCGGTCGCGCCGCCGCCGGTGCCCCAGTTGCGCGGTACGGCGATCTTCGCGCACTCGTACCGCATCCCCGGCGCGCCGCGCCCCACCAGGTCCTCCGCGACGTCCGGGCAGTCCCGCCAGGTCGGGGCGCTGCCCGGCGCCGCGGCCCCGCCCTGCGTCTCGGTGCGCGGCGCGAGGGCCGGCAGCGTGCACCCGGCGGCGAGCAGCGCCGCCGCAGCGAGCCCGGCGAGGGTGAGCCGGACCCGGCGGACGAGGTGGGCAGTGGGGGTCACCAGCGAGCCTCCATGATCGTGTCGACGGCCAGGCTACGCGGGGCCGGCGGTGGCCGGCTCCACGGTGGCCGTCGGGTCGCCGCGCAGCACCTGGTCCACATCGAAGCGGACCGGCCGGTCGAGCTGGTCGTAGCGGCAGGACCGGGGGTCTCGGTCGGGGCGCCAGCGGACGAACCGGGCGGTGTGCCGGAACCGGTCGCCCTCCATCGCGTCGTAGCCCACCTCGACCACCAGGTCGGGGCGCAGCGGCTCCCATTCGAGGTTCTTGGTGCCGGTCCAGCGGCTCACCCCGCCCGGGATGCGCTGGCCCCGCTCGTGGTCGCCGTGCACCCACGGATGCTCGTCGCCGATGTCCCGGTAGGGGGCCAGCTCCTCCAGCAGCTCCGCGCGCCGGGCCATGGTGAACGAGGCGCTCACCCCGACATGGTGCAGCACCCCGGCGTCGTCGTAGAGGCCGAGCAGGAGCGAGCCGACCACCGGGCCGGACTTGTGCCAGCGGAAGCCGGCCACCACCACGTCGGCCGTCCGGGCGTGCTTGACCTTGAACATCGACCGCTTGCCCGGCTCGTACGGCAGCTCGGCCGGCTTGACGATCAACCCGTCCAGCCCGGCGCCCTCGAACACGTCGAACCAGCGGCGGGCCGTCTCCGGGTCGGTGGTCACCTGGGTGACGTGCACCGGCGGGCGGACGCCGGCCAGCGCCTGCTCCAGCCGGGCCCGGCGGCGCGGGTACGGCTCGTCGAGCAGCAGCTCGTCGCCGAGGGCGAGCAGGTCGAAGGCGACGAAGTCGGCCGGGGTCGTCTCGGCCAGCAGCTTCACCCGGGAGGCGGCCGGGTGGATGCGCTGGGCGAGCAGCTCGAAGTCGAGCCGGGGCTGGCCGCTCGGGCCGTCCCGACGGATCACGATCAGCTCACCGTCGACGGCGCACCGCTCGGGCAGCTGCCGGCGGGCCTGCTCGACCACCTCGGGGAAGTATCGCGTCATCATCTTGCCGCCCCGGCTGGCCAGCTCGACCTCGTCGCCGTCGCGGAACACGATGCACCGGAAACCGTCCCACTTCGGCTCGTACGTCAGACCGGGGTCGGTGGGCAGCTTGGCCACGCTCTTGGCCAGCATCGGCTCCACTGGGGGATTGATCGGCAGGTCCACGGCGACCAGTCAATCAGACGGTGCCGACAGTCGTGAGGCAGATCACCGGCGGCGGCGGTGCGGCGTGTCCGGAGTCCGTCCCGTCCGTCCCTCCCGTACGAATCACGTTTGCGCAGCTCAGAGCTACCGTCGCCGGGTGGAGTGGGTGTGCTGCTGCTGCGGGCGGTGGCGGGTCAGCGTGGAGCTGATCCGGGGCCGGCAGCGCTATCGGCTGGTCCGCCGCTATCCGGCCGAGTTCGGCGGCGGCAAGGACGTACTCGGCGAGGTCGGCACCGTGACCGAGCTGGAGGAGCTGCTGCGCCGGCGTACCCCGCTCGACCTGGCCGACCTCCGCGAAGCCGCCTGACCCCCGCCCCAGCCCCGCCCCCGAACCCGTCCGCTGGGTGATCAAGAGGTTTGGGTCTGAAATCGCACCCGGTGCGACGCAAACTTCTTGATCACCGAGGTGGGCGGCGGGTTGGGTGCGGGCGGCCGGGTGGGGGATGCCCGCGTCACGGTCGAGCGGGCACGCTCGTCAGGGTGAGGTGGCGCGCGGTGCGCTGCCGGGGCGACGGGGAGGGTGCCGTGCGGTTCGCGACGTCGACGGAGATCGAGGCGGACATCGATCGCGTCTGGGCGGTGCAGACCGACGTCGAGCGCTGGCCGGAGTGGACCGCCTCGGTCCGCGCCGCCCGGCGGCTGGAGCCCGGCCCGTTGACGCTCGGCTCGACCGCCCGGCTGGAGCAGCCCCGGCTGCGTCCGGCGCTCTGGCGGGTCACCGAGATCGACGCGCCCCGCTTCTTCGCCTGGGAGTCGGACAGCCCCGGGGTGCGCACCCGGGGCGAGCACCGGCTCGTGCCGCTCTCCGACGGCCGGGTCCGGGCGGACCTCGTGGTGGTGCAGACCGGCCCGCTCGCGCCGCTGACCGGTCTGCTCGGCGGCCGGCTGATCCGGCGCTACCTGCGGCTCGAGGCGGATGGGCTCAGGGCGCGCTGCGAGCGGGGCTGACCAGCGGCTTCTCCAGCACGGCCAGCCGTACCCCGTTCGGGTCCGGCCGGTGCCCGACGATCCGGTAGCCGTGCCGCGCGTAGAACCGCAGGTTGTCCGCGCTCTGGGCGCCGGTGAAGAGTTCGAGCCGGGCGGCCCGACCGGCGCACGCCGACTCGACCGCGTCCAGCAGCGCGCTGCCGATGCCACGACCCTGCTGGTCCGGGGCGACCGAGAGCCGTCCGACGTGGGCGGTGTCGCCGGTCACCCGGGCGCGCACCGAGCCGACCAGCCGGTGCCCGGCCCGCGCGGCGAGCACGATCGTCGGCCCGGCCAGCACCGCCCGCACCTCATCGAGGGTTTCGGTCAACGGCGGCAGGAGCGGGTCGGTGTACCGCTGGGCCTCGGCGACGTAGGCGGCGCGCTGCACAGTGAGGATCTCCCCGGCGTCCGCGACGCCGGCCGGTCCCACGATCACCTGGGTCACCACCCCACCCCACCACACCACCACCCACCCACCCCGCCCGCCCACCAGTCCACCCCCCACCCCCGACCCGTCGATCATGAAGTTGTTGTCGGCAACCGCGGCGTGGCGGGACAACAACTTCATGATCAACGCGAGGTCGGAGGAAGCGCCGCCTGGGCCTCGTCTCGGCTCGGCGCGATCCGGGAGACACGGCCTAGGCTGGACGCGTGTCCGAGCTGACGTACCAGGAGGTCGGGGCGACCCGGCACGGGCGGCTGCCGGCCGGCTGGCACCACGTGCGCCACCGGTACCGGCTGCCCGAGGGGTGCTACGCCGTCGCCGCCGAGGCGGTGCTGACCTGGCGGCTGCACCGGACGGCCGGCTTCCGGATGCGCACCGACGCGCCGCGCGCCACCCCGGGCGTCCGGGTCACCACGGGCCTGGGGGTGGGGCCGCTGCGGGTCTGGGGCCCGTGCGAGGTGGTCTGGGTCTCCGACGACGAGCGCAGCGCCGGTTTCGGCTACGGCACCCTGCCCGGGCACCCGGCGCGCGGGGAGGAGGCATTCCTGGTCACCCGCGACGACGCCGGCGCGGTCTGGTTCGAGGTGACCGCGTTCAGCCGGCCGGACCGCTGGTTCATGCGCGCGGCCGGGCCCGCCGGCCGCGTCGTCCAGCACGGGTACGCGCACTGGCTCGCCCGCACCCTGCGCCGCCTCTGCGCCCGGCGCTGACGCCGGCCGCCACGGCCGGGCGGGCGCTCAGCCGAGGGCCGGAGACGGCCCAGGAGGGATCAGAAGCGGGCGAAGGAGCGGATCGGCGCGCGCGGCCCGAACTTCGGCGCCTGGATCCCGGCGGCCTCCAGCAGCCCGCAGACCCGCCCGCGATGCCCCCGGAACGGCTCCAGCAGGGCCAGCATCCGGGCGTCGTCACCGCGCGCCTCACCGGCCAGCGCCCAGGCGACCGTGTTCGGCACGTGGTAGTCGCCGACGCTGACCGCGTCCGGGTCGCCGTACGCGATCCGGACCACCTCGGCGGCGGTCCACGGGCCGATGCCCGCGATCGCGGTCAGCCGCCGGGTGGCCTCGGTGCTGTCCGCGCAGCGTTCCAGCCGGTCGGCGACGGCGGCGGCCCGGCGCAGCGTGTCGGCCCGGCGCTGCTCCACGCCGAACGGGTGGAAGACCCAGTACGGCGCGGCGGCCACCACCTCCGGCCCGGGCGGCAGCAGCAGCGGCTGCATCGGCCCCGGCGCCGGCTCGCCGAAGTGCCGGACGGTCGCCGCGTACGCCCGGTACGCCTCCTTGCCGGTCACCTTCTGCTCGAAGATCGCCCGCAGCAGCCGGGGGAAGACCTGGCCGGTGGCCGGCATCCGCCGCCCCCGGTGCTGAGCGGCCAGCCGGGCCACCAGCGGGTGCGCGGCGGCCAGCTCTCTGAACCCGGTGAGGTCGTCGCGCAGCCCGGCGATCGCGTCGGCGCGCTCGACCACCCAGTCGGCCCCGGGGCCGTACCCCTCGGCCAGCAGCTCCCCGCCGCCGGAGCGCAGCGCGAGGGTGGCCGGCCCGGCCGGAGTGCGGGTGGCGTACCAGAAGGTGTCGGCGGCGATCCGCGCACACGGGTCGTACGGGCTGAAGGTGAGCGACCGGACGGAGGCGGCCAGCCGGTAGTCGGCGGGCGGGCGCAGCGCCCGGCGCGCGGCGGGCTCGGTCCAGGTCACCCGGACACTCTGCCACGTGCCGCCCCGGTGACGGACGACACCGCCGACGCCCTGCACGTCGACGGTGTCTCCGTCCCGAGGCGGACCGGCCGCGGACGGCCGTGGGTGCGGGTTGGGGTGACCTCGGCGGCGCGTCTGCTGGCGTCGGGCGCGCCACCGCCCTCGTCCGTCCCGGGGATCCGTGGGGGAGGGGGTCCGGCGAACGGCGCGTGGCGCCGGCCCCGGCGGACCGGCGCCACGACCTTCGGGCGCGCGACGCTGCCGGTGCGCCGTCGTCCCGTATCTGTGACGATGGCCGGCCGCGCCCTCCCCGGCTGCGACCGGCCACCGCGTCCTGAGTGGCGGCGGGAGATCAGTACGAGTAGCCGGAGCCGCCCGCGTCCGCGCCGCCCGAGTCGCCGGCCGCCGGCGGGGCGACCGCCTTCGGGGTGCCGGTCGGCAGGCAGGTCAGGTTCTTCTTGCCGTTCGGGTCCACCACGAACCAGGTGCCGCCGACGCCCTGGCCCTTCCACTGGCCGGGCTTCTTGTCACCGATGTAGCGGTAGACCGGCCAGCCCCCGATGGTGATCTGCCGGGTGCCGTCCTGGCGGGTGACGGTGCCGACCTTGTCGTCGGAGACGCCCTCCAGCTGCGGGTTGCCGTCGGTCAGCGCGGGCGGCCACACCTGGGCGCACTTGTCCACGCAGTTCGACGACGGCGGATCGTTGGAGTCCTTGTCGAAGCGGTAGAGGATCCAGCCGTCCTGGTCGGTGACCACATTGCCCATCCGGGCGACCTTCTTGCCGACCAGCTCGTCGGTCAGGCGCACGTCGGCGGGGGGCGGCGCCTGCTCGGCGGCGGGCGCTTCGGCGGAGGCGGAGGCCTCCGGTTCGACCGCCGCGGTGGGCTCGGCCGCGGCGACGGCGACCGGCTCGGCAGCGCTGGAGTTCGCCCCGTCGTAACCCGCGGGAGCGCAGGCCGTAAGTGCGACCATCGCGCTCGCGACGATGACGGTTCGCTTCATCTGTGCCACGTGCCCTCCTCATTCTTGGCAGTTCACCGAGTAGTACGGAGGGTCCACTGTCAAGGTTGAACGATTGACAGTGGGCAATTTCACTCAAGCCCGTTGAACCGTTCCGGGTCCGCGTACGTGTGCAGGCACGTCGGCGTCGGCACCGCCACAGAGCCGAAACGGCGCCGGCCCACGCGGGCCGGCGCCGATCGGGAGTTCGCCGGTCAGGGGACGACGGTCACCAGCGGGCTGGCCACCCCGTTCGCGTCGACCGACTGCACCTGGACCTTGACGATGTCGCCGGGCGGCGCCGAGGTGGACGCCTCCAGCTGGAGGTCCTGGGGGTTGGTGTTGGTGCCGTAGCCGGTGCCCGGCACGGACCAGGTGGAGACCACCTCGGTGGTGGAGTTCTTGCGGACCACCACCAGCCGGCAGGTGCGCGGACCGGGCAGCCGGGTCAGGTTGAACCCGATCCAGGTGCCGTACTCCTTGCGGGCCAGCCACATGGTGGCCTTCACGCCGGTGCTGCCGTCCGTGGCGTCGTGCTGCTCGCCCTCGATCTCGTTGCCGCCGACGGCCGGCCCGGAGCGGGTGGGCTGCGGGCTCGCCGGGCCGTCCACCGTCGCGGTCACCGTCGGCTCGGCGATCACCTGGTCGCCGCCGCTGTTGCCGTTGCCGTCGAGGACGGCCACCCCCAGGCCGCTCAGCGCGCCGACCGCCACCACCGCGGCGGCGGTGGCGAAGACCCGCCGGAACTGGGCGCGACGCCGGTGGGTGCGGACCGCGACGAGGGTACGGTCCAGCAGGGCCGGGTCGGTGGCGGTGTGCTCCATCGCCATCATCGTCTCGCCGTCGATGTCGGCGAGCAGCCCCACCACCGGGACCATCGTCTCCAGCTCCGCGGCACAGGCCCAGCAGGTGGCGAGGTGCTCCTCGAACCGTTCGGTGTCCTGCTCGTCCAGCACGCCGAGCGCGTACGCGGCAACGTCCATGTGGTCTGCCCGGCTCATTCCGTCACCCCCCTCTCCTGCAGAGCCGTGCGCAGCGCGCGCAGGGCGTAGTAGACCCGCGACTTGGCGGTGCCGAGCGGAAGGCCCAGCTCCTCGGCCGCCTCCGGCACCGTGCGGCCCCGGAAGTACGTCGCCACCAGGATCTCCCGGTGCGACTGGCTCAGCGTACGCAGCGCGTCGGCCACGGTCATCGTGCGCAGCACGCGGTCGGTGCTGTCCGCCTCGGCGAACGCGGTCAGGTCCCGGTCGTACGTCTCCGCCGGCCGGGCCTGTTCACTGCGGTGCTCGTCGATGGCAATCCTCCGGGCAACGGTCACCAGCCAGGGCCGTAGCGAACCCTGGCCCTGCACGCCGAGGCGGTGCGCGTTGCGCCAGGCCCGCAGCAGGGTCTCCTGCACGATGTCCTCGGCGCGCTGCCGGTCACCGCCGGTCAGCCGCATCACGAACATCAGCAGCGGCCCGGCGTGCTCGGCGTAGAGCAGGCGGACGAGCTGGTCGGAATGACTGGCCTCAGGGGACGCCGCCTGGTGGCGTCCGGGCGCCGGTCGCGGCGTCACCGGGCCATTCTGGCGATCGGTGGGGCCCGCGTCGACCCCCCGGCCCGACCTCGAGGCACGGGACTGGGGCTGGGCCCGGGCGAACATCCACCCTGGCCTGGCCATCTCACCGTGCAAGCCGGCCGCGACCGCGTGCATGCAGACCTCCTGGTGTCCAACGACATCAGCCGGCCCACGGGGAGGGCCGCCCGGTGATACGTGCGGGTCGGCCCAGCGGATCAACGACGTACCGAAAAAATTCCGGGCGGCGGCGGGGTGGAGTCGGTCGCGTCGGCGTCGCTCACCACCGGCGCGCCCCCGGCGAACCGGTCGAGTTCCGCGCCGGCCACCACCCGCCCGGGGAACCAGTCCCCGGCGGCGCGCCGGGTCAGCTCCGGCACCGGCGGCTCGACCCGGCCCGCGACCAGCACCAGATTGCCGTAGCGGCGACCGCGCAGCACCGCCGCGTCGCCGATCAGGCAGGCCCGGGGCAGCACGGTGCGGACCGTGGCCACCTGGGCCCGGGCGTGCCGCAGTGGTGGACCGTCGGCGAGATTGGCCAGGTACCAGCCGGACGGGGCCAGCACCCGGGCCACCTCGGCGGCGTACTCGACCGAGGTGAGGTGCGCCGGGGTACGCGCGCCGGCGAAGACGTCGGCGACCACCACGTCGTACGCGGCGTCCCGGGTGGACGCGAGGGTCGCGCGGGCGTCGGCGACCCGCACCTTCAGTCGGGGGTCGGCGGGCCAGGGCAGCGCCCGGCGCACCAGCTCGACGAGCGCGGCGTCCACCTCGGACACCCGCTGGGTGGAGCCGGGGCGGGTGGCCTGGAGGTAGCGGGGCAGGGTCAGCGCGCCGCCGCCCAGGTGCAGCACCCGCAGCGGCGCGCCGGCCGGGGCGAGCAGGTCGAGCGCCGCGCCGATCCGGCGCACGTACTCGAACTCCAGGTGGGTCGGGTCGGCCAGGTCCACGTGCGACTGCGGGGCACCGTCGAGCAGCAGGGTCCACGAGCGGGGGCGGTCCGGATCCGGCACCAGCTCGGCCTCGCCGGTGTCGACCGGCGCGACGACCCGGTCGTCGCCACGGCGGCGACCCATCAGCGGCCCGCCGCGCCGGCCCGGGTGGCCATGGTCAGCGCCCGGTGCAGCAGCCGGGCGTCGCCGAGCAGCCCGCGCAGCCGCCGCTCCAGCCCGGCGATCGGCACCAGGTTCTGCGGGGCGCGCGGGTCCTTGTACGGCGAGGAGGCGAACCGGGGCAGCGTCACCAGCGACAGGTCGGCCAGCGCGATCGCCTCCTCCGGCGGCAGCTCCGCCGAGCATTCCATCCGCACGATGCCGGCCCAGGGCGCGCCGAGCGCCACCGGCAGCCGCAGGTACCAGGACCAGCCGCCCCAGGCGGTGCCGAGGCGGAACACCGGGGACCGCTCACCCGGCGCGAGCCCGGTGACCACCGCGGTGAGCCGGGCGTCGAGGTACTGGCTGTGCTGCGTCTTGATGTAGCCCAGGGTGCGCGGCAGCTGCCGCCGGCTGCGCAGCGGCCCGTCGACCACCAGCAGGTCGCCGTCCACCCGCGCGGCGTCGGAGACGGCCACCTCCAGCGCGGTCAGCGGCGCCTGCACCGCCGCGGGCAGCTTGCTCAGCTCGCCCGTGCCGCCCACCCGGTGCACCGGGTAGCGGACCCGCCCGCAGACCACCTCCTGCGCCGACGGGCTCGCGGTGAACAGCCCGCGCCCGACCTGCGCGCCGGCCAGCTCCGCCGCGCCCCGCTCCAGGTCGCAGCGGACCACCCCGGCCGCGTACGAGGCGGCGATGCCGGGGAACGAGGCGCCGTCGTCCTCGGCCGTCCAGACGCTGGCGTCGATCCGGCGTACCCCGTCGACGAGCAGCACCACGTCCGGCGCGCGCAGGCCGGGGCGGGGGCCGATCGCCCGCCAGTCCACGGCCGGCAGCTCGACGTCCGCCTCGACCTGGGCGCTGCTCGGCGCCGCCGGCCCACCCACCGAGGCCTCGAAGGAGGCTCCGTACGACGGGTCCCAGGCGTCGACGAAGAGCCGCGGCCCGGTCACGCTCACAGGGCCACCTTTCCGTTCGCGACTGCGGGGCTCCGCTGCGCTGCACTCCTCGCGCTCACAGGGCCACCTTTCCGTTCGCGACTGCGGGGCTCCGCTGCGCTGCACTCCTCGCGCTCACAGGCCGGTCCGTTCGACGCGGGCCGTGCGGGCGTCCTTGCGGACCTCGTAGCGCACCGGGATCCGCTCGGCCAGCGCCGGCACGTGGGTGACCACGCCGACCATCCGGTCGCCCCGGGCGGCCAGGCTCTCCAGGGTGGCGGCCACCGTGTCCAGGGTCGCCGCGTCCAGGGTGCCGAAGCCCTCGTCCAGCACGATCGACTCCAGGCTGGCCGCGGTGGTGGACATCCCGGCGAGCTGCTCGGAGAGCGCCAGCGCCAGGGCCAGCGACGCCTGGAACGTCTCCCCGCCGGAGAGGGTGCGCACGCCCCGGCGCAGCCCCGCGTCGTGGTGGTCGACCACGGCGAACTCGCCCTTGTCGTGGACCAGGTCGTACTGGCCGTTGGAGAGGTCGCGCAGGATCCCGGAGGCGCCGTCGACCAGCAGGTCGAGCGCCTCGGCGAGCAGCCACCGCTCGAAGTTGTTGGCCCGCAGGTGACCGGCGAGCGCCCGCGCGACGCGGGCCTGCCGCTCGTGCTCGTCCCGCTGCCGGCGCAGCTCACCGGCCTGCTCGCGGCGTTCCTCGATCCGGCGCCGGTCCGCCTCGGCCCGCTCGGCGGCGACCGCGACCGCGTGGACCGGGTCGCCGGCGGGCGGCAGCCCGGCGGCCGACAGCAGCGCGGCCAGCCGTTGCTCCACGGCCTCGGCCGCCGCCTGCGCCCCGGTCACCGCCTCGGCCAGCCCGACCCGTTCCGCCCGCCGCCGCTGCGCCTGCCCGGCCGCCCAGTCGACCAGGGTGGCCCAGGCGGCGGCGACGTCGTCGCGGTCGGTGGCCGGCGGCCCGAAGCGGGCCAGCCCGTCCCGGGCGGCGTCGAAGCCGCGCCAGGCGGCGCGCAGCCGCTCCTGCGCCGCGTCCAGCGCGCCACGGGCCCGCCGGGCGGCGTCCCGGCCGGCGCGTACCGCACCCGCCGTCTCGTCGAGGGCCCGGCGCAGCCGGGCGTGCTCGTCCAGCGCCGCGCGCAGCGCCGTCGGCGTCGCCGCGTCGGCGAGCTGGGCGTCCAGTTCGGACAGCCGGGCCGCGAGCTGGTCGTGTCGGGCGCGGGCGTGCACCAGCACCCGCTCCAGGTCGCGGGCCGCCGCGTCGCGCTCCTGCACCAGCGCCTGGGCCGCCTTGCTGGCCGCCCGCGCCGCCTTCCCGGCGGCGGTGGCCGCGGCCACCGCCGAGCCGGCCGGCACCGCCGGCACCCGGGCCACGGTCTGCTCGCACACCGGGCAGGTGCCGCCGTCGGCCAGGTGCGCCCGCAGGGCGACCGCCTGGTCGGTGGCCTTGGCCTCCTCGTGGGCGCGGAACGCCGCCTCCAGCTCGGCCTCGGCCCGGGCCGACGCGTCCCGCGCCGCCGTCAGGGCCGCCACCGCCGCGTCGTGCTCCCGCTGCGCCTCGGCGACCGCCGCGCGGACCGTCTCGGCCTCGCCGGTCAGCCGCTCCCGATCGGCGTACGCCCGCAGCAGCAGCCGCAGCGTGCTCTCGTCGCCGGCCCCGGCCAGCTCGCCGCGCAGCTTCTCCTCGCGCTCCTCGGCCAGCGTCACCGCGGCCGCCGCCTCGTCGGCCGCCGCCCGGGCGGTGGTGACGGCCCGGGCCACCTCGGCCACCCCGTCCGGCGCCCGCACCCCGGTCAGCCCGGCCAGATCCGCGTCGAGGTCGGCCAGCGCCGCCGTCGCCGCCCGGGCCGCCGCCCGCGCGTTCTCCCGCTCGGGTACGGCCGCCCCGACCGCCCCGGACAGCTCGCGCATCCGGTCGACCTGCGCGGTCGCGGCGGCCAGCGCCCCGTCGTCGACGTCGGTCAGCCCGGCGAGCAGCTTGTCCACCGCGGCCAACCCCGCCTCGGCCTGGCCGGCCCGTTCGGTGGCGCGCTTCTGCACCTCCTCGTAGACGCCGAGGCCGAGCAGGTTGACCAGGATCTGCTGCCGGGTGGCCGGCTTGGCGTGCAGGAAGTCGGCGAACTGCCCCTGCGGCAGCACCACGCAGGAGGTGAACTGCTCGTACGGCAGCCCGACCGCCTCCAGCACCGCCTGCTCCATCTCGGCCGGCGTCCCGGCGACCACCTCGCCGAGGTCCTCCGGGCTCAGCCCGGTGTCCAGCTTGGTGACGTCGAAGCCGGCCGGCATGAGCTGCAACCCGGCGTTGGCCGTCTTGACGTTGCCCCGGCCGTCCCGGCGGACCACCCGGGTGGCCACGTAGCGGGAACCGGCGGACTCGAAGACCAGCCGGACCCGCGCCTCGGTGGCCGACGGGGCGAGTGCGTTCGCCAGGCCCCGCGTGCCGCCCCAGCGGGGCACCGTGCCGTAGAGGGCGAAGCAGATCGCGTCCAGCACCGTCGACTTGCCCGAGCCGGTCGGGCCGACCAGCGCGAAGAAGTCGGCGTCGGTGAAGTCGACCGTGGTCTCGTCCCGGAAGACGGTGAAGCCCGCCATGTCCAGCCGCATCGGACGCATCAGCGGTCGACCTGCTTCCTACTGTTGCTCGTTGCTGAGCAGTTCGGATGTTTCGCTCTCCGCTCGGTGGTGGCCGGGCTGGAGTCCTGGACCGGCAGTCTGGTCCGGTGGCGATCGGTCCGGTCCTGCAAGATCTGCTTCACCCGGTGATGTGGGGTGTGCAGGGCGATGTCGGGGTCGACTGCTCGTTGCAGGATGTTGATCGCGGCGTTCACGTCGGCCTGCCACACCACCCCGCACGGATTGCAGTGAAGCCGGTCCCCGCCACGTCGGCGAAGGCTGCCGCAGCGGTGACAGGCTTGTGAGGTGTAGGCGGCGTTGACGTGTACGAGCGCAGAACCTCTGCGCTCCGACACGTTCGTCAGCGCCTCGGCGGTGACTCCTTTGGTCCACCCGGCGAGGCGCCGGTTGACGTTCTTGCCGAACGTCTTACGCCCAGTGAAGCGCTTGGTGAGGTCTTCGGCGACGACGGTGGCGGCCTTGTCGACGACCCGGTGCACGGCGGTGAAGATCTCCGTGCGAACCCGCGCGCGATGGCGAGCGGCCTGCCGCTCCCGCTTGACGGTCCCGAGGTTGTTGCACCTGATCCGGTGCGCTTTCGCCTGGTCACCACGCAAGGCGGCGTTGTTCGCGATCGAGCGCAGCTTCGCGCGACGCCGGTTACGTTCCTTCAACTGATCCGACTCACTGGAAAGCAACTCACCGAGACTCCTGCCGTGGTGATCCCCGTCGGAATCGGTCAGGGCTTCGGTGTAGCCCTTGTCGACACCGATCGTCCGCCCGCCGCACGGCCGCTGCGACGACCGCAGCTGCGACGCGTCGATCTGGTAGTGCACCTCCACCCGGCCGGCGCGCAGAATCAGCCGCAGCGTGCCAGTCGGAGCGACGAGCGTCGACAGCGGGATCCTGACCATCCTGCGACGTTGCAGGCCGGGAATTGCGAGCCACAGGTGGCCACGCTCGTCAGCGACGACGTTGTACTGGTCGGCGCGCACCACGATCTGATCGTGTGTGCGATTGCGGCCACGTTTCCAATGCTTGCGCATCTGCCGAGCCAGGAACGGTTCACCAGCCCACTGACCAGTCCTCAGCGCCGTCAGCATCCGCCTACGCTCGGTCGGATCGCTTCTGCGCCGGCCAACCGCCCGACGAACCTGCACCGTGGCCGCCGCCAGATTCGCTCCGATATCGGCCATGGCGTCGCGGACGGTTTCCTTCCACGCATTCGCCAACACACCGAACTGCTCGTGGGTGCCGTCGGCCAACCACCGATCCCGCACCCGCCGGTCCGTCAACCCTGACCCGACACCGGCGACCGACCCGTAACGCTGCCACACCTCGCTGCGAACCCGGCCCAACCGGCGAGCCTGCTCCACCAACTCCGCATACTTACCTCGGTTGAGGGCTGTCGAGTATGCGACCCGGGTAGCTTTCACCGTCCGCCCCTCGCGGTGCAAAGTGCTTGTCTTTGATAGCTTTCGTTCGGCGGCGGAACACACACGGCCGCCACCGAACGTGCGCACGACCGCCAGCGGGTCCGTAGATCAGGGATAGTTGACAACTAGTCGACCTCCTCGAAGAGCTCGTCGAAGAGCTTCCGCACGCCGTCGTCGCCGTGGCCCCGGCTGTCCAGGTAGTCGGCGAACAGCTCCCGCGGGGAGCGGCCGGCCCGCTGGGCGACCCGGGTGCCGCTGCCCGGGGCCGGGACCAGCTCCGGGTCGATCCGGATCTCCAGCGCCCGGGGGAGCAGCTCCTGCACCTCCTCGCGCAGGCCGGCCCGCGGCTGCTCGCGGACGAACACCCGCAGCCAGCCCTCGGGCGGGGTCAGCTCGGCCAGTTGGGCGAGGGTGCCCCGCACCGTGCGCAGCGGCACCGCCGCCGGCACCGGCACCTCGCGGACCTGCGCGGCGGTCTGCGCGGTGACCTCCACCAGCGTCACCGAGGGGACGTTCTCCTGCTCGCCGAAGTCGACCGCCAGCGGGCTGCCGCTGTAGCGGACCGGGCAGGGCCCGATCACCCGCTGCGAGCGGTGCAGGTGGCCCAGTGCCACGTAGTGCGCGTTGCCCGGGAAGACCGTCGCCGGCACGGCGTAGCCGAGCACGGTGTGCGCGTCCCGCTCGCCGCCGCCGGTGGTCGCCCCGACCACGGTGACGTGGGCGGTGACCAGGTGCACCCGGTCGGGTTCGGTGAAGCCCTCGGTGAGCCGGGTGAGGACCCGGCCCAGGTGGTCGGCGTACGTCTGGGTGGCCTCGGCGGCGGTCAGCTCGTACATCTCCACCGCGCGGACGGCGTACCGCTGGGAGAGGAAGGGCAGCGCGGCGAGCTGCCAGCGCTCGCCGTCGCGGGTGGTGCCCTCGATCACGTGCTCGGCCGGGTTCTCCCGGACGCCGCCGCGCAGCGTGATGCCGGCCGCCTCGGCCCAGGGCCGCAGCGCGTCCAGGGCCTGGCCGTTGTCGTGGTTGCCGCCGATCGCCACCACGTCGGCGCCGATGCGCCGCAGCGCGGTCAGCGCCCGGGTGACCAGCCGGGTCGCCTCCGGGCTGGGAGCGGCGGTGTCGTAGAGATCGCCGGCGACGATCACCAGGTCGGGGCGCTCGTCGCGGGCGATCTCGATGACCCCGGCCAGCACCTGCTTGTGCTCGTCGGCGCGGGACTGCCCCTTGAGCACCTTGCCGACGTGCCAGTCCGAGGTGTGCAGGATCTTCATGGGTGCGCGCTCCCTAGAACGGGATGTCGTCGTCGCCGGCGCCCGAGCCGACCACCGCGAACGGGTCGACCGACTGGGTGATCGAGCGCAGCGTCTGCGAGGGCGGCCGGCCCGCCTCGGAGACCCGGGTCGCCCAGGCCGGGAAGGGGAACTCCAGGCAGAGCGGGACCGGGATGTCGGGCTGGTTGACGAACATGGTGCCCGGCTTGGCCAGCAGCGCCCGCTGGCGCTGGGCCGGCGGGAGGAAGCCGTACTCGGGGCGGGACGCCTCGGCCGGGTCGAGCCGGCCGACCACCCGGATCGCCGAGTTGGTGACGATCCGCCGCTCCACCTCGCTCGCCGTCTGCTGCGCGCCGATCAGGATCACCCCGAGCGAGCGGCCCCGCTCGGCGATGTCGAGCAGCACCTCCTTGATCGGGGAGGAGCCCTCGCGCGGGGCGTACTTGTTGAGCTCGTCGAGGACGACGAAGAGCAGCGGCTTGGCGGTGCCGGACTTCTCCTTGCGCTCGAACTCGCTCTTGAGCGTCACACCCACCACGAAGCGCTGCGCGCGGTCCGGCAGGTTGTGCAGGTCGACCACGGTGACCTGGGCGCTCTCGGCGGTGTTGATGCTGTGCGGGCGGCGGGTGGCCAGGTCGCCCCGGATCAGCCGGCCCAGGTCCTTCTTGCTGCCGATCAGCCGGCGGGCGAAGGCGTTGACCGTGCCGAGGCCGACCGCGCTGCCCGCCCAGTCGCCGCGGGTCTCGTCGTCGTTGAGCTGCTCGACGATGTGGTCGACCAGGTCGGCGTACGAGCCCAGCCGGACCCCGTCGATGCTCACCCCGCCGTCGGCGGGCTGGGCGTACCGGGCCAGGTGGGCGGCGACCGAGTGGACCACCATCGTGTACTGCTGGCGCTCGTCGTCGGCGTCGGCGAAGACGTACGGCAGGAGCCGGTCGGCGCAGAACTCGCTCAGCGTCCAGTAGAAGCTGTCCACGCCGGTGAGCCGGCTGCTCACGTCCGGCGTGCCGGCGGAGTCGCCGACCCGGGGCGGGGCGTAGACCCGCACGTCGGGGAAGGCGCCGGCGTCCAGCCCGAGCTTCGCGTACGCGGCCCGGGTCGGGTCGTCGAGCCGGGCGTTGGGGTGGTCGAGGAAGAGCAGGTCCTCGCCCTTGACGTTGAAGATCAGCGCCTTGGCGTTGACCGCGTCGCCGCCGAGCACCCCGGAGCGGAAGACCGAGTAGAGCAGGAAGGTGGCGAAGCTGGTCTTGGTGGCCACGCCGGAGATGCCGGAGATGGAGACGTGCGCGCCCCGGCTGCCGTCGAGGAAGTCGGCGTTCAGGTAGACCGGGACGCCGTCGCGGCCCATGCCCATCGGGATGCGCCGCTCCATCCGGTCGAAGTGCAGCGCCCGCGCCCGGGCGTCGCCCTCGGCCCGGTAGACCGCCGCGCCCGGCGCGGGCGGCACGTAGAACTCCGGGTCGACCCGGGTCGTGGTGATCTCGGCGGCCTCCTGCACCTGGGCGGGGAGGGTGCCGTCGGCGATGGCGAAGACGTCCGAGTCGAACTGGGCGCCCTCGTGTCGGGCGCGGACCTGGGTGACCACCCCGGCGATGGTGACCGGCTCCCGGTCGGGCAGCTCACGCCGGGTGACCACCACGTCGTCGAGCTGGAGGTAGCTGTCGGGGGAGACGGCGGTCCAGAACTGCAGCGGGGTGGCGTCGGTGGTGCCGAGCACCCGGCCGACCGGCTGGCCCGGGCCGTCGAGCAGGTCGTCGGTCATCGGGGGACTCCGGTCAGCTGCTCGTCTGGGTCAGGGCGCACGCCCTGCATCCTGCCCGAGGAGTACGACACGTTGCCACGCGACGCGGCGGACGCCACGCGCCGTCGTCGCGGGCCGTCGCGCTGCGGGACGGCGCGACCACGGTGTGTCCCCCTCGTCCGCGCGATTCCCCCACCGAGGGGCGTGATCCGCGAGAGCATCGGAGGGCCGCGAGAGCGAGGAGTGCCGTGGGAACGACGCGAGGCCGACTGGTCGGACTGCTCGGCCTCGCCGCGCTGCCCCCGGTGCTGGAGGAGGCGCTGCTGGTCGGCGTCGGCCTGCACGCCACCCGGGGCCTGGCCCCGCAGGCCACCGCCGTGTGGCCGTACGACTCGTACCACGACCTGCGCTGGCTGCTGGTGTACCACAACTCCTGGAAGATGTTCCTGCTCGGCCTGCTGCTGCTGACCGTGCTCCGGGGCGTGCTCTCCGCCGGGCTGACCGCGCTGGCCTGGCCCGCCGGTCTGCCGCGCCCGTCCTGGGGCTGGCTGGTCCGGCGCAACCTGGAGGTCGCGGTGCTCGCCGCGGTGGTCATTTCGCCGTGGGCCGCGCTCTCCGTCGCCTTCTCGGCGGTGGCGCTGTCCTGGTACCTGTTCGCCTCGCTCGGCCCGATGCTGATGCTCGCCCCCTTCCTGGTCCGGGCCGGGGTGGTGAGCCGGTGGTGGAAGGGGCTGCCGACGATCGAGCTGTTCGGCTGGGCGTCGCTGAACTTCGTGGTGCTCACCCTGGCCGGCGCGGTGATCTCCAGCACCCCCGGGTGGTGGACGGTGCTGGTGGCCGGTCTGGCCGGCGTGGCGAACGGGCTGCTCTGGCAGCGCACCGTGGCCGCCGCGACGGCGCCGGTCCGGCGCTGGGCGCGGGTGCCGGTCGGCCCGATCGCGATCGCGCTCGCCCTGGCCGGCGCCATCTGGGCCCAGGCGTTCATCGGGTTCGCTGCCGGTGGGGGGCAGGGGCAGTGGCGGCCACCGGTGCTCAGCGAGCGGTTGCCGGACCGGGTGCCCCACGCGGTGATCGTCCTGGGCGGGCACAACTCGAGCTGGGACGGGACTCCGGCCGCCGACCCGCGGGTCGAGCGCTTCTCCTACCGTGGCCTGGACGCGCAGGGCCGGCCGCTGCCATACCCGGCCGAGGCGACCCACCGGTCACTGGATTCCAGCAGCGCCCTGCTCGCCGACCAGGTCGAGTCGGTGCACCGGCGTACCGGACGCCCGGTGGCCCTGGTGGGGCAGAGTGAGGGTTCCATGGTGGCCCGCACCTACCTGGAGCGGCTGCCCCGCGGCCCGGTGACCACGGTGGTGATGTTCAGTCCGCTGGTCCAGGCCGGCCGCACCTACTACCCGCCGCCCGGGCACGCCGGCTGGGGGGTGGCGGCCGGTTGGGAACTGCGAATCATGTTCTGGCTGGCGAACCTGCCCCTGGCCGTGAAGGACGACCCCGACAGTTCGTTCGTGCGGTCGGTGCTGAGCAACGCGCCGTTCTACCGCAACCGCACCCTCTGCCCGGTACCCGGGGTCCGGATGATCGCCTTCCTGCCGACGATCAGCGCCGCGGAGGCGCCGCCGGGGGAGTACAGCCGCGTCCCGGTCTACCAGCAGCCCTCGCTGCACGGCGGCCTGGTGGGCGAGCGGGCGGTGGAGGACCGGGTGGTCGCCTTCCTGGCGGGAGAGCCGGTGGAGATGCCCCGGCGGGAGTACGGCCTGCTGCAACGGCTGGGCGCCGCCTGGCAGGCCCCGCCGCTGGCTCTCATGCTCAACCCGATCTGGTCGGCGACCAGGGAGGGGGATCCGGCGATGACGGGTCGGGTCTGCGAGCCCCGCTGAACCCACCCGTGGCCGGGCCCGTGCGACGGTGTCGCAGCAGCAGTCGCATGACCGCGGCGTCGAGCCCCACCACCAGCAGCGCGGGGACCGGCGCGTACGGGAACAGCAGCAGGTCGACGGCGGCGCTCAGGGTGGCGCAGCCGAGGGCGACCGACGCCGTGCCCCGGCGTCCGGTGGCCGCCGCCAGGCCGGCGAGCGTGACCGCCGCGCCGATCGCGACGTGCAGCCAGGCCCAGCCGGTGATGTCGACGAGGTACATGCCCCGGCCGGTCGTTACGACGAACGGGTCGACGGTCGTGGTGGCCCACGCGGACAGCAGGTCCACCAGGCCGCTGATGGCCAGCAGGGTGCCGGCCAGCAGCGGTGGGCCGGCTCGCTGCGCCCGGGTGGCGTCGACCGGCGGAGGAAAGCCCATTTCCCCAGGTTAGGGCCTGCGGCTGCGGCGCGGACCGGAGTCGACGGGGCCGGGAGCGACCGGCGGAACGCGAAAGTTCCGGAAAAAACCTCGGCCGGAAGTCGTGACAGAGAAGGGCCGCCTGGGTTCAGAATAGCCACAGCATTCATCGAGGATCTTCCGTTCTTCGATGGCTGTCGCCATGGCCGTACCCTGCGGTCTTCCATGGCCGGCCCGGGTCGACCCCCGCCCGGGTCCCGTCAGCCGGACCCCCTCCGGCTGTCCCTGTGGAGGCAGAACGTATGCGTCGAACCACCCTGCTGAGCGGCCTCGCCACGGCCGCTCTCCTGGCCACCGCCGCCACGGTGCCGACCGCCGCCGCGGCGGCGCCCGGCGCCTCCGGTGACCCGTTCACCCGCGCGGTCGCCCAGCTCAAGGCGCACTCCGGCGCCGGGCTCGCGGCGGACGGCCAGAGCTTCACCCTGCGTCAGGTCGCCACCGACGCGGACGGCACCGAGCACGTCCGGCTCAACCGCTACTCCGACGGCCTGCCGGTGCTCGGCGGTGACGTCGTGGTGCACCTCGGCAAGGGCAACGCCTGGCGGGGCGCCAGCCAGAGCCTGACCGCCGCCCCGCGGCGCGCCCCGAAGGCGAAGCTGAGCACGGCCGCCGCCGGCCGGGTCGCGCTCGCCGCGTCCACTGCCGCCGGTCGTACCGTCTCCGGCGCCCAGCTGGTGCACGACGCCGACCAGGCCGGTACCGCCCTGGCGTACGAGGTGGTGGTCGGCGGCACCTACGCCGACGGCACCCCGAGCGAGCTGCACGTGCTGGTCGACGCCAGCACCGGCGCGGTCCGCGACTCGTGGGAGGGCGTGCAGCGCGACGGCACCGGCAACACCTTCCACTCCGGCTCGGTGACCGTGGGCAGCACGGCCGCCGGCGGCACCTGGCAGCTCGCCGACGCCACCCGCGGCAACCACCGCACGTACGACCTCAACGGGAGCACCAGCGGCACCGGCACCCTGGTCACCAACGCCGGCAACGTCTTCGGTGACGGCACCCTGGCCAACCGGCAGACGGCCGCCGCGGACGCGGCGTACGGCGCGCAGAAGACCTGGGACTACTACCTGAGCACCCACGGCCGCCGCGGCATCCGCAACGACGGGGTCGGCGCGTACAGCCGGGTGCACTACAGCAGCAACTACGCCAACGCCTTCTGGAGCGACTCCTGCTTCTGCATGACGTACGGCGACGGCGGCTCCGGCTGGTACCCGCTGACCTCGCTGGACGTGGCCGGGCACGAGATGACCCACGGCATCACCAGCAACACGGCCGGCCTGCGCTACAGCGGCGAGTCCGGCGGCCTGAACGAGGCCACCAGCGACATCTTCGGCACCCTGGTCGAGTTCTACGCCGCCAACAGCAGCGACCCGGGCGACTACCTGATCGGTGAGAAGCTGCGCAGCAGCGGCGTACCGCTGCGCTACATGGACAAGCCCTCCAAGGACGGCTCGTCCGCCGACTGCTGGTTCAGCGGCGTCGGCCGGCTGGACGTGCACCACTCCTCCGGCGTGGCGAACCACTTCTTCTACCTGCTCGCGGTCGGCAGCGGCTCCTCGTCGTACGGCAACAGCCCGACCTGCAACGGCAGCACCGTGGCCGGCATCGGCAACGCCAAGGCCGGCGCCATCTGGTACCGCGCGCTGACCACCTACATGACCTCGCGGACGAACTACGCCGGGGCGCGCACCGCCACCCTGTCGGCCGCCCGGGACCTGTACGGCGCGGGCAGCGTCGAGTACAACACGGTCGCTGCGGCCTGGTCGGCCGTGAGCGTCAACTGACCGCCTGAGCCCCGGCGGGGGATTCCTCCGCCACCCGCCGGGGGAGCACGGCTCGTGCCACGGGCGCGGGTACGCCGACCGGCGTGCCCGTGCCCGTCGCCGTGGCCGGGGCGGACTGTCCGCGTACCCCTCCAGGTGGCGGCCGGGGACGGCCCGGCGCGGCCGGGGCACGCCCGGTGGCCGGCGGACGCCGGCGGACCCGGCGGACCCGGCGGCCGCTAGGCGGGTGGGGCGGCTCCGGCGGGCGGCGGCCCGGCGGCGTCCCGGGCGTGGCGCAGCATCAGCACGCCGTCGTCGGCGGCGAGCACGTGCCGCAGCGGCAGTTCCCGGGGCCCGCCCGGGTCGCCGGCGGTGATCCGGCCGGGGCCGGCCCCGGCGAGCAGCGGGGCGACGGTCAGGCAGAGTTCGTCGACCAGGTCGGCGGCGGTGAGCGCGCCGAACAGGTGCGGGCCGCCCTCGCAGAGCACCTGGCCCAGCCCCCGCCGGTGCAGCTCGGCCAGGCCGGCGGCCAGGTCCACCCGCTCGTCGCCGCAGCGGACCAGCTCGGCGACGTCGGTCAGCCCCGGGGGCGGCTCGGCGCCGGCGTGGGTCAGCACGACGGGTCGCACCGGCGCGTCGGCGAACGCGGCCTGCGCCGGGTCGAGGTCCAGCGACCCGGAGACGACCACCAGGGTGGGGTACTCGGGCAGCCCCCGCTCGCGCCGCCAGGCCCGGCGCGGCTCGCTCAGCCGCACCGCGCGGTAGCCCTCGTGCCGCAGCGTGCCGGCGGCCACCAGCAGCCCGTCGCAGAGCATCCGGAGCAGCCCGAAGATCCGCTTGTCCGGCTCGCCGGAGAGCCCGGCGGAGTAGCCGTCCAGGGTGACCGCGCCGTCGAGGCTGGCCACGAAGTTGACCCGCAGGTGCGGGCGGTCGGCGCGGCCGTAGAGCGCGGTCAGCTCGGCGTCGTCCAGGGGCGGGGTGGCCGGCGTCGGCCAGATCCGGCGGATCGGGATTCCGACGGTCATTCGCCGGCCGGACCGGTGACCGGAGGGGTGGGTGCGGGGGTACGGTGCTGGCAGTCGCACCACTTCCGGCCGGGACAGTCGTCGTGCCGCCGCTCCCGGCAGGCTCGGCAGATCATGTCGGCAGCCTATGCGGTAGGAGGAGGGGGCAGCATGCCACGTCAGATCTTCCAGCTGAAGATGTCCCTGGCCGGGGTCCGCCCGCCGGTCTGGCGGCGGGTGCTGGTGCCCGGCGGCTACACCCTCGACCGGCTGCACCGGGTGGTGCAGCACGCCATGGGGTGGCGCGACTGCCACCTGCACTCGTTCGAGATCGACGGGGTGCAGTACGGCGAGCCGGACCCGGACGGCGAGCTGTCGCTCCGCGACGAGCTGGACGTCCGGCTCGACGCGGTCCTCGGCAAGGGCAGCAGGTTCCGCTACACCTACGACTTCGGCGACTGGTGGGAGCACGACCTGGTGGTGGAGGACGCCTTCACCGCCGACCCGGAGGAGCGGTACCCGTCCTGCCTGGACGGCGAGCGCGCCTGCCCGCCGGAGGACGTCGGCGGCCCGTCCGGCTACCTGCTCCTGCTCGCCGCGCTCGCCGACCCGCGGCACCGGGAGCACGCGGCGATGCGGGAGTGGGCGGTCGGCGGCTTCGATCCCGCCCGTTTCGACCCGGGGCGGGCCAGCACGCTGCTGCGTCACCTCTGCTGATCCCTCCGTCCGATGGGGACCGTCGAGGACGTCGGCCGTAACGATCTGGGAACGCTCCCATCAGTCTATTGACACCCCTGACAATCTCGCGGCAATGTCATGGGAGCGTTCCCAGGGCGTGGCGTGGGTCACCACGCACCCCGCCCGGGCCGGCCCGGTCCGCCGGGCGGCGGAAGCGCGCAGATCACCCCCCACCACACCCAAACCCAGCCTCACCACTGAAAGAGGGGTCAGGATGAGCGTCACCACGCGGCGTACCCGCCTCGCGGCCGCCGCCCTGGCCGCGGTCACCGCACTCGGCGGTCTCGCGGCCTGCGGCAAGGACGACGACGACGCCACGGCGTCCGGCGGGAAGCCCGCCAAGCTGGTCGTGGACACCTTCGGCGAATTCGGCTACGACGACATCGTCAAGCAGTACGAGAAGGACACCGGCATCAAGGTCGAGCTGCGCAAGACCGCGCAGCTCAACGAGTACCGGCCGAAGATCGTCCGGGCGCTGGCCACGGGCAAGGGCGCGGCCGACGTGGTCGCCCTGGAGGAGGGCATCCTCAACGAGTTCAAGGCGAACCCGGCGAACTGGGCCGACCTCGGCAAGCTGGTCGCCAAGGACCACAGCAGCGAGTACCTGCCCTGGAAGTGGGAGCTGGGCAAGGCGCCGGACGGCCGGCTGATCGGCCTGCCCACCGACGTCGGCAGCCTCGCCGTCTGCTACCGGCGGGACCTCTTCCAGGCCGCCAAGCTGCCCGTCGAGCGCGACCAGGTCGCGGCCCTCTGGCCGGACTGGAACGCCTTCATCGAGACCGGCAAGAAGTACCGGGCCGCCACCGGCAAGGGCATGCTCGACTCGGTGACCACCGCCTCCAGCGCGGTGATGTTCCAGCAGGGCGGTGACCTGTTCTACGACAAGGACGACAACGTCGTCGCCGACAGCAGCGCCTCGGTGAAGAGCGCCTGGGACACCGCGATCGCGATGGCCGACGCCAACATCACCGCCGAGACGGCCACCTGGTCGCCCGAGTGGTCGGCCGGCTTCAAGCAGGGCACCTTCGCCGCCACCTTCTGCCCGTCCTGGATGCTCGGCATCGTCGCGGACAACTCCGGCCCGGAGAACAAGGGCAAGTGGGACGTGGCGCCGGTCCCCGGCGGCGCGGGCAACTGGGGCGGCTCCTGGCTCGCCGTGCCGACCCAGAGCAAGTACCCCAAGGAGGCGGCGAAGCTCGCCGAGTACCTGACCAACGCGCAGAGCCAGGTGGCGGCGTTCAAGCTCAAGGGCCCGCTGCCGACCAACCTCGAGGCGCTGAAGAACCCGGAGTTCCTCGCCTACACCAACGAGTACTTCAACAACGCCCCGACCGGCAAGATCTTCGGTGACAGCGTCTCCAAGATCCAGCCGCTGCACCTCGGTCCGAAGCACCAGGCCGTGAAGGAGAACGCCTTCGAGCCGGCGCTGCGGTCGTACGAGAACGGGCAGTCGACCAGGGACAAGGCCTGGGAGCAGTACGTCAAGGACGCCAAGACCCAGGGCGCCTTCTGAGCACTGACCGACCACGGCGGGTGGCGTCCGGGTCTTCCGTGCGCCACCGGCCGCGTCCCGTTGCACGTACCGCCCGCCTCACCGGCCCCGCCGGCGCCGGGAAAGGATCCCGCATGAGCCTGTCGGCCACGACCGCGCCGCCGTCACCCACGGCGTCGCCGCCCCCACCCACCCGGCGCCGCAGCCGGGCACTGTCGCTCAACCGCCTCGACCTCAAGCTCTCCCCGTACCTCTACGTCGCCCCGTTCTTCGTGATCTTCGGCATCTTCGGGCTCTACCCGATGCTGCGTACCGCCTGGATGTCACTGCACGACTGGAACCTGATCGGCGACCACAGGTTCATCGGGGTGGACAACTACACCCGGCTGTTCACCGACGAGTACTTCTGGAACGCCACGGTCAACACCTTCGGCATCTTCCTGCTCTCGACGATCCCGCAGCTGCTGCTCGCGCTCTTCCTGGCGACCCTGCTCAACCGCACGTTCCTGCGCGCCCGGACGTTCTTCCGGATGGCCATCTTCATGCCGAACGTGGTGTCGGTCGCCGCCGTGGCGATCGTCTTCGGCATGCTCTTCCAGCGCGACTTCGGCCTGATCAACTGGCTGCTCGGCCTGGTCGGGATCGACGCGGTGGACTGGGACGCGCAGCGGTGGAGCTCCTGGACCGCCATCGCCTCCATGGTCAACTGGCGGTGGACCGGCTACAACACGCTCATCCTGCTGGCCGGCATGCAGGCCATCCCGAAGGACCTCTACGAGGCGGCGGCCATCGACGGCGCCAACCAGTGGAAGCAGTTCTGGCGGATCACCCTGCCGATGCTCACGCCGACCTTCGTCTTCGTGGTCACCCTCTCCACCATCGGCGGGCTCCAGCTCTTCACCGAGCCGCTCGTCTTCGCCAACGGCAACATCATCGGCGGCGACCAGCGCGAGTTCCAGACCCTGGCCATGTACATGTACGAACTGGGTATCGAGAACCTCAACACCGCCGGGTACGGCGCCGCCGTGGCCTGGGCGATGTTCGTGATGATCGCCCTGGTCTCGCTGGTCAACTTCCTGCTCGTCCGCCGTACGGTCAAGTGAGGAGCGACCGGGTGAACTCCGCGTCCCAGCGCCTCTGGCGCACCAGCCCGCTGATGTACGTCGCCCTCGTGCTGGCGGTGCTCTTCTCGATCTACCCCTTCTACTACATGGTCGTCATCGCCACCCGCAGCCTGGACTCGATCAACGACGTGCCGCCGCCGGTCACCCCGGGCGGCGCGTTCGGCGACAACTTCGACCGGGTGCTCGACAACGACGCCGCGAACTTCCTCACCGGCCTGCTCAACTCGGTGATCGTGGCCGGCGTGGTGACCGTCTCGGTGGTGATCACCGGGTCGCTGGCCGGCTTCGCCTTCGCCAAGCTGCGCTTCCGGGGCCGCAACATCCTGCTGCTGTCGATCATCGTGACCATGATGATCCCGACCCAGCTGGGCCTGATCCCGCTCTGGGGCATGATCCAGGACCTCGGCTGGTACGACACCCTCTACGCGGTGACCGTGCCCTTCCTGGTCAGCGCCTTCGGCGTGTTCATGATGCGGCAGTACGCCACCCAGGCCATCTCCGACGAGCTGATCGAGGCCGGCCGGGTCGACGGGGCCGGCACCTTCCGGATCTTCTGGAACATCGTGCTGCCCGCGCTGCGCCCGGCCGCAGCCGTGCTCGGCCTGCTCACCTTCATGGAGACCTGGAACTCTTACCTGTGGCCGTACGCCGTGCTCACCCCGGAGAATCCGACCCTGCAGGTGTCCCTGGCGTTCCTCTCGTACGCCTACTACACCGACTACTCGCAGGTGTTCGCCGCGACCGCCATCGGTACCGTGCCGTTGGTGATCGTGTTCGCCCTGTTCGGCCGCCAGATCATTGGCGGGATCATGGAAGGTGCCGTCAAGTCGTGAGCAACCCAGACCACCCGCCCGCAGTCGGCGTACTCGACCAGGGGCCGGAACTGATCTTCCCGCCCGGCTTCCTGTGGGGCGCGGCGACCGCCGCGTACCAGATCGAGGGGGCGGCCACCGAGGGTGGCCGGACCCCGTCGATCTGGGACACGTTCAGCCACACCGAGGGGCGGGTGGTCGCCGGGCACACCGGTGACGTGGCCTGCGACCACTACCACCGGATGCCGTCGGACGTCCGGCTGATGGCCGAGCTGGGCCTGAAGTCGTACCGGTTCTCGGTGTCCTGGCCGCGGGTGCAGCCGGGCGGCTCGGGCCCGGCCAACGCCGAGGGCCTCGACTTCTACCGGCGGCTCGTGGACGAGCTGCTCGGGCACGGCATCGAGCCCTGGCTGACCCTCTACCACTGGGACCTGCCCCAGCCACTGGAGGACGCCGGCGGCTGGCCGGCCCGGGACACCGCCGGCCGGTTCGCCGACTACGCCGAACTCGTCGCGGACGCCCTCGGCGACCGGGTGACGTACTGGACGACGCTGAACGAGCCCTGGTGCTCGGCGTTCCTCGGCTACGGCTCGGGCGTGCACGCGCCCGGCCGCTCCGACGGGGCGGACGCCGTCCGCGCCGGGCACCATCTGATGCTCGGCCACGGGCTGGCGGTGCAGGCGCTGCGCGCGTCCCGGCCGCAGGCCCAGCTCGGCATCACCGTCAATCTCTACCCGGTCACCCCGGCCAGCGACGCGCCCGCCGACGTCGACGCGGCCCGGCGGATCGACGCGCTGGCCAACCGGTTCTTCCTCGACCCGGTGCTGCGCGGGTCGTACCCGACCGACCTCGCCGCCGACCTGCGCGAGGTCACCGACTTCGGGCACGTGCGCGACGGCGACCTGGCGGTCATCTCCACCCCGCTGGACCTGGTCGGCGTCAACTACTACAGCCGGCACGTGGTCGCCGCCCCGGTCGAGGGCGCCGAGCCGGAGCCGTACTGGCGGGCGCCGTCGTGCTGGCCGGGCAGCGAGGACGTCCGGTTCGTCACCCGGGGCGTGCCGGTCACCGACATGGACTGGGAGATCGACGCCCCCGGTCTGACCGAGACGCTGCGCCGGGTCCACGAGGAGTACACCGACCTGCCGCTCTACGTCACCGAGAACGGCTCCGCCTTCGTCGACGCGGTCATCGACGGGCAGGTCGACGACGTCGACCGGCTGGCGTACTTCGACGCCCACCTGCGGGCGGCGCACGAGGCGATCAGCGCCGGGGTGCCCCTGCGCGGCTACTTCGCCTGGTCGCTGATGGATAATTTCGAATGGGCCTGGGGCTACACCAAGCGGTTCGGGATGGTCTGGGTCGACTACGACAGTCAGGCCCGTATCCCCAAGTCCAGCGCCAGGTGGTACGCCGAGGTGATCCGACGTAACGGTCTGGCCGCACAATAGGCGAAGGCCAGCCAGTTCTCCGGGCGGCTCCGCGCCCACCCGCTCCCCACGGGTGGCGCGGATCCGCCCGACGTCGGAGGAGCAGACGATGACAACGCAGCGCACCCGGTCGCTCGGGCGCCCGACCCTCGACGCGGTCGCCGCCCGCGCGGGCGTCGGGCGCGGCACGGTCTCCCGGGTCGTCAACGGCTCGCCGCAGGTCAGTCCGGAGGCTCGGGCCGCGGTCCAGCAGGCCATCGCGGAACTGGGGTACGTGCCGAACCGGGCCGCCCGGGCGCTGGTAACCCAGCGGACCGACTCGGTGGCCCTGGTGGTCTCCGAGTCCGGCGACCGGGTCTTCACCGAGCCGTTCTTCGCCGGCATCGTCCGCGGCGTCAGCTCCGGGCTGCTGGAGACGCCGTTGCAGCTCTGGCTGGCGATGGTGCAGTCCCCGATCGAGCGGGAACGGGTCGAGCACCACCTGACCAACCAGCACGTGGACGGGGTGCTGCTGCTGTCGCTGCACGACTCCGACCCGCTGCCCACGCTGCTGGAGGAGCGCGACCTGCCGACCGTGCTCGGCGGCCGGCCGGCGCGGATGCTCCAGCCCGGGGCACAGCCGTCCTGGTTCGTCGACGTGGACAACGTCGGCGGCGCGCGGCAGGCGGTGGAGCACCTGGCCCAGCGGGGCCGACGCCGGATCGCCACCATCGCCGGCCCGCAGGACATGGGCGCCGGCCTGGCCCGTCTCGCCGGCTACCGGGACGCCGTCCGGGCCGCCGGGGCCGAGGTCGACCCCCGCATGATCGCGTACGGGGACTTCAGCGAGGGCAGCGGCGCGGCCGGGATGCGCCGGCTGCTGGAGGTCTGCCCCGACCTGGACGCGGTCTTCGTCGCGTCCGACCTGATGGCGTTCGGCGCGTTGCGTACCCTGCGCGAGGCGGGGCGTCGGGTGCCCGAGGACGTCGCGGTCATCGGCTTCGACGACGCCCCGATCGCCCGCCAGGCCGACCCGCCGCTGACCACCGTCTTCCAGCCGGTCGAGGAGATGGGCCGCCAGATGGCGCGCCTGCTGGTCGCCCGCATCCGCGGCGACGAGATCCCCGCCCCCCACATCCTCCTCGACACCCAACTCATCCACCGCACCTCCGCCTGACCCCCCGGGCACTGCGCGCCCCCACCCTCCGACGCCACGCCGTCACCCGCGCGCCGCACCCTAACCGCGCGCCGCGTGCCGCACTCCCTACAAGGCGCGCAAGAAAGCGTGGCTATTCGGCCGTGAATAGCCACGCTTTCTCTGAAAGTGCAGGCGCGGGGCGCGGGGCGCGGGGCGCGGGGCGCGGGGCGCGGGGCGCGGGTGACGCGGGGCGCGGGTGACGCGGGGGGTGGGAGTGCGGGGTCCGGTGGCCGAGTTCGCGCTTGGTGCGGGATGCCGCGTGGGCCTCGTCGGGGCGGTCGCGCAGGCGGAGTTGGCGGGCGGGGCCGGCGTCCAGCGGCTCGGCGGGGCGGGTGTCGAACCCGCCGTCGTCAGTTCTGCCGGGCCGCGCGGAGGCCGTACTCGACCAGCGGGGCCACCATGTCGCCGATGCGGTCGAAGCCGGGGCCGAGCGTCTGCCCGAGGGTGTGCCGGTAGTGGATGCCCTCGCAGATCACCGCGAGCTTGAAGCAACCGAGCGCGACGTGCCAGTGCAGCGGCCCGACGTCGACGTCGCTGCGGCCGGCGTACCGCTCGATGAGCTCGGCGCCGGTGGGGAAGCCGGCGCGCGGGCCGAGGCCGTCGGCGACCGGGTTGCCGGCGGCGAGGTCGCTGTCGCCGAGCACGTCCCAGTAGGTCAGCAGCAGGCCGAGGTCGGCCAGCGGGTCGCCGAGGGTGGCCATCTCCCAGTCGAGCACGGCGCGCACCGAGACCGGGTCGACGGTGGTGAGGAGGTTGTCCAGCCGGTAGTCGCCGTGCACGATCCGTCCGGCGTCGGCGCCCTCCGGAACGGTGCCGCCGAGCAGGTCGCGCAGCTCGTCGATGCCGGGCAGCGGCCGGCTGCGGGACCGGTCGAGCTGGCCCGCCCAGCGACGTACCTGCCGGCCGAGGTAGCCGTCGGGGCGGCCGAAGTCGGCCAGCCCGACCGTGGCCGCGTCGACGGTGTGCAGCGCGGCGAGGGTGTCCATCATCGCCAGGGCCAGGTCGCGCCGCTGCTCGGGCGAGAGCGGGTCGGTCTGGGCGCGGCTGCGGAAGACCTCGCCGTGGACCCGCTCCATCAGGTAGAACGGCGCGCCGATCACGTCGGTGTCGGCGCAGTGCAGCAGCGCCGCGGGGACCGGCACGTCGGTGGGCGCGAGGGCGGAGATCACCCGGAACTCGCGGGCCATGTCGTGCGCGGTGGCCAGCACGTGCCCCAGCGGGGGTCGGCGCAGCACCAACTCCCGCTCGCCGGCGCGCAGCAGGTAGGTCAGGTTCGACTTGCCCCCGGCGATCAGGGTGGCCGACAGCGGCCCGTCGGCCAGCTCGGGCCGGTGGGTGGCCAGGTAGCCGGCGAGCCGGTCGAGGTCCAGCCCCCTGGGGGACCCGTTCCGCCCGGCGGCGGTGGGCGCGGTGTCGGGGGCGGCCGGAGAACTTCCCGGCCGGAGCGCGTCGACGGCCGGATCAGTCATCCGAATAGTTGATGGCAGCTCAGCTTTCTTGTCAAGCCGGGATTTCCCCCCGGGACATGCCGCTGCAACAGGGGCGAAATGGTCAACCAGCAGGCTGGTGCCCAGCCTGCCGGCCGCCACGGTCGGCCCGCCGAGCGGAGGGACAGACATGTTGCTGAGAGTTCGGGTGACCCTGCCGGACCGTCCCGGCACGCTCGGCCAGGTGGCCCGGACGCTCGGCGTCTCCGGCGCCGACATCGTCCAGGTGGTCGTCCTGGAACGGCTCGGCGGCCGGGCGGTGGACGACTTCACCGTGGTCTGGCCGGGCGCCGCCCGGGTGGAGCGGTTGCTGGCGGGTCTGGCCGCCATCCCCGGGGTACAGGTGGACGGGGTCTGGCGGGCGATCGGCGCGCCGACCACGACCGGCCAGGACGCCGAGCTGCTGGCCCAGGTCGCCGCGAACCCCGCCGACGGGGTGGCCACCCTGGTCGACGCGGTGCCCGGGCTGCTCGCCGCCGACTGGGCGGTGGCCGCGGTCGTCCCGATGGACTGGGCCTCGCGGGCCGGTGCGGGGACGGCGACGGTGGGGCACGCGAGTTGGCGGGCGCCCCAGCCGCCGCTGCTGCCCGAGGTGACCCCGCTGCGGGCGCGGGCGCTGACCGGCGCCGACGCCAGCCACTACGCGATCGCGCCGTTCGGCCGCAACGGCCTGGTGCTGGTGGTCGCGCGCGAGCACACCGAGCCGCTGACCGCGGCCGCCTTCCACTCCACCGAGGTGGACCGGCTGGCCCAGCTGGTCCGGGCCAGCGCGGTGATCCTCGGCGACCGGCTCGACCTGGTCGGGGCGCCCTCGGTGACCAGCGTCACCTGAGCGCGGGCAACGGTTCCCGGGGTGTCACCGCCGGGCAACGGCGTGGCAACAGCGACCCGGCAGTGTCTTAGGCGGGGAAGGGAGCGGACATGGCGCTGTGGCGGATTCGAGCAACCGTGGACGACCGGCCGGGCTACCTGTCGGTGCTCACGGCGAGTCTTGCGTTGCGGGGGGTCAACATCCTCACCGTGCAGGTGCACACCACCGAGGCCGGGGCGGTCGACGACTTCCTCGTCGACGCGCCGGACGCGGTGGGCGAGGCGGAGCTGGTGGCCGCCGTGGAACGGGGCCGGGGGCGGGACTGCTGGGTGGCGCGCAGCGAGGCGCGTGGCCTGGTGGATCAGCCGACAAGGGTGCTCGGGCTGGCCACCCGGCTGGTCCGGGACCCGGACGCGACCGGGGAGATGCTGCGCGCCCTGCTCGGCGCGGACGAGGTGACCTGGCGACCGGCGCGGGCCGTCCCGCACGGCGGTGTCGGCGCGGCGAGCATGCTGGTGGCCGACCCGTGCGGCGGGTCGTACGAGCTGCGCCGGAGGGCGCCCAGCTTCACGCCGGCGGAGTACGCCCGGGCGCAGGCGCTGGTCGAGCTGGCGGCCACCGCGGCCCGCCGCGAGGCCGACCGGGTGACCCTGGTGCTGCCCGACGGCGGGGAGGTGGTGGTTCGCCCGGCCACCGTCGACGACCTGGCCGGCGTGGTCCACCTGCACGAGGCGTCCTCGGCGCGCAGCCGCCAGCGCCGCTATCTCGGCGGGGGCGCGTTGCCGTCGCCGAGCCGGATGCGCCGGCTGCTGGAGCCGACCCGGGGGACCACGCTGGTGGCGACGACCGGCTCCGGTGCGGGGGAGTCCGTGGTGGCGATGGCCAACCTGCTCGGCGAGGGCGACGAGGCCGAGGCGGCCCTGCTGGTGCGCGACGACTGGCAGCACCGTGGCCTCGGGTCGGCGCTGTTGCGCCGGCTGCTCGGACAGGCCGGCCGGTCCGGGTACGCGGCCGTGGTGCTGCACGTCCAGGCGGAGAACACCCCGATGCTGCGCACCGTGCGCCGGCTCGGGCGGTCGACGCCGATCGAGCGGGACGGTGCGCTGCTCACCTTGACGGTGCCGCTGGCCGCCCGCCCCGAGGGGCCGGGGCGGCGTGCCCTGCCTCGGCAGGCGGACGCGACCACCCGGGGAGACCGGGCGGGCTGAGACGACGGTCGTGGCCGCGCCGGCCCGGGTACCAGCACCCGGCGGCGGCGCGGGCGACCCTCACCGGCGCCGGGTGGCGTACCACGTCGCCCGGCGTCAGCGGGCCGACCTCCGGTGCGGGGGACGGTGAATCGGCAGGGCCCCCGGTGCGGGGGCCCTGCCCATGTCCGGCGGTCGGCGGCGGCCCCGCCACGCCGAGCCGCAGAGGAACGCCGCCACGGCGAACCGCAGCGGGACCCGTCACGGCGAGCCGCGAAGGCTCGCCGTCCGGGTCAGCCGAAGAAGAACCCGGCGCGGCGGTGACCCGAGACGCAGAATCGGTTCCCCTCGGTGTCGGCGAGCACGACGTAGGGCAGCTGGCCCAGTTCCGGCTCGGCCGGGTAGTGCCGCCAGTCGACCCGTTGCGCCCCGAGCGCGACCAGCCGCGCCACCTCGTCGTCGAGGTCGCGGTCCCCCGCGTCCAGGTCGAGGTGGACGCGGGGGAACTCGGCCACCGGGCTGTCGCTGACGTCCATCGCGATCGCCGCGCCGGGGACCCCGGGTGGTGGCTCGACCACGATCCAGTCGTCGCCGTCGTGGCGCGGCGGCCGACGCACGTAGCCCAGGGCCGCGGCCCAGAACCGGCCGGCGCGGCGGTCGTCGGTCACGCCCAGCGAGATCTGCTCGATCCGTGCCATCGGCCGAGGTCAGCGCCGCCTCAGGTGGCCGGGTAGCTGCTGTAGTCCGGGAAGTTGCCGTAGAGCCGGTCGTCGCCGCCCTGGGTGACCGCCTGCACCAGCAGGTCGCCGCCGACGAAGGCGCCCTTCCAGGAGGCGCCCCGGCCGCCGAACGGCTCCTCCCGGTCGCCCCGGGAACGCGGCTTGTTGATGCCCACCTTGAACGCCTGGAGGTCCACCGCGAGCTTGCCGGCCAGCTCCTCGTCGTCGCAGGCGAGCGAGGCCACCAGCGCGCCGTTGGACGCGTTCATGGCGGCCAGCAGCTCGTCGGTGGTGTCCACCACGACGATGGTGTCGACCGGGCCGAAGGGCTCCGCGTGCATCAGCCGGGACCGGCCGGGCGGAGCGAGCAGCACCGCCGGCGCCACGTACGCCGAGGTGTCCTGCCCGTCGAGGAAGGGCGCGCCGTCGAGCTTGCCGCGGTGCAGCGGTACGGCGCCGCCGCGTACCGCCTCGTCGACCTTGCGGCGCAGTTCCTCGGCCTTGGCGGCGCTGATCAGCGGGCCGAAGTCCAGCTCGGGCAGCGGGTCGCCCACCGACCAATTCTCGTCCACCGCGAGCGGGTGTCCGAACCGGACGGAGCGCACCACCGGCAGGTACATGTCGAGGAACTCGTCGACCAGGTCACGCTGGACCACGAACCGGGGGTACGCGGTGCAGCGCTGCTTGCCGTACTCGAAGCCCTTCTTCAGGTGCGCGGCGAGCAGGTCCCACTGGGAGAAGTTCCAGACGCCCCAGGCGTTCAGGCCCTCCTGCTCGATGAAGTGCCGCTTGTCGGTGTCGAGCAGCGCGGCGGCCACCTTGCCGCCGTTGGACCGCCCGCCGACGAACGCGACGGCGCCGATCTCGGGCGCCCGGACGAGCACCTCGGAGAGTTCCTCACCGCTGCCGGAGAGCAGGGTGGCGGGGAGCCCGGCGCGGCGGATCAGGGCGTGCGCCACGGTCAGGCAGACCGCGCCGCCCTGCGACGGGGTCTTGGCGATCACCGCGTTGCCGGCGAGCAGCTGCACCAGCTCGGCATGGACCAGGACACTCATGGGGTAGTTCCAGGAGGCGATGTTGCTGACCGGGCCCGGGAGCGGCTGGCGGCCGTCGGCGAGCATCCGGTCGATCTCCTGGACATACCAGCGGACGCCGTCCAGCGCGCGGTCGACGTCGGCGCAGGCGAGCCGCCAGGGCTTGCCGATCTCCCAGACCAGCAGCATGGCCAGCAGGTCGCGGTGCGCGGTGAGGGCGTCCAGCGCCTCGGTGACCCGCGCCTTGCGCTCGGCGAGCGGGGTCGCCGCCCAGTCGCGGTGCGCGGTGGCGGCATGGGCGACCGCGGCGCGCGCGGTGTCGGCGTCCAACCGGGGCAGGTTGACCAGCACGGTGTTGTCGATCGGCGTGCGCACGGCGCTCGGCGTGCCGACCGCCTGCCACTGCCCGGAGACCAGGTTGTGCAGGGTGGTGACGCCGTCGACCTCGGGCCCGAAGGCCTCCGGTACGGCGGCCGCCGCGCGGGCGAGGGTGTCGGACCAGGCGGTACCGTCGGCGAGTCGTAGAGCCATCGCATTCTCCTCAGGGTCGACCGGGGGAGCGGCGGCGTCGACGGCACCGCTGGTGTCGCGTACTGTCCCGCGCCGGAAAGCGGCGCGGCAACAGTACGTTCGTATGCCGGAACGCGAGGCCCGCGCCGGACCGGTCCTGACGCGACCTTCCGGCCCGCGCAGCAGGGACTGACCTGCGGGTACGCGGACAACGCATTCACATGTCTCGATGATGTGATGAATCTCCGGGCGACGTCGACCGGGTTACCCGTGAGTACGACCATGCCTTCCGGAGGGTTCACACCGACGCCGGAAAGACGGAACCGGCCGCCGGACGGGTGTCCGACGGCCGGTGCTGTCCGCTCTGTAGGAATCAGCTGGTGAAGGTGATCCGGTCGCGCCGGCGCCGCAGCACGGTCAGCGCCACACCGCCGCCGATCAGGACGAGGCCGACCAGCGCCGTGCTGGTCGCTGCCACACCGGTGATCGGCAGGCTGCCGTCGTCGCCGGCGCCGCCACCGCCACCGGGCGCGCCCGGGCTGGTCGGGGTGCCGGGGTTGGTCGGGGACGTCGGCATCGGCGACGAGGGGGTGGGCGACGGCGAGGAGGTGCACGGCTGGAGCCAGAACACCTTGTGCTTGGCGTCCGAGGACTTGCCGTCGGTCAGGTCGACGTCGAGCTTGATGTGGTAGCCCTGGTTCGCGTTGGTCTTCAGGCCGGCCAGGTCCAGGTCGTCGGCGGAGAGCCGAATGACCTCGTCGTGGTCGTTCTCCGCGCCGGAGGCCGGGTCGTTGCTGATCAGCCGGTCCTTGACCGACCAGACGACCTTGTCGTTCGGCGCGCTGGACGGCGGCTGCGACCACAGCGTGATGTCCGCCCGCTGACCCTCGTCGAAGTTGAAGAACTCCAGCTCGAAGTCGCAGGTGACGTGCGGCTGGTTGTCGACCTCATCCTCGAAGGGAGCGCCGTCGATCTTGACCGTGCCGTTGTCGCCGTTGGGGTTGTGGCCGCCCGGTGCCGCCTGAAGGGCGGCGCTCGCCCAGGCCGGAGTGGCGAAGGCGAGACAGGCCGTGGCGGCGGCTGCGGTGAGGGCCGCGCGCACCACGTGCCGACGCTGTGGCATGAGGATTCCTCCGAGATTGGTAGCGGGGACGGCACATGATCCCACGGATGCTATCTCGGTGCGACATCGGACGATCGGCTTGAGCTGGGACGACGCGCCGGGGAGCGGTGGCAGAATGCGGCAGATCCCACTCCCGCTTCACGGCGTGTCGCCGTAACGCTCACCGGCCCACTGACGCTCCGCACCTTCGACCCAACCCAGGTTCCGGAGATCGTGGACAGTGGGCGTTGGGTGGGCGGCAACTTCTGAAGATCTCAAGCGGCAGCGGCTCCGGGGGAACTGGTCCGCGGGGCGGGAGGGGCTGGCTAGGCTCGACGGCGTGCGGGCCGCGGAACGCAGTGACACCGTGCTCTTCGTCGTCTACGACGGGGTACGGCTGCTCGACGTCACCGGGCCGCTGGAGGTCTTCACCGTCGCCAACGAGCACGGCGGGACGTACCGGCCGGTGGTCGCCTCCCCCGACGGCCGGGACGTGGTGAGCAGCGCCGGGCTCCGGCTCGGCGCCGACGTGGCGCTGCCGGAGGTGACCGGGCCGATCGGCACGCTGGTGGTGCCCGGCGCGCCGGACTGGCAGGCCACGGCCGCCGACCGTCCGCTGCTCGACCAGGTCCGCCGGCTGGCGGCCGGCTCGTCGCGTACCGCGTCGGTCTGTGCGGGGGCGTTCACCCTGGCCGCCGCCGGGCTCCTCGACGGGCGCCGGGTGACCACCCACTGGGACCTGGCCGACCAGCTCGCCGCGCACTTCCCGGCGGTCACCGTCGACGCCGACCCGATCTTCATCGCCGACGGGCGGGTGATCACCTCGGCCGGCATCACCGCCGGCATCGACCTGACCCTCGCCCTGGTCGAGGCGGATCTCGGCCCGGAGACGGCACGCACGGTGGCTCGCCAGCTCGTCGTCTTCATGCAGCGCCCCGGCGGGCAGTCCCAGTTCAGCGTCCGGGCCGCCACCCCGAGCACCCGGCACGACCTGCTGCGGCGGGTCCTGGACACCATCGCCGCCGACCCGGCGCAGCCGTACGACCTGCCGGGGCTGGCGGCCCTGGCCGGGGTCAGCCCGCGTCACCTGGGCCGGTTGTTCCGCACCGAGCTGGGCACCACGCCGGCCGGATACCTCGACCGGGTGCGGGTGGAGGCGGCCCAGGGGCTGCTGGAGCGCGGTGACGACACGCTCGACGTGGTGGCCCGCCGGGTCGGCTTCGGCTCGCCGGAGACGATGCGCCGGACGTTCCTGCGGGAGCTGGGCATCACCCCGGGCGCCTACCGGTCCCGCTTCCGCACCACCGGGATCGACGAGCACCAGTCACCGCCCGCCACCGCCACCGACGGGCGGGCCGTCCCCGACGCTGACGCGCCGGGGACGGCCCGCACCTGATCCGGTGAGTGCGGGGGCGGCCGCACCTGACCCGGTCAAAGCCGGAGCGGGCCCACGCCTGACCGGACCCCCGGCTCAGCGCCGGCCGGCCAGCGCCGGCTCGCCGGTGCCCGGCGCGGCAGCCGGGGCGGGATCGCGCTGACGCAACGCGACCAGGCCGGCGGCGGCGAGCAGCCCCACCGACAGCCAGAGCCCGACCTCCACCCCGCCGGAGTCGGCGAGCAGGCCCGACAGCAGCGGGCCGACCGCCTGGCCCACCGAGAAGGCCACCGTCAGCAGGGCGATGCCGGCGGTCCAGCCGTTCGCCGGCAGGGCCCGGCGGGCGAGGACCGTGGCCGCCGTCGGACCGGCCATGAAGGAGCTGCCGAAGACCACCGCCGACACCAGCGCCGCGGGCAGCCCGGCCGGCAGCAGCAGCACCGGCAGCACGCCGAGCAGCACCAGCAGGGAGACCAGCGCCGGCGCCCGGCCGCCCGCCAGCCGGCCGACCACCCGCCCCCACACGGTGAGGGTGGCGACCGCCGAGGCGAGACCCAGCACCACGAAGAACGTGGCGACGCCGGGGATGCCGAGGCCCCGGTCGCGCAGCAGCGCGATCACGAAGGTGAGGTAGCTCACGTAGCCGGCGCCGAAGAGCACGTACCAGCCGAACGTCGGGGCGAGCCGGGCCAGGTCCGCGCGGGGCAGCCCGGCCCGGGTGGCCCCGGTCACCGGCGCGACCCGCCGCACCGCGACCAGCGCCGGGCCGACCGCCAGCACCGCGACCACCCCCAGCAGCAGCCAGCCGGAACGCCAGCCGGCGTCCCCGGCCACGGTGAGCGCCGCCGGCACCAGCAGCCCCGAGAGCGCCACGCCGACGCCCACCCCGGCCATGTAGATCGCGACCATGAGTGCGCCCCGTCGCTGCCCGTCGCCGGTGGCGACCCGGGCGGCCAGCGCCGAGCCGAGGACGAAGGCGACCGCGGTGGTCAGGCCGCCGACGAACCGCAGCAGGTTCAACAGCGGGTAGTCGGCGGTGGTCGCGGTGAGCAGCAGGGCCAGCGCCCCCACCGCCAGGGTGCCGACGAAGGCGGCGCGGTCACCGAACCGGCGGGCCCAGAACACCGCCGTGCCGGCGCCGATGACGTAACCCGCGGCGTTCGCCGTGTTCAGGCCGCCGGCCTGGGCGTACGTCCAGTGCAGGTCGTCGCGCATGGCCGGCAGCAGCAGCGCGTACGCGAAGCGGGTGAAGCCGAGCGCGACGACCGGCCCGGCGGCCAGGCCCAGTGCGGTCAGCGGTTCCCGCCAGCGCGGGGATCGGGACATGGTTCCTCCTTGGTCGGCGGGCTCGTCGGCCCGCTGATCAGGTAGAACCGGGTGGGGTGGGTGGGCGATGGCCGGCGTTGTGGACAGCCGACCCTCGGATCGGGACATGCCGGGTCCCGACCCGGATGACCGGAATCTGGCTCAGTCGGCCAGTTCGTCGGCGAGCAGCTCCATCAGCAGCGCGTCGTGCCAGGTGCCGTCCTCGCCGCGCTCGTACCGGCGCATGATGCCGACCGGCCGGAAACCGACCTTCGCGTACGCCCGGATCGCGGCGGTGTTCGCCGCCGCCGGGTCGATGGTGAGCCGGTGGTGGCCGTGCGCGGCGACCAGGTGCCGGGCCAGGGTGCGGATCGCGTCCCCGCCCAGCCCCGAGCCGTGCACCGCCGGGTCGAGGTAGATGTCCAGCGCGGCGTGCCGGTAGTCCGGGTCCGGCTCGGCGTAGTACTGGACCAGGCCGACCACCCGCCCGTCGTGCTCGACGGCGTACGCGATCAGGTCGTCGTCGGCCAGCTCGGCGCGGACCGCCGCGGCCAGGTCGTCGCCGCCGCGCCACCACCTGCGCACCTCGGCGGTGGCCCGGATCGCCGCGAGGGCGGGCACGTCCGCGTCCGTCACCGGTCGCAGGATCACGCTCCGCCCCCGCAGCATCGCCTCAGCCCCGGATCTCGCCGTGCTCGACGCAGGTCGCCGACCAGCCGACCGGCAGCACCTGCACCTTCATCCGGCGGCGGCAGCGCGCGCAGTAGCGCGGCGGCTCCAGCGCCCGGGCCGCCGCGCACTCCGCGTGCGGACCGGCCGTGGCGTCCTGGCCGCAGCGGTCGCACCAGGTCACCGCCGGCTCCACAACGTCGGTCACGGTCGGCCTCACAGCGTGGCGGAGAGCGCCTTGACGGGCATCTTCAGGTCGTCGAGCAGCTGCAGGTCGGCGGTCGCCGGCCGGCCCAGCGTGGTCAGGTAGTTGCCGACGATCACCGCGTTGATGCCGCCCAGCAGGCCGTCCCGGGTGCCCAGGTCACCGAGGGTGATCTCGCGGCCGCCCGCGTACCGGAGGATGGTGCGCGGCATGGCCAGCCGGAACGCGGCGATGGCCCGCAGCGCGTCCTTGCCCTCCACCACCGGCCGGTCACCGAGCGGGGTGCCGGGGCGGGGGTTGAGGAAGTTCAGCGGCACCTCGTGCGGGTCCAGCTCGGCGAGCTGCGCGGCGAACTCGGCCCGCTGCTCCACCGTCTCGCCCAGGCCGAGGATGCCGCCGCAGCAGACCTCCATGCCGGAGTCGCGGACCATCCGCAGCGTCTCCCAGCGCTCCTCCCAGGAGTGGGTGGTGACCACGTTCGGGAAGTAGGAGCGGCAGGTCTCCAGGTTGTGGTTGTAGCGGTGCACGCCCATGTCGACCAGCTCGTCGACCTGCTCCTGGCTGAGCATGCCGAGCGATGCGGCGACCTGGATGTCGACCTCCGCCTTGATGGCGGCGACACCCTCGCGCATCTGCTTCATCAGCCGGGCGTCCGGGCCGCGCACGGCGGCCACGATGCAGAACTCCGTCGCCCCGGTCGCCGCGGTCTGCTTCGCCGCCTCGACCAGCGAGGGGATGTCCAGCCAGACCGACCGGACCGGCGAGGTGAACAGGCCGGACTGCGAGCAGAAGTGGCAGTCCTCCGGGCAGCCGCCGGTCTTCAACGACACGATGCCCTCGACCTCGACCTCCGGGCCGCACCAGCGCATCCGCACCTCGTGGGCGAGCTGGAGGGCGGCGGGCAGGTGCTCGTCGGGCAGGTTCAGCACGGCGAGGACTCCGGCCTCGTCGAGGCCGACGCCGTTCTCCAGCACCTGGATACGGGCCTGGTCGAGGATCTCTGGCATGGCTCGTACCCTACAAGGCCGCCCCGGGGCGGAAAAACGGCCGAGGTCGAGCGCTCGCCGAGCGTCACCGGCACCCCGGTGCGGCGGCCCCGCGCCACGCCGGTGCCGGCCGGGCGGGTGGTAATTTCGCCCGGCGGCGCGTTGCTCGCCGACGACCCCTCCGCGTCGGATGCCGGGGGAGGCGACCTGCGCGGCGGAGGGAGACGGTGACGGTGGCGGACTGGCTGGCGGCCCTGGAGCGCCGCGCCGAGCTGCGGGCCAAGGCGGGGCTCACCCGCACGCTGCGCCCGCGCGCCGCCGACGACGCCGTGGTCGACCTCGCCGGCAACGACTACCTCGGGCTGGCCACCCACCCGGAGGTCACCGCCGCCGCCGCACGGGCGCTGTCCGCGTACGGGCTGGGCGCCACCGGGTCGCGGCTGGTGCGCGGCTCCACCCACGCCCACCACGCGCTGGAGGACACCCTCGCCGAGTGGCTCGGCACCGACCGGGCGCTGGTCTTCTCCTCCGGCTACCTGGCCAACCTCGGCGCGGTCCGGGCCCTGGTGCAGCCCCGTACGTTGCTCGTCTCCGACGCCCACAACCACGCCTCGCTGATCGACGGCTGCCGGATCGCCGGCGCCGAGACGGTGGTGACCCCGCACGCCGACGTCGACGCGGTGGCCGCCGCGCTCGCCGCCGCCCCCGGCCGCCCGGCCGTGGTGGTGACCGAGTCGGTCTTCTCCGTCGACGGCGACCTCGCCCCGCTGGCCCGGCTGCACGCCGTCGCCCGGGCGCACGGCGCGCTGCTGCTGGTCGACGACGCGCACGCGCTCGGCGTCACCGGCCCGGGCGGCGCCGGCGGGGTGGCCGCCGCCGGCCTGGCCGGCCAGCCGGACGTGGTGGTCACCGCCACCCTGTCCAAGGCGCTCGGCGGGTCGGGCGGGGTGGTTGCCGGCCCGGCCGAGTTCGTCCGGCACCTGGTCGAGACCGGCCGCACGTTCATCTTCGACACCGCGCTGCCGCCGGCGGTGGCGGCCGGTGTGCGGGCCGCCGTGACGCTGGCCCGCGCCGGCGACGACCTGCGGGCGGAGCTGGCCGACCGGGCCGCGCTGGCGGTCCGCCGGCTCGGCGCGGCGGGGCTGACCGTCTCCGCGCCCGACGCGGCCGTGGTGTCGGTGACCGCGCCCGGCCCGGAGGCCGCCACCACGTGGGCCGCCGACTGCCGCGACCGTGGCGTCGCGGTCGGCTGCTTCCGGCCGCCCTCCACCCCGGACAGCCGCTCCCGGCTGCGGCTCACCATCTCCGCCGGGGTACCGCGGGCGGAGTTCGAACGGGCCCTGGAGGTCATCGTGGAGTGTGCCCCATGACCGAACCGTGGGAGGGTCCGGTGCTGGTGACCGGCACCGACACCGAGGTGGGCAAGACGGTGGTGACCGCCGCGGTCGCGGCAGCCGCGCAGGCCGCCGGCCTGCGGGTCGCCGTGGTCAAGCCCGGCCAGACGGGTACGGCCACCGGCGAGCCCGGCGACATCGACTCGGTGACCCGGCTGGCCGCCCCGCTGACCGGGCGGACCCTGGCCAGCTACCCGGACCCGCTCGCCCCGCTCGCCGCGGCCCGCGTCGCCGAGCTGGAGCCGCTGGAGCTCTACACCGCCGTCGACGCCATCCGCGAGGAGATCGACAAGCACGACCTGGTGCTCATCGAGGGGGCCGGCGGGCTGCTCGTACCGATGGGGTTGCGCCCCTCCGGGGAGCCGTGGACCGTCGCGGACCTCGCGGTCTCCCTCGGCGCCCCCGCCGTGGTGGTTGCCCGGGCCGGCCTCGGCACGCTCAACCACACCGCGCTGACCCTGGAGGCGCTGGAGCGGCGGGCCGTCCCGGCCGGCGTGGTGATCGGCGCCTGGCCGGCCCAGCCGGAGCTGGTGCACTGGGCCAACCTCACCGACCTGGTGCCCAACCTGCTCGGCGCGCTGCCGGACGGCGCCGGGGCGATGGACCCGGGCGTCTTCCGCCGCTCCGCCCCCGGCTGGCTCACCCCCGCCCTCTACGGCGTGCTGGACGACTGGCGCGCCTGGGCCGAGGACAGCTGACCACCTGACCTTCGTCGGTGCCCGGGCCCGCCGGGCGTCGGTAGCCTGGCCGACGTGCGCGAACGCGAGATCTGGCGCCGGGTGGACCGCCGGGTGGCCGGCGACGTGGCGCTCTGGGCCGGGCTCGCCGCCCCGGTGGCGTACGCCCGGCTGACCCCGCCCTACGAGCCGTACGTCGTACCCCTGCTGGTCGGCTCGGTGCTGCTGCTGGCCGCGGCGGTGGTGGTGGGCCGGCGGCTGCCGGCGGTGGCCGTGCTGCTGGTGCTGCTCGGCTCGGTGGTGGACGGCAACTTCGTCTTCGCCCTGCTGGTGTTCAGCTACCTGGCCGGGCGGCGCGGGGAACGGGCGGCCCCCGCCGGGGTGCTCTTCGCCGTGGTGGCGGCCGCTGGCACGCTGCTGCACCTGGTGCTGCTGGACACCGGCATGGCGACCTGGTTCCTGCTCAGCTGCGTACTGCTGGGCGCCGGGGTGTTCCCCTGGCTGGTGGGCCGCTACCGGCGGCAGCAGCAGGCGCTGGTGCTGGCCGGCTGGGAGCACGCCGAGGCGGTGCAACGGGAGCAGCGGGGCGCCGCCGAGCGGATCCGGCTGCGGGAACGGGCCCGGATCGCCCAGGAGATGCACGACACCCTCGGCCACGAGTTGAGCCTGATCGCGCTGCGCGCCGCCGCCCTGGAGGTCGCCGGGGACCTGGACCCGCGCCACCGGGCGGCGGCCGGCGAGCTGCGGGCCAGCGTGGCGGGGGCCACCGAGCGGCTGCACCGGATCATCGGGGTGCTCCGCGAGGCGGACGTGCCGGCCAGCACCCACCCGGCCGGGGAGAGCGTCGCCGACCTGGTCGACGGCGCGCGTGAGGCGGGCATGACGGTCCGCCTGGACCACCCGCCGGACGCCGCCGACCTGCCGGAGCTGACCGCGCACACCGCGCACCGGGTGGTCCGCGAGGCGCTGACCAACGCCGCCCGGTACGCCGCCGGCGCCCCGGTCACCGTCACCCTCACCGGCCTCGGCGACCGGGCCGAGGTGCGGGTGGTCAACGCGCCGTCGCCGGCCGGCCCGCTGCCCGGGCCGGCGTCGCACGGCTCCGGCCTGCTGGCGCTCCGCGAACGGGTACGGCTGGCCGGCGGCGTCCTCGACGCCGGCCCGACCGACGACGGGGGCTTCGCCGTGGCGGCCCGGCTGCCGGTGGCGAACGCCGCCCCGCGCCCCGATCCCGGGGACGGGGGACGGGCCGGGGAGCCCGTGCGGCTGCGCGACGCCCGGCGCGGGGTGCGGCGCAGCCTGCTCGCCGCGCTCGCCGCGCCGCCGGCCGTCGCGCTGCTGCTGTCGCTGGTCTACTACCCGGTCGTCACCACCGGCGCGGTGCTGGACGGCTCGGCGTTCGACCGGATGCGGATCGGCACGCCCCGCTCCGAGCTGTCCGGGCTGCCCCGCCGCCAGGTCGAGCCGCCGCCCGACGCGCCGGCCGCGACCGCCGGCGTGACCTGCGAGTACTACACCGACGGCAACTTCCCGCTCGCCCAGCCGACCTGGCGGCTCTGCTTCGCCGACGGCCGCCTGACCAGCAAGGGACGGACCACGACGTGACCGCTGACGACGTACCGGTGACGGTGCTGCTCGCCGACGACGAGGCGATGGTCCGGGCCGGGGTGCGAGCCATCCTCGCCGCCGACCCCGGCATCGAGGTGGTGGCCGAGGCCGGCGACGGCCGAACCGCGGTGGAGCTGACCCGCGCGCACCGGCCCCGGGTCGCGCTGCTGGACATCCGGATGCCGAAGCTGGACGGGCTCGCCGCCGCCGCCGAGATCCGCCGGCTGGTGCCGGCGACGGCCACCGTCATGCTCACCACGTTCGGCGAGGACGAGTACGTGGCCCGGGCGCTCGGGCACGGCGCCAGCGGCTTCCTGCTCAAGGCCGGTGATCCCCGGGAACTGCTCGCCGGGGTGCGGGCCGTGGCCGAGGGCGGGGCGTACCTGTCGCCGCGGGTGGCCCGCCGGGTGATCGAACTCAACGGCGACCGGATGGCCCGGGTGCCGGCGGCCCGGGACCGTACGGCCGGGCTGACCGACCGGGAGCGGGAGGTGCTCGGCCTGGTCGGGGCGGGGCTGTCCAACGCGGAGATCGCCCGCCGGCTCTTCCTCACCGAGGGCACCGTGAAGGGTTACCTGACCAGCATCTTCACCCGGCTGGACGTGCGCAACCGGGTGCAGGCGGCGATCATCGCGTACGAGGCGGGGCTGGCCGGCTGACCGGCCCGCCCCGCCCCGTCCCGCTCAGGCGTCGCGGCGGCGCAGCGCGGCCCGGCCGACCGCCAGCGCCCCGCCGGCCCAGCCGGCCAGCAGCACCAGACCCACCACCGGCGGGTACGGGTCGGTGTCCCCGACCAGGAAGTGCCCGCCGGCCACCCCCGGGAACGCGTCGGAGATCCGGGTGAGCACGGCGATGTCCGGCTCCCGCAACGACAGCGGCACGATCATCAGGACGGCGAAGAGCACGGTGAGGGTGAGCACCGAGTTGCGCAGCGCCGCCCCCAGACCGAGGGCCAGCACCCCCACCAGCGCCAGGTACGTCGCTGTCGCCAGCACGTCGCCGAGCGTCCCGGCCAGCGGCGCCCGCCCCCACTCGCCGAGCAGGGGCCGGGCCGCGAGCACCCCGACCAGGCCGAGCAGCAGCCCGAAGGCGAACGTCACCGCGCCGGCCACCACCGCCTTGGCCAGCAGCATCCGGCCCCGCGACGGGGTGCCCTGGAGGGTGGTGCGGATGGTGCCGGTGGCGTACTCGCTGGTGATGGCGAGCAGGCCGAGCGCCAGCACCGCGTACTGGGTGAGGTCCAGCGCGCCGACCAGCACGCTGCCGACGGTGACCACGCCCCGGTCGTCGGCGGGGTCGTCGTTGGTGTTGGCGTTGGCCGCGTAGATCGCCAGTTGGGCTGAGGTGGCGGCCATCAGCAGCACCCCGGCCAGCAGGGTCCACCAGGTGGCCCGCACCGACCAGAGCCGGGTCCACTCGGCGGCCACCGCGCCGGCGAGACCCCCGCCCCGGGCGGCCGGGCGGGCGGAGGAGAGGGGAATCACCGGGCACCTCCCGCGGCGTACTCGACCGCGTCGCCGGTCAGCCGCATGAACGCCTGTTCCAGCGTGACGGCCACCCGGCTCAGCTCGTGCAGCGGCACCCTCAGCTCGTACGCCAGGTCGCCGACCCGGTCGACGGTGGCCCCGGAGACGGCCAGGTCGCGCGGGCCCTCGGCCGTGACCGCGTACCCCTCGGCGGTGAGCCGTCCGGCCAGCGCGGCCAGCCCCTCCGGGTGTGGCCCGCGGACCCGCACGGCGGCGGTGGCGCCCGTGGCGAGCACCTCCGCGACGGGCGCGTCGGCGATCAGCCGGCCCTTGCCGATCACCACCAGGTGGGCGGCGGTCTGCTCCATCTCGCTCATCAGGTGGCTGGAGAGCAGCACGGTCCGTCCCTCGGCGGCGAGGCCGGCGGTGAGCTGCCTGATCCAGCGCACCCCGTCCGGGTCGAGCCCGTTGACCGGTTCGTCGAACATCAGCACCGGCGGGTCGCCGAGCAGCGCCGCGGCGATGCCGAGCCGCTGCGCCATGCCGAGCGACAGGGTCCGTCCCGGCTTGGCGGCGGCCCGGTCGTCCAGGCCGGCCACGGCGAGCACCTCGTCGACCCGCCGGGCCGGGATGCCGTTGCTGCGGGCCAGCGCCAGCAGGTGCGCCCGGCCCGCCCGCGCCGGGTGGATCGCCCGGGCGTCGAGCAGCGCCCCCACCTCCCGCAGCGGATGGCGCAGCTCCCGGTACGCCCGCCCGGCAACCAGGGCCCGGCCGGCGGTGGGCCGGTCCAGGCCGAGCACCATCCGCATGGTGGTGGACTTGCCCGCGCCGTTGGGGCCGAGGAACCCGGTGACCCGCCCGGGTGCGATGTCGACGGTCAGGTCGTCGACGGCCGTCACCGCCCCGAACCGCTTCGTCAACCCACGTAGTGTGATCATGCGTTGACGGTAGGAACCGACGGGCCGGCGCCGCCGCTGCCGATCGGCGTCCGCCGGACCCGACCTTCGTCAGGTACTCCGGCCGTTTCCGCCGTGCGCCCGCCCGGTCGGGTCGCCGTCGCGGGGTCCGCCGTCCCGACCCGCCGTGCCGGTCGCCCGCCCGGTCGCCCGCCGTGCGTCCGCCCGGTCGGGTCGCTGTCGCCGGGCGGTCCGGCGTTCCGTCGACCATGGTGCTCATGCGCTGTCGAGCTGATGTCACGGACGACTCATGTGCCGGGCGTGGCAGCGTGAATCGTTTGCGACATCAGCTCGACAGGACGCGGGGGAGGTGGTGTGGGCCCGGCCATGAGCGCGGCACCGGACCCGAGTCGTCCGGCTGGCCGACGGGGGGCGACCCGGTCCGCCGGCCGCGACACCGCCCCGGAGGGACATGGGACGTGGTGCCGACCTTGCACGAGCGCGGCACCGGACCCGAGTCGACCGCCGGGGGCCGGCGCGGCCAACCCGTCAGCCGGCTGCGATGCCGGATCGGCGGACGTCGAAGGTCAGGGCCGGCGGACCACGAACGCGTCCGGCATCCGGAAGGTCAGGTTGTCCGGGCACCAGGGCGGGCGGACCACGGTCACCCCGTCGAGCAGCGAGCCCGCCTCGGCCACCACCACCGCCGCCTCCATCCGGGCCAGCTGCGCGCCGACGCAGCGGTGCGCACCCGCCCCGAAGGCCAGGTGTCGGCGTGACCCGCGCTGCCCGGGCCGGAACGCCTCCGGCGCGGCCACCACCTCCGGGTCGCGTCCGGCGCGGGCCAGCCAGAGCACCACGCTGGTGCCCGCCGCCACCGCCGTCCCGCCCAGCGTGGTGTCCACCGCCGCCACCCGCCGCCAGGTCACGATCGGCGGTTCCAGCCGCAGCCCTTCCTCCACCACGTCGGCGACCGCCACCGTGCCGGCGCGCAGCCCGGCGCGTACCTCGGGCTCGGCGGTGAGCCGGTGCAGCAGCAGGGTGAGGAACTGCGAGGTGGTCTCCTGGCCGGCCACCAGCAGGAAGAACAGCGCGCCGACCACCACGTCGGCGGAGTGCCCGTCGGCGCGCAGCGCGGCGACCAGCCCGCCCCCGGTGGCGGCGAAGTCACGCAGCACGGTGTGGAACCGGCCCACCTCGGCGGCGAGGGCGAGCTGACGGTCGGCGTCCAGCGGCGCCCAGAACAACTCCAGCGCGGCCCGGGCGAAGTCCTTCACCGCGCCGACCGGGGCGTCCGGCAGCTCGACGAGCCGGGCCAGCACCAGCAGCGGGAGGTCGGCGGCGAGTTCGGCGTACAGGTCCACCGGTTCGCCCGCGTCGAGTGCGCCGGCCAGCCCGGTCACCCGCCGCCGGACCAGCCCGGCCAGCCAGGGCTGCTGCGCGGCCACCCGGGTCGGGTGCAGCGCCTCCGCCACGATCCCCCGGATCGCCGGATGGCTGGGGGTGGAGTTGTTCGCCAGCGTCGGCGGCAGCCGGAACCGGTGCCCGGCGAGCACCCGCAACGCGACCACCGGGACCGGGGTCACCGCGTCCAGGGCGTTGTCGGGCCGCCAGGTGTCCGGGTCGGCGAGGACCTGCCGCACCAGCGCGTGCCGGGTGACCACCAGGTGGTCCACGCCGACGTGGTCGGCGACGGCGGCCACGTCCGGCCACCGCCCGTCGACGGACTCCCCCCAGCCCCGGAACAGCACGCCGACACGCTAGCGGGCGGCCCCCGGCGGGGACGGGTCCAGTTCCCAGACGGTGGTGCGCTTCACCCGTACGCTCTCCAGCGCCTCCGGCACCGGCACGTCGTAGGCGGCCAGCTCGTGGAACCGCTCGCGGGGCAGGAAGGCCCGCCCCGGGTCGCCGACCAGCACCCGGGCGCCGGAGCGGGCGGCCCGCAGCAGGAAGCGCAGCACCCGCCGGGCCATCGCCTCGCTGTAGAAGACGTCCCCGGCGAGCACCACCTCGGCGTCCCCGGCGTCGCCGTCGAGGATGTCGCCGAACTCGGCGTCGACGCGTACCCCGTTGGCCTCGGCGTTGAGCGCGACGGCGGCCACCGCCCGCACGTCGACCTCGACGGCGCGGACGGCGGTCGCGCCGGCCCGGGCGGCGGCGATGGCGACCAGGCCGGAGCCCGACGCCAGGTCCAGCACCCGGCGGCCGGCCACCAGCTCCGGATGGTCGGTGACGTAGCGGGCCAGCGCCTGGCCACCGGCCCAGGCGAAGGCCCAGAACGGCGGCGGCTGGGAGCTGCGGAACTCGCCCTCGGTCAGCTCCCAGAGCCCGATCGGCTCGTCGGCCTGGTGCAGCCGCACCTCCGGGACGAAGGCCACCGGGGCGAGGCGGGCGTGCAGCCGGACGAAGGCCGCGGAGAGATCGGACACCCGGGGATTGTCCCTCGGGGCGGTTCCCGGGCGTGTCGCGGGTGGGGCGTGACCGGTTCACCACCCAGCGTGATAACCCGACCTGTACTTCACGGTTCGTGCGAACACGCCCGTCTACCGGCTTCCCGACCCCCCTCATAGCGTTGCCAGGTGGATGCGACCGACGAAAGGGCGAGGCGGTGGTGACGGTGTGGCGAAACGCGCTGCGGGCCGGGGCGGTGCTGGCCTGCCTGTCCGTGGTGGGGCTGGCCGCGCCCGCGCCGGCCTCGGCGGCGGCCGGCTTCGCCACCGAGCTGAGTGGCCTGCCGGACGAGTTCAGCGGCGATCAGGTGAGCACCCTCTCCGCGGTGGTGTCGCGCAACGACGGCGGCCGGTGCGTGAAGGTTCGCTGGTCGATGGTGCTCAGCGTGCGCGGCCTGCGGCTGGACCAGGTGAAGATGGACCGGGTGGAGGACTCGGGCAGCTTCCCGTTGCAGATCCAGACCGAGGGGGACATCGCCCGGCTCACCGACCGTCAGCTCGACCCGGGCACGCTCTGCCCGGACCGGACGGTCACCGCCCGCTACCGGGTGGCCTTCGCCGAGGACGTCACCCGGGGACGGGTCACGCTGGCCGCCGAGGCGTACGACGCCGACCTGCGGCTGCTCGCCCGGCAGAGTGCCACCCGCGACGTGGTCGGCCTGCTCGCCGCCGAGGCGTCCGCCACGCCGGAGCCGAGCGGCTCGGCCGTGGCCGTCGACCCGACCGAGCCCGTCGACGCGTCCGCCGAACCGACCGAGGAGGCGGTGGCGCAGGTGCCACCGGCCGCCGGGCGTCCGGTGGCCGGTGCCACCCGAGGGGGATTCGGCCTGGTGCAGGCCGCCTTCCTCCTCGGCGGGCTGCTGCTCTTCCTCGGCGCCGGACTGCTGCTCAAGTTGCGGCAGCTGACCCGCGTGTCACGGGGCGGCGGGACGGACCTCGGCGGGCCGGCCTACGAACGGGCCCGTCGGACCGGGCGCTGGGCGGCGGCGCGCCGCTGATCGGGGGCCGCCGGGGCCGGGGGCGACGCCACCCGACCCCGGCGGGGTTCACTTCGAGAACACCTGGAACTCGGCGATCCGGACCTGGTCGCGCGCCGGGCTGGCGGTCGCGCAGTCGGTGCTGCTGGCCGGGTCGTCGTCCTGCTCACCGGCGTACGCCGGGCCGCCGGTGCACTGGCTGGCCAGCACCTCCAGCCGCACGTGGGTGGCGAGCGTGGTCGGCACCGGGAACGACCGCAGGTTGATGTCCCGCGTGTACGCCCGGTACTTCCCACCCGGGAACGCGTCGCCGGCGCTGGTGTAGATCCGCTCCCAGCGCGCCGGGTCGGCGCAGTCGGTGGTGGTCGCGTTGCAGGTGAGCACGGCGAAGGAACGCAGCGCGGTCAACGCGTTCTGCCCGCCCGCGTCGGGGTCCCCGGCGATCGCCGGACGCAGCATGGCGCTGACGTTGACCCGCTTGACCACCTGCGGGGCGCCGCCGGGCAGCGCCACCGTGACGCCCCGGCCGGCCACCCCGGTCAGCGACGCCCAGTTGGTGCTCTCGGTGTCGTCGCCGATCCGCTCCAGGTTCACCCCGTCGCCGGTGATGACCGCGCCGGAGGTGGTGGACGCCAGGTTGCGGCTCAGCCGCAGGTCGACGTACCCCTCCTCGCCGGCGCGGGCGACGACGCTGAGCCGCTGGTGCCCGAAGCCGGGCGCCACCGCCAGCAGCTGGTGCGTGCCGGCGACCGCCTCGAAGGTGTCCGGCAGGGCGGTGGCCGGGTCGGTGTCGGCGATCGGGGTGGCCCGGGCCTCGTAGTCGCCCACGTACAGCCGGATCGGCGCCTCGGCGCTGTCCCCCTTCGGCCGCAGGGTGAGCGTGGCGTTGTCGCCGTACGGGCTGGCGAAGCTCGGCGTCGGGTCGGTGTCGGTGGCGCCGTTGGTGGCGGCGTCCCGGCCCATCCCGGAGCGGGCGAACTCGGCCCAGATCAGCTGCTGGTTGGCCCCGCCGAAGCGGAGCCGGTCGGCGGTGAGCAGGTTGTCCCGCATGTCGAGCATGCTGACCTGGCTGGCCGCCTGGAGCAGGAACGAGTCGAAGACCAGCTGCGCCCAGCGCCGGTTGCCCGGGCAGCTGTCCGCGGCGACCTTCCCCTGCGCGCAGTCGAGCTGCCGCTGCGGGGTGCCCGACCCGTACCGCTTCACCAGGGCGGAGCGGATCCGGTAGTTGGTGGCGCTCCAGATCTCCCCGTCGGCGTGCACCGCCGGGCCGGCGGTGTTGTAGCCGACGTCGGAGTAGTTGAGCGGGCTGCGGCTGAAGTCGTAGTTGCGGATGCCGCTGATCAGGTTGCCGGTCACGTACCCGCCGGTGACGAAGGGCGTCTGGCCGGGGGCGCGCAGACCGTGCTCGTAGAGGTACTCGGCGGCGAGCAGGTCGCTCCACGACTCACCCATCGCGCCGCCCTGCAGGCCGCCGATGCCGCTGTCCGGACCGGCGATCATGCGGTTGGTGATCGCGTGCGTGTACTCGTGCCCGATCACCGTCATGTCGTAGTCGCCGTCCACGCACGGCGGGTACGGCCCGCCGGCCTGCGGCTGCCACAGGTACATGTTGGTGGTGGGCGGCAGGCCGTCGCGCGGCGTGCCCTGGTTGGCGTTGTTCCGGTTGCCGGACAGCGCGCCCTGCTGGGCGCGGCCCTGCTCGGCGTCGCCGCCGAGGCCGGCGCCGCTCACGTTGACCGCCTGGAGGTTCCAGGTGGCCTCGGTGAAGCCGAGGTGCCAGGCCCAGTCGTGCATCCGGTTGTGCATGGCGAAGAGGTTGGCGATGGCGGCGTCGGTGTCGTTGCGCTGCGCGGAGGTGAACACCGCCGGGTTGCAGCGGGCCTGGTGCCACTGGTCGGTGAACGGGTACTCGTAGCGGCGCTTGGGGCTGGCGGTGGCCGGCAACAGCGGGCTGCCCGCACCCCAGGAGACCACCGTGTTGGCGGAGTTGCCGCGCGAGGTGCCGGTCGGCGTGCCGGTGGCCGCGTCGACGTCCCAGGCGTTGCCGGTGGCCGGGTCGCGGAAGGCGGCGGCGCAACCCGGAGCGGGGTCGCCGCACCAGCGCACCCGGGGGTCCTGCCCGGGGGCGAGGTCCTGCGGCGGGGTGGCCGGGTAGACCGCCCAGCTCGGGTTCTCCGAGTCGAAGTCGACGAGGTCCTCGCGGACCAGCACCGCACCGGTGATGCCGTCGACGTAGGTGGTGAAGGCGGCCGGGTGGTCGCTGTCCGCGCCGATCAGGGTCACCTCGTACGCGGCCCGGGTGCCGTCGAGCGGGGTGGGCACCGCGACCGGGCGGACCCGGTGGCTGGCCACCCGGGCGGCGTCCAGACCGGCGTCGGCGAGCGCGGCGGTGTACGCCTGCTCGCCGGTGAGGGTGGCGGGGACGGGCGCGGTGGCGTCCCGGGCGAGCGAGGAGCTGACCGAGATGACGGCGCCGTCGGCGACCGCCACGGTGACCAGCCCGTCGTGGCCGGCGGGCAGGTCGCCGAAGCGCTGCCGCAGGGTGACCACCGCGCCGTCGCCGATCGGCCGGACCAGCAGCCGGTCCATCGCGGCGATCGAGGCGGCGTCGAGGCCGAACAGGTCGCGGTTGTCGGTGAGGTAGCGCCGGGCGGCCGCCTCCGGGTCGGCGGGCAGGCCGGTGGCGAGCGGCGTCCGGGTGGGGCCGAGCGCGTGCGGGGTGCCGAGCCGGTTCCACCGCACGTCGGCGTCGACCCGTCGGGCGAGGCCGCGCTGCCGGGCGTCGGGCGCGGCCGTACCGGTGCGGTTGTCGAGGTCGGCGGCCTGGTGGCTCTCGTCGGCGAACGAGCCGGAGCGGCCCGGTGTCGCGGTCGCGGCGTCGCCCGGCGCGGCGGCGGCGGTGGCGCCGCCGGGCAGCAGGGCGGCGACCACGGCGGCGGTCGCCAGTACGGGGACGAGCCGGCGTCGGGGCCGGCTCGTCGGAAGTGTCCACTCCGGTCTGGGCACGGGACCTCCTCGTGGGAGCGGGGGCCGACGCTGCGCCGGCCTGGTGCAGGCGCGGTTACGCATGCGCATCTGTGAATACCAGGCAGATCGGGCGAGGGCAAGGTCATCGGTGACGGTGGGTGCCGTGACGATCACCCTGATCGCTTTACAAAAACTTGCCTCTTGTAAAAATGAATGACCGGTGCCACAGTCAGGACAGTCCGCGAGATCGGAGGTCGGCGATGGCCATCAGCCCGGACGCGACGGTTCCTCCCGTCGCCTGGCGCGACACCCGCAAGCCGCTCTGGCCGTTGGCCCTGCTCGTCCCGGTGCTGCCCTTCCTGGGCTGGCTGGGTTGGCGGGGCAGTGGCGACGCCTGGGCCTGGTGGCTCACCCCGGCGGTGGTCTTCGGGCTCATCCCGGTGGTGGACCTGCTGATCGGCGACGACCGGCGCAACCCGCCCGACGAGGCGGTGCCCCGGCTGTCCGCCGACGGCTACTACCGCTGGCTCACCTACCTCTACCTGCCCACCCAGTACGCCGCCCTGGTGCTCTGCTGCGCCGTCTGGGCGCGCGGCGACCTGTCCTGGGCGGCTGCGGCCGGGCTGGTCGCCACCGTCGGAGTGGTCAACGGTATCGCCATCAACACCGCCCACGAACTGGGCCACAAGCGGGAGACCGCGGAGCGCTGGCTCTCCAAGGTCGCCCTCGCGCCGACCGGCTACGGGCACTTCTACGTGGAGCACAACCGGGGCCACCACACCCGGGTCGCCACCCCGGAGGACCCGGCCAGCTCACGGCTGGGGGAGAGCTTCTGGGCGTTCTGGCCGCGTACCGTCTGGGGCAGCCTGCGGTCGGCCTGGCGGCTGGAGACCAGCCGGTTCCGGCTCCGGGGCCGCAGCCCGTGGACGTGGCGCAACGACATCCTCAACGCCTGGGCGATGACGCTGGTGCTCCACGCCGCCCTGATGCTCGCCTTCGGCCCCGGCGTACTGGTGTTCCTGCTGCTCCAAGCGGTGGTCGGCTTCAGCCTGCTCGAGGTGGTCAACTACCTGGAGCACTACGGGCTGGCCCGGCAGCGCACCGCCGCCGGCCGCTACGAGAAGGTCGACCCCCGGCACAGCTGGAACAGCGACCGCACGGTCACCAACGTCTTCCTCTTCCAGCTCCAGCGGCACAGCGACCACCACGCCAACCCGCTGCGCCGCTACCAGACGCTGCGCAGCTTCGACACCTCGCCGCAACTGCCGGCCGGCTACGCCACCATGATTGTCGCCGCCCTGGTGCCCCCGCTCTGGCGGCGGGTGATGGACCACCGGGTGCTCGCCCACTACGGCGGCGACCTCGACCTGGCCAACGTCCACCCGCCGGCCCGGCGCCGGCTGCGGGAGCGCCAGCGCCGCCGCCCCGTGGCCCCCGGACAGGGGTACGCCGACTGACCCCGTTGACCGCGCCGGTCGGACGCCGGACCCCCCTCGGGCGTCCGGCCGGCGCACCCCTCGACCCCGCTCGGCGCTCAGCTCCCGCCCGGCCAGCCGGCCCCGGTCGCGGTCGTTCCGGTCCGACGCCCTCGCGGGTTTCCGACAGTCCTCCCGGCCCTTGCGGGCGGCCGCCTCGCCAACCCCGGCCGTCGAAGTGACGCCGGCCGGTCCGTCGTGGTCAGGCCGGCGGTGTCCAGTCCGGGTCGCGGCCGAAGGCGGCGATCAGCCGGTCCTGCGCGTCGGCGCCGGCCCGCACGTCGAGCCCGGGCCGGACCAGGTCACCGCTGCGATAGTCGGCGACCCGGGCCTCGAACCACCGGGTGCAGGCGGCGACCAGGTCGCCGTCCAGGCGCGGGTCCGCCCCGATCGCCACCGCCAGGTCCCATCCGTGTACGAGGTGCTCGGCGACGAGCTGGTTCAGGTATTCACCCGCCGGCGTCTCCCCGGCGGTGAGGTGCACCGTGGTGTCGAGGGCACCCGGATGGCTGGCCGCCACCTCGGCCTGGGACGCCACCTGCCGGACTGCCCCGACCGGGTCGTCGCCGAGTTGGTCCCCCTCGAACCGGTCGCCGATCTCCTCGACGGTTCGGCCGGCGAGCAGCGGCCCGGTCCACCGGTCCTCGGTGACCACGTGGTTGACCAGCGCGCGAACGTCCCAGTCGGGGCAGGGCGTCGGGTCCGACCACTGCCCGGGCGCGACCTGCTCGACCCGGTCGACGAACTCGGCCAGGCTCCGTCGGTACGTCTCCAGCAGGTCCATGCCGCCGATTGTCGCGGCTGTCCGTGGCGGTCCGGGCGGTTTTGCCCGGTCGTCCGGCCGTCGGGCGGTCGGTGCCGGGCCGCCGCCTCGGTGCCTGCGCCCCCGGACTGGTGTCCGCGACTCCGGGTCGGTCCCGGGCGAGGTGGAGCGGTCAGTCGAGCCGGGCGGGGTCGAGGCCCAGTTCCCGGGCGGTGATCAGCCGGATCCAGTCGGCGAACTGCCGCCGGGAGATCACCCGCTCGTGCACCGCGAGCTGGACGGCCAGCCCGTCCATCACCGCGTTGATCCGCCAGGCGGCGGCCATCGGGTCGGCGCAGACGAAGGTGCCGTCGGTCACCCCGTCGGCGATCACCGCGGCGAGGTCCTGCCGCCACCGCAGGTCGAGCCGGCGGGAGACCCGCTCCACCTCCGGGCTGCGCAGCGACTCGGCCCAGCCGTCGATCCACATGGACCAGGAGATCGACCGCCCGGGCGGGGTGTAGAGGCGCAGCAGCTTGCGCAGCTTGGTCAGCGGTGGGGCGGAGGAGCGGACCACCGCGTCCAGCCGGGCCAGGTCCTGCTCCACCGCGTACGCGAAGGCCTGCGCCAGCAGGCGCTCCTTGGTGGCGAAGTGGTAGAAGACGAGCGCCTGGCTGACCCCGGCGGCCTGCGCCACGTCGGCCGTCCGGGTGTTGGCGAGTCCGCGCTCGACGATCACGTCGCAGGCTGTACGCAGCAGGGAATCCAGGCGGACATCGGCGGCACGTCTCGTCACGCGGTTACGTTAACCCATCGATATGAGCACAGCGCGTTACCGAGCCGGTCGGCCGGGCGTGCCACAGTCGGAACCCGGACAGCTCTTCTCCGGCGCGTCGCGTCGCCCCGACCTGGCCCTTCGGCTGACCTCCCGCAATCCCTTCGACCATCCCACCCAGTCTCCTAGGAAGCTCTAGGGGGAGTTCCCGGATTCTCGCCCCGGAACCCGCCAGGGACGCGCCGACAGCACCCCCGAGTTGGCAACTCTTCCGAGCCTCGGCTAAAGTTCTCATCCGTCACCGGGAACGCCGGAGACATGCGGACGTAGCGCAGCTGGTAGCGCATCACCTTGCCAAGGTGAGGGTCGCGGGTTCGAATCCCGTCGTCCGCTCGGAGCTGCCGCCACGCATGACGGGGGCAACCTCGGTGGGGTGGCCGAGAGGCGAGGCAACGGCCTGCAAAGCCGTGTACGCGGGTTCAAATCCCGTCCCCACCTCGGTATTAGCACGGGCGATTGGCGCAGTGGGAGCGCGCTTCCTTGACACGGAAGAGGTCACTGGTTCAAACCCAGTATCGCCCACAGAATGATCAGGCTGGTCACCGGAACCTTCGGTGGCCAGCCTTTTCGTTTCCGCGCCCTCCTGGGCTCTGCATGCGGAAGCGCCGGCCACCCGTGGGCGACCGGCGCCTCCTCGTGCGCCCGCGACCGATCAACCCCGTCGGCCGGGTAGTGATGGGCCCTACAGCGGCGGAGCGACGTCCCGGCGCTCCTCCACCCGCCGGTACTCGACCGGCTCCGGCTCGGTGGTGGTGACCACCTGGCGGCGGCGACCCCAGACCAGCGCGGTCATGACGAGACCGAGCACGCCGGCCGCCATCAGGATCCAACCGACCACGTCCAGGTTGACGCCGCCGACGCTCGCGTCCAGGGCGAAGGTCAGGATCGCGCCGGCGGCGAGCAGGAAAATACTCGTTCCGATACCCACGACAGCCTCCTTCAGGGGGATGCGGTGTGCTGTCGAGGTGAATCAGTACCCCATGAGTGACCAGCGCAATCACCGGCGGTGGAGCGGGCGGGTGGGGCGGCGGAGCCGGCGATCTTGCCGTCGGGTAGAGTTCAACCCGTCGCCGGGGAGACCGGGCGGCACGCGGACGTAGCGCAGCTGGTAGCGCATCACCTTGCCAAGGTGAGGGTCGCGGGTTCGAATCCCGTCGTCCGCTCTCGACCACGGGCGATTGGCGCAGTGGGAGCGCGCTTCCTTGACACGGAAGAGGTCACTGGTTCAAACCCAGTATCGCCCACCAGGCATTTGCCCGACGTACGGAGCCCCGGCTGATGAGCCGGGGCTTCTGTCGTTCTTTCGCTTTGCCGTTGCCGTTGCCGCTTTCCGATGACCGCGCGGGGGTCTCTCTGTCGGTCCCCGGGTTGCGGTGGTCGGTGGTGGGGGTGTGGCCCGCCGTGTCCGGCTCCGGGCGGTCAGGCTTGATCCCTGCGCCGGGCACGGCGGGCCACACCCCCGCCGTGGGCACCCTCCGTCCGGGCCCTCACGGCCACACACCCTCGCCACGCGCCGTTGCCTTTCGCGCCGCGCCAGCGACGGGTGGAACGTCATGGGTGTCTGCGGCCATCGGACACACCCATGGTGTTCCACTCAGTCGGCGGACGGGCTTGTGTACGCCGCTGGCCGGCACCCCGTGCGGGGGTGCCGGCCAGCGTGTCGTTCACGTGTCAGTTGTTCCAGTGCTTGGCGACCAGGTCGGCGGCCTGCTGCTCCCACTGGGCGTAGTGGTCCGGGTAGGCCGAGACCTGCACGGTCTGCGCGGCCTCGGTCAGCGGCATGTCCTGCCACCCGTCGACCTGCTTGAGGCCCTTCAGGAACGCCATCGTCGAGTATTCGGGGTCGGTGATCTGCTCGACCGTGCCCCAACCGCTGGACGGGCGCTGCTGGAACAGGCCCTGCGAGTCGAAGTCGTTGCGCTCACCCAGGTGACCCAGGTTCTCCAGCTTCGACTCCTGCAGCGACGTGGCGATCGCGACGACGCCGGCCCGCTCGTCCATGCCCGACTTCTTCGTCGCCGCGATGATCGCCTTCACGTTGGCGGTCTGCTCGGCGCCCACGTCGATGCGCGACTGCTTGCCCTGCACACCGTGCGGGATCAGCTTGCCCTTGTCCACACCCGGCTTGTCGGCCTGCACCACGGCGACCGCCTTGGCGTCGACCGGGTTGGCGTGGGCCTCGGTCACGGGGCCGGCGAAGACGCCACCGGCGAAGGCCAGACCAGCAATACCCAGCACGCTCTTCCGCAGAATGGTGGTGTTCATCAGAAGTGGCTCCATTCGGGGGTTGGCACCCAGGCTCGATGGGGGTCGAGCGGGCGCAAGCACCACGACGGCGCTCAAAGATCAGGGGAAAGTCTCTGCCCGGCAGGCTTCGCGAGCGGGGGCTCGCGGCGCCGGGTCCATGTGTAACGACCGGCGGCCCACCATCATTCCGGCGGCGGCATCCCGGGCGGCCCAGGTGATCGGGCCAGGCCAGCGGGCTTGCTACTGCGATCGTCCAGAGGGTGTAACGACCCCGGCCCGGCCACCATTCCGCCGCGAGCGTGCCGCCGGTCACGGGACGACCGAGCACTGGCCGGCCAGAACCGGCCATCCCGACTTGCCCAGCGGGCCGATAACCGGACATCCGGCACACTGAGGCCAAGCCCGGAGCGCGGCATCCGGCACGCCGATCTGGACAGAACCCCGTGTCCCCCGAGCCCGGCCCTGGCGGACCATGGCGATCCGCAGGGCAGGGGCGGGATTCTGCCGTTGGCAGATCCGCTAGCGGTGAACGGGGGGTCCGTCCGGGGCCGGGACCGGACAGGCTGGGACGCATGAGACTGCTGGTGCTGGGTGGAACAGGCTTCGTCGGCGGCGCGACCGTGGCCGAGGCGGTACGCAGAGGCTGGTCGGTGACCGTCTTCAACCGTGGTGTGCACGGTGCGGTCCCACCGGGCGTACACCGGTTGCGGGGTGACCGGACGGCGCCGGACGGCCTGGCGGCGCTCGCGGGCGGCGAGTGGGACCTGGTGGTGGACACCTGGGACGGCGCGCCGCGGGCGGTGGGGGACGCAGCCCGGGCGCTGGTCGGGTCGGTGCGGCACTACGTCTACGTCTCCAGCGGCTCGGTCTACGCCCACCCGCTGCCGTCCGGGGCCGGGGAGGAGGCGCCGGTGGTGGACGCCGCGCCGGACGCGGGCGACGGGGACTACGCGCACAACAAGGCGGGCGGGGAGCGGGCCGCAATGGAGGTGTTCGGGGACGCGGCGTTGCTCGTCCGGGCCGGGCTGATCCTCGGGCCCGGGGAGGACATCGGCCGGCTGCCCTGGTGGTTGGAGCGGATCGCCCGGGGCGGGGACGTGCTGGCGCCGGATCCGGAGGACCTGCCGATCCAGTACGTGGACGTGCGGGACCTGGCGACCTGGATGCTGGACCGGGGCGCGGAGCGCGTCGGCGGGGCGTACAACGTGATCAGCCGCAGCGGGCACGCGACGATGGGAGAGCTGTTGGCGGCGGTCGTCGCGGCGACCGGGTCGGACGCGCGGCTGCGCTGGACGGATCCGGAGCGGATCCTGGCGGCCGGGGTGGTGCCCTGGAACGACCTGCCGGTCTGGGTGCCGCGCGGCCACGAGTACCGGTGGTTGCAGGAGCGGGGCGTGGAGAAGGCGTACGCGTCGGGGCTGACCTGTCGGCCGGTGGCCGAGACGGTCGCCGACACCTGGCGGTGGTTGCGGCAGGTGGGGTCCGTGCCGGCGCGGGCCGGGCGGCCGGCGCGCGCGGCGGTGGGGCTGGACCCGGAGCGGGAGGCGGCCCTGCTCGGCAGCTCCCGCCCCGCCTGACACCGGCGCACCCGCCAGGACCAACCACGCTGCCGGCCCGGGGACGGCCGCCGCCAGCGACCGGATCGGCGGCCGGCCCCGGGTGACGGGGGCGGGGCCGGCCGCCGACCGGCGGCACGGGCGGAGCGGGTACGGCTCAGGCCGACACCACGGGCAGGTCGAGCACGTCGTCCACGCTGCGCCGGGGGGTGGCCGCCCCGGGCTGGCCGTAGCCGATCCGCATCACCATCTGGGGCGTGCCGAACCGGCCCAGCGACAACCGCAGCGCCTCGCGCGCCCCCTGCACCTCGATCGGCTGGGACAGCAGGGAGACGCTCAGCCCGGCGTCGGTCGCGGTGAGCAGCACCCGTTGGAGGGCCTGCCCGGCCAGGATCTGGTCGGTGGACGTGTTGCCCGCAGAGCCGAGGACGGCGACCAGCGGCTCCGGCTCGAAGTCCCGGCCGGGGGCTCGGTCCCGGCCGCCGAAGCCACGCATCGGCAAGAGGTCCTGCGGTTCGCTCTGCGGGCCGCCGGCGGCGGCGGGCACCCCGTCGGGCGCGGGCTCGCGGCGGATCCACTCCGCCCGCTCCCGCCGGTAGTCGGGGTCGCGTTCCAGCACCCGGTGGGCGCTGCGGGCGACCTCGGCGAAGGCGTTGACCGCGCTGGTGCCGATGACCAGTTCCAGCCAGCACTGCTCGGCGCGGGCCGCCTCGCCGAGCCGCCACCGGGCGTCGGCGGGCACAGGGTCCGGCCAGAACGGCGCGCGGTTGCTGAGCCGGCGCGGGATCGCCGAGTGCAGGCTGCGGTCGGCGGGTGTGGCGGGCCGGGGCGCGTCCGGGACCAGCCGGGCCAGCACGTTCGGTTCGGTCGGGTACGGCCGCAGCCGCACCGTGGCCGGGGTGCCGGCGACGGCGAGGGCGAGCCGCAGGTTGAACAGGGCGGCTCCGCAGGAGATGCGGGCACCCCAGCCGCTCGGGTCGGTGGCGGGCAGCCGGCGGGTCGGGTCGACCGACAGTTCGATGCCGCCGTCGCGCAGCCGGAACCGCCAGGGCTGGGTGTTGTGCAGGGAAGGCGCCCGGACGGCGTCCGCGGCGGCCGCTCGCAGCTGCGCGACCGTGAAGCCGGTTTCCATGGTGATGCTCCTTCCGTGGCAGGTGGGGCGGCCCCCGCTGGTTCACCTCCACCGTGCGTCAGCGGCCGGGGAGCCGGGCAGGGCCGGATGTCCCGTCCGCCCGGGTCCCCCTTCCCGCCGTGCCGCGGCAGGTAGGGGACCTTCGGCCCGTGCGGGGCGCGGCCGGGGCGGGTAGAAACGAGGGATGATTCGGGTGTTCCTCCTTGACGACCACGAGGTCGTCCGTCGTGGCCTTGCCGACCTGCTGCAGAGCAGCGGCGACATCGAAGTGGTCGGCGAGTCCGGCTCCGCGCAGGAGGCGGCCCGCCGCATCCCGGCCCTCCGGCCGGACGTGGCGATCCTCGACGCCCGCCTGCCCGACGGCAACGGCATCGACGTGTGCCGGGACATCCGGGCCGTGGACTCCTCGATCAAGGGTCTGATCCTCACCTCGTACGAGGACGACGAGGCGCTCTTCGCCGCGATCATGGCGGGGGCGGCAGGCTACGTGCTCAAGCAGATCCGGGGCACCGATCTGGTGGACGCGGTGCGCCGGGTGGCGGCCGGCCAGTCCCTGCTCGACCCGGCGATCACCACCCGGGTGCTGGAGCGCATCCGCAGCGGCGTCGAGCAGCCCCGCGAGCTCAAGACACTCACCGAGCAGGAGCGCCGCATCCTGGAGTACGTGGCCGAGGGGCTGACCAACCGGGAGATCGCCGGCAAGATGTTCCTGGCCGAGAAGACCGTGAAGAACTACGTCTCCAGCGTGCTGGCGAAGCTCGGTCTGGAGCGGCGGACCCAGGCGGCGGTGCTCGCCACCCGCCTGCTCGGCAAGACCCACTGAGCGCCCGCCGGGACGTGCGCCCCGGAGCGCCCGCCGCGTCGGGACGGCCCGGGGCGGACGGCCGGACCGGGGTCAGTCCCGCAGCGGGACGCACCAGAACAGCTCGGTGCCGTGCGGCCGTGCCGGGCGTACCTGGAACTCGCCGCCGTGCCGCTCGGCGCGCTCGCGCAGGTTGACCAGCCCGCCGCGCGCGGCGGCGGGGTCGCAGCCGACGCCGTCGTCGGTGACGGTGAGCGCGACCCGCCCGGCGTCGACCCGGATGGCGACGGCGACCCGGGTGGCCTCGGCGTGCCGGACGGCGTTGGACAGCGCCTCGCGGAGCACGGCCGTGAGGTCGGGGCGGACCGATTCCGGCACGGCGCTGTCGATCGGCCCGTCCAGCTCCACGGCGGGGCGGAAGCCGAGCGACTCGGTGGCCAGGTCGATGGCCTCCCGGATCTCGGTGCGCAGCGCCGCGCTCATCGGGGTGCGCAGCTCGAAGATGGTCCGCCGGATGTCCCGGATGGTGGCGTCGAGGTCGTCGACGGCCGTGTTGATCCGCTTGGCGACCTCGGGCCGGGCGTTCATCGGGGCGGCGCTCTGCAGTTGCAGGCCGGTGGCGAAGAGCCGTTGGATCACCACGTCGTGCAGGTCGCGGGCGATCCGCTCACGGTCCTCCAGGACCACCAGCAGCTCCCGTTCCTCCTGGCCGCGGGCCCGCTCCATGGCGAGCGCGGCCTGGCCGGCGAAGCTGCTCAGCAGTCGCACGTCGTCGTCGACGGTCCGCGCGGCGTCCGGTCGGTGTGCGATCACCAGCACGCCGTGCAGGGTGTCCGCCGTGGCGAGCGGGGACACCACGGCGGGGCCGGCGACCACCGGCGCCGGCCAGGGGGCGGCCTGGGCGAGGTTGTCCACCAGCCCGTGCCGGTGTTCGGTGACCGGTCCGGCGAAGCTGGTCTCGGCGGCCGGCAGCACCGCGCCGACCAGTTGCCGGTCGGCGCCGTCGGCCGAGTCGACCACCTCGACGGTGAACTGGCCGGCGTCCTCGTCGTAGAGCAGCACCAGGGCCAGCTCCGCCTCGGCGACCTCCCGGGCCCGGCGGGCGACCAGGGCCAGCGCGTCGGTGCGGCGGACCTCGCCGAGCAGCACCGAGGTGATCTCGGCGGTGGCGGCGAGCCAGCGTTCCCGCCGGTGGGCCAGCGCGTAGAGGCGGGCGTTCTCGATCGCCACGCCGGCTGCGGCGGCGAGCGCGACGACGATCTCCTCGTCGTCCTCGGTGAACTCCGCCGCGCCCTGCTTCTCGGCCAGGTAGAGGTTGCCGAAGACCTGGTCGCGGATGCGGACCGGCACGCCGAGGAAGCTGTGCATCGGCGGGTGGTGCGGTGGGAAGCCGTACGACTTCGGGTGCTGGGTGATGTCCGGCATCCGCACCGGGCGCGGCTCGTCGATGAGCAGGCCGAGCACGCCCCGCCCGTGCGGCAGGTCGCCGATCTTGGCGTGCAGCTCGTCGCTGATGCCGTGGATGATGAAGTCGTGCAGCAGCCGGTCCGGCCCGATCACGCCGAGCGCGCCGTAGCGGGCGCCGACCAGCTCGCAGGCCGACTGCACGATCCGTAGCAGGGTGCTGCGCAGGTCGAGGTCGGAGCCGATGCCCACCACCGCGTCCAGCAGGGCGCGCAGCCGCTCCCGGCTGGTGACCACCTCGCCGACCCGGTCGAGCATCTCCTGGAGCAGTTCGTCGAGGCGTACCCGGGACAGCGGGCTCAGCCCCAGCGAGGGGGCGAGCGGCTCGTTGCGGGGTGTCGGTGTGCTGGCGGCCACGCAGGTGATGCTATCTCCCGCCTGGCCGCGGGAACGAGATCGTCAGGAGTGCTGGTCGCGGACCGCCGAGGTGTCGACCACCTGCGCGGTGGGGAGCCGCGGGGTGTGCGGCGGCCCCGCGTGCGCCGGGTCCGCGATCCCCAGCCGCACCACCAGGTACGGGAAGCCGAGCCCGCTGAGCAGGTGGCGCAGCGTCTGCCGGGTGCCGGGCACCTCCACCACCCCGGAGAGCGGCACCACGGACACGCCGAGGCGGGTGGCGGTCAGCCAGAGCGCGGAGAGCGCCTCGCCGGCGCGCAGCCAGCTGTCCGGCTCGTCCTCGTCGCCGTTGAGCAACGCGTACACGGCGGCCTTGTCGTGGCCGGGGCCGATCGGCAGGGTGCCGGCGCGGCCGAAGTCGCGGCCCGGGACGGTGGTCTGCGGCTGCTGTTCGGGCAGCACCTCCGGCGGCAGCCCGGTGCCGCCGTCGGCCCGGCTGGTCCAGTACGCCAGCTCCTCGCGCAGCTGCGGATCCTCCGCCTCGACCGTGCCGGCGTGGGAGGCGGCGGCGGCCAGCTCCATCACCTGGTCGGAGTCGAGGATCTGCAGGTTGGCGCCCTCGGCGGCGACCGCCCGGCTGATCTGACCGATCGCGGCGGTCGGGACCGGCTCGTCGCTGACCGGTCGCCGGTCGGTGTGCCGTACCTGCATGCACTGCACCATGCGCATGGCGTCCGCGTCCGCGCCGGACCGGTCCAGGCCGGTCAGTCGGGCCAGCAGGTCCGGTTGCGCCGGGTCGGGCAGCCGCTCCACCACGGCCGTCCAGCCCTCGGCGGCCAGCGCGAGCCGGGCGTGGTGCAGCGCGGCGCCGCAACTGATCGCCAGCAGCCGCCCCTCCGGGTCGGTGGCGGTCAGCTGACGGTCCCGGACGATCCGTAGTTCCAGGGCGTCGGGCAGCACCCGCCAGCGCCACGGTTGCGTGTTGTGCACCGAGGGGGCGTAGCCGGCGGTCGCGGCGGCCTCCGCGAGGGCGGTGGTCAGCGGGCGGTCCTGTCCCGGCTTCTCGTGGCTCATCGTCAAGACCTTTCCGTTTCTCCCCATCGTGCCCCACCCCGGCGTCGCGGTGGTGGAGTCCCGGCTCCATCCTTCGTCATGCCCGGAACAGGCGCAGCGTACGCAGGCCCCGCGCCGCCGGCCCGCTTGCTCCGGCATCCCGTCGCCGGCGGGAGCGACACCGGGATGCGGCATGTCGCGCTGTCCCGCCGACGGGGAGGGCCGCGACACGCCACAAACGGCGTCGATCACCAGGGCGGCCGGTGCCGGCGCCGGAACCGTCAGCGTTCCCGGGCCACCACGACCGGGCAGGACGAGTGCTGGAGCAGTTGCTGGCTGACCGAGCCGAGCAGCATCCCCCGCAGCCCGCCCAGGCCCCGGCTGCCCACCACCACGAGCTGGGCGCCCCGGCTGGCCTCGACCAGGGCGGCGGCCGGGTTGCCGCGCGCCACCTCGACGTCGACGTCCACGTCGGGGAAGGTGTCCCGCCACGGGGCGAGCGACTCCTCTACCGCGGCCCGTTCCCCGGCGACGGTGGCCTCCTCGTCGTGGTCCGCGGGCCGCCACCGCCCGGCCGGCGGTGCGAAGACCCGCACCACCCGCAGCGGCACCCTGCGTTGTGCGGCGCTCTCCACCGCGAAGCCGAGCGCCACCCGGGAGGACTCCGAGCCGTCGACGCCGACCACCACCGGACCCGCCCCGGTGGCCTGCCCGGCGCGGACCACCACCACCGGGCAGTGGGCGTGGGCGGTCACCGCGACGGCGGTCGAGCCGGTGAGCAGGCCGGCGAAGCCGCCGTGCCCCCGACTGCCCAGCACCAGCAGCCCGGCGTCGGCGGAGCGTTCCTGCAGCACCAGGGCGGGCGGCCCGTCGTACACCTCGCCGTGCACGGTGGTGCCCGGCCGCTGGGCCACGGCGTCGGCCGCGGCCTTGTGGACCAGCTCCTCGACCTGCCGTCGGGCGGTCTCGTCGGGCCAGATCCCCGGGGCCACCCCGGGGCCGATCCAGCCGGCCACGGTCAACCACTCGAAGACGTACGCCAGGCGGACCGGCCGGCCGCTGCGCTGCGCCTCGTCCAACGCCCAGTCCAGCGCCAGGGTGGCGTCGGTGGAACCGTCGTAGCCGACCAGGATCTCGTCGCCGCTCATCACGCTCACCTTCTGCTGCCGGCCGGCCGGTTCAGTGCCCGCCGCGCAGGGCGGGGTCGCTCTCGCGGATCCAGCGCCACTCGGCGACCCGGGGGTCGTCCTCGCCGTACCGGCGGGTGTAGTCGCGGCAGGCCTGCCGGGCGTCGACCATGTCCTGGCGCAGGTGGGCGGCGCGCGAGGCGAGCCCGGGCACCCGGTCGATCACGTCGATGACGAGGTGGAAGCGGTCCAGGTCGTTGAGCATGACCATGTCGAAGGGCGTGGTGGTGGTGCCCTCCTCCTTGTATCCGCGCACGTGCAGGTTGTCGTGGTTGGTCCGGCGGTAGGTGAGCCGGTGGATCAGCCACGGATAGCCGTGGTACGCGAAGATGATCTGCTTGTCGCGGGTGAAGATGGTGTCGAACTCGCTGTCCGGCAGGCCGTGCGGGTGTTCCGACGGCGGCTGGAGCCGCATCAGGTCGACCACGTTGACCACCCGCACCTTCAGCTCGGGCAGGTGCTGGTGCAGCAGGTCCGCCGCGGCGAGGGTCTCCAGGGTGGGCACGTCGCCGGCGCAGGCCAGCACCACGTCCGGCTCGCTGCCCTCGTCGGTGCTGGCCCAGTCCCAGATGCCGAGGCCCCGCCGGCAGTGCTGGATCGCCTCCTCCATGGTCAGCCAGTTCGGCGCGGGCTGCTTCCCGGCGACCACCACGTTGATGTAGTGCCGGCTGCGCAGGCAGTGGTCCATCGTGGAGAGCAGCGTGTTGCCGTCCGGCGGCAGGTAGACCCGCACCACCTCGGCCTTCTTGTTCATCACGTGGTCGATGAAGCCCGGGTCCTGGTGCGAGAAGCCGTTGTGGTCCTGCCGCCACACGTGGCTGGAGAGCAGGTAGTTCAGCGACGCCACCGGTTCCCGCCAGGGGATGGCCCGGGTGACCTTGAGCCACTTGGCGTGCTGGTTGACCATCGAGTCGACGATGTGGATGAACGCCTCGTAGCTGGTGAAGATGCCGTGCCGGCCGGTGAGCAGGTAGGCCTCCAGCCAGCCCTGGCACAGGTGCTCGGAGAGGACCTCCATCACCCGGCCGTCGGGAGAGAGGTGGTCGTCGCCGTCGGAGGTGTCGGCGACGAACGTCCGGTCGGTGACCTCGAAGGCGGCGCCGAGCCGGTTGGAGGCGACCTCGTCGGGGCCGAAGAGGCGGAAGGTCTGCGGGTTGGCGGCGATCACGTCGCGCACCCACGGGCCCAGCGCGCCGGTCGCCCCGACCATCGGCGTACCCGGTTGCTTGACGTCGACCGCGTAGTCCCGGAAGTCCGGCAGCTCCAGTTCACGCAGCACCCGGCCGCCGTTGGTGACCGGGTTGGCGCTCATCCGCCGGTCGCCCCGGGGCGGCAGGGCGGCCAGTTCGGCGACCGGGGCGCCGGTGGCGTCGAAGAGCTCCTCCGGCCGGTAGCTGCGCAGCCAGCGCTCCAGCTCGGCGAGGTGCGCCGGGTTCGTGCGTACCTCGGAGACGGGCACCTGGTGGGCCCGGTAGGTCCCCTCGACCCGCTTGCCGTCGACCTCGCGGGGACCGGTCCAGCCCTTCGGCGTACGGAGGATGATCATCGGCCAGCGGGGGCGCTCGACGGTGCCGCCGGAGCGGGCCCGCCGCTGGATCTCGGCGATCTCGTCGACCGCCCGGTCCAGCGTGGCGGCGAGGGCCTGGTGCACGGTGGCCGGGTCGTCGCCGGCGACGATGTACGGCTGGTGGCCGTAGCCGCGCATCAGCTCCAGCAGGTCGTCGGTGGGGATCCGGTCCAGCACCGTCGGGTTGGCGATCTTGTAGCCGTTGAGGTGCAGGATGGGCAGCACCGCCCCGTCGCGGGCCGGGTTCAGGAAGACGTTGGACAGCCAGCTGCCCGCCAGCGGCCCGGTCTCCGCCTCCCCGTCGCCGATGACGCAGGCGACCAGCAGGTCCGGGTTGTCGAAGGCCGCGCCGTACGCGTGGCTCAGCGCGTACCCCAGCTCGCCGCCCTCGTGGATCGAACCCGGCACCTCCGGTGCCACGTGGCTCGGGATGCCGCCGGGGAAGGAGAACTGGCGGAACAGCCGGGCCATGCCCCGCTCGTCCCGGCTCACCGCGTGGTAGAGCTCGCTGTAGGTCCCCTCCAGCCAGGTGTTCGCCACCAGGGCCGGGCCGCCGTGGCCGGGGCCGGTGACGAACATGGCAGACAGGTCACGGTTGACGATGACCCGGTTGAGGTGGGCGTAGAGCAGGTTGAGACCCGGGCTGGTGCCCCAGTGGCCGAGCAGCCGCGGCTTGAGGTGCTCGGGCTGCAACGGCTCGCGGAGCAGCGGGTTGTCGAGCAGGTAGATCTGCCCGACGGTGAGGTAGTTAGCCGCCCGCCAGTAGGCGTCCAGCCGGCGCAGCTCGTCTTCGGTCAGTGGGCTGTGCAGGTCGAGAGCGGTGTCCATGCTGCAATAGCCTCTCGCGCGTCGGGGACTTCTGCAGCCCGAAGGCGGATATCACCCGGGGCGTGTCCAGCTTGACCCGGCCGGGTGCGAGTGGATCAGGGCCGTTGGTCCCGGGACCGGGGGGCGTCACGGCCCGTCCGGTGGTGTGGCGGTCAAGCCACGGACCACGATGACCGGCGACGGCGCGTGGTAGAGCAGGGTCTGGCTCACCGCGCCCAGCATCCCGCGCCACGGCTCGTCGCCCCGGGCGCCGACCAGCGCCAGCTGCGCCGACCGTGACTGCTCGACCAGGACGGCGCCCGGGTCGCCGCGGACGGTGTGGCACTCCGCCGCGACGCCGGGGTACCGCCGCCCTACCTCGGCCACCGCCTCGATGAGCACCTCGTCGCCGCCGTCGGGCCGTCCCGGCTCGACGACCCGCACCGCGAGCAGCCGGGCCTCCCGGCGGGCGGTGCAGTCGAAGGCGAAGTCGAGCGCCGTCCGTGAACTCGCCGACCCGTCCACCCCGACCAGCACCGGCCCGGCGACGGGCGGCTCGCGGCGGACCACCAGCACCGGGCAGCCGGCGCGGGCGGCGAGCTGCACCGCCGGCGCGTCGGGGGGTACGCAGTCCCCGCAGGTGGTCATGCCGCCGTCGCCGACGGCCACCAGGAACGCCGACTCGGAACGGCGGATCAGCGCGTCCAGCGGGGGGCCCTCGACGATCTCGCCGCTGACCGACACGGCCGGCTCGATCTCGGCGGCGGTCGCGGCGGCCCGGGCGATCATCTCTTCGGCCTCGGCGCGGGGCTCGGCGACCGAGGTCGCCTCGAACGCCGCCTGCCAGTTGAAGGCGTGCAGCAGGACGAGGTTCCGGCGGTGCGCGGCGGCCGCCCGGGTGGCCTCCCGGACGACCTCCATGGCCTGCGGCAACACGCTGATGCCGGCGACCACCGGCGCGCCGGCGGATCCGGTCATCCGGCTCACCTCCCGGGCGCCCCGCACGGTACGGCCACGCCGACCCCACCGACGCTAGTCGCGCCGCCGCCCGGGCGGGCCGGGATCGGCACACCCGGGCGTGGGTGTCCGGCGTGCCGGTCGGCACAGCGGGGCGGCGCGCCGGGCCCGATCGGCGCGCCGCCGGGCGGCTCAGCGGAACTGGAGCCGGGCGACCGCGTCGAAGACCCGCGCGCCGAGCAGCCGGCGGGTGTGCACCATCGCCCACGCGGCGGCGGTGACCAGGTAGCGGGTGCGGGGGCGGCGGGCGGTGATCGCCCGCTCGATCACCCGGGCCACCGTCTCGGGCGTCGCGGCCAGCATCGGGTTGGCGTAGGACTTCGCCATCGCCGCGTCGACCGAGGCGACCATCGTCCGGTACGGCCCGGCCGGAGCGCCGCCGGCACCGAGCGACTTCGCGGCCACCGCCCCGAACCCGGTCCGGATCAGACCGGGCTCGACGACCACCACGTCGATGCCGAACGGCCGCACCTCCTGGCGCAGCGCGTCGGAGATCGCCTCCACCGCGTACTTGCTGGCGTGGTAGTAGCCGCCGCCGGGGAAGACCAGCCGGCCGCCCATCGAGCTGACGTTGACGATCCGGCCCCGGCCGGCCCGGCGCATGCCCGGCAGCACGAGCTGGGTGAGCCGGCTGAGCCCGAAGACGTTGGTCTCGAACTGGGCCCGGACCCGGTCCAGCGGGGCCTCCTCGATCGGCCCGTACTCGCCGTAGCCGGCGTTGTTGACCAGCACGTCGATCTGGCCGTGCGCGGCCTCGACGGCGGCTACGGCGGCCCGCATGGACTCCTCGTCGGTGACGTCGAGGGGGAGCAGCCGGGCGCCGCTGTCGGCGAGGTCGGCGATCGCCTCGACCTTGCGGGCGGTGGCGTAGACGGTGAATTCCGGGCGGCGGGCGAGCCGGCGGACCGTGGCGCGGCCGATGCCGGAGGAGGTGCCGGTGATCAGGACGGAGGTGGTCATGCGGGGGCTCCCGGGTGGGCGAGGCCGGCGACGAGCAGCGCGACACCCTCGCGCAACCGTCGGCGGGGCAGGTCGGGGTCGGTGAGGTCGGCCTCCAGGCCGCGGGTGAGCGCGACCAGCACGTCGGCGACCGCGCGGGCGCGCGGCCCGGCGGCGTCGGCGAGCGCGTCGGCGACCACGTCGGTCAGCTCCCGGGTGTACGCCTCGGCGAGGTCGCCGGTGAGCCGGGTGCCGGTGTCGAGGAGTTCGGCGGCGTGCCGGCTCTCCCGGTGCAGTCGGAGGGTGAGTTCGAGCTTGGCGGCGAGCACGTCGTGCAGCCGCTGCCGCAGGTCGGCGTCGGGTGCGGTGGCCGCCCGGCGGGCCTGGGCGAGGGAGTCGGCGAAGAGCCGTTCGGCCAGCCGGCGGTAGGCGTCGTCCTTGTTGCGGACGTACTGGTAGACGGCGGGGCGGGACATTCCGGCGGTGGCCGCGATGTCGTCCATCGTCGTGCGCCGCACGCCGTGCCGGGTGAAGCACTCGTACGCGGCGGCGAGGATCGCCGCCAACCGGTCCTTCGACACGCTGACAATCTTTGCATGGAATGTCAGCCCGTCAAGAGTGTTCGCCGTCACCCTCGACGCCGGGCCGGACCCGGAGCACCACGGCGGTGGCGTTGTCCTCCCCGCCCTCGGCCAGGCTGCTGGTCAGCAGGCTGCGCACCGCCCGCTTCGGGTCGCCGCTCGCGAGGGCCTCCCGCATCCGGTGGTAGTCGACCTGGTCGCTCACCCCGTCGGTGCAGAGCAGCCAGGTGTCGCCGACCCGCAGCGGCACGGCCTGCAGGTCCGCGTCCGGGTTGTCGGGGTGGCCGACGTAGCGCAGCAGCTGGTAGCGGGCCCGGGCCGCCTCCGCGGAGCCCGCCCGGTACCAGCCGTGCAGCAGCCCCAGCCAGGCGGCCGTGTGGTCGACCGTCATCAGCTCCAGCACGCCGTCGCGCAGCCGGTACGCCCGCGAGTCGCCGAGCTGGACGAGCCAGGCCTGCTCGCCGTCCGGCTCGACCAGCAGGGCGGTCAGCGTGCAGCCGGTCAGCTCGGTCAGGCGTGCGCCGGCGGCGCGGACCAGGGAGCGGGCGTCGGCGACCGCGGCGCGCAGCTCACGCGGCCCGACCGCGGGCCAGTCACCGCGGACCGCCTCGACCAGGGTGGTCATCGTCGTGGTGCCGGCCACCCGGGCGCCCTCGCCGGAGCCCATGCCGTCGACCACGGCGACGAAGGGCAGCGTCGCATCGACGTGCAGCACGTCGAAGTTGGCCGGATAGCGGTGGCCGACCACGCTGCCGCCGGCTACCTCGAGCGCGACCCGCCCGGCGGCGAGACGGCAGGTCAGCGGCTCGGGTCGGTCGGACGGGGCGCGGCGGAACATCAGCGGACCGTAACACCGCCGAAGCCCCTGGTCGGGGCGTCGGCGGTCGTGTCGGACGGTGGGTCCAGGTGGGTTCTCAGCGAAGGTGATCCGGGGCGGCCAGCCCACCAGCAGCCGATCACGCCACTCAGTCGAGACAGAACTCGTTGCCCTCGATGTCCTGCATCAGGAGGCACGACTCGTTGTCGTCATCGGCAGGTAGTAGTCGCACGCGTACCGCGCCGAGCGCGGCCAGTCGTGCGCATTCGGCCTCAAGTGCGGCCAGGCGCTCTTCACCCACGAGCCCGGCGCCGACCCGCACGTCAAGATGCAGCCGATTCTTGACGACCTTGCCTTCGGGAACGCGCTGGAAGAACAGTCGCGGGCCCACACCTGAGGGATCAGTGCAGGCGAACGCTGAACCCTGTCGCTCAGGCGGCAGCGCGCGATTGAAATCGTCCCAGGTAGCAAACCCCTCCGGTGGCGGCGGTACGACGTAACCCAACACCTCGCACCAGAAACGAGCGACGCGCTCAGGTTCTGCGCAGTCGAAGGTGACTTGGACCTGCTTGACCGACGCCATCGGCCCACCATAGGGGCGGGGTGAGAACAGATCAACTTCGCTGAGAACGCGCCGGGTCGGCACCCGCGTTGTCAACGAGGGTTGACAGAGTGGCGGTGTCAACGTAAGTTGACGACATGAGTCAGGCAACGGAACTTGCGGCGGCCGCCGGCAGCACCGACCCGAAGGTCGGGCTCCGGGCGGTGCTCGCCCTGCGCCGGCTCCTCGAACGGCTGGAGGTCGTCCAGGTGGACAACGCCCGTCGACAGGGCTGGTCCTGGCAGGACATCGCCGACGCGCTCGAGGTCAGCCGGCAGGCGGTCCACAAGAAGCACGCCGGGCGACCGGCGGTCCGAGGAACCTGGGAGGCGTGATGTTCGAACGGTTCACCGACCGGGCCCGTGCGGTCGTCCACCGGGCGGTCGACGAGGCGCGGGCCGAGCGGCAGCGGCCGGTCGGCACCGAGCACCTGCTGCTCGGCGTTCTCGCCGACGGCGACGCGCTGGCCAGCCGGGTGCTCACCGAGGCGGGGGTGCGCGCCGAGGACCTGCGCGCCGCCATCGCCCGGCACACCGCCCCCGGCGCCAGCGGTCTGGGCGAGGCCGACGCCGCCGCGCTGCGCGAGATCGGCATCGACCTCACCGCCATCGTCGCCCGGATCGAGGAGTCCTTCGGCCCCGACGCGCTGCGCGAGGCCGCGCCCGCGCCGCGCCGCCGCTGGGGCTTCCGGCGGTACGACGACGGACGCTTCTCGCCCCGCGCCAGGAAGGTGCTGGAGCTTTCCCTGCGCGAGGCGCTCCGGCTGCGCCACCACCACATCGGCACCGAGCACATCCTGCTCGGGCTGCTGCGCGAGGGCGGCGGCCTCGCCGCCGTGGTGCTCACCGAGGCCGGGCTGAACCTCGACGACCTGCGCCGGCGGGTCGAGACGGCGCTGCGGACGGTGGCCTGACCGGTGCCCGGTGCTCCCGGGCTCGGTCCGCCGGGGTGGATCGTGCGGGGCGAAGCGGGAGGCCACCCGCGTCCGGCGGGTGACCGAGATTGCCGAGGGCGCGGCCCGCGGGGAGCGGGCCAACCGGTGGCGTGGCGTTTCAAACCTGATTGCGGCCAGTGCAACGTTGCCCCGCGCCGGCTCGCTGACCGGCCCCGCTTGCTGCACACTTGCGCCGTGGATGGTGGAGAGCAGACGCGCCCGGTGACCGCCGACGACGCCCCGCCGCGCTCGGCGGTGGTGGTCAACCCCTCGAAGGTGACCGATCTGGACCAGTTCCGCCGTACGGTGGACGACGCCCTCGCCGCCGCGGGCTGGCCCGAGCCGACCTGGTACGAGACCACGGTCGAGGACCCGGGCCGGGGCCAGACCGAGGCGGCCGTCGCCGCCGGCGCCCAGGTGGTCTTCGCCTGCGGCGGCGACGGCACCGTGATGGCCTGCGTCAGCGGGCTGGTCGGCACCGACGCCGCGCTGGCCGTGCTGCCCCAGGGCACCGGCAACCTGCTCGCCGCCAACCTCGGGCTCTCCAACGACCTGGCCGCCGGCCTGCAGGTCGCCGTGGAGCGCGGGATGCGCCGGCTGGACGTCGGCGCGGTCGAGGACCGGCACTTCGCCGTGATGGCCGGGATGGGCTTCGACGCCCAGATGCTCCGGGACACCTCCGAGACGACCAAGGCGCGCATCGGCTGGCCCGCGTACGTGATGGGCGCCGCGAAGCACCTGCGGGACCGGCCGATGCGGGTCTCGATCCGCATCGACGACCGGCCGCCGCTGCGCCGCCGGGCCCGCTCCGTGCTGATCGCCAACGTCGGCCGGCTCCAGGGCGGGGTGCGCCTGCTCACCGACGCCGAGCCCGACGACGGCTGGCTCGACGTGGCCGTGCTCACCCCCCGTACGCTGCGCCACTGGCTGGCCATGGGCTGGGCGCTGATGCGCCGGCGCGGCAGCGTGCCCCGGATGGAGGTCTTCCGGGCCCGCCGGGTGCAGATCACCAGCAACCGGGCCCAGCCCCGGGAGCTCGACGGCGACCTGATCGAGCCGGGCCGCTCGCTGACGGCCGAGATCAAGCCGCAGTCCCTCTGGCTCTGCGTGCCGCGCCCCGAGCGCCACCCCGACCTGTCGATGGACGCCGAGGCGGCGGCGGAGCGGGGCGAGCGGCTGATCGAGGAGGCGCGCCGTGAGTAGCACCAAGCTCGTCCCCGAGACCCGGCTGATGGCGGAGGACGACCTCTCCGCCGACGACGCCTGGCGCACCCTGCGCCGGCAGGGCGGCTGGTGCCTGCTGCGCGACGCCTTCATCCGGTTCCGCTACGGCGACGGCTTCAGCCACTCCCGGGCGTTCGCCCTGCAGCTCTGCCTCGCCGTGGTGCCGTTCATGATCGCGTTGACCGGTCTGATCAGCGAACTCGGCGTGGAGGAGGGCGGCCAGGTGGTCGCCGACACCGTGCTGGCCCTCACCCCCGGGCAGAGCGAGTCGGTGGTCCGCGAGCTGCTCGGCGACGGCGAGCGCACCGAGCGGGCCGGCGAGTTGGCGCTGACCCTCGGTCTGTTCACCGGCCTGGTCGCGCTCACCACCACGATGGCCCAGATCGAACGCGGCGCCAACCGGATCTACGGCGTGGAGCGGGACCGCCCGGCCCTGGCCAAGTACGCCCGGGCCGCCGTCCTCGCGGTGACCGCCGGCGTGCCGGCACTGGCCGGCTTCCTGATCCTGGTCGGCGGCGGGGCGATCGGCGACTCCGTGCAGCGGCACTACGAGTGGGGCGCGTTCGCCCACGGCGTCTGGGACGTGATCCGCTGGCCGCTGAGCCTCGGGCTGACCGTGCTCGCTGTGGCGGTGCTCTTCCGGCACTCGCCCCGCCGCAACCAGCCCAGCCTGTCCTGGCTCTTCTTCGGCGCCGGCATCGCCACCGCGCTCTGGTGGCTGGCCAGCCTGCTGCTCGCCGGGTACGTCACGTTCAGCGACGGGTTCGGCCAGACCTACGGCGCGCTGACCGGCATGATGGCCCTGCTGCTCTGGGCCAACCTCACCGGCATCGCGCTCTTCGGCGGGCTGGCCTTCGCCGCCCAGCTGGAGGCGATGCGAATCGGGGTGCAGGAGCCGGCCCAGCCGGACCTGTGGGAGCCCGAGGCCGAGCGCGAGGAGCTGCACGACACCGGTGAGATGACGTCCCTGTAGACGCCCGTTCCGGCACCCCCGGTGTACGGGGAGCGCGGATCGGGTACAGCGCCTCGCCAGGAGCGAGAGGGAGGCTGCCGTGAGCGCGGTCATCGACGTGTTACGACGACCCCTGGGTCATTTCACCGAGCGGACGCTCGCCGGCCTGGCACTCGTGCTCGGGACCGGCGTCGGGTTCGGACTGCTGCTGGTGCTGGTCCGGGTGCACTGGACCCCGCTCTACGATGTCGACCACGGCGTGGCGGCCTGGCTCAACGACCTGGTCGCGCCGCACGGGCCGCTGGTGACCGTGCTCAACGCCCTCACCGACCTGGGCGGCCGGGCGGTGATCATCTGGCTGGTCTCGGTCGCCGTGATTGGGCTGCTGATCCGCCGACAGGGTCGGCTCGCGGTGTTCCTGATCGTGACCGGACTCGGCGCGCTGATCCTCGACCCGGCGTTGAAGACGCTGGTCGACCGGTTGCGCCCCGAGGTGGAGGTGCCGATCGGCACCTACGCCGGAGACAGCTTCCCCAGTGGCCACGCGCTGGGCTCCTTCGTCGCATACGGGGCGCTGCTGCTGGTGTTTCTGCCGGCCCTGTCGCCCCGGTGGCGCAAGCCGGCGATCGCCCTGGTCGCCCTGATCGTCTTCCTCATCGGCCTGACCCGGATCGCGCTCGGTGTGCACTTCGTCTCCGACGTGCTCGGGGCCTGGCTGCTCGGTGCCGCCTGGCTGGGCATCACCGCGTACGCCTTCCGGCTGTGGCGGCTGGAGCGGGGCCGCCGGGTGCCGACGCTGACCGAGGGGCTGGAGCCCGAGGCCGCGCACGAGGTCGCCCCCGCCCCCGACGAGGCGCACGTGCTGCCGCACCCCCGGGCCGCCGTCTTCGAGCTGCTGGTCGGCTGGGTGCTGGTGCTCGGCGCGCTCTACGGCTTCGGGATGTTCGTCAGCTACCACGCCGGCGGGACCTTCTTCGCCACCCTGGACACCGAGGTGCCGAGGTGGTTCGCCGAGCACCACACCCCGGGCCGGGACGACGTCAGCTACTGGTGGAGCAAGGCCGGCGACACCCACGCCATCCTGCTGATCTCGCTGGTCTTCTGCCCGCTCGTGCTGGCGGTGTGGCGGCGCTGGCGGCCGGTGCTCTTCGTGGCGCTGACCATGTTCGGCGAGTTGAGCCTCTTCCTCGCCTCCGCCGTGGCGGTGGGCCGGCCACGCCCGCCGGTGGGCAACCTCGACGGCCCCATGCCGACCTCCTCCTTCCCCTCCGGCCACATTGCGGCGACGATCTGCGTCTGGGTGGCGATCATGCTGATCGTCCTGCCGCGCACCGACCGCTGGTGGCGCTGGCTGTTCGTGGCGCTGGCCGTGATCATGCCGGTCGGGGTGGCCGTCTCCCGGATGTACCGGGGCATGCACCACCCGACCGACTTCATGGGCGCGATCCTGCTCAGCGCGCTCTGGATCGGGCTGCTCTACTGGGTGGTCCGCCCCAACGCCGACGTCTACGAGGGCAACCGGCCGGCCATCGAGTCGGAGCAGGTCGGCGAGCTCGACGACGAGCTGGCCAAGGCCGCCCGGCCGCAGTGACGACGCCGCCCATGCTGCGGGTGATGACCTGGAACATCAGGACCGGCGGTCGGGACCGCACCGGCTCCGACCGGCGCGACCTCGTGGTCGGGGTGGTCACCGCGCAGCGGCCGGACGTGCTGGCCCTGCAGGAGCTGCGGGGCTTCGACCGGGGTGGGCTGCTCGACGACGTGGCGGGCCGGATGGGGATGCGTCCCCACCTGGCCGGCTCCTGCTTCGGGCAGCCGGTGGCCGTGCTGGTCCGCCCGCCGCTGCGGGTGCTGGCCGTCGGCCGGGTGCGCCGGCCGTTCCACCACGCCGCCGCCTGGGTTCGGGTGGACACCGGGCACGGGCCGTTGACGGTGTTCAGCACCCATTTCAACCCGTACTCCGGGGGCCGGCGACGGATGGAGGCGGACTGGCTGGCGGCGGCCGTGCGACGTACCGGCGGTCGGCTGGCGCTGCTCGCCGGCGACCTGAACACGCTGGAGCCCACGGCGGAGCACATCGACCGGCTGGCGGGCCTGCCGCTGCACTACCGCCGCCGGCACCTGCGCCGCGACGGCCGGACCGTGGACACCCGGGCCGTCGCCCGGCTGCTCGACGCCGGCCTGGTCGACCTCTGGCCGGCCCGCGCCGCCGACACATCCCAGGTCGACGGCCTGACTGTGCCGACCCGGTACGGCGGGGCGGAGTTCGCCGGCATGCGACTGGACTACCTGCTCGGCACCGCGCCGGTCGCCGCGCTGACCCGCGAGGTGCGGGTGGTCCGTGGCGGGGACGCCGACCGGGCGTCCGACCACTACCCGGTCGTCGCCGAGCTGGACCTGCGCCCCGCCTGACCGGCTCGCCGTCGCCCTTGATCGACGCAGGTTGCAACGTGCCGCGGTATCCCCGCCGCCCGTCACCGCGACACGCCGCAGGTCGTCTCGGCCAAGGTCGTCCGGGCCGCCACCCGGCAGGTGCCGGCCGCGCTGGGGCTGCGCCGCGGCACTGCCGGGTGCAACCCTTCACACCGCCACAGCCATCACCTGGGTGACAGCGCTGACGACGCGGGGGAGCGACCGATGCACGGCAGGAACGACCTCGACCTGGTGCGGCCGCTCTTCCGGACGGACTGGCTGCCCGACGGAATGACCCACCGGACGTGCGCCAGCCACCGGGGGGAACGGTCCCTGATCGCCTGGGAGGGCCCGCTGACCGGCCCGATGGCTGGCAGTCGGGTGCTGTCGGTGCGGGTGGGCTCCGCCGTGGACACCTCCGCCACCCACCGTGGCTGGCGGCGCGGCCCAGACGTGTCCGTGCAGGGCCGCACGGCCCAGCTGTGCGCCGACCCGAACCACGGGCACACGTCGCTGACCTGGCAGCACCGGCCCGGCACGACGGTGACCGTCCTGGGCACCAACCTGCCCGCCCCGGCGCGGACGCTGCGGCGGATCGCCGACGGGCTGGTCTGGACGGAGGAGCCCACCCGGGTGCCCTTCCTCGCCGTGGCCCCGGCCGACGGCGCGCGCTGGGAGACGACGGTGGTCGACTGGCGCGACGGCCGGTGGCACCGGGCGCGGTGCGGGTACCGGGTCATCGGCGCGGCGGGACCGCACGAGGACCTGACCGTCGGCGTGGTGCGGACCGGCACGACGGCCGCCGGACCAGCGGTGGACGCGGCGCCGGGCGGCCTCGGGGCGTACCGGGTGGGTGGGCCGGGCGGGGAGTTCGCCGGCGAGGTCGTGGCGCTCACCATCCGGGGTCTCGCCGCGCTCGGTGGGCCGGACGGCGCCCTCGCGCTGGCCGCCGCCGTGCGGCTGGTCGGCCGCCCCGGCGACGAGTCCACCTGGCGGCTGCCGTGAGCCGTGCAACCGTTGCGGGCCCCGCGCCCATCCGTACGGTGAGGACGCCGGCGTCCGGGAACGGGGAGTGGTCGATGCATGCCACGCAACGGCAGGAGTACGTCGAGTTCGTCGAGGCGGCGACACCGAGGCTGCGACGGACGGCGTACCTGCTGACCGGTGACAGGCACCGGGCCGACGACGTGGTGCAGCAGACCCTGACCCGCCTCTACGTGAAGTGGGGCCGGGCGCGGGGCGCCGACGACGTCGGCGCGTACGTGCACCGGATGCTGGTCAACGCGTTCCGCCAGGAGCGGCGCTCCCGCTGGTTCGGCGTGCAGCTCTTCGAGCGGGCACCCGAGCCCGGGTTCCGCGTTGGCTCGTCCGGCCCGGACGAGTCCGTCGTGGACGCGGTGGCGGTGCGGGCCGCGCTGGCGGCGGTGCCGCCCGGCCAGCGGGTGGTGCTGGTGCTGCGCTTCTACGCAGACCTCAGCGTGGAGCAGACCGCCGAGGTGCTCGGCTGTTCGACCGGGAACGTGAAGAGCCAGACGGCGCGGGGGCTGGCCGCGCTGCGCCGGCGGCTGCCGCTGGGCGACGGGACGGAGGTGAACCGGTGAACCGGAACGAGGAAGCGGAGGTCCGGTCGCTGTTGGCCCGGGCGGCGGACGACCTGCCGGCCGGTGGGGTGCCGGCGCAGACGCTGCTGGTCGCGGGGGAGCGGGTGGTGCGACGCCGGCGCCGGTCGGCGGTGGCCGCCGTCGCGGCGGTCGCCGCCGTCGTACTGCTGGGGTCGGCCGCCGTGCTGGGTGGGCCGGGCGGCTCCACCACACCCGCCGACCAGGGGGGACGGTCGCCCGAGCGGGTCGCCCCGAGCCGTGCCGTCGCGACCCCGTCCCGATCCACCGCCGCCCTGGTCGGCCCCGTCACCACCCGGGGCAGGGCGCCGACGGTGGCGCCGGCGCGGTTCGACCCGACCCGGCGGTCGTTCCGGCTCGGGTGGTTGCCGCCGGGCGCCATCCACCAGGCGACCCGCACCGACGCCACGATCCTGTCGGCCGAGGCGAACGTGCCCGACCCGCTGGAGGAGGGCGGCCCGGTGGAGCCGGGATCGATGATGGCCGTCGCCGGCTCGGTCACGGTCCGGATGGGCGCGCGGGGAGTGGACATCTTCTCGCCGCAGCTCGGCTCCGGGCTGACGGGCCAGGTGCCCGCGACGGAGGCTCCCGGCAGACCGGTCGCGTCGGTGGACGGGCATCCGGCGTACCTGCACGGCGACCGGACGCAGATGCTGCTGTCGTGGCAGTACGCCCCGGGCGGCTGGATCTCCGTCACCGTCTGGAGCATGGCCCGGCCGGAGGAGGTCGCGCGTCAGGTCGCGGCCGGGCTGACCTGGCAGGACGAGCGCGTCACCGTACCGTTCCGGCCGGTCGACGTCCCGTCCCGCGCCACGCTGGCCGGCATGGAGCTGCGCACCTGGGAGGGCAGGTGGCTGAACGCGACCGCGTACTACCGGATGCCGGGCGGGGACCAGCCGAACGTGAGCGACCTTTCGATCGGCGTGAGCAACGGGATGTGGGGCAGGGGCGGCAGTGAACTGGGCCGCTCCAAGCTCCGGGTGGACGGCCGGGTCGCCGCGGCGGTGGACGGGCCGAAGGGCCTGGGCGCCTACCGGGTCGCGCAGGTGCCCGGCTGCCGCGACTGCGTCGTCGACGTCGGCTCCGAGTCCTCGGCCGGCCTCGTGGCGTTGGGTGGCCGCTCCGCAGCCCTCCGTCTGGCCGCCGCCATCCGCCTGGTCGCCGATCCCACCGATCCGACGAGCTGGCGCCCCCTCTGAACGCGGCAGCGGGCCGTGCTCAGAGGATCACGTTGAGCAGCACCGTCAGCACGACCGAGGCGAGGATCGAGAAGAGGATCATCAGCAGGCAGCCGAGGCCGCCGCCGAGGAATCGGACCTCCGTGTTTCCGATGCGCATGGGTCCACCTTGTCAGGGTCGGGGGTGAGCAGGGCACGGATCGCGTCGGCCACCTGGCGGGGTGCGGTGGTGACCACGTTGTGCGCGGCGCCGGGCACGGTCGCCGCCCGGGCGTGGGGGATCAGCCGGGTCACCTGGGCCCGCCAGGCCGGTGGCACCACGGTGTCCCGGGCGCCGGCCAGCACCAGGGTCGGCGCGGCGACCCGGACCAGGTCCTCCTCCACCCGGTTGTGGACGGAGTGCGACACGGTGGCGGCGACCCGCCAGGGGCGGGCGTCCCAGACGTCGCGGAGCAGGACGGGTGCCTGCAGCGGCGCCTCCGCCACGGTGTCCAGCAGCCAGCGGCCGACCAGCCCGCGGCGGGACCGGGCGGCCGGGTCGCTGGTCGGGCCGGCCAGCACCAGCGCCCGGACCGTCCCGGGCCGGCGGGCCGCCAGCGCGGCGACGACCTCCGCGCCGAACGAGTGCCCCACCAGGCAGGCGGGCGGCAGCCGGTACGCGGCCAGCCAGGCCGCCAGGAACGCGGCGTGCCGGCCGACGTCGTACGCCCGCCCGGGGCGCTCGGTCAGCCCGAAGCCGGGCAGGTCCGGCACGTACACCGGATGGGTGGCCGAGAGCGCGACGGCCAGCGGGGTGAGGTAGCGGTGCGACACCGCGAGCCCGTGCACCAGCACCACCGGCGGCGCGTCGCTGCCCGGGTTCCGCGAGCGGCGGGTGTGCGTCCGCAGGCCGTCCACCAGCCGCCACTCGCTGGTGAGTCCGGCGGCCGGGCGGGGTGCGGCCAGGGCGAGCCGCAGCTCGGACGCCCCGAAGCGCCCGGGCGCGGTCGACCCGGGCCTCACAGTTCGCGCAGCCGGGGGAGCAGTTCCTCCTGCGCCCAGTCCAGGAACATCGGCTGGGTCTCGCCGCCGACCTGCACGATCGCCACGTGGGTGAAGCCCGCGTCGACGAACTGCTTGAACGCCTCGACGTGCCGGTCGACGTCGGGGCCGCAGGGGATGCCCTCGGCGACGTCCTCCTCGCGGACGTACTGGGTGGCGGCGGCGAACGCCTCCGGGCCGGGCAGGTCGGCGTTGACCTTCCAGCCCATGCCGAACCAGCGGAACTGGTCGTGCACGAGCTTGCGGCACTCCGCCTCGTCCGGGCCGTAGCAGATGGCCACCTGGCCGTAGCGGGGCTGGCCGGCGCCGCCCGCGTCGTCGTAGAGCTGGATGATCCGGCGGTCGGGTTCGGTGGCGACGATGCCGTCGGCGTACTCGGCGGCGAGCGCGGCCGACGACGGCCCGGAGGCCGCGACGGCCATTCCGACGGGCTCGTCCGGCCGGTCCCACAGGTACGCCTCGGGGACGTCGAAGTGGTTGCCGGAGAAGGTCAGCGTCTCGCCGTTGAGCAGCGGCCGGATGATCTGCAACGCCTCCTCGAACATCTCGTGCCGCTGCTGCACGTGCGGCCAGCCGCCGACCACGTGCTCGTTGAGGTTCTCGCCGGCGCCGAGGCCGAGGGTGAACCGGCCGTCGGAGAGCGCGCCGAGGGTGCTGGCCTTCTGCGCCACGACGGCCGGGTGGTAGCGCAGGATCGGGCAGGTCACGAAGGACATCAGCTCGGCGCGGCTGGTGGCGTGCGCGACCGCGCCGAGCACCGACCAGGCGTACGGGGAGTGGCCCTGGGAGTCCAGCCACGGGTAGTAGTGGTCGGAGATCACCAGCTGCTCGAAGCCGGCCGCCTCCGCCCGCACCGCGTAGTCGACCAGTTGCTTCGGGCCGGCCTGCTCGCACATCAGGGTGTAGCCGACGGTGACCATCCTGGTTTCTCCTTCCGCCCCACGATCGTCACGGGATACCCCGCCCGGTGCCGGTCAACCCCGCCCGTCCCGTTCTGGCGCGGCCGTCACCCGTGGCGGTGACCCTCGCCGGTCGGTGCGGCGACCGCCCTTGACCGGGGCGCGAGATTGGGCCTAGGGTCCCGCTTAACCGGTTCAGAGCCGGTGGCGACACATCCTGTGGTGGGGTGACCGCCCCTGTGGCGGCCTGCGGTCGACGTGGGCCGCCACAGGCCTTCCCGCCGAGCGTGCCATCTACTTAACCGGTTGCTTTCCCGATCGCATCGTCCTACGCTGATCCCTGCGCACGACCAGGGAGTCGAGTGGCGGCTGCCGGGCTACAGCCGCCACGACCGTCACCAACCACCGCAACCCCGCCAGGGCAACGGGGTCGACACTCCTGAGGAATGCCATGGGAAAGCGACTCTCCGTCGCCGGCGCCGCCCTGCTCACCGTTCTCGCCGCCGTCTTCGCCTTCGTCCAGCCGGCCCACGCCGCCGCCGGGTTCTCGGTCGCCAACGGCCGGCTCTACGACGCAGGAGGCACCGAGTTCGTCATGCGCGGCGTCAACCATGCCCACACCTGGTACCCGCAGCAGACCAGCTCGTTCGCCAACGTGAAGGCGTTGGGCGCGAACAGCGTCCGGGTGGTGCTGGCCAGCGGCGACCGCTGGGCCAAGAACAGCGCCGCCGACGTCAGCAACGTCATCTCGCTCTGCAAGGCCAACCGGCTGATCTGCGTGCTGGAGGTGCACGACACCACCGGCTACGGCGAGCAGAGCGGGGCGATCAGCCTGGACCGGGCGGTCGACTACTGGCTGAGCATCGCCGACGCGCTCAACGGCCAGGAGAGGTACGTCATCGTCAACATCGGCAACGAGCCGTACGGCAACCAGGGGTACGCGACCTGGGCCACCGACAGCGCCAACGCGGTCAAGCGGCTGCGCGCCGGCGGCCTCGCCCACACGATCATGGTGGACGCCCCGAACTGGGGCCAGGACTGGTCCTTCACCATGCGGGACAACGCGGCGACGGTGTTCAACGCCGACCCGGCGAAGAACACCGTCTTCTCGATCCACATGTACGGCGTCTTCGACACCGCCGCCGAGATCACCGACTACCTCGGCCGGTTCCGCAGCGCCGGGCTGCCCATCGTGGTCGGCGAGTTCGGCTTCAACCACTCCGACGGCAACCCGGACGAGGACACCATCCTCTCCTACAGCCAGGCCAACCGGATCGGCTGGCTCGGCTGGTCGTGGAGCGGCAACGGCGGCGGCGTCGAGTACCTCGACATGGCCACCAACTTCGACCCGGCCCAGCTGACCAGCTGGGGTCAGCGGATCTTCAACGGCGCCAACGGCATCAAGGCGACCGCCAGGGAGGCCTCGGTCTACTCCGGCAGCACACCGACGCCGACGACCCCCACCCCGACCACGCCTCCGCCCACGACGCCTCCGCCCGGCGGCTGCACGGCCAGCTACACCATCGTCAACCAGTGGCAGGGCGGCTTCCAGGGTGAGGTCAAGGTGAGCGCCGGCTCGGCCGCCATCACCGGCTGGACGACGAAATGGACCTTCACCGGGGGCCAGACGGTCAGCCAGTCCTGGAATGCCGCGCTGAGCAGCTCCGGTGCGGCGTACACCGCCCGCAACGTCGACTACAACGGCCGGCTCGGCGCCGGCGCCAGCACCAGCTTCGGCTTCATCGCCAGCTGGAACGGCAGCAACCCGGCGCCCGCGGTGACCTGCACCGCGAGCTGACCGGGTCGTACCACCGGTGGCCGGGTCCGCGCGGACCCGGCCACCCCTCCCGGGTACCGCGCCCGGTACGCGGGTCAGCCGCCGGCCAGCCGGGCGGCCCGTATCCGCAGGTAGTGCTGCTCGGGCAGGCTGGTCGTGCCGCCGGCCGCCGCCCGGTAGTGCGCGACGGCCCGGTCCCGGTCCCCGGCCATCTCGTACAAATGGGCCCGGGCCGCGTCGAGCCGGTGGTGCCCGGTCAGCCGGGGGTCGGCGGCGAGGGTGGCGAGCGCGGCGAGGCCCGCCTCCGGACCCTCCACCATGGCCGTCGCCACCGCCCGGTTGAGCGCCACCACCGGATTGCCGGAGAGCCGTTCGAGCACCTGGTAGAGGGCCAGGATCTGCGGCCAGTCAGTGGCCTCGGCGGTCGGCGCCTCGTCGTGCAGCGCGGCGATGGCGGCCTGGAGCTGGTACGGCCCGACCGGCCCCCGGGCCATCGCCCGGGTGACCAGCGCGGTGCCCTCGGCGATCGCGGTCGCGTCCCAGCGGGACCGGTCCTGATCGGCCAGCGAGATCAGCTCGCCGGACGGGCCGGTGCGGGCGGCGGCCCGGGCGTCGGTGAGCAGCATCAGCGCCAGCAGCCCGGCGACCTCGCTGTCGTCGGGCAGCAGGGTGTGCATGGCCCGGGTCAGCCGGACCGCCTCCTCCGACAGGTCGACCCGGCGCAGGTCAGGGCCGAGGGTGGCGGTGTGTCCCTCGGTGAAGATCAGATAGAGCACGTGCAGCACGGTGGCCAGCCGCTCCTGCCGCTCCCGCTGGTCGGGCAGCCGGAACGGCACCCCGGAGTCCCGGATGCGCTGCTTGGCGCGGCTGATCCGCTGGGCCATGGTGGCCTCGGGCACCAGGAACGCCCGGGCGATCTCGGCGGTGCTGAGCCCGCCGACGGCGCGCAGCGTCAGCGCGATCGCCGACGCGGTCGACAGCGTGGGATGGCAGCAGAGGAAGAGCAGCACCAGGGTGTCGTCCCGGTCCGTGGCCAGCGACTCGTCCGCCGCCGGGGCGGCACCCCGCCGGTCGGGCTCCCGCCGGGCGGCGCGGTCCTCCCGCTCGCGCCGGGCCGTCTCGGCCCGGACCAGCTCGATCATCCGCCGGTACGCGACCTGCACCAGCCAGCCGCGCGGGTTGTCCGGCAGGCCCTCGGCGGGCCACTGGGTGGCCGCGTCGAGCAGCGCCTCCTGGACGGCGTCCTCGGCGGTGGCGAAGTCACCGAAACGGCGGGCGAGCACGCCGAGGACCTGCGGCGCCAGTTCGCGCAGCAGGTCCTCGACGGTGTGGTCCGGGGTGTCCAGTCGTCACAGCTCCTGCGTCGGGGCCGACATCACCGGGTGGACCTCGATCGGCATGTTGAGCGGCCGGCCGCCGGGGCCGGGCGCGGTGGAGATGTGCGCGGCGATCTCGACCGCCCGCTGCGGGGTCTCGCAGTCGAGGATCCACCAGCCGGCGAGGAACTCCTTGGTCTCGGCGAAGGGCCCCTCGGTGACCACCGGCGCGCCGCCCGCGCCGGCCCGGACGATGCGTGCCTGCTGCGGCCCGCCCAGCCCCTCGGCCTGGACCCACTCGCCGGAGGCGGAGAGCTTGCCGTTCACCTCCCGCATGAACCCGATGTGCGCGGCGATCTCGTCCGGCGTCCAGGTGTCGATCGAGGGGAAGTCGGTACCGGCGGCGCTGAACTGCATCAGCAGCATGTACTTCACGGCTGGCTCCTCACGTCCGAGCACCGATTCTCGGTGCTTGCACCCGTAGGTAGAAGCCGCCGCTCCGGTTCTCTACATCTGCGCGGAAGAAATTCCGAACTTTCTCAGCCGACCGCGGTGACCTCCAGCAGCAGCGCCTGTTCCGGGTGCAGGGCGGGCAGTTGCACCCCGACCGTGCCCAGCACCGCCCCGCTGAGGGTGATCCCCTTCGGCAGCCAGCCGGGCTCGGTCAGCTGCAGCACCGCCGGCTCGGGCAGGCCCGCCGGCGGGCGGACCGAGTAGCGGCGGGCCGGGTCCAGGCCCGGCAGGCGCACCGCTCCGGGGACCTGCGCGGCGGAGGTGGTCAGGCGGGACACCGCGTACACCGCCTGGGAGCCGTCGTGGGCGATGACGCCGTGGGCCTGCACGGCCAGGTCCGGGTGGTCGACCCGGACCACCCGGCCGGAGTGCAGCAGCGGGCGGAGCCGCTTGTGCAGGGCGACCCAGGCGGCCAGCTCGGCGCGCTGAGCGGCGTCGATCGACCCGATGTCCCACTCGATGCCGTGGTGGCCGAAGAGCGCGGTGACGGCCCGGAAGCCGAGGTCGTGCACCCGGTGGGTGGTGTGCGAGCGCTCCGGTCCGATGTGGGTGCCGACCAGCTCGGGCGGGAGCAGCAGCCCGGTCCAGCGTTGGATGGCGAGCCGTTCCAGTGCGTCGTTGCAGTCGCTGGCCCAGACCCGGTCGGTGCGGCGCAGGATCTCCAGGTCGACCCGCGCCCCGCCGGAGGAGCAGCTCTCGATCTCCACGCCGGGATGCCGGCGGCGCAGCTCGTCGAGCAGCCGGTAGACCGCCACGGTCTGCGCGTGCACCCCCGGCCGGCCCCGGTGCCCGGCCTCGGTGAGGTCGCGGTTGTGGTCCCACTTCAGGTACGCGATGCCGTCGTGCCCGGCCAACAGGGCGTCGAGCCGGCCGAGCAGGTGCTCGTACGCCTCCGGGTGGGCCAGGTCGAGCACCTGCTGGTGGCGCCATTCGGGTGGCAGCCGGCCGGGCGCGGCGAGCACCCAGTCCGGGTGCGCGCGGAACAGGTCGGAGTCGGGATTGACCATCTCCGGCTCGACCCAGAGCCCGAACTGCATCCCGTGCCCGCGCACGTGGTCGATCAGCGGTTGCAGCCCGTCCGGCCAGACCCCGTCGTCGACGTACCAGTCGCCCAGGCCGGCCCGGTCGTGCCGGCGGCCCCGGAACCAGCCGTCGTCGAGCACGAACCGCTCCACGCCCACCTCGGCGGCCCGGTCGGCCAGCGCGGTGAGCCGGGCCAGGTCGTGGTCGAAGTAGACGGCCTCCCAGACGTTCAGGGTGACCGGTCGGGGCGTGCCCGGGTGCTCGGGCCTGGCCCGCAGGTGGCGGTGCAGCACGTCGCTGAGCCCGTCCAGGCCGGCGGCGGAGTGCACCGCGTACAGCAGGGGAGTGGCGTACTCCTCGCCGGGGGCGAGCACGATCTCGCCGGGGGCGAGGAGTTCCCCGCCGCCCAGGGTGGACTCGCCGGTGGGCCGGCGTTCGGCGACGGTGACGTGGTCGCCGCTCCAGGCGGTGTGCACCGCCCACACCTCGCCGTGGCCGAAGTCGAAACCGGGCGTGCCGGCCACCAGCAGCAGCGTGGCGTCGTGCCCGGTCCGCCCGTGCCGGCCCTCCCGCACCCAGGCGCCCATCGGCCACGGGTGCCGCTGCGGCGCGCGTTCCCGGCACCAGCGTCCGGTGAGGTCGAGCAGTTCGCTGGCGACCGCCGGCACCGGCAGCACCGGAGTCAGCTCGCGCAGCTCGTAGGCAGCGTCACCGTCGTTGCGCAGCCGGTGCCGCACCGTCAGCAGGCCGGTCGGGTCGAGGGTGATCTCGACGGTGAGGGCGAGGGCCGCCGCCGGGTCCGACGCCCGCACGGTCACCCGGGCCGCGCCGGGCCCGCCCCGGTCGTCGTCGGCCTCGGATACGCGCACCGGGTCACCACCGAGGGCCACGCGGCCCTGTTCCGGGCCGGCGGCACCGCCGCCACTGGTCCCGTCGGCACTGCCGGTCGTGGTGTCGTCGACGACGTCGAGCCGGTCGAGTCGGAAGGCGGTGGACCAGGCGGTGCCGTCGCGGTGGCCGGCGAGTCCCGGCCGGCCGCTCCATCCGGCACTCGCCTCGGGCAGCAGCGACAGCACCGTCGGCGCGTCGAAGCTGCTCGGCACCACCGGCGGGATGGTGGCGTCGACCAGCGCGGGCAGGTCGTCGGCGGGCAGCGGGCCCAGGTCGGCACCCCAGTGCACGACCCGGGGCAGGCCCGGGCCACGCGCGTCGAGCACCAGGCTGGTCGCCGCCCGACGCAGGTGGATGACGGACGGGTTCGTCATGGCCGCTCATTTCTCCGTCAGGGCACGCCCGGCCCCGTCACCATCGTGACGGGGCCGGGCGGCCGGCGAGGTCAGCCCTTCGAGGCGCCGAGGGTCAGCCCCCGGACGAACTGCTTCTGGAGCAGGAAGAAGATCACCAACGTGGGGATGGCGACCAGCACCGAGCCGGCCGAGACCAGGTTGTTGTCGGTGAAGAACTCGCCGCGCAGGTTGTTCAGCGAGCTGGTCACCGGGAACTTGTCGCCGCTGCGCATCAGCACGGTGGCCCAGAAGAACTCGTTGTAGATCCAGGTCACCTCCAGGGTGGCCAGCGCCGCCAGGGCCGGCCGGCACAGCGGCATGGTCACCTGCCAGTACTGCCGCCAGACGCTCGCGCCGTCGACCATCGCCGCCTCGTACAGGTCGCGGGGGAGCGCCTTCATGTAGTTGCTCAGCACGAAGACGCAGAAGCCGCACTGGAAGGCGACGTTGACCAGGATCAGCCCCCAGTAGCTGTCGTAGAGCAGCTCCGAGTCGCTCATGAACTCCGGCAGCGGCACCTCGGTGAAGAGCCGGAACAGCGGGATCAGCAGCGCCTGCTGGGGCAGCAGGTTGGCCGCGGTGAAGAGCCCGAGCAGGATGATGTTGAGTTTCCAGCTGAACCGGGCGATCACGAACGCCACGCAGGAGGCCAGGAAGAGCGTCAGCAGCACCGCCGGGACGGTGATCCAGACCGAGTTGAGGAAGTGCTTGCCGAACTCGGCGGTCTGCCAGGCGGTGACGTAGTTGTCGAAGGTCCAGCCGCCGAGCGAGGCGTACCCGTTCGCGGCGGTGTAGTCGTACGACCGGAGCGAGGTCAGCACCGCCCAGATGATCGGGAAGAGCCACCCGATCGCCACCACGCCCAGGAACAGGTGCAGGACCACCCGGGCCGGGCGCAGCGGCGCGCGGCGCCGGGCCGGGGCGTCGGCCGCCGGCTCGCGGGTCATGGTCGACGCGCTCATCGCCGGTCCTCCCTCATCACGGTGGCCAGGTAGATGGTGATGAAGACCAGGGAGACCACCAGCATGATCGTCGCCAGCGCCGAGCCGAAGCCGATCCGGCTGGCCTCGCCCACCACGTTCTGGGTGACCAGCGCGGAGAGCAGTTCCAGGCCGTTGCGGCCCTTGTTGATGACCCAGACCAGGTCGAACGCGCGCAGCGACTCGATCACCGTCACCACCAGCACGATGATGTTGATGGGCCGCATCACCGGGAAGACCACCCGGAAGAAGGTGCTGGTCTCCGAGGCGCCGTCGACGGCGGCGGCCTCGCGCAGCGACGGGTCGACGCCCTTCAGGCCGGCCAGGTAGAGCAGCATGATGTAGCCGACGTGCCGCCAGCCGGCGGCGAACATCACCGCCCAGATGTTGACGTTCGGGTCGCCGTACCAGTCGGTGTCGCCGCCGAGCACGGCGTTGAGCAGGCCCTGGTCGCGCGAGTAGATGAGCTGCCAGACGAAGCCGATCAGCGCCAGCGAGAGCACCACCGGCAGGTAGAGCGCGGTCTGGTAGAACCGGCTGCCGCGGATCTCCTTGTCCAGCAGCACGGCGAGGAACATCCCGAACGGGGTGGCGACCACGAAGAGCGCCGCCAGCCAGAGCAGGTTGTTCTGCACCGCCGGCACGAACGGCGGGTAGATGTTGACCACGTCGGAGTAGTTGCGAGCGCCCACCCACTCGATCTCGCTGAGCGGGCCGATGCCGTCCCAGTCGGTGCCGGAGAGGGCCACGGTGGCCAGCGCCGGCAGCCAGACCAGCGCGACGACGAGCAGCAGCGGTACGAGCACCATCAGCGTGATCACCACGCGGTCGGTGCGGGACAGGAGCCGTAGCCGGCGGCCGCGACCACCCGTGGAGGTGGTGGTCGCGGCCGGCGACGGCACGGCGCGATCCGCTTGGATCAGGGGCAGGTCGGACACGAGGTCCTCCCCCTCTCGCCGTCAGCTGGTGAAGATCGACTTCTTCTGGTTCTCGATGCTGTTCAGCAGCCCGCCGATGTCCTTCGGGTTCTTGATGAACTGCTGGAGAGCCGGAATGATCACGGTGGAGGCGAAGTCCGGCCGGGTGTCGCGGTCGAGGAACTGGGCGATCTCGGTGGCCGAGCCGACCAGCTCGGCGGCCTTCTTCTGCAGGGCGGTGTAGCCGCCGGTGTCGGCGCCGCCGTTGGCCACCAGGGTGCTCGGGTCGTTCTTCACGGTGATGTCCGCGGCGGCCTTCGAGCCGACGTACTCCAGCAGCTTCTTGGCGTTCGCCTCGGACTTCGGCTTGCGGGCCATCATGTAGCCGTCGATCGGCGCGTCGAGGGCCTTCGCCCCGATCGTCGAGTCGACCTCCGGGAAGGTGAAGAAGTCGAGGTCGTCCTGCTCTTCGTTGCTGAACTGCTGGGCGACGAAGAGGCCGAGCAGGTACATGCCGCTCTTCTTCTGCTGCAACGACTGGGCGGCCTCCTGCCAGGTGCGGCCCAGGCTGTCGGCCTGGTGCAGCGGCAGCAGCCCGTTCCAGGTGTCGAAGACCTTCTTCACCTTGTCGGAGGTCCAGGCCTCCTTGCCGGCCATCAGGTCGACGTGGAACTGGTAGCCGTTGATCCGCAGGTTGAGGATGTCGAAGGTGCCCATCGCCGGCCAGCCGTCCTTGTCGGCGAAGGCGATCGGGTTGAGGCCGTCCTTCTTCATCTGCGCGCCGAGGGTGTTGAGGTCGTCGAGCGTCTTGGGCACCTGGTACCCGCGCTGCTGCCAGACCGACTTGCGGTAGAAGACCGCCCACGGGTAGTACGACGCCGGCACGAAGTACTGCTTGCCGTCGTCGCCGGTGGAGGCCTTCTTGAACGCGTCGGAGTAGCCGGAGAGCTTGCCCCAGACGTCGCTGAGGTCGCCGGCCAGCCCCTTGGCGGCGAAGAACCGCATCCGGTAGCCGGCGAACCACATGAACACGTCGTCCGGCTTGCCCTGCAGGTAGTTGTTGATGTTCTCCTGGAACGTGTTGTGGTCGACCGTGTTGACCTTCGGCTCGATGCCGGAGGCCGTCTGGAAGCCGGCCATCACCTTGGCGATGACCTCCTTCGGCTTCGGGTCCGACTGGTTCGAGCCGACCGACACGGTCTTGCTGGCCGAGCCGGAGTCCGAGTCGGAGCCGCAGCCGGCCAGCAGGCCGGTGCCGAGCAGCGCGCCCGCGCCCGCGCCGGCGAGCAGCGAGCGCCGCCCGATGCCGGCGACGGAGGGCGGTACGAGCCGGGCGAGGTACTCGGCTTCGGTACGGGGACGGGACATGGTGCCTCCTGCGGATGAAGAGGTGCGGCGCCCAAGGGTTGGTCAGTGATGGAGGTGCCGGCGTGTCCGCGAATGCCAACACAGATCCACCGAGATCCAACATTGGCGAACAAGAACAGCCGATGGCGCTTGAAGCTACCCCTCCGTGCGGCCGTGTCAAGAGGGCTGGTCGGGATCGATACCGCAGTGTTGACAAGGGATCCCGGTGGTAAACGTTGGAAACGAGTCGATGTTGGAAAGTGTTGACTTGCGCAGTCTTCGGGGGCACTCTCTGCACTCATGCGGCAGCACGGCACCTGGCAGGGCGACGGCATCTTCTACGGCGCGGACTACAACCCGGAGCAGTGGCCGGAGGAGGTGTGGGCCGAGGACGTGGCGTTGATGCGCCGCGCCGGCGTCGACCTGGTCTCGGTCGGCATCTTCTCCTGGGCCCTGCTCGAACCGGCCCCCGGCCGGTACGAGTTCGGCTGGCTGGACCGGGCCCTCGACGTCCTGCACGACGGCGGCATCAACGTCGACCTGGCCACCGCCACCGCCAGCCCGCCGCCGTGGCTGGCCCACCGGCACCCGGAGACGCTGCCCCGCACCGCCGACGGCACGGTGCTGTGGCCCGGCGGGCGGCAGGCGTACTGCCCCAGTTCGCCGGTCTTCCGGGAGCGTTCGCTCGCCGTGGTCGAGGCGGTCGCCGGCCGGTACGCCGAGCACCCCGCCGTGGTGATGTGGCACATCTCCAACGAGCTGGGCTGCCACAACGTGCACTGCTACTGCGACGTCAGCGCCGAAGCGTTCCGCCGCTGGCTGCGCGAGCGCTACGGCGATCTGGACACCCTCAACGCCGCCTGGGGCACCACCTTCTGGAGCCAGCGGTACGGCGACTGGGCCGAGATCAACCCGCCGCGCAGCGCGCCGACCTTCGCCAACCCCACCCAGCAGCTGGACTTCCTGCGCTTCTCCTCCGACGAGCAGCGGGCCCAGCTGCGCGCCGAGCGGGAGGTGCTCGCCCGGCTGGTCCGGCAGCCGGTCACCACGAACTTCATGATCGGCACCGGGATCAAGTACCTGGACTACCACTCCTGGGCGTCCGACGTGGACGTGGTCTCCAACGACCACTACCTCACCGCCGCCGACCCGCTGTCGCACCTCGGCCTGGCGCTCGCCGCCGACCATACCCGCGGCGTCGCCGGCGGCGAACCGTGGTTGCTGATGGAGCACTCCACCAGCGCGGTCAACTGGCAGCCGCGCAACGTCGCCAAGACCGCCGGCCAGCTGCGCCGCAACAGCCTGGCGCACGTGGCGCGCGGCGCCGACGGGGTGCTGTTCTTCCAGTGGCGGGCCTCCCGCGCCGGGGCGGAGAAGTTCCACTCCGCGCTGGTGCCGCACGCCGGCCCGGACACCAAGGTGTTCCGCGAGGTGTGCCAGCTCGGGGCCGACCTGAAGGCCCTCGCCGAGGTGCGCGGCAGCCGGGTCGACGCCGAGGTGGCGATCCTGTTCGACTGGGAGGCCTGGTGGGGGGTCGAGCTCGACTCGCACCCCAGCGTCGACGTCACCTACGCCGACCGGCTCCGGGCGCTCTACGGCGCGCTCTGGCGGGCCGGCGTCACCACCGACGTGGTGCACCCCTCGGCCGACCTCAGCGGCTACCAGCTGGTCCTCGTGCCGACCCTCTACCTGGTCCGCGACGCCGACGCCGAGGCCCTGCGCCGGTACGTCGACGGCGGCGGCACCGCCCTGGTCACCTACTTCAGCGGCATCGTCGACGAGCATGACCACATCCGCCTCGGCGGGTACCCGGGAGCGTTCCGCGACCTGCTCGGCGTCCGCACCGAGGAGTTCTTCCCGCTGCGCGAAGGTGAGCGGGTACGCCTCGACGACGGCGCCACCGCCGACGTGTGGACGGAGTGGCTGCACCCGGAGGGCGCCGAGGTGCTCGCCTCGTACGCCGACGGGCCGCTGCCCGGCGTCGCCGCCCTCACCCGGCACCGGGTGGGCCGGGGCACCGCCTGGTACGTCGGCACCCGACTGGACGAGGCGGCCACCGACCGGCTGGTGGCCCGGCTGCTCGCCGAGGCGGGGGCGCGTCCCCCGGTGGCCGCGCCGACCGGCGTCGAGGTGGTCCGCCGCCGCGACGGCGACCGGTCCTGGCTCTTCGTCATCAACCACACCGACGCCGAGGTCCGGCTCGACGTCACCGGCACCGAGCTGCTCGGCGGCGCACGCTGCACCGGTGAGCTGCGCGTGCCGGCCGGCGAGGTGGCGGTGGTCCGGGAGGGACACGTCGGTGCGGTTCCGCTCGGCGAGCCGACGGCGACGGCCTGACCTGCGTACCGTTTCCCCGTCCGCCCGGTTAGGAGGCTCGATGCTCGCCCAGCAACGGCAGACCGCCATCCTCGAACTGATCCGGCAGCGCGGCGGCGTGCGGGTCAGCCACCTGGTGAGCCGGTTCGGGGTGTCCGACATGACCATCCGGCGGGACCTGGAGGTGCTCGCCGAGCGAGGGCTGATCGACAAGGTGCACGGCGGGGCGACCCTGGCCGGGCCCGGCTCGGCCGAGGAGCCGGGCTTCGCCGCCAAGTCGATCCGCCAGCAGGGGGAGAAGCGGGCCATCGCCGAGCACGCCGCCGGCATGGTGGAGCCCGGCATGGCGATCGCCCTCTCCGCCGGTACGACCACCGCCGCGCTGGCCACCATGCTCGCCGACGTACGCGGGCTGACCGTGGTGACCAACTCGATCCCGGTCGCCGACGCGCTCTACCAGAACCCGCGCGCCGACCAGACCGTGGTGCTCACCGGCGGCATCCGCACCCCGTCGGACGCGCTGACCGGCCCGGTCGCCGAGGCGGCGATCAGTGCCCTCAACGTCGACCTGCTCTTTCTCGGCGTGCACGGGATGAGCCCGCGGACCGGCTTCACCACGCCCAACCTGCTGGAGGCGGCGGTCAACCGGCGGCTGATCAGCGCCGCCCGGCGGCTGGTCGTGCTGGCCGACCACACCAAGTGGGAGACCATCGGCATCGCCACCATCTCCCCGCTGGAGGAGGCCGACGTGCTGATCACCGACGCGAAGCTGCCGCCGGAGGGGCGCCGGCAGATCGGCGAGCAGGTCGGCGAGCTGGTCGTCGTCGAGGCCGACTGACCGGCGTCCTCCCGGCCGCCGGGCCACGCCGGACGGTCCGCTGCGGACGTCACCTGAGACCGGCCGCTGCCGTGTCGAGGTGGGTGAGGAACCGCCGTACCGCCGGAGGTCGGCTGCGGCCGGCGACGGTGGCGGCGAAGATCCGCCGGACGGACGCGTCGTCGGGGTGTACGCGCAGCAGCGCCAGATCGGGCGGGGCGGCCCGGACGGCCAGGGCCGGGACCAGGGCGACGCCCAGGCCGGCCGCCACACAGCCGAGCTTGCCGGTCCACTCGGCGGCCACGATGTCGATCCTGGGTCGGAAGCCAGTGGGCAGGGTGGCGCGCAGCAGGGTCTCCTCCGCGGTGGCCGAACCGGCGATGAACGGATCGTCGGCCAGCTCGCGCAGCCGGACGGTGCGCCGTCGGGCGAGCCGGTGCGCCCGGGGCACCGCCACCAGCACGGCCTCATCGAGGAGGTGGTGCAGGTCCACCCGCTCGCTGTCCAGCGGCTGATCCGGTGCGGCGCTGAGCACCGCCACGTCGGCGTCGCCGTCGACGAGGCGTTCCAGCAGGCGGGGCGTCAGCCCCTCGACCAGGGAGAGGGCCACGTCGGGATGGTCGGAGCGGAACGTCGCCAGAGCGCGCGGCACGAGCGCGGCGACCGCCGTGGGAAAGGCGCCGACCCGGAGCCGGCCGGCGGTCAGGTCGCGCAGTGCGGCCATGTCCCGACGCGCGGTGTCGAGCCGGTCGAGCACCGCCGTGGCATGGCCGAGCAGGCACCGGCCGTGCTCGGTGAGGGCGACGCCACGGGGCAACCGGTCGAACAGCGGGCAGCCGATGTCGGCTTCCAGCGCGGCAATCTGCCGGGACACCGCCGACTGGGTGTAGCGGAGAGTCCGGGCCGCGGCCGTGATGGAGCCGTGCTCGGCGACGGTGCGGAAGACCCGAAGGGTGTGTGGCTGCACCGGGCCATGCTTACACCGCATGGCGGAGATGACAAACAGTCGCTGGTCGCATGAGTGCCATCCGCCTAACGTTTCCGGTCATGGACGCCACCGCACTGCTGGGCACGGGCACGATGGGTACGGCGCTCGGCCGCCGGCTGCTGGCCACCGGGCACCGGCTCACCGTCTGGAACCGCACCGCCGAACGCACCGGGCCGCTCGTCGACGCCGGTGCCCGGGCCGCCGCCAACCCGGCGGAGGCCGTCCGGGACGCCGATGTGGTGATCACCATGCTCACCGATGCGACCGCCGTGCGGGAGGTGCTGTTCGGCGTCGACGGGGCGGCGGCCGCCCTGCGGACGGGCGCCCACCTTGTCGAGATGTCCACGATCGGCCCGCCGGCCGTCCGCGAGCTGGCCGAGCGGCTGCCGCGGGGCGTACGGCTCGTGGACGCGCCGGTCACCGGCAGCGCGGGCGCGGCGCAGGCGGGTCGGCTCGTGGTGCTGGCCGGGGGCGAGGAGGTAGCCGTGGACCAGGTCGCCCCAGTGCTGGCGAGCCTGGGGACGCTGCGCCGCTGCGGTGGCCCCGGCGCCGGCGCCGCCATGAAGCTGGTGCTCAACACCGCCCTGCTCACGGCGGTCGCGGCGGTCGCCGACGCGCTGGCCGTCGCCGACGCGGTGGGCGTGGATCGCCGTACGGCGTGGGAGGCGCTCGCCGCCGGACCGCTCGGCGGCGCGGTCGCCCGAGCGAGCGCCACCGACGCCGCATTCGCCGTCGCGCTGGCCGCCAAGGACGCCCGGCTCGCTCTCGACGCGCTCGGAGGCCGTCCGGCACCCGTGCTGAGTGCCAGCGCGTGCGTGCTGGCGGCCGCGTTGCGGCCCGACGCCGACATCGCCACCCTCACCGACGTACGCCCCGCGGACGTCGCCACCCCTGACAAGGAGAAATTGTGACCGTCACTCTGGACAACCCCGCGACCGTGTCGGCGCCGTTCGGCGACCGGTTCGCCCACGTGGCCCGCCTCGACCTGGCGGGCGGTGCGCTGCTCGTGCTGTCCGGCCAGGTCGCTGTGGACGGCGGCGGCGCCGTGGTGGCACCCGGCGATGTTCGGGCGCAGGCCGAACGGATCTTCGAGCTGATCGGTGCCCTGCTGGCCGCGCACGGCGCCACGTTCGCCGACGTCATGCATGTCCGCACGTTCATGACCGACTTCGGTGACCTGGCCGGCTACGCCGCCGTCCGCCGCCGGTACTTTCCGGACGCCAAGCCGGCCAGCACCACCGTGGAGGTGAGCCGGCTCTTCCTGGACGGCGCGGTGTTGGAGGTCGAGGTGACCGCCGCGGTGACCGGCGGCTGAATCGCCCACCGGCGGCGCCACGGCGCTGTCCATGACGGTGTTCTTCGCAGTCGGCGTCCATCGCGCTGGGGGTGATCCTCCGCGGCGGCGCTTTCCCAGGCAGCTCACAGTCGTCCGAGTTAGGGTGCCGTCGGTAACCGTGCGCTTCGGGGTGGAGCGCGTGTGGCGGGAAGCGGGAGTTCCGATGGTCTTCAAGAAGATGTTGAGCGCGTTCGGTGTGGGTGGGCCGAGCGTCGACACGGTCCTGGCCAACCCGAACACCCGGCCGGGCCTGACCCTCGACGGGCAGGTCAACCTCGTCGGCGGCGACGCACCGGCGAACATCGAGCAGATCACCGTCGGCCTGGTCACCCGGGTGGAGATCGAGGGCGGCGACACCGAGTACGCCGGCATCATGGAGTTCCAGCGAATGGCGGTCAGCGGGCCGTTGCAGCTGGCGCCGAAGCAGCAGCTGTCGATCCCGTTCCAACTGCCGGTGCCGTGGGAGGCCCCGATCACCGACGTGTACGGCCAGCGCCTGCACGGGATGACGATGGGTCTGCGTACCGAGCTGGCGATCGCCCGGGCCGTCGACAAGAGCGACCTGGACCAGGTCAACATCCACCCGCTGCCGGTGCACGAGCGGATCCTGGCGGCCTTCCAGCGGCTGGGCTTCCGGTTCAAGCACGCCGACCTGGAGCGCGGTCACCTCCGCGGCACCCAGCAGACGCTGCCGTTCTACCAGGAGATCGAGTTCTTCGCCGCGCCGCAGTACGCCCAGGCGGTCACCGAGGTCGAGCTGACCTTCGTGACCAGCCCGCACGGCGTCGAGGTGATCCTCGAGTGCGACAAGCGCGGTGGCTTCCTCAGCGCCGGCCACGACGCGTTCGGCCGGTACACCGTCTCGCACGCCGACGCGGACCGGGTCGACTGGGCGCAGGTCGTCGACGGCTGGCTGCGCGAGACCACCTCCCGCTACGGCAGCCTGCGCGCCGCCGGCTTCGGCGCCCCGCACGGGTACGGCCACGGCCGCCGGGGTCACGGCATGGGCGGCATGGTCGCCGGGGCGGCCCTCGGTGTCGCCGGTGGGCTGGTCGCCGGGGAGATGATCGAGGACGCCTTCGAGGGTGACTTCGGCGGCGGCGACTTCGGCGGCGACTTCGAGTGAGCTGACGCGACGATGGCCCCCGGGACGAATCCCGGGGGCCATCGTTCTCACGGCGTTGATCTCGTGGGTCAGTGACGGGCCTTGCGCTCTTCACCGCTGCGGAAGTTGCTGCCGGCCTTGGCCAGGCCCCGGCTGCCCAGGTAAGCGATGGTCAGCAGGGTGATGAAGAACCAGGCCTGCGGGGCGCGGAAGATGTCCACCCCGGCGGCGTTCTTACCGACCAGGTACGACGCGGCCAGCACGCCGATCACGCCGGCGATGTAGACCCAGAATTCTGTGGTCGCGAACGACGGCTTGGTCTCCGTCCCCGGTGCCTGCATAATCTGCTCGCGGTGCCCGTCCTGCATCATCGGCATCGGACGGGTCGGAGCCTCGTTCATCGCCGCCCGGTTGGGCGCGTCCTGCATCGGCCGGTTGATGGGCCTGGTGGATGCAGCCTGCGTGCTCATCTGGTCCTCCTCAGGATTTGATGAGTACCTGCACTCCCTCGCCCCGGTACCGCGTTTCGGCCACGGCACGGTTCGCGTTCATGGCGCGGGCAACCTCCGTCTACCCGACGCCTCCGAGAGGTAACACCGGCTCACCAGCGGATTGCGCCGCCGGTGGCGCCCTGCGGGAGAGCGCCACCGGCGTGGTACGTCAGCGCAGGCCGTTGCGCACGGCCACCCGGACGAGCAACTCCGGGTCGTCGGTGATCAGGCCGTCCACTCCCAGGTCGATCACCCGCTGCATGACCGCCGGGTCGTTGACGGTGTACGGCACGACCGTGAGCCCGTACCGCCGCTGCAGCTCCGGCACCCGGGGGCCGTGGAAGTAGGCCGGGTCCTCCCGCAGGTACCAGTCGGCCGAGGCGACAGTGCCCTGGCCCGGATCGTGCACCTGCCAGTTGGCGGAGACCGTGGTCGCGCCGGAGGCGCGGACCAGCTTGCCCAGGTCCTGGTGCTGCCACCAGTCGAGGCCGCCGGTCCACGGGCTCGTGACCGACGGGTCGCCGTAGACGGCGCGCAGCGAGCACTCGTCGGCGAGGGCGGCGCACTCGGCCGGGCCGTACTGCCAGATCAGGGCGACCGTCCCGATCCGCGGGTCCAGCCGGTGGGCGTAGCGGATGGTGCGCCAGTCGAACGACTGGATCGTGGTCCGGCGGGTGAAGCCGGCCCGCTGGATCGCGCCGACCAGCCTGCGGGTGAAGCTCGGGTACGACTCGGTGTCGTCGACCAGCGGGCTGATCTTCGTCTCCACGTTCAGCCGCACGTCGTCGCGGCCGCTGGCGCGCACCAGGGCGAACACCTCGTCGAGGGTGGGAATCCGGGCGCCGGGCGCGGCTACCTGGGCCGGGAACTCCGGCAACGTCCGCGAGCCGCAGTCGACGGTCTTCAGCTGGGCCAGGGTCAGCTCGTGCACCGGCTTGCCGACGTAGGGGAACTGCGGGTCACCCGGGCGGACCGGCGCGGTGTCGACGCAGTGCGAGCCGTTGACGGTCCGGTCGTGCAGCACCACCAGGTGCCCGTCGGCGGTGACGCCGGTGTCCAGTTCCAAAGTGGAGATCGCCGGGTGCTCCAGCGCGTGCGCGAAGGCGGGCAGGGTGTTCTCCGGGCGGGTGGCCCGGCCGCCGCGGTGCGCCTGGATGTCGAACGGCGAGGCGTACGCCGCAGGCAGTTGCCGGCCGCGCGTGGCCAGCAGGTCGCGGAGCCGGTCCGGGTAGTCGGTGATGAGCCCGTCGACCCCGTCGTCGAGCAGCTTCGCCATGGTCGGCACGTCGTCGACGGTCCACGGGATCACCTTGATCCCGTTGCGGTGCGCGTGCTCCACCATGTCCCTGGTGACGTACGGCCGGTATCCGGGGTCGGTGACGGTGCCGTTCTGCGGGAAGCCGTGCACCGGGGAGAACGCGCTCGCGCCGAAGCTGCGCACGGCCCGGATCGGGTCGCCGGCGAAGTCGTCGATGTCCAGGCCACCGAGCCAGGGCGACGCGCCGGGCGGCCGACCTGGAGGAAGTCGTAGTTGGTCAGGGCGACCAGGGGCAGCCGCGGCTCGGCCTGGCGCATCCGCATCAGCGCGCCCCAGTCGAAGCTCTGGACGGTGACCTGCTTGAGCAGCCCGGCGGCACGGATCTCCCGGGCGGTCACCTGGACGAACTGCTCGCGGGGCGCGGTCTCGGTGGGCGCGCCGGCCTCCACCTTGGTCTCCACGTTGAGCGTCACGTCATCGGCCCGGTAGCGCTTGACCAGGTCGAAGTCCTCCCGCAACAGGGGCATCCGGGCGCCGGGCACGGCCAGCTGGCCGGGCTTGTCCGGCAGGGTCCGGGAGCCGCAGTCGAGGGTGCGCACCTGGGCCAGGGTGAGCGTGTTGACGTGTCTGCCGACGTACGGGAACTCCGGGTCACCGGGGCGCACCGGGGCGCTGTCCACGCACTTGGCCCCGCTGACCTTGCGGTCGTGGGTCACCACCGCCTGGCCGTCCTCGGTGATCTGCACGTCCAGTTCCAGCGTGTTGACGCCGAGCTGGAGGGCGTTGCCGAACGAGGCGAGGGTGTTCTCCACCCGCAGCCCGAGGCCCCCGCGGTGGGCCTGGAGGTCGAAGGTCCGCTCCGGGACCGGTCGCGCCTGGGCGGGCGCGGCCAGACCGGACGTCACGGTCGCCACCACCAGGGCGGCGATGGCGGTACGGCGCATTCTGCGCACGCTGTCTCCTACGGGGGCGGGCGGTTCCCGCCAACCCGCCGGTCAGCATGGGCAGCGGGAACGGCCGGCAGGCGAGCGGCGGGCGGCCGGCCGGTGAACCGGCGCGGACCGGTTTGGTCGCGGCCTGACCGGGCAGGCAGTGGATTACCGCCAGATCTGCGAGGTGATGGACGTGCGTGACAACGACATGATGCGGGAGTCCACCCGCGTGGCCGAGAACCGCCTCACCGCCGGCGCCTACGGCGAGGGCGCCCTGGACGAGGTGACCGTGCCGCAGACGGACGTGCTGCGGGTCATCCAGGAGGTGGACCCGGACGATCCCGCCGACGCCCCGGTCGACCCGAACGTGCTGCGCGACGGCGGCCCGACCCGGGGGCAGGGGGCGATCACCACCACCGGCGGCACCGCCGGCCCGGCCAGCGTGCGCCGGTTGGCCCGCCAGCCGGAGCGGCACCGCGGCAAGGTCGCCCCGACCACCACCGGCGACGCCACCACGGGCGGCCTGAGCACGCCCGCCGGTGGCTCGACGAGCGACAAGTCCTCGACCGGTTCCCAGGTGGGCAACTTCACCAACGATCGCGCGAACCCCGGCTGACCCGGTCCCGCGACGATCGCGAAGCACAGAGCGGCAGTGGCCTCACCCGCACGGGTGAGGCCACTGCCGTCCACATCGCTGCACGCCGGCGGCGCCGGGAGCAGGGGTCAGGACGTGGGCCGGAGCACGCCGAGCCGCTGGGTGGCCCGGGTCAGCGCCACGTAGAGGTCGCTGCGCCCGCGCGGGGACTCGGCGACGATGGCGTCCGGGTCGACCACCAGGACGGAGTCGAACTCCAGGCCCTTGGCCTGCCCCACGGTCAGCACCACCACCCGGCTCTCCAGCTCCGGCTGCTCGCCGACCGCCGCCTCCGGCAGCGCGGCCACCACCGCGGCGGCCAGCTCGTCGGCCCGGCCCGCCGGCACGATCACCCCGAGCCGCCCGTCGTCCAGCCCGGCGGCCTCCCGGGTGGTCGCCGCCACCAGCTCCTCGGCGAGTCCGGCCGCGTCCACCGCGCGGTCCCACGGGGGTACGCCGCCGGCGCGTACCGAGCGGGGTGGGCGCAGTGCGGGGTCGATCTCGGCGAGCACCTCGGCGGCCACCGCCATGATCTCGGCGGGGGTGCGGTAGCTGACGGTCAGCTCCTCCTGCCGCCAGCGCTGCGCCACGTAGGGCTCCAGCGCGTCGGCCCAGGACGGGGTGCCGGCCAGCGCGCCGGTCTGCGCCACGTCACCGACGATGGTCATCGACCGGCTCGGGCAGCGGCGCATCAGCAGCCGCCAGGCCATCGGCGACAGCTCCTGCGCCTCGTCGACGATCACGTGCCCGAACGCCCAGCTCCGGTCGGCGGCGGCCCGCTGCGCGGTGGTCAGCCGGTCGGCCTCCTCCTGCCGCTCCAGCAGCCGGTCGGCGTCGATCAGGTCGGTGACGCCGAGGATCTCACCACCGTCGGCTTCGTCCTCGACGTCGATCGAGCGGGAGCCCCGGGCGATCTCCAGCACGCCCTCGGCGTACTCACGCTGGAACGAGCGGATTCGCTCGCGGCGGGCGGCAGCCGCCCGCTCGTCCTCCCCGAGCAGCTCGGCGGCCTCGTCCAGCAGCGGCACGTCGGCCGGCGTCCAGCCGCCCGGCTCCCGGTGCAGCAGCGCGCGCTCGGCGTCGGTGAGCATCGGCGTGGCCGTGGCGATCCGGTCGGTCGAGGCGTACAGGTCGGCGAGCAGGCGCTGCGGGGTGAGCACCGGCCACAGCTCGTCGAGCGCGGCCCGGATGCCGGGCTCCTCGCGCAGCTCCCGGCGGATCTCGGCGCGGTCGGCCTCCTCCAGCAGGTTCTCCCCGCCCAGCGGGTCGGCGCCGATCCGCTCGGCGATCTGCGCGGCGAGCGCGTGGACGACCTCGACGTCGAACACGGCACGGGCCAGGTTGTGCGGGCGGCCGGAGCGGCGGGCCCGGTCGCGGGCCTGGCGGACCGTCTCCGGGTCGAGCCGCACCGTGTCCCGCTCGATCTCGATCTCCAGCGGCTCGTCGGGCACCCACTGCCGGTCGCGGACCGCGGCGGCCAGCACCTCGGTCATCACCGTCCGCCCCTTGAGCGCCGCCGGCTCGGCCGGCTCGGCCCGCCGCGCGCTGACGCCGGGGAAGAGGTCGCCGGGGGTACGCAGCAGCACGCCGGTCTCGGCCAGCGTCGGAAGCACCTGCGAGATGTAGCGCAGGAAGGTCGCGTTCGGGCCGACCAGCAGCACGCCCCGGCTGGAGAGTTCCCGCCGGTGGGTGTAGAGCAGGTACGCCGCGCGGTGCAGCGCGACGGCGGTCTTGCCGGTGCCGGGGCCGCCCTGCACCACCAGCACGCCCGGCAGGTCGGCCCGGATCACCCGGTCCTGCTCGGCCTGGATGGTCTCCACGATGTCGCGCATCCGCCCGGTCCGGCCGGCGTTGAGCGCGGCGAGCAGGGACGCCTCGCCGGTCAGCTCCTCGTGGGCGGTGGGGGAGGCGGTGGCGAGGTCGAGCACCTCGTCGTTGAGCCCGGTCACCTTCCGCTGCCGGGTACGCAGGTGCCGGCGGCGCTTGACGCCCTGCGGGTTGGCGGCGGTGGCGAGGTAGAACGGTCGGGCGGCCGGGGCCCGCCAGTCCATCAGCAGCGGGTCGTAGTCGCCGGTGGTGTCGAAGATCCCGATCCGGCCGATGTAGTGCCGGGCGCCGTCGGTGTCGTCGAGCCGGCCGAAGCAGAGCCCGTTCTCCACGGCGGAGAACTGCTCGACCTGGTCGGCGTACATCTGGACCGCGCTGTCGCGCTGGGACCGGGCCTGCAACGTGCCCCCGGTGTTCCGCAGTTCCTCGGTGAGCCGCTGGGCGGCCTGCTCACGCATGTCGTCCAGCCGGCTGTAGAGCAGCGAGACGTATTCCTGCTCGCGGCCGATCTCGTCGTCGTGCCGCTGCGCGACGGAACCGTCGGATTGCGTTGACAAGCCGTCTCCTCGTCATTTAAAATAGCCGCAGGAATGGCCATCGTCGCCATTCCTTTTTTGTTTCTCCGAACGGAGAAAGATACCGCGCCCCGACCCGCCGCACCAAGCATCCCGGCCCCCCGGCGCCCACATCACACCCCCACCACCTCCTCGCCCACCCACCCTCCCCAGGCGCACCGGCCCTGATCCCGCCGGGCCACCCCCTGGCGCACTTTCAGAGAAAGAGTGCCTTTACGAGGCCGGATGGCCACGCTTTCTCTGAAAGAGGCCCCGACGGGACGGGGGAGGCCTCGACTGGACGGGGGAGGCCACGGGGTGGGGTGAAGGAGTCAGCGGCGGCGGGTGCAGACCTCGGCGGCCCGGGCGACGGTGTCGGTGGACCAGACCACGGCGACGGTGAAGCAGTAGTCGTTGGTGCGGTCCAGGCCGTAGACGACGAAGCTGTTCGTGCCGGCGGGCAACTCCTGGAAGGCGCGCGGGTCCTGCCCGGCGCGCCCGCCGGAGATGACCACCGGCCCCTCCGCGCCCGCCGGGTACTCCCAGTCCAGCGCGATGTTGTCGCGCCGGTCGCGCAGGGTCACCTGGGCCGGTGGGGTGCCCGGCGGGGCGGCGACCCCGGCACTGGTCGGCGTGGACGACGCGGTGGGGCTCGGCGGGCCGGTCGGCGCGGCGGCGGGCGCCGGCGGGTCGTCGCCACCGCCGTCGACCTGCGACACCCCGGCGACCACCGCGACGGTGCCCAGCACCACCACGGTCAGCCCGGCCACCACGGCCGGGGTCGCCCGGTTGCGGCGCGGTGGCGGCGCGTGGTGCCGGGGCACCAGCACCGGCAGCAGCCGGGAGTCCTCCGGGTGGTGCTGACCCACCCGGTGCACCCCGTCGGCCTCCTCGGCGTACCCGTTGGCCAGCCCGACCACGGACGGGGGGACCGGCTCGTGGGCGGCCCGCTCCGGCTCGGCCACCGGCTCCGGCGGCCACCAGTCGGCGTACGGGTCGTCGGCCTCCGGGGCGTCGGCGTCCTCGGTGGGCAACCGCTGGCCGGGCACCGTCGGCGGGTACGCCTGGTCGGTCGCCGCCGGCCCCACCGGCCAGGTGGGCGGCTCGGGCGGCCCCTCGTCGGCCGGGGCGGTGCGGGCGGCCGGCACCACCGGGGTGTCCCGCTCCGGGGGCGGCTCGTCGGCGCAGACGTGGTCCGGGTCGGCGGCCGCCCGGGCCAGGGACGCTACCTGCCGGGCCAGCGGGTCGTCGGCGGGCAGGTGCTGCCGGGCCAGTTCCCGGGCGAGGGCCAGGTTGTCGTGCGCCTCGGTGAACCGGCCGCAGTCGCGCTGCATCGCGCCGAGCCGGGCCAGCATCTTGATGCCGCTGGGGTTGCCGTCGCCGTAGACCTCGCGGTGCAGCTCCCAGGCGTCCTGGAGGCGTTCCCGGGCCTGCGCGCACTGGCCCCGGGCGTACTCCACGGTGGCCAGATCGGCGTGCGCGGCGAGCACCCGCAGCGACTCCGGCCCGTCGCGGGCGGTCAGTTCCAGGATCACCTCGGAGTAGAGCCGCGCGGCGCGGGCGTCGCTACCGACCCGGTGCAGCACCGCGGCCAGCGTCGCTCCCGCCGAGATCGTCCGCTCGTCCGAGCGTCCGTAGAGCCGGGTGGCGGCCGCGTACGCGAAGGCCGCCCAGCCGCGCGCGGAGTGCGGCTCGCCGAGTGCGACCAGCACCCGCGCCTGCAGCCCGGCGGCGTCGGCCAGTTCGGGGGTGGCGTGTTCGGGCCGGGGGTCGGCGTCGGTCAGCGCGTCGGCGAGCAGTCGCTGCGCGCCGGCCAGGTCGCCGGCGGACACCAGGTGGTGCGCCTGGAGGGTCAGTTCACCGAAGCCGGAGGGCACGCCCCATCGTGCTCGTCCGGCCACGGGTTGTACAACCCCCGACGGTGATCGGAGTCGTCAACCGGTCAGGTGGGCGACCAGCGTCTCGCTGATCCGGCGCAACTGGTCGACCTGGGCCGGGCTGAGCGCGTCGAAGAGGTGCCGGCGTACCCCCTCGACGTGGCCGGGCGCGGCGGCGGCGAGCACCGCGAAGCCGTCGTCGGTGAGGACGGCGACCTGGCCGCGCCGGTCGGTCGGGCAGTCCTCACGCCGGAGCCACCCGGCCGCCTCCAACCGGGTGGCGGCGTGCGAGAGCCGGCTGCGCGAGGAGCCCGTCAGGTCGGCCAGCTCGCTCATCCGCAGTTGCCGCCCGGGCGCCTCGGAGAGCCGGACCAGGATCTCGTAGTAGGCGTGCGGCATCCCCGCGTCGCGTTGCAGGTCGCGGTCGAGGGTGTCCATCAGCGCTCGGGAGGCGGTCAGGAAGGCCCGCCAGGTGCGCTGCTCGTCGGGGTCCAGCCACCGGGTCATGGCGTCCATCATAGCGGCAATGGTTGAACGCTCAACCAAACCGCGCTAGCGTGGGGTGCATGGGAATCCACCGCCTCAACCACGCCGTCCTCTACGTCAGCAACCTCGACCGCAGCGTCGCCTTCTACCGCGACGTGCTGGGCTTCCGGCCGGTGGCGATGACCCCGGACGGGTTCCGTGGCGCCGCGTTCCTCCAGGCGCCCGACTCCACCAACGACCACGACCTCGGCCTGTTCGAGATCGGCGCGGCGGCCGGCCGCTCGCAGGCCGGGCGCGCCACCGTCGGCCTCTACCACCTGGCCTGGGAGCTGGACACCCTCGACGAACTGGCCGCCACCGCCGAGCGGCTGGCCGCCGCGGGCGCGCTGGTCGGCACCTCCGACCACGGCACCACCAAGAGCCTCTACGGGCAGGACCCGGACGGCCTGGAGTTCGAGATCGTCTGGATCGTCCCGGCCGACCTGCTCGACGACGAGGCGCTGGCGGCGCGCAAGCGGATCGGCCGGCTGGACCTGGACCGGGAGCGGCGGCGCTACGGCGGGCAGACCCGGGGCGGGGTGGGCATCTCCGTGCCGGCCTGAGGCCGCCGTACGGTACAACGGCAGGATGGCCACCGACACCGTCCTGCGTGAACTGCTCGTCCGGCAGCTCGACCACTGGCTGCCGGGGGCGCTGCACCGTTCCCGGCGGGCCACCCTCGCCCTGTCGTACCCCGATCCCGACGCCGCCGAGGCGGCGCTGCGGGTGGTGGCCGAGTTCGCCGACCGGCTGCGCGGGCGGCGGCTGACCGTCCTGGTGCTCGCCGGCGGTGGGCCCGACCTGCCGGCCTGGCTCGGGCCGGTCGAGGCGACGCTGCCGGCCGACGTGGCCGTGCACCTGGTCCCGGGCGACGCGTCCCGGCTGCCGGTGGTGCTCAAGGCGGCCGGCGCGGCCGGCGCGCCGCTGCTGACCATGGTGGACGCCGCAGCCGCCGAGCCGGCGCTGCTGGCCGCCGCGGCGACCGGTCGCCCGGCCGAGCTGCTGCTCACCGCTCCCGCGTCGGCAGCGCTGCGGCCGGCCCTGACCGACGCCGGCTTCCCGCTGGTCACCGAGGTCGAGCTGGTGCCGGCCGACGGCTCACCGGCCCGGCGGGTCGCCTTCGGCACCGGACTGGAGAAGAGCCTGGAGGCGTTCAAGGACGCGCTGTGGGAGGTCGACGAGTTCGCCGGGGTGCGCTACCGCGACCCCGAGGACCCGGCCGGCGGGCTGCTCGACATCGCCCTGCACCCTGAGCCGGGGCCGCTGCGCCGCGAGCTGCTGGCCGAGCTGGCCCGCTCCGGCCCGCGTACGGTCACCGAGCTGCGCCGGCACACCCTCACCGCGACCGTCTACCGGGCCGCGGACACCGTGGGCGCGCTCACCAGCCTGCTGCACTCCGGCGCGGTGCGCCGCGACCCCGAGCACGGCCGGCTCGGCGGCGACGTGCTGATCACCGCCGGCCCGGCCGCAAGCGCCCGGTCAACTGCTTGACCAACACCGACGCGCCCGTGGCCACCACCGGCGATGCTGAACACCATCTGCCCGCAGACCACTCCCGGGCCCGGGGGCCGCGGGGTACGGGGCCGCCGAACGTCGAGCGGGGTGCCGGTGAGTCACCGGCACCCCGCTCGACCTCGGGACGTCACGCCCGGGTCTTGTCCTGCTTCCAGGAGAGCGGCCCCGGCAGATCGACGCGGTGCGCCTTGGCCTTGGAGTTCCAGGACCAGCGACCGATCTTGATGCTCCACGAGGAGAAGCCGTTCTCGGTGAAGTTCAGGATGATCGGCCCGTACTTCTTGCGCTTGCGGAACATCAGACCCATCGTGGGCTCCCTTCGCCGTTCCCTGTCCTGCCCTGCTCTGACGCCATCGAACATGCCCGAACCGGCGATTTGCGAAACCTGCCGCGGATCCGCTCCGGATCCGCTCTGGACGGTCACCGGAATCTCTACTCAGCAGGTAGGTGTTGCGGGGCGGTAAACGCAGCTCGGCAAGGGATGCAACAAAGTCAGCGACGCGCATCTCATGTTCTGGAAGGGCGTTGACCGGGCTCGTGGCGGCCCGGCAGCATGGGCTCATGTCGCAGCGGGACGAGCTTCTCCTCACCGCTCGCGTGCACGTCGACCTGGTCCGGCACGCGAGCGCGCTCTGTTGAGCTGACGCCCTCCGCCGTCCGCACCATCCCTCTTCCGCCACACCGCACGGCCCGGCCCACGACGGCCCGGCGCTGCGCGCCGGCGTACCCCCGCGCCACCGGGCGCGGTCCTCCTCGTGCTCAGATCAGGAGACGTCCATGTCCTCATTCCGTCGTACCCTCGCCGCCGTCGCGGCCCTGCTCGCCCTGACCAGCGCCACCGCCTGCGGCAGCGACGCCGAGGCGTCCGGCCAGACGAAGGAGCTGCGTTACCAGGGCTCCGTCGGCCAGGTCACCCTCCCCGAACTCGCCGCCGACCTCGGCTACCTCGGTGACGTGAAGCTCAAGTGGATCGGCAACGTCACCGGCGGCCCGCAGGACATCCAGGCCACCGCCACCGGGCAGAGCGACTTCGGCGGCGCGTTCAACGGCGCCATCGTCAAGCTCGCCACCGCCAACGCCCCGATCACCGCCGTGGTCAGCTACTACGGCTCCGACGCGCAGACCTTCCAGGGCTACTACGTCCTCGACGACAGCCCGATCCGCACCGCCCGCGACCTGATCGGCAGGAAGGTCGGCATGAACACCCTCGGCGCGCACGCCGAGGCGGTACTGAAGATCTGGCTGGCCCGCAACGGGCTCAGCCCGACTGAGATCGCCCAGGTCGAGCTGGTCGCCATCCCGCCCGTCAACTCCGAGCAGTCGTTGCGGCAGCGGCAGATCGACGTCGCGGTGCTCGGCGGCGTGATCCGCGACAAGGCGGTCACCAACGGCGGGGTCCGCACCGTCTTCACCGACTACGAACTGCTCGGGGCGTTCAGCGGCGGCTCCTACGTCTTCCGCGACGACTTCCTCAAGCGCAACCCGGACACGGTGAAGACCTTTGTCAGCGGGGTCGGCAGGGCCATCGAGTGGGCCCGCAGCCAGCCCCGGGAGACCGTGGTGGCCCGACTGGAGGCGATCATCGCCAAGCGCGGCCGCAACGAGGACCCGGCGCTGGTGCGCTACTGGAAGAGCAGCGGCGTCGCCGGAAAGGGCGGCCTCATCAGCGATCGGGAGTTCACCACCTGGATCGACTGGCTCGCCGGCACCGGCGAACTCAAGGGCGACAAGCCGAAGCCGGGCGACATCTACACCAACAAGTACAACTCCTTCGCCTCCGGCGGCGGTGCGGCGTGAGCGACGACAAGGTCCGCTTCGACCGGGTCACCAAGACCTTCCCGGTCCGCGCCGGGCGGCGCGCGTCCGCCGGCGCGGTCACCGCCCTGGACCAGCTCACCCTCGGGGTACGCCCCGGCGAGTTCCTGGTCGTCGTCGGCCCCAGCGGCTGCGGCAAGTCCACCCTGCTCGACCTGCTCGGCGGGCTGTCCAGACCCACCTCCGGGGAGGTGCTGGTCGACGGCCGCCCGGTCACCGGGCCCGGCCTCGACCGGGGCATCGTCTTCCAGCAGTACGCGCTGCTGCCCTGGCGTACCGCCGCCGGCAACGTCGCGTTCGGACTGGAGGCCAAGGGCGTGCCCCGCGCCGAGCGGGCCGAGCTGGTCGCCCACCACCTGGACCTGGTCGGGCTCGGCGGGTTCGCCGAGCGCTACCCGCACGAGCTGTCCGGCGGGATGAAGCAGCGGGTGGCGATCGCCCGCAGCCTCGCGTACGACCCGGACATCCTGCTGATGGACGAGCCGTTCGCCGCCCTGGACGCGCAGACCCGCGACTCGTTGCAGGACGAGCTGGTACGGATCTGGCAGCACACCGGCAAGACGATCGTGTTCATCACCCACGGCATCGACGAGGCGGTCTACCTCGGCCAGCGGGTCGCCGTGATGACCTCCCGCCCCGGGCGGATCAAGCAGGTCATCGAGATCGGCCTCGGTGACCGGGGCGCCACCGAGGACGTCCGCTCCTCCGACGCCTTCCGGCATCACCGGCACGAGATCTGGACGCTGCTGCGCGACGAGGTGCGCGCCGCGCAGTCCGCCGAACGCCCGCCCGCCCGGCCGACCGTCGGCCGGCCGGGCCGCACCCCCTGGCGGGCGCTGCTCGACCGGTCGACGCCCGCCCCCGATCACCCCGGCCGCAGCGCCGACACCCGGCCCGGCCCGGCGGAACCGGTCGACGTCGGGCAACCGCCCCGTGCCGCCGCCCCGGAAGCCGGCCGCTCCGCCGGCACCGCTGGGGACGGTGGTCGTACCCCCGCCGTCGCCGACGCCGACGCGGACCGCGCGGCGCCGGCGGCGACCCGAACCGAGGAGGCCCGCGTTGGTTGACATCGCCGAACGACCCACCCGGCTGGCGGTTCCCGCCGCCACGCCCCCGGCGGCGCCGGCCGTCGCCGGGCCCGCGCTGGCCGGCCGGCTGCTCGGGCTCGGCGGGCGGGCGCTGCACCGCAGCGCCGCGCTGCTCGGCCTCGCCGCCCTGTGGGAGACCGCGCCCCGCGTCGGCCTGGTCGACCGGGTCTTCCTGCCGCCGCTGTCCGAGGTGCTGGTGGCCTGGTGGGCGCTGCTGACCAGCGGGCAGCTCGCCGACCACGTCGGGGCCAGCCTCACCCGCTCGCTGACCGGGCTGGGGCTGGCCGTGCTCACCGCCATCCCGCTCGGGCTGCTGATCGGCTGGTACCGGCCCCTCGCCGACCTGCTCAGCCCGCTGCTGGAGGTGTTCCGCAACACGGCCGCGCTGGCGTTGCTGCCGGTCTTCGTGCTGATCCTCGGCCTGGGGGAGACCTCCAAGATCGCCCTGGTGCTCTACGCCTGCTCCTGGCCGATCCTGCTGAACACCATCGCCGGGGTGAAGGGCGTCGACCCGCTGCTGGTGCGCTCCGCCCGCTCGATGGGGCTCAACCACCTGCGGCTGTTCCAGAAGGTGATCCTGCCGGCGGCGGTGCCGACGGTCTTCACCGGCGTCCGGCTGGCCGGGGCCTACTCGATCCTCGTGCTGGTCGCCGCCGAGATGGTCGGCGCGAAGGCCGGCCTCGGCTACCTCGTCAACTACGCCCAGTACAACTTCGCGATCCCCGACATGTACGCCGGGATCATCACCATCTCCGCCATCGGCCTCGTCGTCAACCAGCTCCTCGTCGCCGTCGAACGCCGCTTCTCCACCTGGCGCGTCGACGTCACCGCCTGAGAGGAAACACCATGTCCCGCACCCTGCACCTGAACGCATTCCTGATGGGCGTCGGCCACCACGAGGCGGCCTGGCGGCACCCGCGCACCGACCCGAGCCGGGTCGGCGACGTCCGGCACTTCCAGGAGCTGGCCCGGATCGCCGAACGCGGCACCCTCGACTCGGTCTTCCTCGCCGACGGGCTGGCCGTCGGGCCGGCCGTACGGCACAACATCCAGGCCGTCTTCGAACCGCTCACCCTGCTCGCCGCGCTGGCCACCGCGACCGACCACATCGGGCTGATCGCCACCGTCTCCACCACCTACAACGAACCGTTCAACACCGCCCGCAAGTTCGCCTCGCTGGACCACCTCAGCGGCGGCCGGGCCGGCTGGAACATCGTCACCTCCGCGCAGTCCCGCGAGGCGTGGAACTTCAACCTCGACGAGCACCCCGCGCACGCCGACCGGTACCGGCGGGCCGCCGAGTTCGTCGACGTGGCGATCAAGCTCTGGGACAGCTGGGAGGACGACGCCCTCGTCCTGGACACCGCGGCCGGGGTCTTCGCCGACACCGACCGGGTGCACGAGGTCGGCCACGCCGGCGAGGCGTTCAAGGTCCGCGGCCCGCTGAACACGCCCCGACCGCCGCAGGGCCGGCCGCTGCTGGTGCAGGCCGGCTCGTCGCCCGACGGCATCGCCTTCGCCGCCCGGTACGCCGAGGCGGTCTTCACCGCCCAGCAGACCCTCGCCGACGGCCAGGCCTTCTACGCCGCCCTCAAGCGGGCCACCACCGCCGCCGGCCGGGACCCGGACCTGGTCAAGGTGCTGCCCGGCATCGCCCCGGTGATCGGCGGTACGGAGGCGGAGGCGCAGGCCCTCGCCGCCGAGCTGGAGGCGCTGATCGTCCCCGAGCACGCCCTCGCCCAGCTCTCCGGCATGACCGGGATCGATCTGAGCGGGTACCCGCTGGACGGCCCGCTGCCCGACCTGCCCGCCGTGACCAGCGTCCAGGCCCACCAGAGCCGCTACCGGCTCGTCGTCGAGCTGGCCCGACGGGAGCAGCTCACCCTGCGGCAGCTGATCGGCCGGCTCGGCGGCGGGCGTGGGCACCGGGTGGTGGCCGGCACCCCCGAGCAGATCGCCGACCAGATCGAGCTGTGGTTCACCGAGGGCGCCGCCGACGGCTTCAACGTGATGCCGCCGCTGCTGCCCAGCGGGCTGGCCGACTTCGTCGACCACGTCGTGCCGCTGCTGCGCGCCCGGGGGCTGTTCCGGCACGAGTACACCGGTCGGACGCTGCGCGAGCACTACGGGCTGCCCCGCCCGGCCAGCTCGTACGCCACCCGCGAGCTGGTGACAGCGTGAGCGCGAGGAGTGAGCCGGGGTTGCGAGCCCCGCAGTCGCGAGCTGAGGTGGCGGCGTGAGCGCGAGGAGTGAGCCGGGGTTGCGAGCCCCGCAGTCGCGAGCTGAGGTGGCGGGCGTGAGCGCCGACCTGCTGCCGGTGGATCGGGACCTGTTCCGGGGGCTGCTGCGCCGGCAGGCGTCCACCGTCACCGTGGTCACCGCCGTCGCCCGGGGCACCGACCCGGCCTGCCTGGGCGGGATCGGGGCGCCGCTGCGGGCCGGCTTCACCGCCACCTCGTTCACCTCCGTCTCGCTGGACCCGCCGCTGGTCTCGTTCTGCCTCGGCGTCGCCTCGTCGAGCTGGCCGGTGCTGGCCCGCGCCGAACACGTCGCGGTGCACCTGCTCGCCGCCGACCAGCGGGAGGCCGCCCGCATCTTCGCCACCAGCGGGATCGACCGGTTCGCCGCGTACCGGGAGTGGACCCCGGGGCCGTTCGGGCTGCCGCTGCTCGACGGGGTGCTGGGCCGGCTGCTCTGCCGGGTCGTGCACCGGGTGCCGGCCGGCGACCACACCGTCGTCATCGCCGAGCCGCTGGCGCTGGCCGCCGGCGTCGACGCCGAGCCGCTGGTCTACCACCGCGGCGGCTACACCAGCACCGCCACGGCGGTGGCCGCGTGACGGGGGCGTCGGTGGCAGCGGCGCCGGACCTGCTGGCGCTGGACCGGAACGCCCAGGACCTGCTCTTCCGGGCGGCCCGCACCGCGAACACCTTCACCGCCGAGCCGGTCACCGACGACCAGGTCGCCGCCATCCACGACCTGGTCCGGTACGGCCCGACCGCGCTCAACGGCCAGCCGCTGCGGGTGCTGCTGGTGCGCTCCGCCCCGGCGCGCGCCCGGCTGCTGCCGTACGTGTCCGCCGGCAACCGGGCCAAGACGGCCGCCGCCCCGCTGGTCGCGGTGCTCGCCGCGGACGTGGACTTCCACCGGCGGCTGCCGGAGCTGTTCCCGCACCGGCCGGAGGCGAAGGACTGGCTGGCCGACCGGGCGGAGCGGGTCGCGCAGGCCCGGTTCAACGCCACCCTCCAGGCCGGCTACTTCCTGCTCGGGGTGCGCGCCGCCGGGCTGGCCGCCGGGCCGATGGCCGGCTTCGACGCCGCCGGCGTGCGACGTGAGTTCTTTCCCGACGGCCGGCACGAGGTGCTGCTGCTGGTCAACATCGGCCGTCCGGGCCCGGACGCCTGGCAGGACCGGCTGCCCCGGCTGGCCGCCGAGGAGGTGATCGAGACGGTGTGACTCCGGGGGCGCGCGCCGGTGTCGGCTCAGGCGGGCACCGGCGCGCGGTCGACGGCGAGGACCCGGGTGATGCTGCCGTCGTCCTCGGTGATGTCCCGCTGGTGGACGAAGCCGAGCTTGGCCAGCAGCGCCAGCGAGGCGGTGTTGGCCTCGGCGACGGTGGCGTACACCCGGCTCAGGTCGAGGGTGTCGAAGCCGTAGCGGACCAGGGCCCGGGCCAGTTCGGTGCCGAGGCCGGCGCCCCAGGCCGGCTTCGCCAGGGCGTACACCAGCTCGTGGCCGTCGACCTGGTCGGTGCGCTTGATCTCGGCGTGCCCGACGTACCGGCCGTCGCGGCGCACCGCCCACACGTCGAACAGGTCCTCGGCGTAGACCGTGGTGAACACCCGGCCGAACAGGGCGGCGGCGTCGGCGGGGGTCATCGGGCCGTCGCCCATGTACCGGGCCACCTCCGCGTCGCTGAGCAGGGCGACGAAGTCGTCGGCGTCGGCCGGGCGGTAGGGCTCCAGCAGCAGCCGGTCGGTGCGCAGGGTGGGGGTGGGCATCAGCGGGGCTCCCAGGCGTCGGGCAGAGCGGTCAGCTTGCGGATGTGCGCGGGCAGTCGGCCACTGACCACCTCGGCGAGGCTGACCTCGTCGAGCACCTGCCGGACGGCGGCCCGGACGGCCACCCAGAGCCGGGGGAGGTTCTCCGCCGAACCCTCGTAGCGGGTCTCCTCGGGGCGCAGGCCGCGCACCCCGGCCAGCGGACCCTCCACGGCGCGCAGGATCGCCCCGACGGTGACCTCGCGGGGCGGCCGGGCCAGCGTGTAGCCGCCCTCCGCACCGCGCTGGGCCCGCACGATGCCGGCCCGGCGCAGGTCGGCCAGGACGGCCTCCAGGAACTTGCGCGGCATGTCCTGCTCGGTGGCGATCGCCTGGGTGGACAGCAGCGAGGGGTACGCGGTGGCGAGGCTCAGCGCCGCCCGTACCGCGTAGTCGCCGCGCGCGGAGATCTGCACCCCGCCATCATGCCCGGCCGGCTCACTCCGCCTGGTCGGCGGGCCGACGCTGCCGGACGATCCGGCGCAGCGGCTGCTCTCGCGCGGCCCGGAACGCCCCCGGGCTCACCCCGACCTCCCGGGTGAAGAAGCGGCCGAAGTTGGTCGGCTCGGGGAAGCCCAGCCGGCGACCGATCCGGGCCACCGGCTCGTCGGTGGCGGCCAGCAGCCGGCTGGCCTGGAGCGCGACCCGCTCGTCCACCACCTGCTTGGCGCTGCGCCCGGTCACCGCCAGGCAGGCCCGGGTCAGGGTACGCACCGAGCAGCCCAACTGGGCGGCGTAGTCCTCGACCCGGCGGGTGTGCTGGTAGCCGCGCTCGATCTCCCGGCACAGCCGGTGGAAGGTGGCCAGCTCCGACCGGTGCGGCCCGCCGTCAGCACCGCCGGGCCGGTCGGTGGGGAGCAGTGCCAGGCGCAGCAGCAGTACCGCCAGCTCGTGGCGGAGCAGCGCCTGGGCGGCCGGGTTGGCGCGGTGCCGGCGACTGTCCACCGCCAACTGGCTGACCTCGTTGATCACCGCGTCCTCGTCCTCGCCGGCGAGCTGGTGGTGGGTCGGCACGGCGTCCGGCTCGACGTCCAGGCCGCGCAGCGTCTCGCCGCGCCAGCGCACCACCGTCGCGTCGAGCTGCGGGGTGCAGCGCAGCACCTGGCCGGGGCTGGCCCGCAGCAGCGTGCCCGGCCGGCACGGCAACGGGCGGAAGTCCAGCTCGGCCGTGCCATGGCCGCCGGTGACCAGGATCAGCAGATCCGCGTCGAGCAGGGTCGGGCGGCGCCACCCGGGCTCGGCGGCGAGGTCACCGAGGTCGAGCAGGTCGATCTCGGCGGTGGGCAGGTCGGGGCGCGTTGCCGGGGAGAGCTGACCGGAAGGGACCATCACCTGCGACGGTAACCGGAGGTGGGGGTGGTCGCATCCCGGCGACGGGACCGCGGTGTCGCGTACGCGGGGTTGTCCCCGGTCCGGAGCCCGGTTACGTTACCGAGCGGTAGGTCCACCGACTCGCGAGGGATGGGCATGACGGAGCTGTTCTCGGTCGCCGACAAGACGGTTCTGGTCACCGGCGGCACGCGGGGGATCGGGCTGATGATCGCCCGGGGCTTCGTGCAGGCCGGCGCCCGGGTGATCGTCTCGTCCCGCAAGGCCGACGTCTGCGCGGCGGTGGCCAAGGAACTCTCCACCGAGGGGCGGTGCGAGGGCGTGCCGGCCGACCTGAGCCACGACGCGGGCGCCGAGGGGCTGGCCGCGGCCGTGCGGGAGCGCACCGGCGACCGGCTCGACGTGCTGGTCAACAACGCGGGCGCGACCTGGGGCGCGCCGTTGGAGGCGTACCCGGAGAGCGCGTTCGACAAGCTCTGGGCGGTGAACGTCAAGGCGGTCTTCCGGCTCACCACCGCGCTGCTGCCGGCGCTGCGCGCCGCGGCCACCGCCGACGACCCGGCCCGCGTGATCAACATCGGCTCGGTCGACGGCATCCGGGTGCCGTTCATGGAGGTGTACGCCTACTCGGCCACCAAGGCCGCCGTGCACATGCTGACCCGCAGCGTGGCCCACCAGTTGGCCGGTGAGCAGATCACGGTCAACGCGATCGCCCCGGGCCCGTTCGAGAGCAAGATGATGGCTTTCGCCCTGCAGGACCCGGCGTCCCGTTCGGCGATCGAACAGCAGGTGCCGCTGGGTCGGATCGGCCGCCCGGAGGACATGGCGGGCACGGCGATCTACCTGTCGTCGCGCGCCGGGGCGTACCTGACCGGCGCGGTGATTCCCGTCGACGGCGGCCTCACCACGCACGGCTGAGGCGTACCCGGTCGCGGGTGAGCCGGAGCCGCGCGGACTCGGCAGATCCGCGCGGCTCCGATCGGATGGGTCAGCGGCCGGCGAGCAGCCGGTTCACCGCTGTGTCGACGTCGAGGTGCTCGGCCTCGCGGCCGCGCGGGACGACGACGTAGGTCCGCCGCAGGAAGCGCACCAGCACGCTGCGCGGCACCTCGAAGAGCGCGTTGCCGTCGGGTGACGACAGCGCCAGCGCGACGAAGTCGCCGCGCGGGGTGGCCCACGGCCAGACCCGGACGTCGCCGATGCCCGCCGGTTCGTCGAGACCGGTCACCAGCAGTTCGCGGGCGAAGGACCAACTGACGGCCTCGCCACCGGCGGATTCGGCGTGGAACAGGACATGGACCGCATACGGGTCAGCAGGGTCGTAACGCAGACTGGCACGCACCGGCAAGGCGGTGGCGTCAGGTGCGACGAGCCTTAGCGACGTCTCGACCTCTACGGTCGTCGGTCGGATGACACTCATGGACGTTCTCCCCCCGGCACCGCTGCGGAACGCGCGTGTCCCGCTTTTCCCATACTCAGGTGCTACTCCTGGCTACGCTCCGCCATACGCTGACTTCACCCAGTGGTGGGAAGTGCCTCGGAAGCGCCGCCAGAATGTGAAACTTCTTGTACGATTTCCGGTCTGCCCAGTGCGTGATCCCGCCCGGCGTCGGGTGGCTCAGTCGTCGACTTACTCCGGTAACGTCCAGTGGTCTGCGCAAGTGACGGGCCGGGGCGACACTGGGGGGTGAAATGGTCACGAACCGATCCTCAGTGGATGCGGCGACCGTGACCGACCCACCGAAAGTAGGGGCCCGAGCAGCCGAAAGGCGGGGGAACGCGGTGCCGAAGGATCAGCACGACGGGACCGGTCGGCCTGCCCCCGGCGGCCGCTCCGGTCAAGGTCGTGCGACTGCTCGCGGCGCCGCCTCGCGGCCCGTCCGCCCGGCTCATCGCGGCCCCTCCGGCCTTGCCGCCGGCGGTCGCGGGTCCACCGGTACGGCCGTCGCCGAGCGGCCGCCGACAGGCCTCCGGCAACGGGTACGGACCAGTCTCGACCTGATCCGCGCCAACCCCACCGGCCGGGTCGCACTCAAGATCTTCATTGCGATCGCCGGGGCGCTGGTCGTCACCGTCGGCCTCGCCCTGATCCCGCTGCCCGGCCCCGGCTGGCTGATCGTGATCGGCGGCCTCGCCATCTGGGCCGTCGAGTTCCACTGGGCCCGCCGGCTGCTCGCCTTCACCCGCCGGCACGTGCAGGCCTGGACCCGCTGGGCCACCTCCCGGTCCCTGCCGGTACGCATCGCCCTCGGCTCGGTCGGCCTGATCTTCGTCGCCACGGTGGTGTGGCTCTCGCTCAAGTACAGCCTCGGCATCGACCTGGTGGCCCGGCTGCTGCACTACCTCGCCACGCACTGACCGGTCGGGTGCGGCGGGCGGCCGAGCCGGGTGCGGCGCGCGGGACCCGGATTTCCGGTCCGCTCGCACGATCAGGTAGAGTCATCGGCGCTGAGGGCGATTAGCTCAGCGGGAGAGCGCTTCGTTCACACCGAAGAGGTCACTGGTTCGATCCCAGTATCGCCCACCATAGATACATGCAGGTAGGAAGCCCGTCACCGGTTCAGCCGGTAACGGGCTTCCGCGCTGTTGCCCCTTAAATTGGGAGCAGATTGGGAGCAGGGCGTTCGGCTCTGGGGTCCGATCGCCGTGGGGGCGCCCGGCGGCGGCCTCGGGTTACCGGTCCGACCGGGCTGGCCGGCTGATGGAGGACTTGGAGCTACCAGTACCGGGCCCCATGTCACGAGGGAGCCGTCCCGCTATCGCTCATGTGCCTGACTGATGGCTGGCGGTCCGGTGGGCTGCCCACTCACCGGTCCACGTCGCCAGGTCGTGTACCCAGCTTTCGGTGCTCTGCCGGGACTTGGCCGACCACTTGGATGCGTTCTTTGACGCGAAGTCTTCCAACACCTCGCGGTCGGTCGCGGTCCATGCGGGAAGCTGCGTCAGCCACTCTTCTGCCTGTTCGGCGCTGTGGCCGCTGCCGATGAGCCACTGGACGAGCAATGCGAGTTCGACCCACGGAGCTGCCTTCGTTGCCCATGCCCAATCGACGATCCGTAGGCCGTGCGGAGTCACGATCAAGTTGGCCGGATTGAGGTCGGAGTGGATGAGTATCTCGCCGTCCATCGCCGGGTGTGCGAACCCGAGGCGGGCTGGCGGGGTGAACCATGAGTCGCCGGGCGCGGGAGTCTCCTGGAGTCCCTTGAGTGCGACGGCGAGCAGATCGAGATCCGCACTGCCGGGTGACAGGTCGGGGTGGGGACCGGCGAGATGCTCGGTCCCCACCACCAGCCAACCATCGGAGTCGAAGTGCCACAGGACTGCGGGCGGGTACCGGTCGATGGCCTGGGTTACCGCCAGCTCGTAGCGCAGTGACCGAACGCTCAGCTCTCCAGAGGCCGCCTTGACGAAGACCTGACCGGCTGGCCCGGTGACCGTCGAGGCGATCTCCGCATGGTTCCCACTCGTAGCCGGGGCTACGCCGAAGGCTCCACCGACCCGTTCGGCGATCCCTGTCGTGACAGTCTCCGGCAGAGCGGTCCAGTCGCTACGCATCGGTTCTCTTTCTGCTACTTGCCGGGCTGAGGCGGGTTCGGCGGACAGCAGGACTCGGCCTGGCCACCCCAGAATTCCATGTCGACGCGGTAGCCGGTGTCGTGCAATGCCGCGAGTGTGTAGGTGATGGCGGTGCCGTCCTGCATGGCTTCGGTCTGGATTGGCCGGTGGTGCACGTAGTGGCCCGCGATCTCCTTGCAGGCGGCCGTGTAGGGCTCGCTGATCTGGAGGGCGGCGTGCCAGACAGCGTCGACCGGCCGGGTCGGCACGACGCGGTAGGACTCGCCGGTCGGCAGGAGCATCCCGAAGTCGGGCTTGTCCACGCGGTCGGCGTACGCCTTCAGAAAGACGAGGAACTGCCCGACCGCACGCTCGGCGTAGCCCTGGGTCACCTCCTGCCTGGCGGCGAAGTAGTGGGCGATCTTGTCGAACACCTCGGCCGAGACGAGGGTGCGAGGGTCTGCGGCGATTGTCGTGGCCGGCCTGTCTGCGGTAATACTCAAGACTCCTCCTTCATTCTGTGCGGGTCAGCGAGGAGGGTGCGTCATCGCGGTACCTTCGAGGCTGAGTTGCGTCGGTGCATTTCATGTCGTGGATCGGATCATGAGGCGCGGAGGGCTCGGGCGGTCGGTTACGGAGGCCCTCTCATCCTCAGCAGGTGACAGCGCATGGTCACCGGCCCTCCACGATCGACTTTCGGAATGGCCCCCAGGCGACGAAGCGCTCGAACATCTCGCGCGGGCTTGGCCCGTCGTGCGGGTTCAGATGGAGCAGGTCACGCATCGCCTCGTACATCAAGCCGCTGAGGTAGATCGACAGGGCGGGGAGAGCGGACTCGTACTCAACCTTCAGTAGGAGACGCGCTTCGGCGCAGGGCCATGGCTGGCCGCACGAGCGGCACACCCAGATCGGCCGCAGCGGGGTGTGTGGGGGTGCTGTCTCCGTCCTGTAGCTCGGCCGGATCGGCTTGGGCCCGGCACTTGGGATCGGCAGCTTGGATGTCACCAGCGGCCTCCATTCGGGCGCCGCTCCCGCGCGGAGCGAGGTGCCCACCCGGCCTGGCTGCGGGATCGGCAGCGGCACAGTGAGCTCCATGCCGCACCGAGGGAGGTGATGGCACTCACCTTCAGCGGTCTCGACAGCAGTTGCCGACCGGATGGGCAGTGTTGATCGGCACAGGGCTGCTGGTGCGGTGAGAGTTGCAGCGCAGAGGGTGTACGGCGAGACCGGAGAGGTCGGGTCGGCCTCGCGGTTGGGCCGATTCGCCGGGCCGCAGACGCTGGACGACGAGGCGGGCACAGCCGGTGAAAGCCCGATCGAACGCAGGCATCAAGCAGCCGGTTGGTGCCGAGTACGTTGGCTTGGGCGTAGTCGACGAACTCCGCGGCCCATGGCGGCCGGACTCCTGGCCGGGCGGCCAAGTGAAACACGGTGTCGCAGCCGTCCAGGGCGTCGCCGAGTTGGTCGGTGGACAGGTTCCGGCACACCGGGGTGCACAGCCGATTCTCGACTGCCGCCAGGTTCTCATCGGCGATGCCGTGATCACCAAGCCCGCGACGGTCGAGGCCAACGACCTTTACGCCGCGGGAGAGTAGCGCGTCGACCAGATATGGGCCGATGAATCGGGCAGCGGCGGTCACCCGCACACGGGCCATCATCGCTGCCTGCTGATGTCGGTCCGCTGCGCGAACACCCGCTGCCACACATGCGTTAGGAGGGGAGGGTCTCCCGGCGATACCGCCGCCCGGTCGGTAACCACCCGCACCGAGACGGGAACCAAGTGGTGTGGGATGTCCGTGGTTCCGGCGAAGGCGTGCTGCGAGATATACAGGGTCATGGCGCCACCGGTCGACGAACCCAGCTCCTCGGCCAGTCCTGGCGGACCCGCCGGAATCCCGGCGGGTCCGCCATCGCGAGGCGGCGGCTGGGAGCACGCCGCCGGTCACCCGCCCGCGCAGCCCCGATGGCGGTACGCGGACGAGGAGTCACCCTCACGAACGCGCATCCGGCCACCGCCACAGTCGGCCGAGCAAACTCCCTGGCCGCCTTGCCAGATTCGATCAACCTGTCCACCATGAATCTCCTGGCGTCGATGACAATGGGTCAGTGAGCTGGCCCGCCGCTCCGCAGCGGTCTTCGATGCTCAACATCAGCGAACCGTCCACAGGAGCCGGGCGGTACCGTCCACCAGCCGTCCGCTCGCAACCAGGCGGTGACGAGCCGTAGCGGAGGTAGCTAGCGTCGACTGCGGTCGACAAGCAATGCGCGGAGGTGTTCAGATGGCCGGACGGCGCTATCCCCCCAACCGGCGGCTAGCGTGGGAGAGGCTCCAGCGGGGCTGGTCGTACGAGGAGGTCGCCGAGCGCATTCGCGCGGGGATGAGCCGCGCCGGAGAGACGGACACCGGCCTCAACGCCAACACGGTGCGGCGATGGGAGACCGGCGAACGGTGGCCCGACCCCCGCTACCGCAAGCACATGGTGGCCACCTTCGACAAGCCAGCCAGCCAGCTCGGCCTCCTCACCCCCGACGAGCTGGCCATGTGCCCGCAGGCGGAGACATTGCACGAGTTCAGGACGTTGTGGGACATGCTCACCGGAGACGAGAACGAAGGCGGTTGGGACCGGGCAGCGGTCCTGCGCGCACTGTTCGGCGCGAGCATGCTGCCCCTGGTCGCTCCGCTGCTGTCACTGGACCCGCAGGCAGCGCACGCCGACACGAAGACCAACGACCCGGACGCGTACACGGACAGGTCCGCTGCCAGCGGGCGCTGTACTGGACCAGCCCGGCCCGGCCGCTCTACGAGGCCGCATACGCCCATACCCAGCTCGGCACCGGACTCGTCCGCGCGGCGAGCGGCACCAGCCGCACTACCCTCGCGGCCGCCCTCGCCGAGTCCGCGCTCCTCACCGCCCGCCTGGCGTTCTTCGACCTCCGCCAACCCGCCATCGCCCAGCGCTGCTACGACGTCGCCCTCGCCGCGACCCGGGAAGCCGGAGACCACGCCCTGGCCGCCGCCGTCCTCGGCCACATGGCCTTCATCCCCGCCTTCAGCCACGACCCCTCCGCCGCCCGCCCACTGGTCGACGCGGCGCTCCAGCACACCTGGTACGGCGTCAGCCCGGCCGTCCGCTCCTGGCTGCACTGCGTCGCCTCGGAAGTCGAAGCCCGCGCCGGCGCCGGCGCCGCCAGCCGCCACCAGATCGACCTCGCCGCAACCACGATCGAGGCCAACCCCACCCCGCCGGAATGGCTCGACTTCTACGACGCCGGCCGGCTGCGCTCCTTCGCCGGCTACGCGGCACTCGCAGCCGACGACCACACCGAGGCCACCAGGCAGCTCACCGAGGCCCTCACCGGCCTGAGCGCCAACGCGGCCAAGCAGCGCAGTGTCATACTCGCCGACCTGGCCTCCGCACACAGCGACGACGGCGACCACGCCGCCGACTACCTCAACCAGGCGATGGACGCCCTACACAACGACTGGTACGGCACCGGCCTCGACCGAGTCAGGGAAGTTCGGCCCATACTCGGCGACAGCCGGCAGGGCAGGCAGCTCGACGAACGCGTCGCCGCCCTCGCCGCCAGCCGAGCCGCCCTACCCGGCAGCTAGGCCGCCGACTCGTTGTGCTTGCGCACCAGCTCGGGCAGCTCAGCCAGCGAGTCGAGCCGGAACAAGCAGCGCTCGCTGACGGCCTTGTCGTCGAGGATGTGCCCCCACGGGCCGCGCCGTACCAGCGCGGTCGCGATCCCGGCGTCCTGCGCGGGCCGGATGTCGTTGTCCAGCCGGTCACCGACGTACAGCACCTGATCGGCTGGGCAGCCCGCCTCCGCGACAACCCGCTCAAAGAACGCCGCCGACGGCTTTTCCACGCCCCAGCCGTCCGACGTGCCGATCACTTCCACCGGCAGGTCCAAGGCGCGCAGGATCGTCTCGGCCCTTGCCGTCTGGTTACCGGCCAGGCCAACCTGCACGCCCAACTCACGCAGCGCGGCCAGGCACGGCCGAGCATCCGGGTAGAGGTTCTCCTCGGAGAAGTGCTCGGGCTGGCCGACCGCTGCGCGGCGCTTCCGTTCCTCGGTTAGGTCGAAGCCGGGCCGGAAGACTTGGAACGTTTCCCGGTAGTCCAGACCGCGAGCGATCACAGCCCCGAAGACCGCCGAGAACGTGTGCCGGGGCACGCCCAGCCAGTCCGCCCAGGTTCCGTATTCCCGGGACTCGTCGACGATCGTCTCGCCCACGTCGAAGAACACGCTCGCGATCACCCTGCGATTATGCCTTGCCCGTGCCTGAGTGCAGGAGTGCGCCTACGGTCGCCCGTAGCTTAGGACGGCCGCTGGCTGGCCGGCCTGCCGAAGCTGCTCGTGCAGCACGTCGAGATCGCGCTCCGCGAAGGCACCTTTGCGGGATTCAACCAGGGGATATGCAACGGCCGAGCCTCGCCCGGCTGACGAGTACCTCCGGCACGTGCCTGCACGGAGATGTCCGTGCTCTCGCGGTAGCCAGGGAGAAACGGTTTCCTAAACCGCAGGATTCCACATCACGCAGGCCGCTGACCTGCAGTTTTCCCGTTTTTGTAGGCTGTTCCGGGGTCGCAGGCTGCGAATTTCTGCTCCGCCAGGAGGTCGTCAGTCGGACCTATCTGGACGGTTGCCGAGACCGATCGCTGTACGCCCGCTCGAAGCGCTCGGTGTGCGTCGCCTCCGGGGTGAGCAAGGTGCCCGGCCTGTTGGTAGCGCTCTCGGTAGGGTATGTCTCGGATCGCACTGTGGACAGTCCCGACCTGCCGCGACGCTTGTCCAGGCGGCCGGCCCAGGCCGGTGGGTTCGCCGCGTTCCGTAGGGGCGTGCGGCGTACGAGCTCAGCGGCGGTGGTAGCGGGGCGCTCTCCCCGATTCCAGACTCCACGCACCTACCTATTGTGGACACACCGGGCGGCCACTGACCGATAAGACCGTTTTCGCGATATAAGAACGCAGCCCCTATCAATGGAAACGCTTGCACGTTACATTGACTCACATCTGTTTACTGCCCGGTAACATGCGAGGAGGTGTGCGATGAAGGCTATGCTGCGGCTTGCGCTCTTTGTCCTGAGCGCGCTTGCGATGACGCTCGCCGGAACCTCGGCGGCGACTGCGGCCACCACGTACAAGGACACGGTCAGCGGCGAGGAGACCCAGTGGACCGCGACCCAGGGCACGTTCGTCGGCACGGCCAAGGGCGACCTGCCCGGCGACTGGAAGACCACCATCAACCACACACCGCTCACCCCGGACGCCACGGTGACCGGCGGCAACTTCAGCCTCAACACCACGATGAACGGCTCGTCGGTCACGGTGAGGGGTGACAGCGCCACCGGCACCGTCAAGCTCAAGAGCGGTACCCTCTGCACCGACCAGCAGTACGCCGTCGACGTGACCTACTACCACGTCGGCCCCGGCGGCAAGGGCAGCGGCACCGCGCACTTCACCGGGACGCTCACGCACAAGGTATCCCTGTGCGTGGTCGTCGCCGCCACGGTTAGCGGCAACCTCACCATGAACTTCTAAGCGCCTGGCCAGAGTTATGTCCGCAACTCGCCCGAGTTGAGGAGCGCTGAGGACCGCGGGCGACGAGCGACGGAACATCCGGTCGAGGTGCTACGTCTTTCCTGATCGCCGCCGAGTGCGCGGGCCGCGCGCCCCTGGTTCGGCGACCCGGAGACCCCGCCGCCCTCGCGGCCGCCACTACCGGCCTCGGCGGCGGCGAGCAGCGCGGCGGCGTCGACGACGGTGACCCGGGCGCCGAGCAGCGTCACCGTCTCCACGTCCGGCCGGAGTTCGTACCCGTGTCCCGTCATCCATCCACGTCCCTCGCTGCGGCGTCCCCGCTCTCGAGTCTGACACCGGGCCACCGCGACTGCCACCAAACCGGGAGTCGCGGTGGCCCGGTCAGCGGGCCTCGGCGACCAGGCCGGCCCAAGGTGTCGGCGTACGGGTCGACGGGCCGCTCGGTCAGGCCGCGGTTGCACACCTGGGTCCACCGGTCGTGACCGGCGGCCCGTCCCCGGTCCAGACGAAGGTTCCCGCCAGGCCGGCGACGAACTTGCCGCGGCCCGTTTGCGGGCCGCCTTGATCCTTAAAGAGGTCAATTCGGCAATGGGCAGGACTAGATACCTTGTCGTGTCCCGGGAGATGCTTGACAGTGGCGTCCCACCAGATGCCCGAACCGCCACACCGCCCTGGTGGCGGCAGCGCCGGCCAGCCGGCGCCGTCAAGGGTGACCTGGGTGCCGCAGGTGCCGGTTAGCGGCTCGCGGGCAGACACGGCGAGGCGGGCGACCAGCAGCCGCTGGATTGGGGTGACCGCGAGAGCCAGCGCCGCCATGGATACAGTGGACGTCCTCGTCGGCCGCCTCACGTCGTGCAGCTACACCACGTTCGCGTGTACCTCCTGACCGGGCTCAGAAGTTCGCGGCACCCGTGGCAGCGCAAACCGAAGCGTCAGCGGTTCAGGTCGCGGTATCCCTGGGGCGGCGTTGCACCTGCCGAAAACCTCATCCGCCCTGGTAGGAGTCGGTGCGTGGGGGGACGGGATGTCGACCCCGGTTGCTTGCGCTGGGCTCTCGCGCAGCTGACGATCGCTGCGGCATGATGGTCCGCCGTGCTACCGCGACTGGCCTACCTGGGTGTGACGAACGTGTTCGCCATGCTGCGCCTGCTGCCGATGAGCGATCAAGATAAGGACGTGGAGATCCTGGCGCTGCGCCATCAGATCATGGTGCTGGAACGACAGCTGGGCAAAGAGAAGGTGCGGTTCGACCCGAGTGATCGGGCGTTCCTGGCGGCGCTGCTGCATCGGCTGCCAATGGACGCGCTGCGCAGGGTGCGGCTGCTGGTGCGCCCGGACACGGTGCTGCGCTGGCATCGCAACCTGGTCGCCCACCGCCACGCAGCAGCGTCCCGGCCGAAACGTCCGGGCCGGCCGCGGACCGTCCGTTCCGTCCGCGCCCTTGTGCTGCGCCTGGCGGGCGAGAACCCCAGTTGGGGCTACCGGCGCCTGCACGGCGAACTGCTGGTGCTCGGCGTGCACGTGGCCGCGTCCACGGTCTGGGAGATCTTGAAGGAGGCCGGGATCGACCCGACGCCCGAGCGGGCCTCCAGCACCTGGGCCGACTTCCTGCGCTCGCAGGCAAACGCACTGCTGGCCTGCGACTTCTTCGAGACGGTCACCCTGTCCGGAGCGCGGCTGTACGTGTTCGCGGTCATCGAACACGCCAACCGCCGGATCCGGATCTTGTGCGCAACCGCACATCCGACCGCATCCTGGGTGGTGCAGGCCGCGAAGAACCTCGTCATGGACCTCGAGGACGCCGGTTGCCGGACGCGGTTCCTCATCCGGGACCGGGACGCAAAGTTCCCCGAGATGTTCGACGCTGTCCTCGCGGACGCGGGCATCGCAGTCGTGCTGAGCGGCGTCCGAGTGCCGCGCATGGACTCGATCATGGAAAGGTGGGTACAGACCTGCCGCCGCGAACTGCTGGACCGAACCTTGATCTGGAACCTGCGGCACCTGCTCCACGCCCTACGCGAGTTCGAACAGTTCTACAACTCCCACCGCCCACACCAGGGCATTGCGAACGCCCGCCCGCTGTACCCGTTGCCCGCACCGATCGCCGATCCGGACAAGATGGCCCGCCTCGACATCCGAAGACGCGACCGCCTCGGCGGAACACTTCACGAATACGAACATGCCACCTGACCAGCACGGACATGGTTTCGGCAAGGGCAGGGTCGGGAGTTGGCGGTGCCACTGATCGGCGTGATGCAGTGGGGGGGCCGGCACCTTGCGAGCCCGGCTGGTCCACCGCAGGTGGCCCGCCATCACGACTGCGGTGGCGCGCTCCGGGTGGAGCTGCGGTGTTCGGTCTGTGCAGCGTGCCAGCCGCCGGGATCGATGTGCTGCCGGGCGCGGTCAGCTGATCAGCGCCGACGTTGGTGCGCCAACGACCGGCCGTCAGGGTTGCTGGGCGGTGACTGGTTCGATGTGGTGCCGGCGTGCCAGTACGACGATGGCCAGGACCGCCATGGTGACGATGGACAGGAGTGAGAGGAGGTAGGGCTTGCCCGGGATTACCTGGGCTGAGATGAGGGAGAAGTCCCACATCCCGTGGATGATGGCCGGCACGGTGATGCCGCCGGAGCGGCGCCGGATGAGGTAGAGGAAGTAGCCGGCGACCACGGTGGTAAGTACCTGGGCGAAGGCTACGGCACCTACGGCGAGCAGGTTGGTGGCGTGGGCGAGGGCGAAGATGACCGTGGACCACAGGGCGACTTTTCCTTCGGTGAACCCGGTGGAGCGGAACACGGTCACCCCGAGCCCACGGAATATCAGTTCCTCGCTGGTGCCGATCAGCAGTGCGGAGAGCAGGAGTGTCAGGGTGAAGGTGGCGCCCTTGGTGGCGAGGGCGCCGTAGTCGGTCACGATGAGAGCGCAGGCCGCCATGCCGATGGGCACGACCACGACCCAGCGCTGGACCGGATGGTTATCCCGCAGGACCGGCGGCCACCAGCGAAGCCAGGAGATGGCCGCGATCACCAGCACGACGGAGACCGCCTCCGGAACCGTGATGCTGCGCCACATCTCGTTCAGCGTTCTGGGCGCGGCGTACCTCGTTTCCAGGCCACTGGTCAGGGTCAGTGCCAGCCCGTGGAGCACGACCAGGTAGGCGACGACCATGCCGACGAACGCGACCACGGATAGGCGTCGGCTGTCCGCCGGCAGGAGGTGCCGCGAGTTCGGCGGCGGCGTCATGTCACCTCCGTTCTTTCATACTGAGTCAGGTCCACGCCTCGCCGCCGTATCACGGCGCCGGCTACCCCGCTTCGGCCGAATCATTCCGGCCGTCTACGGCTGGTCTTCGACTGTCGCGCAGTCGGTGGTGGCGATGGAGGGGGCCGACGTAGGTTGACTGCTTCGTCCGAGCTGCCTGAGCGGATCTGCCGATGGGCGCGCGCTTCCTGGCGGATAGCGTTGGCGGCGTGACGGACGACCCGAAAAGCTACAGCCGGACAGACATCACGGTCTTGGAGTTCGACGGCTCTGTTCGAAATCCTCGTCTGGCAACCGAGGTGCTGTGCGCGGTCCTGCGGCACGCGCTTCATCCGGCAATCAAGGTCGCTCCGATTCACACGCCCTACGTCACTGCGCAGATTCCGCTGATCTCGCCTTCTCGGTGATCGACGACCAGGCAGACGCTCTGACCGATGAAGGCGGGCCTCGGCCCGGCTACTACGGCTCGCTGCTCACCACCGATCGTTGGTTGAGTGCTGCAGCAGCGGCCCTGAGCTCGCGGACCATCGTCGAAATCTGGCGAGACGGCCAAGGCTTCCGACAGGAACTCATCGGCGTACGGCCAGTCGAGCCGCCCGTGAAGTTCTCCGCTCCGGCCGGAACCGGCACTCGCGTGGCCTACACCCTCGATACCGGCTACTTCGGCCCGACCGCCGCCATCACGACCGAGATTACCAATCTCGACGTGCACGGCCCGTACTGCACCGAACCAACCGGGCCCGGCTACGTCACCATCCGAGACTTCAGACGCCGGAACCGCCCGGCAGAACACCGATGTGACTGATCGAGACATCCGGATCTGCCGCGAAGCGCGCGCTACGCGGCGTCACGAAGTGCTGACTCGACCGGCATGCGCACATGCCGAGGAGCGGATGCGGTCAAGAGCGTTCGGTCGGTTGACGGTAAGGGATCATGGCAGCGTGGACGAGCGCCAGCGCCAGTCGCACCTTAAGCAGTTGAGTCGACGCCAGGAGGTGGTCGGCTTGCCCATGATCGCGTTGCGCCACCATGCGTACCTAAGCCCGCCATCGACCGACCACTGCTGGCATCGCGAGCCGCCGTGCGGTTGGTATCGGGGCCGATGGTCAGGCAATCGCGCTGTGGGATCACCACGCTGCCCGTGCGCGCCTGTTGACTCGCCATGGAGTCGGGGCTGAAGACCACGATGCGGTAATCCTGGGCGGAGCGCGTCGGGCCGACTTCATCCAGCCTCTTCCGGATGGCCGAGTCTTACTCGTTGATGCCCGCACCAGGGGTACGGCCGAGAGTGCGGAGGTGTGGAACAGCGCCGGTGGCTGGGAAGGCAGCGGGCATCTCGGCGATGCCGTGGAGCATGTCCTGGCCACAGCGAGCGGCGACATCTGGGTCGGCTACTTCGACGAGGCTGCGGCGTCTGGCCGAGGCCTCGGCGGGCACGGTCTGGTCCGCTTTGACTCCGACCTGCAGCCCCGATGGTGCTACCCATTCAACGCCGACCTGCCTCGCATGGACGATTGCGAAGCACTGAACGTCCAGGGGGAGACCGCCTTCGCGCTTGTGTACAACGCTCATCACCTCGTGAGTGCGCGCGGTAGGCGCGGCGTTGACCACGGCAGGGCGCCGAAGGGCGGAGTCGTGGCAGTGCTCGTCGACGGTGAGCGGGCGGCGCTGATCGGAGGCTATGGGGCTGATTACGACCTCGTCACGCCTGTACGCATCGATGCCGAGGGTGTACAGGTGGCCGGCGGGCAATCCCGCCTGGTTCTGCCCGACGGTATGGAGATACGGAACGCGCGCTGGACCTGCCGCGGTCCAGAGCTGCACGTCCTGATCAATGGCTCGTGGTACCGCGCAAACCTCGACGACTTCCACCCCGCAGCCTGAGAACGCCGACATGAACGTCCGCTTCTGCCGCAGACCGCGCGTTACGCACGGCAAGCAGCGGGCGTCCGCTGTCTCGGGCGGTGGCCGCTGGTCGCTGGTTGCTCAAGTGTCAGCAGCGGTGGCGTGGAGGCGATCGGAGGGGTCAACACCAAGACCAGTCGGGGAAGCGTCAGATGTCCAGAGTGTCGGCTTCCCACTCCTACGACACCGCATCCTGCTCGGCTGACGTCGCCCTTCGTCACCACCGAGAGTGAGACAGCCGAAAGTTGAGAAAGAGCCGTTCACGAGACGGCCCCCTTCTCGGAGCCCTTGGAATCCAGGAAGAGTCCGAGGGCCTCGACTTCGACGAACGCTGGGGTGCAGATCGGGGAAGGACCACCCGAAATCGCCCCGCCGCATCACGCCGTGATGGCAGCGGTGCTGGCGTTCGAGGCACGTGGTGACGCGGTCGCGGCGGGCGTGAAGCCGGTACGGCGCACGGCGTACGCCGCGAAACGGATCCGCTGAAACGTCGGCGGCTGACGTTTGGACGGAAGGGCCGGGGCCGGTGCCCTTGGCGGTCGACTGCCTCGGGCGGCTCGGGAGTGGCGGTCCTTTGGACCCCGGCCTTCCGCGCGGTGAAGAGTATCGGCGCGCACTGACCCTCGGGCGCCGCTTATAGCGGATTTAATCCGCAAATAAGATCGTTGATTAGCTATACGCACTGGCTCACGGAGGGTGTGCGGGGCGATCGGTTCGCCGACGTCGATGCCGCCGGGGTCGGGGGCAGCGGGATGGCGGGCGCCCGCGTCGCAGTAGAGGGGCCCAGTAACCCCTGTCCGGCGCCCACACGGGCGCGGGTCCTGCGCGACGAGAGGATGTGCCAGCCGGTCAGTTGCCGCTGGTCTCGCGGCCCGAGATTGGGGAGCAGGCTGGGAGCAACCGGGGGGCACTGAACGGCGTAAAACAGCGCCCAACGGCACCGAACGGCACTCAGCTGCGCCACCCCGACCTGCAGGTCGGCGTCGGCGGCACTGCGCCCAGCCCGTCCGACCCGCCGTGACCTTGTTCGACCGCGCCGCCTGCCGACTCTGCCGCCCACAGGGCATCCGCACATCCGCCGAGCGAGCGCACCGGCTTTGCAGCGCATCACCGTCCGTACCTCGAGCCGGCGGTTCACCGTGTCTGGAGACGCACGCACGTGCCGATGTGCGCGCACCTGACCTTGCTTCAAGGCGCTTCTCCGATGTCAGGCGATCGCGCGGGTGCGGCCGCCCCGCACGGCCACCAGCGTCGGGCACGACCCGAACCACACCAAGGTTCTCCACCAAGACCACTGGGCGAGCCGGCCGATCCGCCCACCTGCCCCCGTCCCGCCTCGGAGCCAGACAGCGCTTCCGCAGGTGCCCACGCCGAGTAATCGAGCCCGTGTGGACGGACATCGTGGCCGCTCGTCCTGACGGCGCCCGACTAGAATTCACGCCACATCAGGCGCGACCTGCCGATTCTCGGTGTCGCTGCCACTTCCCAGTCTTGCAACTAGCCCATCGTGAACCCGGTCAACGTGCCGTCCACGCGGCGTGGCAAGCAGACGAGTGACCAGGTCCACTCACCGCCATGGGATCGACGACGGATCATGTGCTACGGTAGCCGAGTTGCAGTTTTGATTTCCGTAGACGTTTTCCGGCGCCTGATGGGGCATCTGAAACCCATCCAGGCGCTTTTCGTTTTTCGTGTCGTTTCGACGCGGGTGATCAACGCGGCGGCGTAAGGGTCCGCACAGTGCGGTCTCTAACAGCCTGCGAAGGAGCAGACATGACTACAGGTACCGTGAAGTGGTTCAACGCCGACAAGGGCTTCGGCTTCATCAGCCCGGACGACGGCGGCGCCGACGTCTTCGCCCACTTCTCCGCGATCTCGGCGAGCGGCTTCCGCAGCCTCGACGAGAATCAGAAGGTGGAGTTCGACATCACCCAAGGCCAGAAGGGCCCGCAGGCGGAGAACATCCGTCCGCTTTGATCCACACTCTGCGAACGGCGGCCCGACTGGTTCAGCGGGCCGCCGTTCGGCGTTTCATGGCCTCACAACGGCATCGCGAAAATCGTCTGATCGGCAGAAGGCCGGCCATCTCGGTGTGGAGCCAGCTCAGCATTGCCCCCGTGTTCTCTTCTCTGGATCGATTCGGACCTCGGGCGCTGTCGGGGCGCTAGTCTGCCCAGGCCGACTGTCAGCTCGCCCAAGGCGCGCCTCTGGCTCATGAACCAGACAGACACAGACATCGACCCTTATCGCTAACGAGAAGTCCGCATCGCCGCCGCCCTGACGGTCGAGGCACGTACGGTCGCGGTCCAGGTGGAGCACACCATGGTCGGACTCGACGCCTCGCCTCCTGATGACTGTCAGACAGCCGGGACCCGGGGTGCACGGCGTTACATCCTGAAGGGTTGATGACTATGACGACGACCTACTCGGGTCCTGCGAGGCTGATCCTGGTCGACGGCGCATGCATATCCGGCATGGCTTCCCTCAGTACCAACCAGCGCGGAGGACTCAACGGCTGGGGCGGCACGTTCCGTCCGGACGAGATCACGACAGACCTTCGCAACGCAGTCGAAGGGCTGCAATTGGAACTGCCCTACGATCGGATGGGGACAGTCGCCGTCACCGGCATACGCAAGCTACTCGCCACGCAGGTGTTGATATCGTTGGCAGGCCGCGGACCCGCACCATTCTGATCGTGCGCCGCACGGCCGTCGCTACATCGCCGCCGCGACGCGGTCACTCTGCTCTGACGCAGCGACGAGGGCAGGACGGTGTTGATCGGTAGACTATGCCAGGAACCGTTAACTCTCATGCCGCCTTCCGAGCGTCGCTCTGCGTCACAGTAATCAGCTGGCCGAGAGCTGGGAAACCTGAGCGAGGTCGGGCTGAGGAGCGCCGGATACCATGGTCGCCCATGGCATCGACGAACGAGACGCCCGCGACGTTCCAGCCGTTACCTGGGCGTACGGCTGATCGCTCGGCGGTCTATCACGCCTCGCTACGGGCACTGCTCGACCTCGTCGGCGCCGAACATCCAGAGGTCGACGAGCCCGACGACCGTCTGTTCTGGCGTCATCGTGCCCGGCGGACGATCGGTGAGACCGTCGCACGCCGGGCCATGCACCCGGCGGGTGCTCGCGGCATGCCCGACGAATGGTTCGAACCGCTTATCCGGGCCGCAGTGTACGAGCCGGATCCGAGCTTCAACCGGCAACTGGTCGAACCCGCCATCGCCGCGTTCGGCCGCCGTCGCGTCCAGGTTGCGCTGCTTGACTACCTCGACACCGGTGCCCCCGCCGGCGCGGCAGGCGCGGCCCGCGCCTGGTACTGGACCTCGGTAGGAATCAGGTACCTACCGGGAACGACGACCATGACCCCGGAAAGCGCCGCCGAATATGAGGCGGTCAGCGACCTGCGCGAGCGGTACCCCGCACTACGCCGCTTCCTGGCCGACGACGACCTAGACCTGCGCCGCTGCATACTGCCAGGCCTCACCCTGGACCCACAGATGTACCCCAGCCAGATGCGCGACCAAGTTGCTCAGGCCGTGCAGATCGCTCGCACCTCAAACGACGACTACCTCCGGCATCGAGTGGAGGTCCAGGTCGTGCCCGAGCGATGACCGCGACCAGTCGACGCCATCCGGATCTGCCGCTGACTGCGCGGCGCATCGTGAAGCCGGGATGAGGAGCCAGCGTGCGAAGCAGCTTTCGTCGTCCAGTTCGGTGTACCAGCGGATCTTGAATCGGTACACGCTGTCAGCGGTCTGGATCAGCATGCCGGGGTCCGGCTCTCGCGAGGGGGGACCGTGAACGATCGGCACCGGCCCGGGCTGTGCCGGCGATAGCCGGGTCGAGTGTTCCCCGGCGCCGTCGACGGCTGCGCTGAAGACCGCCAGTTCACCACCGACGAGGAGGTCGTCACCCTCGTCGTCCTCTGCGTCCGGGTACTTCAGTGCTGCCGCGAGTACACCCGGGTAGTCGGGCCCTGATGCCTGGACGAAGGCCAGGGCACCGTCCTCGGACTGGAAGACCTCGATCCAACTGTCGTCACGGACAACACCGTCCCCGCCGACCAGAGCCGCGCTGCCGGCCTCGACGGAGATGCTGCTGTCCTCAGGCACCATGTCGACGACCCGTTCGAAGTCGTCGTCGCGGTAACCGCGCCAATCGCTCCGGCGTGTCGCGTCGATGGCGAGGAACGGCTCGCCGTTGGTCCACAACCGGCCGACATGAACCCATGATCCACGCACTGACCCAGTATCACTCCGAAGAGGCTGACCGGTGGCCGCGGCCGGGTCCGCGATGGCCGTCTCCTGCGCCACCAGTGCAGACGCGACCCCTGGGAGCTCCGGCCGTGGAATCAGGATCGGGGGAGCGGGGTGGGAGCAGCCGGGTGCACTGAACGGCAGTCAACTGCACCCAACGGGACCGAACAGCGCTCAACGGCACCCGCGCCCACCTGCGGTTCTGCGTATCCGCAGGTCAAAGTCGGTGCAGCGTCCTGCTTCACACGGAGTGCTCAGCCGTATAGAGCAGCAGTCGGCAGCAGTCGATGTTGCCTGGTGGGCCAGTATCCGCAGGTCAGGGCGGTAGGCAGCCATCGGACTGCGCGGCCTTGCAGGTGGATGCAGATTGGGTGCAGCTTGGCGAAGTGGTCACCGCGCCCGAAGTGCTCAACGAAGCCGGCTAGGCGAGACCGCTTTGACCTGCGGTGATGTCGACCAGTGGGCTGGCGTGACCTCCCAGAGAAGACCGAAGTGGTCAGCCGTCCGGCGCGTCGGCGCTGAGCAACTTCAGATACCAAATCGATGGCTGGGGCGCGCCGGCGGTGCGGCCGGCTCATAGGTGGCCGTCTCTGCGCGCGTCTGTCTGTCAGTCCGGAGTCGTCCTGCTCTCTGGAAGATCAATCTCAGCGGCACCGCCCTGACCTGGGCTTCCTGCTCGGTGACCTCTTCGGCGCGCCCGAAGGCGTCAGCACCGGCAGCTCCGCTTCACAGGCCGGCGACGTCAGCTCATGGCTCCCCTCTATTTCAAGCGCCGGCAAGGAGGGGTGTTCTAGGGTGGGTGTCGGCGGGTCCGGGAAGTGACTGTTCCGAAGAGCTGGCCTCGGGGATTGGGCAGCCGCGCTGGATTGCAGGCCGCTCCCCGTCGTCCTCCCGGGCCCGTCCTGGCCGCCTTCGCGTCTGCCCAGAAACATCCTGAGATCGTTCGGATGCGACGACGTGGGATTGACGTTTGCCTACCGTCGCCGAGAGTGGCGAGGTAGCCTCGCGGAGTTGGCCGGGCGTGGGCGAAGAGGTAGAAGACGTTGCCGTAGCCACCGGTCGCCTGGCAGCTACGGAGCCACTGATTATGCTGGCTCCAGCAGCCTGGGGCCGCCGAGACAGACCGCAGGTTGATCGCCTCGGCCCGGATGGGGCGCGAGAAGGAAGCCGGGGCGGGTCGTGGTGCCCCAGGGGCACGACGTCACACATCGCCGACAACGCTCAGATCAATGACAGGTGCACCGGCGTACCTCTCCGGGCCGGGCAGTTGTCCCTAGCGGCGGCGGCAGCGGAACAGCAGTCACCGACTTCTCGTCGTTGCGGCAAATTCGGCCGACTCTGCCATCCGTCGCAACCGGCCCGCGATGAGCTCGACGCCCCAGAAGGCTGGGCCACCCGCCGTCCCGAGCACCTTGCGGGCGCAACGCCGGGTTAGGCCACCACCATCGTGGTACGACTGACGTGCAAACGCCGCAAAGCCGACAGGATGGGCGTGCCGATGACCGCCGGGAAGACGGGCGAACTGCTGCGGGATCACGCCGAGCCGCAGCGCGCCACCTACGTCGAACTCTTCTTCGACGTGATCCTCGTGTTCGCGCTGACCCGGCTCTCGCACACCCTGTTCAACGACCTCACCTGGCTCGGCGCCCTGCACACCGTGATCCTGCTCGCGGCGTTCTGGTGGGTCTGGGTCTTCACCGCCTGGACCACGAACCGCCTCAACCCCGCCCAGCCCGCGATCCAGCTAGTGATCATCCCCATCATGCTCGGCACCCTGATCATGGCGGGTGCGGCACCTGAGGCGTTCGGCGACGATGGCATGATCTTCGCCGCCACCTACGTCATCATCCAGGTCAGCCGCGCCCTCTTCGTCACGGTCGCACTGCACGGCCGAGAGGTGGCGATCGGCTCCCTGCAACAGCTCATCTGGTCCTGCTTCTCCGGGACGCTGTGGATCGCCGGCGCATTCACCCACGGCACCGCCCGAGTGGTGATCTGGCTCGCCGCGGCGGCCCTCGGCTACACCATGAGCCGGCTGGACTTCCGGCTGCCCAAACTCGGCCCGGCCCGGATCGCCACGCAGACGGTCAACGCGGAGCACCTCGCCGAACGCTACCAGCAGATCATGATCGTCGCGTTCGGCGAAACGATCCTGGCCTCAGGCGGCCAGTTCGCCGCCTTCGGCTTCGACCGGGACCGCGTGACCGCCTTCGTGCTGGCGTTCGCCATCACCACGCTGCTGTGGCGGATCTACTTCTACCGGGCAGGGCTGCTCCTCCCGGCCGTGATCGCAACGAGCACCAGCCCCGCCGTATTCAGCCGCTCTGCCTCCTACGCCCACCTGCTCATGGCCGCCGGCATCGTACTCAGCTCCGTCGGCGACGAAATCATCATCACCCACCCGTTCGCCGAACCCAACCTGGTCTGGTCCGCTGTCATCCTCTGTGGACCAGCGATCTACCTGGCCGGCCGCGCCCGACTCGACTATCTGTCCTTCAGCCGCGTCGCGTATTCCCGGGTGATCGGACTACTCGTGCTGGTCGCGCTGGCGCCCGCGATCGCGTTCCTGCCACCGATCTACATCGCCGTCGTGGCCGTCATCATCCTCACCGCGATCGCCACCTCGGACACCATCTCCTGGCGATTCCGCCCCAGCGAGCCAACCCCGCCACCAGCCCGCGGACTGTATCTACGCCCATAGGTCGGACGAGCAGCCACGCGTCCACAAGGGATCGAAAGTCACCCTTGTCCGCGTGATCGCCCACGGACATGTACGAACACCTGCACGAGTCCTGCCGCAGCCCGACACCAACGTCACCACCCTGATCCGCGTGGCCCGAGCCCGCGACGGCGGGCCGGCCCGCGCCCCCATGCCCCGCAGGTCGAGACGGCCAGGCCGGGTTGGGGCAGCCTCCGTGCCCAGGATCGGGGCGCCCTCCTGGAGCTGCTTGATGTAGGCGGCCCACCTGTCGGCAGTGCGCTGCTTTTCCATGATCCTCAGGACAACTGTGCCGTTCCAGGTGCGGGCCGGGTCCTTCATTGCATAGCACCCCTCGTGGACCGCGGTCAGAATGTGGCGATCGGGTTGACCGGGCTGCCGGACGTACCGGCGAAGCGGACCGGCGCGACTGCGAGGTGGAAGTCCCACTGGCCGAGCTCGGCAGCCGTCGTCGCGCACACCTCCAGGTCGCAGTTGTCGAGCAGCCACAGACCCATCGCGACGAGGCTCACGGCGTGAACCGGCATCAACACGTCTTCGTACCCCGACGGCTGAACGTCCTGGGGGGTGTCAGCGCCGATCAGCGCGACCTCCCGTTCATGCAGCCACGGCAGGCAGGACGCGTGCCAGCCGGCCTGCGTGAAACCGCTGGCCGCACCGGCCTCGTGCCGGACGCGCCCATAGCCGGTCCGCAGGAGTACCGCATCGCCGGATCGCACCCGCACACCCTGGCGACGCTCGGCCTCCTCGAGATCGTCGGGAAACACACCCTGCCCCGGTTCCAACCACGGCACATCGCGAACCCTCGCAATGTCCAGCAAGACACCACGCGTGATGATCCCGTTCGCCGCCGCCGTGACAGCCGCCCACGCCGATCCCGTTGCGGCGCCGACCAACGAGTGCGACCGTCCGTTGTACATCGTGCCGTCCCAGAAGATGTGGCACGGCGAGTCGACGTGGGTGACGGTGTTGCCGTGGAACGTGATGCCGAGCCGCTCCGACGAAAAGCCCCAGCGCCGGTCGTTGCGGAATTCAGGCACCGGCATGTCCTCGGCACCCGGCATGTCGGCGGCGCACGGGCACGTCGTCGTCGACCGCTCCATGTCCTCCGGTACGGCAACCTCCCATGCGCACGACACGCTCCTGCCGTGGTGCACGGCCCGCGCCGCCGCCAGCCGGACGTCGTCGGTGATGTGGTTCAGAGTGCCGAGTTCGTCGTCGTCGCCCCACCGTCCCCAGTTCGACAGCGTGTTGAAGTACCCGAGCACGTCGTCCTGTGTGGGCATCGGTCGCCCTGCCGTCATCGCAGCACTGACTCCTCGGGTAACGCGGTTCGAGGCACCGCAGGCACGCTATCCTGGCCCTCGCCTTTGGCACGCCAAGGCCCGCTGGACTGGCATGACACTAGACCATGATCACGTGCGCACATCCGCCGCTGACAAAGCGCGGTGTCCGCGAGCGCGCTCGTCACCGTCCGTTTCCACTGTCGTCGGGTCGCTCGCCTCGTACCCGCAGGGCGGACCTGCGTTAGGCAGACTGTCCCGGCTGACCGCATGAGGCGGGATGAACCGCCCCGGGTTCTGTGGAGACCTCAGCTGTTGGCTCCAACCACCTCACGGGGCTGGGGTTGAGCGTAGAACATCGATTCGTACTCGGTCGGCGGGACGTGCCCGATGGCGGAGTGCACGCGCTGGTTGTTGTACCAGTCGACCCACTCGGCGGTGGCCAGTTCGACCTGGGCGAGGCTTCGCCACGGGCCCCGGGGTTTGATCAGCTCGGTCTTGTAGAGGCCGATGGTGGACTCCATCAGCGCGTTGTCCAGGGCGTCACCGACGCTGCCGATCGAGGCGTCGATACCGGCATCGAGCAGGTGGGTGGTGAACCGGAACGACGTGTACTGACTGCCCGCATCGCTGTGATGTACCAGGCCCGCCCCGACCGGCTGGCCGGCGCGGTCACGGCGCCACAGCCCCATGTCCAGGGCGGCCAGGACCAGCGGGGTTCGTTTGTTCGTCGCCGCGGACCAACCCACGATCGCCCTCGAGTAGACGTCAACGACGAACGCGACGTAGACCACGCCGGACCAGGCGGCGACGTGGGTGAAGTCCGCGACCCAGCACCGGTTCGGCCGGGCGGCGGTGAAGTCCCGGTTGAGCAGGTCGGCGGCCCGTTCATGCCCCGGATCGGCGGTGGTGGTGCGGATCTTCTTGCCCCGCACGACACCGGCCAGGCCAGCATCACGCATCAACCGCTCGACCGTGCACCGGGCCGTCGGATGCCCTTGGCGGCGCAGCTCGTGCCAGATCTTGCGGGCTCCGTAGACGCCGTAGTTCGCCGAGTGGATCTCCCGCATGAGTTCTGTCAGCTGCGCATCACGCACCTGCCGCTTCGACGGCGGACGCTTCTTGGCCGCCCAGTAACCGCTCGGGGTGATCTGCAGCCCGTGCTGACGCAGCACGCGACAGATCGGCTCGACTCCACCGAAGCGGTCCCGATGCTCGTCGACGAAACTCACGAGCGTGTCGTAGGCCGGTCGAGCTCGGCCGCGAAGAAAGCCGACGCGGCCTTCAAGATCTCATTCGCCCGACGCAGCTCGGCGTTCTCCCGACGCAGCCGCTTCAGCTCCGCCGACTCCTCCGACGTCACCCCCGGCCGCCAGCCATCATCGACCTGTGCCTGCCGGACCCACTTACGCAACGTCTCGGCCGTGCCGATCCCCAGCCGGGCCGCCACCGCCGTGATCGCCGCCCAGTCCGACTCGTAGTTCGGCCGCACCTCCGCGACCATCCGCACCGCCCGCTCCCGCAGCTCCTGCGGATACGGCTTCGTTCCTGCCACCTCTCGATCCTTCCCAAGCGGGGAAGTCTCTACAAGATCCGGGGCGGTTCAGGTCGCGGCGCGGAGCCGGGTTTTTGTTGACCTTGGGCTGGTGCTGCCGCCGAGAGTGTGGCGCTTGACTGGCAGTAGGGCGTATCTGATCCGAGCGAGTTCCCTTGGCGTTGGTGGCTCAGCGTGACATGGGTCAGGTTTTGCGGACTGCGCTGGTGAAGCCGGCGATGAAGAGGGTGGCGAAGGTCCAGGCGAGCAGTTGCAGGAACCAGCTGGCGATGGTGAGGGTTTGGCCGGCGGGGGTGTGGGTGGGTTGGCAGCGGTCGCCGGCGCCGGTTTTGATCAGTGGGGTGCCGAGGTCGAGGCCTACGCCGATCTGGTCGATGGTGGTGCAGGCGGTGACTGCGACTGCTCCGGTGATCGCCGGCTTTTCGGCGAGGCCGCCATGGTGGCCGGCGGTGACGCTGAGGGTGACTGCGGTCGCAAGCGTGGCGAGGAGCAGGAGCAGGGAACGCCACGGCTGGTAGCCGTAGCCGAGGGTGATGCCGGTGAGGCGACCCCAGGCGCGTTCAGAGGTGGCCAGTCCGGCGCGCTCGATCTGGTCGCGGCGTTGGGCGATGAGAACGGTGCGGGCGTCGCGGTCGTGGCCGGCGGCGCGGTAAGCGGCGGCGAGGTGCTGGTAGGGCTGGGCGGCGTAGCCGGGGGTGTGCTCGCGCAACACGGTCAGCCAGCGCGACAGTGACGCTGGCCGCGGCAGCCCGCTGTAGGTGAGCCCGTCCAACTCGATCAGCGATCCCTGGTTCGGTGCCATGTGCGTAGCTCGGTCGGTGTCGAGGCGGAAAGTCCCGCCAATCCGCGCACCGGTTAGCACCAGCACCGCCTGGCCGTCTGCGCTGGTGGCCGTGAACCCGCCGTCCAGGAGCACGTCCTGGTCGACCCGGAGGCCGTCGGTGTTGAGGGCGGGTCCGGTGGCGGTGTTCTCCAGCCGTGCCCCGCTGCAGTACAGGACGCCGCCGATGTGGGCACCGGGCAGCTGGACCGTGCCCAGCTCGCTGGCGCTGGTGGCGGTGAACCCGGCGTCCAGGGCCACGTCCCGGTTGACCTGGAGGTGGTCGGCTTCGAGGGCGGGTCCGACGGTGTTCTCCAGCCGCGCCCCGCTGCAGTCCAATGTGCCGAGGCGGGCACCGAGTAGCCGGATGGTGCCCTGCTCGCTGGCGCTGGTGGCGGTGAACCCATTGTGCAGGAACACGTCCTGGTCGACCTGGAGGTGGTCGGCGTTGAGGGCGGGTCCAGTGGTGTTCTGCAGCCGCGCTCCGCTGCAGTTGAGTTGGCCGCCGAGGTGGGCACCGAGTAGCCGGACCGTGCCTCGCTCACTGGCGCTGGTGGCGGTGAACCCGTCGCGCAGGAACACACTTTGGTCGACCTGGAGGCCGTCGGCGTCGAGGGCGGGTCCGCTGGTGCTCTCAAGCCGCGCTCCGCTGCAGTCCACTGTTCCTATGTGGGCAGCGAGCAGCCGAACCGTGCCTTGCTCGCTCGCGCTGGTGGCGGTGCTCCTTTCGAGGGAGAGCACCCGCGCGGCAAAGCGCGTGGCGTCGACTGGCGCGTCGTCCGAATCTGCCGCTTGCTCGATGCGGCACCCGGTCAAGGCAACCGCCAACAGTTGGGCCTTGCGGAGATTCAAGCCGCTGGGCAGCAAACAGTCGCGCAGCTCCAGCGCCAGGTCACTGGTGATGTTCTCCAAATCGATCTGACCGGCGATCCGGGCTCCGCGTAGCCGCAGGCCGTGTGGGTCGGGTTCGCTGACCAGACGGCCGCGGACGAGCTCACGGATGACCGAAGCCGAGATCGTCCGCTCCTCGCCCCAGGACCGCATCGCTGCCTCGTCGACCGGCCCGTCACCGGCCAGATCGAGCACCTCGCCGGAGGCGACTGACTCGATCAGTCGCTGCTCCACAGGACTGTGCGCTCGACCGTCCGCATCCCTCACCCGCTGGCCGCCTACCGATGTCATGGCACCAATAATGGACAGCCACGTCATCTACCGCGATCCCCTGACCGAGCCACGGCCCGCGACCCGTCAGTCGTTCCCCGTCGCGCACGGTGGGAAAGGGTGATCGGGGCCTTCGAGGACTGCTGCCCTACTTCGACCCTGTAGGCCGGCCCGGGACGTAGCGGTTCCGAGTGGGCCTGGCGTGATTGTGCTGCCGGCTTGCGGATCACCGATGCCAAACCGGTCGGGCGTCGGGGTAGTGATCCGTCAGCGCGCCGGCAGTCTTACGAGTCTGCTTCCTGGGCAACATCATGCGCGAGCAGTACGACGGAGCGATCGGTTGGCAGCGCGAGAACAGCAACATCCCCCACGACTATGACTGGCCGGCGCGGCACCGACCCCAGCATGGTCAGTCGGTAGATAGGTCCAAGCCGAGCAAGTCACCGCCGAGGCGACCCTGCGGCGCCTCGGCGGACGCCGACCCTCACCACAGACGGATCCACCGTCGCCACCCGGTCAGGCGGGGGCGGGCGCCACCAGAAGCGCGCGCAGCTCACGGACCGCTGCCCGCCCCGCCCGGTTCGCGCCGACCGTGCTCGCAGACGGCCCGTAGCCCACCAGGTGGACCCGGGGATCGGCCACCACCCGGGTGCCGTCCACGACGATGCCGCCGCGGGGCCCGCGCAGCCGCAGCGGGGCCAGGTGGTCGAGCGCCGGCCGGAAGCCGGTGCACCAGAGGATGATGTCGACGTGCTGTGCCGTGCCGTCGCGCCACTGGACGCCGTCGGGGACGATCCGGTCGAACATCGGCCGGCGTCGGAGGAGGCCGCGTTCCCGAGCTTCGAGCAGCTGCGGTGTCCACGCCAGCTCGGTCGCGCTGGCGATGCTCCCCGGGGGCAGGCCGGCGCGTACGCGTGCCTCCACCTTGGCGACCACCTCGCGTCCGTAGGCCGGCGTGAACGGCCCGTCCCGAAACACCGGCGGGCGGCGGGTGACCCAGGTGGTCGTAGCCGCGACGTCGGCGATCTCGACCAGGAGCTGCACGGCCGACGTTCCGCCCCCGACGACAACCACCCGCTTCCCGGCGAATTCCGCCGGTCCCCGGTAGTGGGCGGTGTGCAGCTGCCGCCCGTGGAACGTTTCCTGGCCGGGGTAGTACGGCACGAAGGGCCTCGTCCACGTTCCCGTCGCGTTGATCAATGCCCGGGTGGTCCAGGTGCCCTTGTCGGTTTCGACGAGGAGTCCTCCGTCGCCGGCGTTCCGGACGGCCGTGACGGCCACCGGCCGCTGCACGTCGATGCCAAATTCACTCTCGTAGGCCGCGAAATAGGCCGGCACCGCCTCGGCGGCCGGTTCGTCCGGCCGTGGAGGCGTGAAGTGCATTCCGGGCAGGTCGAAGATGCCGTGCACGGTCGCCATGCGCAGCGTCGGCCACCGGTGCTGCCAGGCCCCGCCGGGCGCCGCGTCGGCGTCGAGGACAGCGAAGTCAAGACCGGAGGAGCGCAGGTGGTACGCACTGGACAGCCCCGCCTGCCCGGCCCCGACAACCACCACATCCGTATCCGGCACGTGTCGGACAACATCTCGGGCTCGCCGGGCCTTCCCACGGGCGATCGATCTCACACCGCCCGAAGGTAACCCGCCGGACCCGGCCCCTATTGCTGTCACCGCTGGTTGTCGGGCTGCCGGCGGCACAAGAGCGCACTGTTATGCGGTGCAGTGCATTAAGAGGCAGGGAGCGGATCCGGCATCTCCTTGGATCCCGCGCCGCGCGGGATCCCGGGCGCTGTGGCAGCGGCATGTGCGTACACCCGATCGCTGTTGCCGGTCGCGGTGGGCCACGATGGCGGATCGCCGGATGCGGGCACCGCGAGAATCGACGCGCGTCCCCGTGCTGGCCCGGCCTGCTCTGCCAATCCGAGAGCCATATAGTCGCGTGGTGAACATGGAGCAGGTCCGGCAGGCATATGCGTCCGTCGCCGAGCTCTACATCGAGCTGTTCGGTACAAGCCAGCAGGTACACGTCGACGACCTCGCCTTCATCGGGCGACATCTGGCGCGCCGACCCGGCCCGGTGCTCGATCTGGGCTGTGGGCCTGGCCATATCACCGACTACCTTCGCTCGCTGGGCGTCAACGCAACGGGAATCGACATCGTCCCCGAGTTCATCGCCCATGCGCAGGCAGCCCACCCGAGCGGTAGCTACCAACTCGGGTCGATGGAAGATCTCGCCGTTGTCAACCACTCCATCGCCGGCATCCTGGCCTGGGGCTCCTTGGTCCATCTACCGCCGCAAGATCTCGACGGCGTGCTCGCTGAGTTCCGGCGAGTAATGGCCCCGGCCGGAACGTTGGTGCTTGGTCTCTTCGTAGGTGACGAGGTCGCCGCCTTCGACCACAAGGTCATGACCGCCTATCGCTGGCCCGTCGACGAGTTCTCCGAACGACTGGCGCAAGCCGGCTTCACGGAAGTTGAGCGCCTGCAGCGGCCCGGCGAAGGCACTCGTCGGCCACACGCCGCCATCGCGGCAATCGCGGCCGAACGGTGAGCTGAGTCGCGAGCCTCCGTGCACTCACGTCGGCACGGCCGCGCAGCGAGAAGCCGGAACGTCGACCAGTAAGCCCCTGCCGATCGCACATCGCGCCCTGGCGCGTCTCGGTCTCACCGGGCCGCCGGAACGGCTCGACACCGACGAGCTGTGAGACTTCGTCAGCGAATGCGATGCGCCGCAGGTCGCGGCCTAGCTGGCCGTTGATCCAGCATGGACCCGCTACCCCCCGACCTGGCCGTTCACGGTCACCCGCTGATCGCCTGGCCCGAGTCCGACGCCGACATCAGCATCCTCCGTGGCTGCCACGTCTTCCACCTGTGAGATGACCAGTGCTAGCGGGTACATGGATTGACGGCAGCGGAGCCAGGCAGCTCGCGTGATCAGCGGCAGATCCGGACGCCGGCTATCGTAAGGTCCGCACCTCGCCGGAGCCGCGGGCTGACCAGGTACGACAGGACCCGCGCCGGCAGTCCTTCACCACCAGGATCACGGGTCCGGTCGGCCGCGTGGGTGCTTACTGCTGGAGTGACGAGATGACCTCGACGAGGACATCGGGCGCCTCCCAGTTGAGCAGGTGTCCGGCATCGGGCACGGTCACCAGCCGCGCTCCGGGCACGCCGGCGGCGAGCCGGTGTGAGTGGCTCGTGGGAGTCGTGCGGTCCGCCGAGCCCACCACGACGACGGTCGGTACGGTGATCTCGCTCAGCCGGGGGTAGCGGTCCTCTCGGCTGAAGGCCCGCACGATCGGAATGAGCGGCTGGTGGCTCTGACGGACGAACACGTCCCGGAACACGGAGATCATGGCCGGCGACGGCCGGGTGCCGCACTGCGCGGCTCCGAACAGCACACCACCGGCACGAGTGCGCGCGAGCCGCTGCAGAAGTCCGGTTTCCAGCAGCGGAATCTGCAGCCGGTTCTGCGGTGCCTGGTCGAGGATGCGGCCAGCCCAGGTAGCGAACAGCACCAGGCCGCGCAGGCGCCGGGCCAGCTCGGGGTGGTCGAGCACAGCACGGATCGCGATGAACCCACCCATGGAGTGGCCGACCAGCACGGCGTCACGCACGTCGAAGTGCTCCAGAATGGCGGCGTAGTCCGCCGCCATGGGTTTCGAGCCGGTACCGGCGGAACCGAGTGTCGAGCGCTCGTGGCCGCGCTGGTCGAAGGCGATGACGCGGTGACCGCGGGCGACCAGGGTGTCCCACACCACGTTCCACTCCAGCAGCGAGGCCCCGTATCCGTGGGCGAGCACCACCGGCGGGCCGTCCCCGGTCACGATCGCGCGCAGCACCGTTCCGTCCGGACGCGGGACGAGCACCTCCTCGCCCTGGGGCTCCCGAGCAAGCCGGTCGTACGGCAACGGGTCCGGGTTGCGTTCGATCCTGGCGACCGCCGCCCGTGCCGCCCCGATGGTCGCGGCACCGAGCAGCGCGACGGCCGTGCCGCCGACGATCCAGGCGCGGTGCATGCTCAACCCCGCCCGAACCGGAGCGGCAGGCTCTCGGGTCCATGGATGGCGGTGGGCGGACGCCAGGTGACGGGGCCGGCTATCGACGGCGGCGCCAGTTGACTGCTGAGCGCGATCAGCGACTCGGCCATCTCGACGCGGGCGGTCGGTGCGCCGATGCAGTAGTGCGGTCCACCGCCAAAGGTCAGGTGCGGCACCTGCCGGTGGATCGTGATGTCGAAGCGGTCACCGTCGTCGACGGCGAGCGGGTCCCGGCTGGCGGCGTGCGTGCCGAGCAGCAGGAAGGTGCCCGCTGGGACGTGGACACCGTGCACGTCGAGGTCCTCGACGGGGAACCGGAAGATCGTCGGTACCGCCGGCGCCCATCGCATGACCTCCTCCACGGCCTGTGGCGCGAGCTCCGGGCGCTTCGCAAGCAGCCGCCACTGGTCGGGGTACTCACTGAACGTCGCCAGCGCCTGACCGAGCTGGTTACGGGTGGTGTCGTGCGCGGCGAACACGAGGGTCAGGGCGAGGTTGCGCAATTCTTCAGTGCTGAGCCGGTCCCCGCTTTCCTCGGCGGTGATGAGCGCCGACAGGAGGTCGTCCCGCGGCTCGGCGCGGCGCTGCTCGATCAGTGAGTCGACGTACGCACGCAGCCCCACGACGGCCTCCTCCACCCGCGTACGCAGCTGCGGCAGGGTGAAGCTGTAGACCAGTCCGACATCGGTCGACCAGCGGCGGAACAACTCGTAATCGGTCGGTGGGACGCCGAGCAGCGCGCACATCACCCGCACCGGCATCGGGTCGGCGAAATCTGCCATGAACTCGCACTCGCCCCGCGCGGCGATCGCCGCGGTCAGACTCGTCGCGGTGTCACGCATGAACGGCCGCAAGCCCTCGATCATCCGTGGCGAGAACGCCTTGCTGACCAGTCGCCGCAGGCGCAGATGGTCGGCGCCGCGCTGGTGCAGGATCATCGGCACGAACCAGTCGTACAGCGGTCCGTCGGAAATGCCCATCAGCTCCAGGTAGCGCTCGCCGCTCTGCGCCAGCCGCGGGTCGCGGAGCAGTTGGTGCATCTCGGCGTGGCGCAGCACGATGAGTCCCATCGGCGTCATGGCACACCAGTTCGCCTCGCGTGCCGCAGCGACCGCGGGAGAGTCGAACCGAAAGTCCGGCGCGGTGATGTCGAGGAACGGAAGGTCCACGGCGGGGGTCGTCGTCATCGTCACTCCTGACCGAATGATCTAGGTACATGAATCGATGCCGTGGTCACGGTAGCCGCACCGCCCCCCTGCGCGACACCCCTTGTAATCAACGTCCCACCATGTGTCACCGTCGTCATGTCTCGTGCCGCGTCGGCCTCGGCGGAACCGACACGTGCGTGCGGAGCGGCAGGGATCAACAACCCGGGGGCAGGCCCTAGCTGTGGCCCGGATCCGGACCACCCTGGCGACGGGCGGGATCCGGTCCACGGACGCCGCGGCCGGCTTCGTCCTCGACCGCCTGCCAGCCGCGCACCGCCGGGTGCTGGCCGACGACGCCGGGCGATCTATCGCGGGCTCGCCGCCGAGACCTGGGACGCGCTGCGGGACCGGATCCGCCGCCACGCCGATCACCAGGTCGCGGAGATCGAGCGGCCGGCGGCGGACCCGTGACCCGGGCTACCGCTCGTCGAGCAGGTCGCGCAGCTCACGCAACGCTTCGCGGAGCCGGTCGGCAAACGTGTACATCATCCCGGCGACCGGGCGCGGGGTGCTGAGGTACAGGTTGAACCGGTCCGGCAGCAGCACGTACGCGATCCCGATGCAGCGACTGCTGGTGGCCCCGAACCCGAAGTAGCGGATGCTGGTCGACGGCGCCGAGCTGGTGCTCAGGTAGTCGTCGCGCATCTTGAGCCACCCCGGCGTCTCGTACAGCCGGGACGACTCGGGCACGCCGAGCGCCGCCCCACGCCGCTTTTGGATCAGCTGCAGCTCCCACAGGTGCTGCTCCGGTGCCGCACCGGCCTGGCACTGCTTCGCCCGTTCGACATGCTTGTCGGCCGCGGCCCGGAAGGCCGCCCGCCGCTCGTCGGGTGACGCGGCGAGGTCGTCCATCGTGGACACGAACCGCAGCACCTCGGGCGTGACGACGCGCATCGCCTCGGTCCGCCCCCGCAGGTACTGGCGGGTGGCGATGGACTCGTAGGTGGCGCCGATGAAGCCCTTGGCCCGCTTGTGCGCGAGCTGGTATGCCACCTGCACGAACGCGTCCGGCGACATCCGCAGCCGTTTGACCTCGTCCACCCCGAACTCGTCGAAGGACAGGGTCACGGTGGCGGTGTCCGCGCCGTAGTGGGCGAACGACCGTGCCGCGGCGGCGATGTCGGCCCGCAGCGCGTCGTCGAGCACGAACGTGACCGGCTCGATCGCCGGCACCCCCTGCGCCGCCGCACCCGACTGCGCGGCGTGCTCCTCGGGCGACGCGGTGAGCATCGTGTCGACGAAGCTGAGGATGGTGGTGCCGTCCAGCCCGCAGTGCTCGACGTTGATGCCGGCCGTGCCGTCGGCGAACACGATGAGCGACACCGCCTTGTCGAACCACCGGTTGCCGCTGTCGCCGTGCAGCAGCTGGTCGCAGGCCGCCAGGTCGTCGGCCGGCGTCAGGTCCTCCAGGCACACGCAGAACAGCGCCGTCTCGATGGTGTCCAGCGCCGCGGCGTTACCGGGATCCAGTGCCGCCAGCCGGCCCCTGGCCGCCGCCCACTCGGCCCGGGCCATCGTGGTGAGATGACCGGCCGCGGTGGCCGTCGCGGCCGGCGCGGCACCGGCCTTCTGCACCTCACCCAGGCCGGCCGCCAGGTCGTCGAGGGAGTACGGGCGCCCGTCCGGACCGACCACGTCCATCCGGAACGCGTTGCCGCGCTGGAACACCACGATGTGCCGCGCCGTCGACGGGCCCGGCATCTCGTCGCTGTACGGCGCTCGGACGGTGTCCTGCACCGACCCCGGGATGCGGGTGGTCGAGAACAGAAATTTGTTCTGCTCCATCGACAACGGCTGCCCGCGCGTCACGATCGGCGGGATGCGCTCGTCGTCGAGCTGGGTCTTGTAGTTCACGGCGGCGGCGATGAGCCTCGCCGCGCGCTCCACCTGCGGCTCGGCGAACCCGCGCAACGGCGTGTCGCGGAACAGGAAGAAGAAGTTGGCGTTCAACGCGATCCGGTCCCGGCGACCGAGATAGCGCGCCGGCCAGAACGTGTCCAACCAGCTGTGCGTGGCCGGATCCGCGTTGTACCGCACCAGATCGGCGTGCAGCTTCGGCCCCGGACCGTCGGCCCGCCCGAACTCCTGCACCGCGGCCTCGGTGTCGGCGAACTCTTCCTCCGTCAGCAGCGGCGCAGACCACTCGAGGAACCGGGCGCAGGTGTCCTCCAGCGCGGGCATCGGCACCCGCGGCAGCGTGTCCTCGTTTTCGAACGTGCTCACTCGGTCTCCTGGAATTCGCTGCTCATCGGGCGGCCTTCTGCATCAGTGACTGGTCAACGTCAAAGGTCAAGGGGTCGGGAGTGCCGATGGGCCGGGAAACGTAGAGCTGAGCGTACAACCAGCCGTCGGTCTCCAGACCCTCCGGATCAACGCCGGCGGCGGACATCGTCTCCAGCACCTGCCGCTGTTCCCGGTCGGACGCGAAACGGCGCTGCCGGAACGTCCGGTCCACCCGCACCGTGTCGTAACCGAGGGCCGCGAGGCTGTCGGCGATCGGTTCGAACGGGAACATCCGCAGCACGAAATGCGCCATCCACGGCAGCCGGTCCCGGCGGGACTCGACCACGCGCACGAGCGTCCGGCCGGTGACGTAGCCGAGGCATCCGGTGGAGATCACGATGTCGGCACCGGCGAACAGGGCGCGCTGCCGCGCGGTGGGTTCGCGCGCCTCCAGGTCGGCCTGCACGGCGTCGTCGAGGAACCCGGCCGCCGATGCGTACCCCAACGCCGGCCGGGAGACGTCCAGCCCCACGAACCGGGCCGGGGACCGGTGCGCCCGGACCAGCTCGCGATCGCGCTCCAGCAGCGCTTGCCGGGTGCACTCGGCGCCGGCGTAGCGGTCGTACAGGTCGTCCATGGTGGCGTCGCAGCGCAGCAGCGCCGCGTTGACGCCGTAGGAGCAGCCGACGTCGACGACGGTCGGGACGGCCACCTGCCGCGATTGACGGTACTGCCCGATGATTTGTTGGAAATAGGGCTTGGCGAGTTGGGGAATGTAATAGTCGAGCTCACGCAGGGTGGTGAAATAGGCGCGGGGATCGGGTTGCGTGTAGATGCCGTCGAGGGAAACTTTTCCGGTCCGGTCGAAACGCACGGGGGCGGCTCCTCGCGATTACTAGTCCAGCAACTGGTCGACTCGCACGGCATTGCGCTCGGCGTCGCGGTGCGCGGGCAGGACCCGGCCGAACAGCTGCCGCGTACGGGCGACGCTGCCCATCACGCCGGGGCGTTCGGAGTAGGCGAAGATCGCTGAGTGCCGGGCGGTGGCGCCGCGCACCGCGCTCACCCGGTGCAGCGCGTACCGACCCTTGAACAGCTGGAGGTCACCGGGGCGCAGGGTCAGGGCCCGCACCGGCGAGCGGTCGGCGCCGGTGAGCACCGAACGGACGGCGCCGAAGTTCTCCGCGCCCGCCGAACGGATGTTCGGGCAGTACTCGAAGACGCCGCCCTCCTCCGGCTCCTGGGTCAGCATGCTGACGGTGAACTCGTTGGTGTCGAAGTGCCACGGGTGCTCCATGCCGGGCTGCACGACGTTGAGCACCAGGCCGGACAGCGGGTCGGCGAGCTCGTGCAGCTCCGGGAGTTCGAAGCAGGCGGCGACGAAGCGCACGAACGACGGGTCGATGTAGAGGCGGTGGATGACACTGTCGGTGGGGATCCGGTCGCGCGCGACGAACGCGTTGCCGCGCTGCATGACGATGCGGCCCGGGTGCTCGGCCGGCAGGTCGTCGTCGAACGCGATGTTGTAGACGTTGGTCTCCTCAACGTCGTAGTACGCCAGCGGGGCGACCCCGGCGCCTTCCCGCCGCAGCGCCTCCCGGCTGCTCGGCAGAATGAACTCCGGCAGCACGCTGCACCCGAGTTCGCGCAGTTCGGTGCGCGTTCGGGAAACGACGCGTTCCCATGCGTCGCTGCCCGGTTCGGCCAGTGGATAGCGCGCGGTGTCCACGATTTGCATTTGGACGGACCCCTTCTTCAATGGTGGCGGCATGAAGAAATGCGGAATCCTAACAAGATTTACCGGCGTCAAGCCCCCTGTTGGTTACATTGTTCACAGCGCCGCGGCCGGAGCGCGGCCCGCTGGACCAGCCCAACTACCGGTAGTCCGCCCCGGGGCGGGCCGACGGTCATGGCCCGTCCCGTCGTGCGGCCGAGGCGCTGCGGGCGGCGTCCGAACAGGACTGGAACGTCGTGCTGAGCGCCGTCTCCCCGGGTCAGCCCGGCAGCGGCGCCCGGGCGCGCAGCAGCGCCGCGACGCGCTCGCACCACTCGCGGTTCTCCTGCTCGAACCGGCGGCCGCGCAGACACGTCAGGTACGGCCCGATCCGGTCGCCCGCACACAGGAACGTCTCCTCGTCCAGCTCGCCACGCATCCGCTGTAGCATCCGGTCGAAGATTTCCACCTTCGCTGCGGCCGTGACCGCGCGCTCCTCGAGCTGGGCGATGACCGGGGCCGGGTCCAGCCGGTCGACGGCCTGGACCATGACGAGCAGGTCCTCCCGGATGGACGACGGCTTCGACGGCGTCGCGGCGAACGCGGCCAGCTCCGCGAGGCCGGCGTCGGTGACCGTGAACAGTCGCTTGTTGGGCCGGTCGTGCTGGATGACCTGTCGGCCGGTGATCAGCCCCTCGCGCTCCAGCTTGGCCAGCTCGGCGTAGAGCTGCTGGGGCACCGCGTACCAGAAGTTCGACAGCGACACATCGAAGGTCTTGGCCAGCTGGTACCCGCTGTACTCGCCGTCAAGCAGTGCCGCCAGTACCGCGTGGCGCAACGCCATCGGTCACACCTCCCACTTCCCTCGCTGCATAGTCAGTGATATGACTACTCCTGTTGTTGACTATAGGGAGGCCGCCGTGACGACCATCGAGCGGTTCCGTTCCGCCGTCGAGGCCCGGGACCTGGGCGCGTTCGACGGGCTGTTCAGCTCGGACGTGCGCTTGTTCAGCCCGGTGAAGTTCACGCCGTTCGAGGGGGCGCAGGCCGTCCACGGGCTCCTCCGCGTGCTCCTGCGCACGTTCGAGGATTTTCGGTACGTCGGGCAGCTGGCCGGCGAGGCCGAGGTCGGCCCGGCGGGCCGGCCGGTCGAGTCGCACATCCTCATCTTCCGCGCGACCGTGCGCGGCAAGCAGATCCACGGCCTCGACCTGCTCCAGCTCGGCGACGACGGTCTGATCGACGAGTTCACGGTCATGGTCCGCCCACTTTCCGCCGTCACCACGTTGAGCGAAGCGGTCGTCGCCGGTCTCGCCGCCGACGGCATCGCCCCGTGACACGGAAGGCCGCGCGATGAAACTCGGGTACACCACCGGCTACTGGTCCTCCGGCCCACCCGCCGGCGCCACGGAGGCCATAGCGGAGGCCGACCGCCTCGGCTTCGACTCCGTCTGGGCCGCCGAGGCGTACGGGTCGGACTGCCTGACCCCGCTCGCCTGGTGGGGCGCCAGCACCTCCCGCGTGCGGCTGGGCACCAACATCATGCAGATGTCGGCCCGCACGCCGACCGCCGCCGCGATGGCGGCGCTCACCCTCGACCACCTGTCCGGCGGCCGGTTCATACTCGGGCTCGGCGCCTCCGGCCCGCAGGTCGTGGAGGGATGGTACGGCCAGCCCTACCCCCGGCCACTGGCCCGCACCCGGGAGTACATCGAGATCATCCGCGCCGTCCTCGCCCGCAGCGGCCCGGTTCAGTACGACGGTGAGTTCTACCAGCTGCCGCATCGCGGCGGCACCGGCCTGGGCAAGCCGCTGAAGTCCACCGTCCACCCGCTGCGCACCGACATCCCCATCTTCCTCGCCGCCGAAGGGCCGAAGAACGTGGCGCTGGCCGCCGAGATCGCCGACGGCTGGCTGCCGTTGTTCTTCTCCCCCAAGGCGGACGGCTTCTACCGCGCCGCGCTGGCCGAGGGCTTCGCCCGAACGGGCGCCCGCCGCAGCCCGGACGGGTTCGAGATCGCCGCGACCGTGCCGATCGTCGTCGACGATGACGTGGAGCGGGCGGCCGATCGGATCCGGCCGTTCGTCGCGCTGTACGTCGGCGGCATGGGTGCCAAGTCGACCAACTTCCACCGGGATGTCATCGCCCGCCTCGGGTACGAGCGGGAGTGCGACATCATCACCGAGGCGTACCTTGCGGGCAACAAGCCGGCGGCCATCGCCGCCGTGCCCACCGCACTGGTGGAGGACATCGCCCTGATCGGGCCGACCGCGAAGATCAAGGACGAGCTGCAGCAGTGGCGCGAGACCGTGATCACCACTCTGCTCGTTTCCGGCGGCCCACGGCAGCTGCGCCAATTCGCCGAGCTGGTCGACTGACGACACGCGGCGACCTTGGAAGGCCCCTCCCCTGCGCGGGGCCCCCCTCGCCGACGTCGTTGCTCGCGGTTGGCCGGGGAGTCAAGCGGGCGAGTGTCCGTTTCGAAGGACGGAGGTCGATCCTTTCCTCAGTCACTACGCCGGGGCTGCCTTGAGAAGGAGTTTCCGGGATGGTGTCGTATCAAGGCGCAGCCGTTCGTGGAACCAGTGTGCGGCGGCCTGCCGGGCCGCCGGACACGAGGAGTCGGGAAAGGCCCTCGTCCGGGGACTGAGAGGAGACGACCATGACGGAGTACCTGATCACCTTCAACGATGAGTGGGTGCCCGACCACACGGCGGAGGAGGTGCGCGAGAAGGCCACGGCCGCCCGGGCCGTGATCGAGGAGATGCAGGCCGACGGTGTCCTGATCTTCAGCAACGGCGGGCTGGACCGGTCCACCGCGGTGTGCAGTGTCGAGCCGGTCGACGGCAAGCCCATCTTCACCGACGGCCCGTACGTCGAGACCAAGGAGCACCTCGGCGGCTTCGCCGTCGTGGACGTGCCCGACGACGCGGCGGCGCGATACTGGGCCGGCAGGCTCGCGACCGTGCTCGACTGGCCGCAGGAGGTGCACCGGTTCCGAGGTCCCGGGCAGGCCCGGCGTAACGGCTCCGGGGAGAGGTGAGCGCGGTGCCCAGGTACCTGCTGTCCGTCTACGGACCGGCCGAGCGCACCGAGTTCGGCACCTACCCCTCCCAGGAGGCCATGCTGCAGGCCTTGGCCGACACCGGCGCCTTCAACGAGATGCTCCAGAGAAACGGTCACCTCGTCTTCGCCGACGGCCTGGAGCCCGCGACGACCGCCACCACCGTCGACGGGCAGGGCGAGAAGCCGGCCTTCACCGACGGGCCCTACCTGGAAACGAAGGAGCACCTCGGCGGCTTCTGGGTCATCGAGGCGGCCGACCTCGACGTGGCCCTGGCGCTTGCCGGCGAGGGGTCGAAAGCGTGCCGCGGCACGGTCGAGGTGCGTCCCTTCCGAACCGAGGAATCCGTCCGAGCGCTGCTGGCGCCGTGACTGGTCCCACCGTCGAGCAGGCGATCACCCGTGTCCACCACGAGGAGTGGGCGCGGGTGGTCGCCGGCCTCGCGCGCCGTCTCGGCGACCTCGACGTCGCCGAGGAAGCGACGGCCGAGGCGTTCGTAGCGGCTGCAGAGCGGTGGCCGCGTGAGGGCGTACCGCCCAATCCCGGCGGTTGGCTCGCCACCACCGCGACCCGCAAGGCGATCGATCGGCTCCGTCGCGAGTCGCAGCGCGATGCCAAGCACCAGGAGGCCCGGATCGTGTACGACGACACCCCTCCTGAGCCGACCGGCCCGGTCGAGGACGACCGGCTCAGACTGGTCTTCACCTGCTGCCACCCTGCGCTCTCGTTGGAGGCACGGGTGGCGCTCACCCTGCGCCTGCTCGGCGGTCTCACCGTCCCCCAGATCGCCCGCGCCTTCCTGGTGCAGGAGACCACGATGGCGCGACGGATCACCCGCGCCAAGGCAAAGATCAAGGCGGCACACATTCCCTACCGGGTGCCCTGGGCCGACGACATCCGCGAGCGGCTCGCCGGCGTGCTCGCGGTCGTCTACCTCGTCTTCAACGAGGGCTATCTCGCCAGCGAGGGGGACGACCCGCTGCGCGTCGACCTCACCGACGAGGCGATCCGCCTCGGCCGCCTGCTCCGAACTCTCCTCCCGGACGACGGCGAGGTAGCCGGCCTGCTTGCCCTGATGCTCCTCACTGACGCCCGGCGGCCGGCGCGCGTGTCCCGCACCGGGGAGCTGGTGACCCTCGACGAGCAGGACCGCGGCGCATGGGACCGCACCCTCATCGCCGAGGGCAACGCCCTGGTTCGCGAGCGGCTCGAGGCGGTGGCGGCCGGCGGTGACCCACCCGGGCGCTACCAGCTGCAGGCCGCGATCAACGCGGTTCACACGGATGCCCCATCCGCCCGAGACACCGACTGGTCCACGATCCTCGCCCTCTACGGCCGCCTGGTGCTGCTCGACCCCTCGCCGATCGTGCGGCTCAACCGGGCGGTCGCGGTCGCCGAGGTCGACGGCCCCGGGGTCGGGCTCGCCGAGATCGACCGGCTCGCCGAGGTCCTTGACGGCTACCACGCCTTCCACGCCGCGCGCGCCGACCTGCTGCGGCGACTCGCGCGCGGCGGCGAGTCGCGGGCGGCGTACGACCGGGCCATCGGTCTCGCCGGCAACCCCGCGGAGCGGGCCTACCTCACCCGCCGCCGCGACCAGCTCGCCGGCTGACCGACACGTGGAGCCAGCAGGTTCCAGCACCGTTCGCGCCGGATCCGGATGCCGTGAACCCGGTCGGCGGTGAACTATGCCGGGACGAGTACGTCCGGACGTGGGGCATCGGATCTCGGGCTGCAGCCCTTCGTCTGCACGTGGGCACGTGACGGCAGAGATTGCCGGCTCCGTCGGTGGACCCGTCTCTTAGGGGATATGAAGGTGGCCCATGTGGCAGGTACCTCGGCTAGGCCGTCCACCAGCCGCGCCGGTTGCCCGTCCCGGATCTCACCGTCGAGGCGGCCCAGTAGCCGCAGCCCCACGCCCGCTCAGCAGTCAAACACCGACCAGCAGATGTCGTTCCGCAACCGCTGGTCGTCGAGCACGAGCTCGCGAATCGCATCCGGGAGTCGGTCACGCTGCCATCGGCACTCGAGTCGCCCTGCGGCATCGCTCTCGCCTTCCGGCGCGGCAGCACGTGCGGCCTTGATCGCATAGGCGGCCGCACCGAGTTCGTGCGCGGCGACGTGTGCGACCGCCCCCGCCTGGCCAGCAGCGTACGCGGCATGCCGTGCTGCCCCTCGCAGGTCTCTGGCCGCGCCCATTGCATGGCCGCCCGCCGCGCGAGCCTGCATCATCTTGACCTCACCGCGCACCCAGGCGCGGGTGTGCTCGATCGCTTCACGTGGTCGTGGGTCCTCAGGCTGAACCGACTCGAAAAGGTGAAGGACGTGTTCCGCGCACGACGCCGCCCAAAGAGCGAGGAGATGATGATCCGAATCAGTAAGGGTCCCACCGCGACGAAGCGTGATGAAGCGAGGGTCCCGAACCTTCGGGAGGATCATGGTTGGGCGCTCCTTGCAGGGGACGGGCCGCATCGTCAACCGTAGCGTCGTTCGAGCACCAGAGCGGGCTTCGGGCGTCGTGCACCCTGACCCGGGATCCCCTCACACATCCTGTACTCAGCAAAGCCGGACGTGTCCCGCGGGTGGATCCGCCAACGCCCCATCAGCGGCATGACCCCACCCTCGACATGCACGCGTTCCTCGTCACGCGCTGGGAAGGGGAACCGGTCAACGCCGCACCCGAGGAGCACGACGGTCTTCGCTGGTTTCGGCCCAGCGATCTCGCAGACCTGAAGATGGCCCACCCGGCCAGCCTGTCGAGCATCCTGAGCGCCGTCCAGGTCGCAACCGATTAGCCACTACGAACCCGTCCGCTCATCGACATGACCGAGCGTCGAGCGTCACCACGAGTTCGTGACGCATCGTGACGCGCGGTCGGCGGCAGATCCGGACGTTCGATGAGGACTTCACGACCACGGAGTGACGCGTTCCCTGCCGGTGGGTCGTCACCGGGTCTCTGACTCGCCGTGCCAGCATGGCCTCGTGCGCAACCAGCAACGCTTACGAACACGGACGCCCGAGTCACGAGCCTTCGCGGAGCGCGTACAGCTCGTCATGAACCTGACCTCGCGCCTCAACGTGCTGCCGTTCGACGATCTCGACGCGCGCAGGGCGGTACTCGCCGAGATCTTCGGTGAACCGATCCCTGACTCGCTGTCCATCCTGCCCCCGTTCTATTGCGACTACGGGCTTGGAGCATCGTTCGGGGAGCGCGTGTTCATCAATCAGGGATGCTTCTTCCTCGACTACGGGGGCATCACCATCGGTGACCGCGTCCTGATCGGTCCCCGAGTGACTCTGAGCACGGCCGGGCACCCCGTCGAGCTCGACGAACGGTACGACTTCATCACGCACGCGCCCATCGTCATCGAGGATGATGTGTGGATCGGCGCCGCAGCCACGGTCACCCCTGGAGTGAGAATCGGTCGCGGCTCGGTCGTCGGCGCGGGCGCCGTTGTCGCGAAGGACGTGCCGCCGCTGAGTGTGGTGACGGCAACAAGCGTTGTCGAGCGAAAGCGCCTGAAGCCGGCGTCCAGCGCAACCTCCTGAAGCCTGTGACTCACCCGCGCACAGTCGACAGTTGGGGATGTCGCCGCTGGTCAGCGAAACCCAACGGACGCTGACGACTTCGGGTCCGCCGAAGAGGTCACCACGCAGGAAGCGCTGGTCATGACGTTGCGGGTGGGATCCGAGTCGCAGATGACGGGATCAGCAAGCGGCTTCGGCGGAGCCCCCAATACCGCGCCCGGACCTGCCACTACCAGCGAAGACACCGGCTCACTCAACTGCAACTGGAGTAGTACTAACCCGCGTTGGCGCGGCGGGCCGTGCTGAACCGGCGTTGGTAGGCGGCGGGGCTGATCGACAATTTCCTGGCGAAAACCCGTCGCATGCTTTCGTAGCTGGGGAACCCGGCGAGGGTCGCGGCCTGCGTCGCGGTGTGTCCTTGGTCGAGCAGCGCCCTGGCCATGTCGAATCGGATGTTTTCAACGTAGCGGGCCGGTGTCGTGGCCAGCTCGTCGTGGAAAAGCCGGGTGAGGTGCCGGGTGCTCACGTTGAGGTGTCGCGCGAGTTCACCGAGCGAGTGGTCCCCGCGGGGGTTCGCCGTCACCAAGTCGGTGACTTTGCGGAGAGCCGGCGAGCGGGGCGGCGGTCCTTGCAGCGGTGCCGAGAACTGGGACTGGCCGCCCGCACGCTGCATGTACACCACCAAGGCGCGTGCGACGTCGCGCGCCAGGTCGGGCCCGTGGTCCTCTTCGACGAGAGCGAGCGCCAGATCGATACCGGCCGTCACCCCTGCCGACGTGTACGTGGTGCCATCGCGAACGTAGATCGCGTCGGGCTCGACGCGGCACGTCGGATACCGGGCGGCAAGCTCGTGCGCGACCTGCCAGTGCGTGGTGGCGCGCTTGCCGTCGAGGACGCCGGCGGCGGCGAGGACGAACGCCCCGGTGCAGATCGACGCGACCCGGCCGGCCACAGCCGCCGGTATCCGTGCGGCGTCCGCCAGGTCGGCGGGGACACGGGCGCGCGGATAGAGGTCGGACCCGGTCACCAGTAACGTGTCGAAAGCCGGCTCCGAGGAGGCGGCGCCGTCGACCGCGATCCGGACCCCGAGGTTCGACGTTACGTCCGCACCGGTCGGCGACAGCAGCACGATCCGGTAGTCGGCACCGAACCGGTTCGCCTCCTTGAACACCTGCGCGGGACCGGCGACGTCCAGCAATGTCACTCCGTCGTAGACGAAGATCGCGACGCGATGGGGACCAGCGTTCACCACTCCGGTCCCTTCGGAGCCGGATCCGCGCGGTGAGCGCCCGGCGGCACTGACCGCCGTTGGGTCGGCGAGACAGGAGGCATGGACACCGTTTATTGGTAGCACGCCATTACCGGAGATGACGGGGGTCCTCGTGGGCGAGGTTGCTCACGTTACGACTATTGAGCCTTTTCATCGTGACCGGCACCGCCACGATGAAAAGGCTCATCGTGCAAGCCGCAAAAAGGCAGCATCTGGAGTCATTCGTCGCCGCGAATGCTGCAGTTATCGCCGGTACCGGTGCCCAGCTTCGCGCCGGACGCCGGTACCGGTCAGGTCAGGCCCGGCCGAGGTGGCGGGACAGGAACGTGTCGTCCACCCCGACCCACCGGACGCTGCGGTGGTCGCCCGCGTTCGCGTGCAACGTCTTCTCCGCCGAGGCGAACGCGTCGAACAACGCGAACCCGGACGAACGGTCGACGTGCTCGTCGTCCCACGGCAGCAGGAACTGGACCGGCACGGTGATCTGCCGCGCCGCCATGATCACCGGTTCGTCCACAAAGAACCCGCCGCCGAAGATCGCGGCGGTGATCCGGGGCTCGGCCGCGGTCAGCCGTACCCCGATCGCCGTGCCCATCGAGATGCCCCCGCCGTAGCCGACCGGCGCGTCCGGGCCGATCTGTGGCAACGCCTGCAGGGCGTCCAGCGTCGCCTGCCATTCCGCTACGGCCCGTTCCGCGAGCGAGGCCATGAAGCAGACGCTGGCCGCCGCGAACCGCGGGGTGTCACCCGCCGTCACGGCTTCCCGGATCTCCGCACGGGCCTGCTCGTCCTCGTCCGTACGCGGGCGGTCGCCGTGTCCCGGGGCGTCGATCGCGACGACATTGAACCCCCAGGTGGCCGCGGTGTGCAGGGCGCGGGCCCGGAGGCCCGGCGCCTTCTTGTGCATGCCGCCGTTGTGCCCCACGAGCACGATCGGGGCATGATCGGCGCCGGATACGGGTGCCCAGAGCACACCCGGGATCTCGCCCACGACGAAGTCGCGTTCGACGACACCGTCGGACAAGGTCTCAGCGGTGAAACGTACAGAATGCATGGTTTGGTGCCTTTCGGGAGTGCCATCCTGATGGGCGCTCCCGGCGACGGTTACGTCAGTCGCCCGTCCGTGACGGGAGGGAGCACCACGTGCGAACTGCGTTCACGGGTCTCACCTCCTCGGCCGAGCCACGGATCTGGGGGCACGCTATCAACCCGGCCGCACTGCCAGCCAGTCAATTACCCGTCGGCCACGCGTTCACGGTCCGGCTCGATCCGGAGAGCCGTCCCGAGGTCGTTCGCTGGACGGCCGGCCCGGCGGGCAGGGAAGCCGTGGCCGATGGCGCGGACCCGGGCGGGGGCCCGGGGCGGGACGTGGTGGAGCACGCGACTGCGATCTCGCCTGTCCGGATATAGGTGTTTCCTGGCCGAACCAAGGCGGCGCCGTACGACGATCGGTGGGCAGCATGGAGGTCGGAAACACGCTCCGCACATATTTTCCGGAAGGTCAGAGACCATGCCAGAGGTCATCGCGGGGTTGGAGATTCCTGAGACAGCGGCGGTCGCCGAAGCGACCAGGCGCATCCAGGAGACGACCAGCCCCCTCATCTACCACCACTCCCGACGGGTCTTCTTCTTCAGCCTGATTCACGCTCACAAGCTTGGCGTGAAACCGGACCCGGAGTTGCTCTATCTGGCGGCCATGTTCCACGATACCGGCCTCCTGACTCCCTTTTCCGACGTCGAGCAGCGCTTCGAAGTCGATGGCGCCGACCACGCGCGCAAGTTCCTCCTGGACCGGGGGTTCGCGACGGCCGCCGCCGAGACCGTTTGGACGGCGATCGCGCTGCACACCACGCCGGGCATCCCCGACCGGATGGCCCCGGAAATCGCGACCACGTACCTCGGTGTCTTGACCGACGTGCTCGGCTTCGGCCTGGACGGACTGGAACACGATCAGCTGGGCGAAATCCTCGCCGCCCATCCACGAGGGGACTTCAAGAACGAGTTTCTGCGAACCTACGTCGACGGGCTGAGGAACCGCCCTGAAACCACGAACGGCACCGTGAACTCCGACGTGCTCGAACACTTCATTCCCGGCTTCCAGCGCGTGACGACGGTCGAGCGCATCGTCGGTTCGCCTTGGCCGAGCTGATCGGACACAAGCTCACCAGCGCACCGAAGACGGGCGATCTGCGACCTCCGCGGACCGGCACCACGCGCACCACGAGCGGACCCCGTGCTGAGCCCCCACACCCACAACCACCCCATACCGACGAACTTTCTTGGAAGGGATTCGAGCATGCGAGCGATCACCGTGCGAGACCGTGACGCAGGTGTCAGCGGGCTCAACCTGACCGACATGCCTTACCCCCACGCTGCGGAAAACGACGTCATCGTGCGCGTGCACGCCGCAGGCTTCACCCCCGGAGAGCTCGACTGGCCGGCAACGTGGTCTGATCGCGCCGGTCGCGACCGGACACCCAGCATCCCCGGGCACGAGCTGTCCGGAGTTGTGGTCGAGCTCGGCTACGGAACGACCGGCCTCACCGTGGGCCAGCGGGTGTTCGGACTGACCGACTGGGCCCGCAACGGATCGCTGGCCGAATACACCGCGGTGGAGGCTCGCAACCTCGCCCCCCTCGCGGCCGACATCGAGCACACCGTGGCCGCCGCGCTGCCCATTTCCGGACTGACCGCATGGCAGGGACTGTTCGACCACGGCCACCTCGCGACCGGCCAGACCGTCCTCATTCACGGCGCCGCGGGCGGCGTCGGCTCGCTCGCCGTGCAACTCGCGCGGGAGGTGGGCGCCCGTGTGATCGGCACCGGCCGAGCCGACGACCGTGATGTCGCGCTCGGTCTCGGCGCGCAGACCTTCCTCGACCTGGACGCCGACGATTTGCAGCACGTCGGCGAGGTGGACGTGGTGTTCGACGTCATCGGCGGCGACATCCTCGAGCGATCGGCCGAACTGGTACGCCCGGGCGGCACCCTCGTCAGCATCGCCATGCCATCCGTGGTGCAGCCCAAGGACGGGCGAGCCATCTTCTTCGTCGTCGAACCTGATCGCGCCCGGCTGGCCGACCTCGCCCAGCGCCTCCGGACCGGACGGCTCAACCCCATCGTCGGCGCCGTGCGACCGCTTTCCGAAGCGGCCTCCGCGTTTGCCCGCCGCCTCCGCACGCCCGGCAAGACGATCATTCAGGTCGCGGACGAACAAGGAACGCAGCACTCGTGATCAGTGTGCGAACGCCAGCGGCGCGCTGATCGCCGGCACGGCTGCCGCGGTCGTCGGATGCGCCCTGCGACCGGAGCGTCCGACCACCTGGCCACCGCGGGCAGGGTTTCGAGCATGCGCTGGCCACGGATGCTGACGACTTCGGGCTCGCCGAAGTGGTCACCGCGCAGGAAGATCTGGTCAGGGGGTTGCCGGCGGGATTCGAGTTTCAGCTCTCGGATCCATGCCGACGCCAGCACGGGAGGGGCCAGAGGCACACGTCGATACTCCAAGACCTTCTTGGCTGGCGTCAGCGGTCCCAGGACGACAGCCGGCACCAGCCAGGCGCGGCAATGCGGTTCAGTGCACCCGGCTGCTCCCAATCCGCTCCCCGGTCCGGAAACCCCTTCGGCGGGCCGTTGAAGGTGCCAGCAGACGGTGCGCGCAGCGAACCTCAGTCGGTGGCGCCGGGCACCTGCTCGGCGGCGCGGCGTACGTCGTCGAGCAGCACCTCCATATCCTTCCGTGTGGTGCGGTAGTTGAGTACGCAGCCGCGTAGCGCGAACCGGCCGTTGATGGTCGCGTTCGACAGATACGAGCTACCGGACTCCTGCAGCGACACCAGGATCCGTTCGTTGACGCGGTCGAGTTCCTGCCCGTCGACCCCCGATCTTGGCCCGGTACGTGCTGCCGGGGGCAGGTAGCGGAAGCAGAAGATGGAGAGCTCCACCGGGGAGAGCAGTTCGAAGTCGTCGCTGGCGTCGACGAGTTCGGCGAGGTAGCGGGCGCAGTCGAGGTTGGATTCGATCGCTTCGCCGACAGCCTGGGAACCGGCGTGGGCCAGCACCATCCAGACCTTGAGGGCCCGGAAGCGCCGGGAGAGGTCCGGGCCGTAGTCCCAGAACGTGAACGCCTCGGCGGGCTCGGTCTGCATGACCCGGGTGTAGTCGGCGTCCAGGGCGAAGGCGCCGCGCGCCGCCTCGGGGTCGCGGTAGATGAGACAGCCACAGTCGGCGGGCAGGTATAGCCACTTGTGCGGGTCGAGGGCGATCGAGTCCGCCTCCGACAAGCCGTCGAAGAGCGGGCGGGCCGAGCGGGCGAGCCGAGCGAAGCCGCCGTAGCAGGCGTCGACATGCATCCACAGCCCATACCGCTTCGCCGTCGCCGCGATCTCCGTCAGCGGGTCGACCGCACCGGTGCCCACCGTGCCCGCGCTCGCCACCACACAGAACGGATCCGCGTCCGCGGCCCGGTCCTCTTCGATCTTGCGTACCAGGTCGTTGACGTCCATCCGGAAGCGCGCGTCAATCGCGACCTCTCGTACGTTCCCGCGCCCGATGCCGAGGAGGGCGGCCGCCTTGTGGATCGAATGGTGGGCTTCCTGGGAGGCGTAGATCCGTAGCGGCCTGGGGTGGGCGCTGACGCCGTGCCTGGCGACAACATCGCCGCAGTGACGGTGCCGCGCTGCGGCGAGAGCGGCGAAGTTGGCCATCGAGCCGCCGCTCATGAAGAGTCCACCAGCGGTGGGGGCGCAGCCGAGCGCCTCCTTGATCCAGTCGATCGCTACGTGTTCCAACTCGGTGGGGGCCGGCGCGGATCGCCAGGCGGGAAGGTTCGCGTTCAGCGCCGAGGCGAGGAAGTCGGCCACCGATGCCACGGCCGTGCCCGGAGCGGAGACGTACCCGAAGAAGCGCGGATGCCCGTTGTGCCGGCTACCAGGCACGATCACATCGCGAAAGACGTCGAGCAGCTGGCTGAAATCGCGACCTTGGACGGGCAGCGGCTCGGCGAGTAGATCCTTCAGCGCGGCAGCCGAGGTACGCGGAGCGACCGGCCGGTCGCGGATCGAGCCGTGGTAGGCGGCGACCCACTCCACGGCTTCCATACCCATCTCGCGGATCGTGCCCGGTGAGGGATCCAACGCGGAATCGTCGGTCGGTCGGCCGGACGAGGTCGGACTCATCGCCGGAGCCTAGCCCAGGTTCCGTCGTACGCGGGACAGCGAGGATGACCCCCCGAGCTACCGAGGACGGCGCCGGGATTGCTCCCAACCCGCTCCCCCGTCATTCATCAGTAGATCATGGGGATTCCGCTTGGCCCGAGGCGAGTGGGCGTACCTACGACCGGTTGACCGGACTGCGATACCTCATCGACGACGACCTGGCCATGCGCTTGCACCGGCGTTCACGAACGTGACGACGAGCAGTTGTCACAGGTTGTGGCGGTCGTCGGCCGGCAGGCGGGGCGGCTCCGGTGGCTCGGGGGACTGGTCGGGCTGACCAAGCTGCGCGACCCGCGTCGGGTCGAGGACCCGAGAGAGGAACGAGCGGGTCCGTTCGTGCCGCGGTGCGCCGAGCACCTCCTGCGGCGGCCCCTGCTCGACCACCACGCCGCCGTCCATGAACACGACCCGGTCTGCGACTTCCCGGGCGAACGCCATCTCGTGGGTGACCACCATCATCGTCATGCCGTCCTCAGCCAACTGGCGCATGACGGTGAGCACGTCGCCGACCAGTTCCGGATCCAGCGCGGAGGTCGGCTCGTCGAAGAGCATCAGCTTGGGCTCCATCGACAGCGATCGGGCGATCGCCGCCCGCTGCTGCTGCCCGCCGGAGAGCTGCGCCGGGAACGCCTCGGCCTTGTCGGTCAGGCCCACCCGCTCCAGGTTCTCCCGCGCGATCTGCTCGGCCTCGGCGCGGCCGCGCCGGAGCACCCGGCGCTGGGCGATGGTGAGGTTGTTCAGCACGGTCAGGTGCGGGAAGAGATTGAACGACTGGAAGACCATCCCGATGCCGCGGCGTACGGAGTCGATCTCGACATCCGGGTCGGTCATCTCGACCCCGTTCACCCAGATCTTGCCGGCAGTCGGCTCCTCCAGCAGGTTGACGCACCGCAGCAGCGTCGATTTGCCGGATCCGGACGGCCCGATGACGCAGACCACCTCGCCGTGGCCGACCTCGAAGTCGATGCCCTTGAGCACTTCGAGCGGCCCGAAGGATTTGTGCAGGTCGCGGATCTCGACGGCGGGCCGGGATTGGATAGTCGTCATGTGCGTCACCGGGCCTTGGCGTAGCGGAGTTCGAGGCGTCGTACCACCTGGGAGAGGGGCAGGGTGATGACCAGGTAGGCGAAGCCGGCCACCAGCAGCGGGGTGGCGTTCACCCGGTCGTTCAGCGTGTCCCGACCGAACTTGGTGACCTCGATGGTCTGCGCGGTCACGCCGAGCACGTAGGCGAGCGACGAGTCCTTGGTCAGCAGGATGAGTTCGTTCGTCAGCGGCGGGATCACGACCCGGAACGCCTGCGGGATGACGATGGTGCGCATCGCGCTGAAGTGCGACATGCCGAGGGTGCGCGCCGCCTCCATCTGCCCCTTCGGCACGGCCTGGATGCCGGCCCGGATGGTCTCGGCCATGTACGCCGCGGCGGTCAATCCGAGACCGATCGCGATCGAACCGAACACGCCGCCCGGAATCTCGCGCTCGGGGAAGGCGATGGGAACGCCGTACCCGACGAGGAAGAGCACCAGCAGCGCGGGCAGACCCCGGAACAGCTCGATGTACGCCGTTGCGACCCAGCGGTACGGAGCCACCCGGGACAGCCGCATCAGCGCGAGGATGGTGCCGAACACGAGGCCGAAGGCGAACGCACCCAGCGTGTAGAGGATCGTGTTGCGCAGCGCGACGGTGATGATCGTCGGGAACATCGACTTGATGATGTCGACGCGGAAGAACGCCTCGCGCAGCCTGTCCCAGTCCGCGGCGAAGATCACCACGGCGATGATGGCGATGAAGGCCAGGTACTGGAGCCAGAGGGACAGCCGCTCTCGCTGGCGGCGTCGCAGCTTCACCGTTCGACGCTCCTTGACTGTGCGAAGGTTACCGACGCGGAGGGCGCGCGCCAGGCGCGCGCCCTCCTGCCAGGCGGTTGAATCACGCGTTCGGCTGCTTGCCGATCCACTTCTCGTAGATCTTGCCGTAGGTGCCGTCCTGCTTGGCCTTGGCCAGCACCTCGTTGATCTTCTTGAGCAGTTCCGGGTTGCTGTCCTTCTTCACCGAGAACCCGTACTGCTCGCCGGTGTCGAACTCGGCGGTCACCTCGAACCCGCCCGGGTGCTCCTTGATGTACTCGGTCCAGACCGGCAGGTCGTTGATGGCGGCCTCGATCTGGCCGTTGGCGAGGGCCTGCTGCAGGGCGGCGAGATCCTCGAACTCGACGAGCTGCAGGCCCTTTTCCTTCTCGAACTTCCGGGCGTAGTCACGACCCGTGGTCGCGGCCTGGACGCCGAGCTTCTTCCCCTTGAGGTCGTCGAGCGACTTGTACGGCTTGCCGGTCTTGACCAACATCGCCTGGGTCGCGTCGAAGTAAGGATCGGAGAAGTTCATCACCTTCTGCCGTTCCTCGGTGATCGTCATGCCGGCGGCGGCCGCGTCGCACTTGCCGGTGTTCAGGTCCTGGCCGGACTTGATGCCCTCGAACGGCGTGTCGACGATCGTCTGCTCGACGCCCAGGTCCTTGGCGACCAGGTCCATCACGTCGACGTCGAACCCGACCACCTTGCCGCTGGCATCCTTCGACTGGAAGGGCGCGTACGGCAGGTGGGTGCAGACGGTCAGCTTGCCCTTCTCGACGAGCTTGACCCCGTTCGCCTGGACCTCGCTCTCGTCCTTCTTGGCGCATCCCGCGCTCACCGCGAGGGCGGCGATCGCCACGACGAGGCCAGCCTTGCGGACTGCGCTATTGAACCTCACGCTGTGTCCCTCCGATTCGGCCCCCGTATGACGAGCAGCCAGGGTTGGTACGAAGACGGTGTAACAGGGGACGGTACCTGATCGGGCGAGCCGTACCCAGATCACGCCCAGTCGTTGAGCCGATGCGGTAACCGTCACGCTCAGTAAATGCGGCACTCGGCAAGCAACCGGACGGCGAGCGCGACACCAGCAGAACCGGGCAGTCGGGGCCGAGGAACCATGACGGCACAGAATCAGACCGGCCCGGACACGCGTAGGCTGGGGCTATCCCGGAATCGACGACATCCCACTCCTGAGGTGCCCGCCACGCCGGCTCCGCCCGAGGCGATGCCATGTTCGTACCCGACCGCACCCGGTTCGCAGTGGCCCGACCGACCGATCTCCCGCCGTCGGAGCATCGGGAAGCACTCCCCACCTTCGCAGCGGCCCCGGTGCCGTTGACTCGCGCCGGCGCGACCCGGATCAGCGTCCGCGCCGCAGCGCTCGCGACAGTCGCCATGGTGCTCGGCACCGTCCGCATCGCCCAGCTGCAGGGCCGCCGCTGAGCGGGGCAACCGACGACCCGGCCGGACGGGTCGGCGAACCGGGCATCCCGCCCAGCGCATGACGCAATTCCGCGCACGACTTCACCCGCTACACCCCGGTCACGGCGACAAAGGATCCGACATGATGCCATCGACCAACGCCCTCGCTCCCCCATCGCCGCCGTCGACACCGCGCCTTCGGATCGAACCGACCCGGTCCACGCGCACGCTGCTCGACGGCGGCTGGTGGCCCCGCTCGACAGATCCGCTCGCGGAGCTGCCCGGCCTCATCCTCGCCATCGACCTACTGCGCGGGCCGATCGTCCGGCTGGTCCTCAGCGCCGACACCTGGAACGGCAATCCGCGCCGCCTGGCCGTCGACGGCAGGGTCCTGCGATTGGGCTACTTCACCAGTCAGCCCGCCAGCCTGCTGACCGCGATCTGCCTCAACGACGACCGGGTCGACCTGCTGGTCGTGCCACCGGAGACCGCGGCCGACCTGGCCGAGGCGGCGATGGCGCTCGCCGCCACCGCCGGCAACCGGGTCCATGCTCCGCAGCTGCTCACCGCCGCAGGCACCATGTCCGACGCGAGGGCCGACAGCGCGGGCAGGCGCACCTGGGAGGGGGAGGGCGGCCGTCTCCGCACCGCCCCCGATGCCCCTTCCGCCGTCGCTTCCCGCCCGGCCGAGGCTGGACCAGCCGGGAAGTTCGCGCCGGTCGAACCGGCGTCCGCGCCGGCAGCACCTCCGCCGAGGCGGCGGAATACCGGTGATCTTCCCACCGTCACTACCGAGGAGCAGAGCATGACAATCGCCCGGCACACGATCGTCTCCGCGCTGCGTCGACGCGGCCAGCACACCAGGGCCGACTGGGTCGAGCGGGAGCTGCCGGAGCAGGTCGACACCACCCGGCACGCGGGACTGCTCGCGACTCTGCATCTCGACCCCGCCGAACTCGGCGAGCCGACAGCCCGGTGAGAGTCGCCCTGCTGGGACCTACCCGGGAAGGCAACACACGCCGAGTCCACGCTGGCGCACCAACCCGCAGGTTCGTCACCATCGCGGCCCTCGTCGGCGAGATCCAGCGCACGCCTTGCAGCGCCGCGTCGACCGGTTCCAAACGGCCGACGGCCTCCCGGCCGCCGGGACTGACCTGCCTTCAGGTCGAACCGAGCAGCAGGACCTACGGAGACGACTCCCATGCGCTACCTCAGTGACGTCAACCTGCGCGCCGTACTCATCGTCCTCATCGGCCGGTCCGGTCGCACTGTGGAGATCAGCAACGAAGAAATGTACGACGCGATGCTGCCAGACCACAGCCACGGCGAACGAGTGCTCATCGAGGAAACGGAGACCGGCCTCCGACTGTCCATCGTTCCTCGCCCATAGTCCGGACCGCGCAACACCAAGGACGCCAAGTCCCCGGACCCTGCTCCGGCTCAACCCGGTCGCGCTGCACCGCGGGGCCCCGCAGGCGAGTCGACCGGATCACGGCGACGCACCGCCGTAGCTGTCTCATGTCCGCCCGGCGCCGGTCGTCGTCTCGTCCGACGGCTCCGGCGGCGACGCGCGATCCGTCCGCTCCCGCTCCTGTCGCCGGCGGTCCCGCCGCCGGTCGACGAGCGCCGCGAGCAGTAGCGACCCGGCGGCTGCGGCGCGGCCCGACCGGCGCAGGGCGACCCGGACCGGGCCGGGTGGTGGGGGCGGCGGCGGCCCGGGCACCACCAGCCGGTCGACCCCGGGGTACGCGAGCCGCGAAGCCGAGACCGCCTCCTCCTCCGATTGCACCGCCCGGCTCGCGGTGACGACGATGTGCCGTGCCTCGTCCCGGTAGCGCCACCGCCACAGGTCGCCCTCCGGCCACATCTCGATTCGCTCCCCCGGCCTGTCCCTGCCGAGCATGTCGGAGGCACCGGAGCGACCCTCGCCGTCGGACCCGGGGGCCGCCCGCCGCGCCGCCCGCCGCAGGTCCGCGCGGGTGAGCTCGCCGATGCCGGCGGCGTCGCCGCGGCGCAGCGCCCGCGCGACCAGGAGGGCGAGCAGTCCGGCGAGGAGCGGCAGGACGAGCACCAGCACCTGGAACACCGACAGCAGGTCGTGGACGGGCACCCCCAGGAGCCGGGCGAGGATGTCGTCCCCGGCGGCGACGGTCAGCAGCGCATAGAAGGTCAGCGCTACGACCCCGACCGCCAGCCGGGCCGGGTGGTCGCGGGGCCGGTCGAGCAGGTGGTGCTGTCGGTGGTCCTTCGTGCGCAGCCGCTCGGCGAACGGCCAGGCGTAGAGGGCTAGGAAGGTCAGCCCGCCGAGCACGACGCCGGGGAAGAACGGCGCCGGCACCAGATACCCGGCGATGCGGAACTCCAGGGGTGGGAACAGCCGCAGGGCGCCGTCGCCCCACGCCACGTACCAGTCGGGTTGAGCAGGTGAGGTGGCCTGGGCCGGTTCGAACGGGCCGTAGATCCAGACCGGGTTGATCTGCACCAGGCCGCCGAGGGCGAACAGCACCGCCAGCACCCAGGCGAACAGGGCGAGCGTGCGCAGTGTGTAGCTCGGCCACAGCGTCGACCCGACCAGGTTGTGCTCGGTCCGTCCCGGGCCGGGAAACTGGGTGTGCTTCTGTCGCACCAGGATGCCCAGGTGCAGCGACACGAGGGCGACGAGGACGGCGGGCACCAGCAGTACGTGGGTGACGTACATCCGGGGGATCATCTCGTCGGAGGGGAACTCCCCGCCCAGGGCCAGGGCGGCCAGCCACGCCCCGGCCACCGGGATCGACTCCACCACCGAGGTGATGATCCGCAGGCCCACCCCGGAGATCAGGTCGTCGGGCAGGGAGTAGCCGGTGAAGCCGTTGGCGAGGGCGAGCGTCAGCATGGTCACGCCGATCAGCCAGTTCAGCTCACGGGGTTTGCGGAACGCCCCGGTGAAGAAGATCCGGGCCAGGTGCAGCACGATCGCCGCGACGAAGACCAGCGCGGCCCAGTGGTGGGTCTGCCGGATCAGCAGACCGGCCCGGACGTCCCAACTGAGCCGCACGGCCGAGGCGTAAGCGGCGGAGGTGGTGGCGCCGTCCAGCGGGGCGTAGTCGCCGTGATAGACCCGGTCGGCGGAGCTGGCGTCGAAGAAGAAGGTGAGGTAGACGCCGGTGAGGATCAGCGCGACGAACGAGTAGAGCGCGATCTCGCCGAGCATGAACGACCAGTGGTCGGGGAAGACCTTCGCCAGCGCTCGGCGGGTGATCGGGGAGAGCCGCAGCCGGTCGTCGAGCGCTCTGGCCAGCCGGTCGGTGATCACGGCCGGCTCCAGAAGCCGGCGCCGGGTGGGGCGGTGAAGTCGCCGGTCGCGCGGAGGAAGCCGTCCGGGCCGACCTCGATCGGCAGACCGGGCAACGCCCGCGCAGCCGGGCCGGCGACCGGCCGGGCGTCCGCCAGCAGGTCGAACGACGACTGGTGGCAGGGACAGAGCACCCCTGCGGCGCCCTTGAGGTAGAGCCGCACCGGACAGCCGGCGTGCGTGCAGAGCAGCGAGTAGACGACCAGGCCGTCGAGATGCCCGCCGGAGGGCGGCCGGGAGAAGCGCGCCGGGTCGAGGCGGACCGCGAAGGCGGGCCCGTCCCCGGCGTCGAGGTGGCCCTCCGGGAAGATGCCGACCACGGTGTCGGCGGGCACGTCCCGCGGCCGCAACGGTCGTCCGTCGGCGTCGACCAGCCGCACGCCCGGCCGCCACGGAGTGTCCTTGAGGTCCTGGACCGGGCGGGCACCGGGGAAGGGCAGCAGGGAGCGCAGCGGGAACAGCGCGGCGGCGCCGAGCGCGGTCAGCGCCAGCCCGAGCGCGGCGAGCAGGCCCCGCCGCCGCACCGGGCTGTCCGGCGCGGTGAGCACCGCGGCGCTCATCGCCTGCTCCGCCGGGGTTGGGGCGAAGCCCTCGTGCTCCTCGACGTAGCCGCCGACCGGCACGAGCCGCCGCCCCCAGACGGCGAGGCCCACGGCCAGTCCGGCGAAGGCCACCGCAAGGCAGACCCCTTCCCAGCGGGTGTTGCCGCCCAGGCTGTACGTCACCGCGAAGCCCATCCCCCCGGCCGCGCTGGTCAGGAAGGCGGCGACGACGCGACGGCTCGCCGCCCGCTCACTCGTCGAGGGACACCGACCGCTCAATCCCCCGCCCTCCTGCCCAACCATCGGGCGGCGGCCACCAGCAGCGCTAGTACCGCCACCCAGGCGACCAGCCCCTCGGCCAGCGGGCCGAGCCGGCCGAGCGGGTTGCCGCCCCGGTCCAGCCGCTCACTGCGCAGCCGCTGCACGTAGGCGGTCACGTCGTTGACCTGCTGGTCGTCGAGCACCTGACCGGGGAAGACCGGCATCAGCCCCGGGCCGACGCGGACCGCCTCGGCCACCTGCGTCGCCGTCGCGTCGTACAGCGGCGGGGCGCTCCAGCCGGCGGTCAGCGCGGCCCCGGAGCCGGTCGCGCCGTGGCACGGGGCGCAGTTGGCCGCGAAGATCTCCCGGCCGGAGGTCAGGCTCCCCGCCGCGGCCCGGGGAATCTGCGGGCCGCCGCCACCGAAGCTGTCGACGTGGGCCACCAGCGCCGCGATGTCGTCGGCCGAGAGCGCCGGTTGCCGACGCTGAGGCTGCTGTACCTCCCGCGACACCGGCATCCGTCCGGTCGAGAGCTGGAAGTCCACCGAGGCGGGCCCGACGCCGATCAGGGACGGTCCCCGCTGCGTGCCCTGCCCCTGGTCGCCGTGGCAGCTCGCGCACTGCTCACGGTAGAGCCGGGTGCCCCCCGTGCCGGGCGGTGGTGCGGAAGCGGCCGGGGTCGCGGACTCCCCGGGGATCGGCGCGGGGGCGAGCGCCACCGGGCCTGCGGCGAGCATCAGCACCGCCCCGACCGCGAGGGCCCGGTGCGGGTGCAGGGCGGGCCGCCGGGTCGCCGCTCGTGAACGCCGCACCTTCAGTCCAGGGTGTAGAGGTAGGCGGCGATGTCCTGCGCGTCGATCGCGGTGACGCCCAGGTTCGGCATGGCGGTGCCCGGCTCCACCGCCTGTGGATCGGAGATCCAGCGCCGCAGGTTGTCGGCGTTGTTGGGCAGCTGGCCGGCGACGTAGGAGCGGGCGCCGAACCGGGTCAGGGGCGGGCCGACCAGGCCGTCGGCGCGGTTGACGCCGGGGATCGTGTGGCACGATCCGCAGCCGTACCGGGTGATCAGTTCCGCGCCCCGGTCGGGCCGTCCGTTCCGCGACTCGGGTGGTGGCGGTGGGGTCGTCGAGGCGCAGGCGGTGACCGCGACGACCGGCAGGATCATGAGGGCCGCACCGAGCGCCCAGAGCCGGCCGGGCACCATCATCGGACCATCCTTTCCGTTTCAGCTGTTGTCGCCATCGGTCCGGCCCCTTGGGGTACTGGCTTTCCGCCCAGGCCGTCGGGCCGGTCGCGGTCCATCCGCAGCAGCCAGCGCAGGAACACGGCCAGCGCCACGACCAGCACGGCCAGGTCCATCGGCGCCCACATCAACAGGCCGGCGAGTTGCTGGTCGGCCAGCGGGTCGGCGCCGAGCACCCGCTGTGGATAGACCGGTTGCGGGGCGAAGGTGAGCACGGCGCCGAGGGCAGAGGCGGGCAGCATGGTGCCGGCCAGCAGCAGCACCGTCACCGGGGCGGGGGCGCGCTGCCGTGGCGAGCCGACCACCGGCGCCCAGAACAGCCAGGCCGTCGCCAGGAAGCACAGATGCTCGGTGGCGTGCACCGCGGGCCGATCGACCGCGGCGGCGTACGGCCCGGGCAGGTGCCAGAACCAGAGCACGAGGGTCTGCCCGCCACCGGCCAGCAGGGCGTACGTGCTCGGATGGCGTAACCGGCGCACCGGCGGCGCCACCCGGCATCGGGCGAGCAGCCGGCGCAGCGGCAGCGGCGCGGCCAGGCTCAGCGGCAGCCCCGCCGCGCCCGCCGCGAGCAGCGGCCCGGCCACCAGCAGGAGCAGCATGTGCTGGGCCATGTGCCCGGCCAGGCCGGACTCCGCCAGGTCGTGCACCGGTCCCTGCTCCGCGCCGAGCAGCACCAGCAGTCCGGCACCGAAGGCGCCGACCCGCCAGCCTGGGATGACCCGGCCGGTACCGCGTCGGGTCCACAGCTCCTGGACGCCCCGCCCGTAGCCGGCCGCGAGCAGGCAGACCGTGACGACCGCCAGCATGGTCAGCAGGCTCTCGGCGACCGGACTCTGACCGGGTGCGTGAGCCCGGTAGAGGTTCAGCTCTGACATGGCGGCAGCACCAGCACGGCGATCCCGCCGAGCACGATGATCGTCAGGAACAGCAGGTTGAGCCAGATGCCCACTATGGCGAGCATCCTGGACCGGCCGAACGCCCGGTCCTCGGCGCCCGCTGACTGCGCGCCGGCGGTGCGCCGCCACACGAGCGCGGCGACCGCCAGCGAGCCCGCGGTGACCAGGGCCGGGACGACTACCGCCAGCCCGACGGCCGGCCCGAGCGGTACGGCGGAGACGCGCTCGGAGCCGGCGGCGCAGGCCAGTTCGTCCAGGCCCCAGGCGACGAGGACGTGCACCGTCCAGGCGACGGCGCCACCGAGCACGCCGTACCAGAGCAGCAGCCCGCCGGTGAGGCGGGCCCGGGGGCCGGGTCGGGTGGTCGTCACAGTCGTGGGGAGAGGTAGATGGTGAACAGGATGGCGGCCCACACGGCGTCGACGAAGTGCCAGTAGATCGCGCCGTTGCGGACCCGTTCGTGGTGGTGGGTGCCGGAGCCGCCGCCCAGGGAGGTGGCGAGCAGCCAGCCGATCATGGTCAGTCCGACCAGGACGTGCAGCCCGTGGAAGCCGGTGATCAGGTAGAACAGCGAGCCGTAGACGTCGGTGGTCATGGTGAAGTGCCGGAGCTTCTCGACGTACTCGGTGGCCTGCAGGGCCAGAAAGGTCAAGCCGAGCACCATGGTGGCGGCCAGCCCCGACCGCAGCCGCCAGAGCTGGCCGCGCCGGCTGCCGCGTTCGGCCCAGATCATGGGCAGGCTGCTGGGCAGCAGCACCGCCGTCATCACCAGCGGCTTGACCAGCTCCGGCGCCCCGATGCCGGTCGGCGGCCACTGCGGGCCGTACTGGAAGCGGAGGTAGAAGTAGCTGCCGAGCAGGCAGGCGAAGAGGGTGGCCTCGGTGGCCACGAACATCACCATGCCCCACCAGCCGGTGGACCGGCCGACCGGCAGCTCCGTGCTCAGCGCCTCGGCGCCGGTGGCCGCCGCCACGACTCCGCCCCGACCCGTCATGCCGTCACCCCAGGTTCCTGAACCGGGCTGGGCGGCCAGAGCCAGACCGCGATCGTCGCGATGACCGCGACCATGGCGACGGCCGCCACCGGGTACCAGGCGAAGAGCAGGGCAGTGAAGAAGATCAGCAGCGCGCCGGCGAGCACGAGTGGCTTCAACGTCGACTCCGGCATCTCCACCGCCCGTTCGCAGCGGGCGTCCAGCTCGCTGGTGAACAGGGTGCGGCGCCCCGCACTGAGGATGCGGTCCTCGGTGGCACCCGCGCCGGTCGACTCGGCGGTCCGCTCGTCCCACACCGGGTGCAGGCTGTGCACCCGGGGCAGGACGGGGAAGTTGTACGGCTCGGGCGGCGACGCGGTGGCCCATTCCAGGCTGTCGGCGTCCCACGGGTCCGCCGGGGCGGGCCGGCCCCGGCGGACGGCGTGCACCACGCCGACGAGCACGAGCAGCAGTCCGAGGGCGAGCAGGTACGACCCGACCGTGCTGACCAGGTTCCACCCGCCCCAGCCGGGCTCGCCGGGGTAGGTGTAGATCCGGCGGGGCATGCCGAACAGGCCGTAGAGGTGCATCGGGAAGAAGGTGACGTGCATGCCGGCGAAGACCAGCCAGAACGCCCAGCGGCCGAGCCGCTCGTGGTACATCCGCCCGGTGATCTTGGGCAGCCAGTAGTAGATGCCGGCGAGCATCGGGAAGACCGCGCCGCCGACCAGCACGTAGTGGAAGTGCGCCACCACGAAGTACGAGTCGGTGACCTGCTGGTCGAACGCGGTGATGGCGAACATCGTGCCGGTGACACCGCCGAGCACGAAGGTCACGACGAAGCCGATGACGAAGAGCAGCGGCACGCGGATCACCAGCCGGCCGAGCAGCATGGTGGCCAGCCAGGCGAAGATCTGCAGGCCGGACGGAATGGTGATGATGGTGCTGGCCGCGCTGAAGAAGCTGTAGGACAGCGCCGGCAGGCCCGTGGCGAACATGTGGTGCACCCAGACCCCGAACGAGATGATCGCGATCGCCACGATGGACAGCACGATCAGCGGGTACCCGACCACGCCGCGCCGGGTGAAGGCGGGCAGCACGGCGGAGACGATGCCCAGCGCCGGCATGACGATGATGTAGACGTCGGGGTGCCCGAAGATCCAGAACAGGTGCTGCCAGAGCAGCACGTTCCCCCCGGCGGACGGGTCGAAGAAGTGGGTGCCGAACCGGCGGTCGAGGAACAGCATCGCGTTGTCCAGGTTCAGCGCCGGCAACGCGAAGATCACCATGAACGCGGTGGCCACGATCGTCCAGACGAACAGCGGCACCCGGTTCAGCGACATCCCCGGTGCGCGCAACTTGAGCGCGGTGGCGATGAAGTTGATCGAGCTGGCGGTCGTCGAGATGCCGAGGAAGAGCAGCCCGAGGGCGTAGACGTCCATGTGCAGGCCGGGGTTGTGCTGCTCCGAGTTGAGCGGCGCGTACGCGAACCAGCCGTTGTCGGGGGCGGCGCCGAAGGGCAGGCTCGCCCACATGAACAGCCCCGCGAACAGGAACACCCAGTAGCCGAAGGCGTTCAACCTCGGGAACGCCATGTCCCGGGAGCCGATCATCAGGGGGAGCAGGAAGTTGCCGAACCCGAAGAGCATCGGCGTGGCGAACAGGAAGACCATCGCCGTGCCGTGCATGGTGAAGAGCTGGTTGTACTCCTCGGGCGACAGGATGCCCGCCTCGGGTCGGGCGAGCTGGGTGCGCATCGCCAGGGCGCTGAGCCCGGCGAGGACGAAGAAGAACCCGGCGGTGACCAGGTAGCGGCGGCCGATCCTCTTGTGGTCGACCGTGCTGAACCAGGCCCGCAGCGAGGGTCGCTCGCCCCAGTGTTCCGTCAGCCGCGCCAGGTCCTCCCGGCTGACGCCGGTTGACGGCGTGGTGGTGGTGGACATCGTCTCCCCTCCCCGGCCTACTCCAGCGACCGCACGTACGCGATGAGGTCGGGCAGCTGGGCGGCGTCGATCGGCTGTGGGGGCATCGCGTTGCCGGGCTTGACCGTCTGGGGGTTGGCGATCCAGCCGCCGAGATGCCCGGCGTCGTTGGGCACCGCCCCGGCGCCGAGGCTCCACCGGGTGCCGACGTTCGACAGGTCGGGCCCCGCCTGGCCCTGGGCGCCGGTGCCCCGCACCGCGTGGCAGGCGGCGCAGGTGCCCTGCAGGAACGCCTGCTGGCCGCGGCGCTCGGCCGCGGTGTGCGGCTGACGGGCCGGGGCGTTCAGGCGGGTCAGCCACGCGTCGAAGTCGGTACGGGGTTCCGCCACGACCAGGAAGGCCATGTGGGCGTGCTGGGTGCCGCAGTACTCGGCGCACTGGCCGCGGTAGCGGCCGGCCCGCTCCGCCCGCAACCAGGTCTCCCGGGTCTCGCCGGCGATCAGGTCCGTCTTCGGCATGAGCTGCGGCACCCAGAAGCTGTGCAGCACGTCGTCGGTGCGCAGGCGCACCTTCACCCGCTCCCCCACCGGGATGTGGATCTCGTTGGCGGTGGCTCCGGACGCCCCCTGGTAGCGCACCTCCCACCACCACTTGTGCCCGGTCACCTCCACGGTCGGAGCGTCCCGGCCGGGGTGGTCACCGAGCGCGGCTAGGTCGCGCAGACCCACTCCGTAGACGGCGACGAGGATGACGAAGGGCAGCCCGGCGCCGGCGATCGTGACGAAGCGCAGCGGCTGCCCGTGGCGCACCCGGGCGTTGCCCCGCCGGAACACCAGCGCCCAGAGCAGCAGCACCATGACCTCGGCGAACACCGCCGTGGAGATCCAGAACAGCAGCCACCAGAGGTTGGCGACCCGGGCCGCCCCCGTACCGGCGGGGTTCAGGGCGGACGGCGGGTCGCCGGCGCATCCGGCGAGCAGCGCCACGCCGCACAGCGTCGTCAGCGCCGGGAGCGGGCGCGGTCGGCGGCGCCGCCCGGCGGGTCGGGCCGCGCTCAGGTTCATCCCCGCTGTCGTGTCCACCGGGAGCGACACTAGGCCCTTCTGACCCCCTGTTTGTCCCTGTTTGCGACTGATACCCGGACGGGTGCGACCAGAGCGATTTATGGTGAGTTCCCACTCGTTCATCCGCAAGCGCCCCTCAGGGCACGGACAGGGAGATCATGCGAGCCTCCACGGTGGACCTTGTCGCGGACACCGGCAGAGCCGCCGCCGGCCGCCGGACGATGGCCTGGCTCGCCGGTGGGCTCACCGCGGCGGCGACGGTGGCCGGCGGGTGGCTGGCGCCCCCCGACGAGGTGCAGGGCCAGGCGCAGCGACTGATGTACCTGCACGTCCCCGCCGCCTGGGTGGCCTACGCCGCGTTCGCCGTCGTGCTGGCCGCCAGCGGGGCGTACCTGATCGGGGGTGACCTGCGCTGGGACCGGTTCGCCCGGGCGGGCGCGGAGATCGGGGCGGCGCTGACCGCCGTCGCGATCGCCACCGGGTCGCTCTGGGGGCACCTGGTCTGGGGTGCCTGGTGGGCCTGGGACCCCCGGCTGGTCAGCACCGTCCTGCTCCTGCTCGCGTACGCCGGTTACCTGGCCCTGCGCCGCGCGGTGGCGGAGCGGACCGGGGCGCGCGACGGAGGTGACCACCGGGTGGCGCGACCGGCCGCGGTCGTCGGCGTGGCCAGCTTCCTGCTCGTCCCGGTGGTGCACTTCTCCGTCGTCTGGTGGCGGTCGCTGCACCAGCAGGCGACCGTGCTCGCCCCGCAGCGCCCGCCGATCGACCCCAGGATGGGCGTCGCCCTGCTGCTCGCCGCGGCCGCCGCGACGCTCGCCGCGCTCTCCGTCCTGCTGTACCGGGTGGTCCGGCTGGAACGCCGGCTGACCCCCGACGCGTCCCCCGCCCCCGACCGCGTCCCGGTCCGGGTCGGATGATCCGTCGCCGCGCGGGCCGGACCGCCGTCGTCGCCGTGCTCCTCGCCGCCGGCGCGCTGCTGGTCACCAGCGCGCTGCAGGACACCCTGACCTACTACCGCACCCCCGGCGAGGTGCTCGGCGACCCGGACGCGACCGGGGAACGGGTACGCCTCGGCGGCGACGTGGTGCCCGGGTCGCTGCGGCACACCGGCGACCTCGTGGTGTTCCGCCTCGCCGAGGACGGTCACGAGATCACCGTCGAGCAGCGCGGCGTCCCACCGGAGACGTTCCGGGAGGGCGAGGGAGCGGTCGTCGAGGGCACCCTGTCGCCGGACCGGGTGTTCCGCTCCGACCACGTCGTGGTCCGGCACGGTAACGAGTACCGGCCGTCCACCGCCCCGGCAGGGCCGGTAGATGCTCGGTGACCTCGGCACCGCGAGCCTCGCGGTCGGGCTGCTCTGCGCCACCCTGACCGCCCTGCTCTGGCTGCGGACGGCCCTGTTCGCCGTACCCACCCGACCGGCCCGCCTCGCCACCGCCGCGACCCTGGCGACCGCCGCCGTCGCCTGCGGCCTGCTGGAGGCGGCCCTGCTCCGGCACGACTTCAGCGTCCGCTTCGTGGCGGAGAACGGCGGACGTCAGGTGCCGTTGTACTACACGCTGACGAGTCTCTGGTCCGCCCTGGACGGGTCGCTGCTGCTCTGGCTGCTGATCCTCGCCGGGTACGCGGCACTGCTGGCCCACCGCCGGCACCCGGCCCGGCTGCACGCGTACGCGATGGTGGTCGTCAGCACGGTGACCATGTTCTTCTTCGCGTTGTCCTACTTCGCCGCGAACCCGTTCCGGGAGGTCGGTCCGGTACCCGCCGACGGCCCGGGACCGAACCCGCTGCTGCAGCAGCACCCGGCGATGGGGGTGCACCCTCCCCTGCTCTACGCCGGCTACATCGGCCTGGTCGTGCCGTTCGCCTTCGCGATCGCCGCACCGCTGGCCGGCCGGCAAGGGCGGGGCTGGCTGCGGGCCGCCCGACCCTGGGCCCTGGCGGCCTGGGCGGCGCTGACCGCCGGCATCGGGCTCGGGGCCTGGTGGTCGTACGCGGTGCTGGGCTGGGGCGGCTACTGGGCGTGGGACCCGGTGGAGAACGCCTCCCTGCTGCCCTGGCTGACCGCCACCGCCTTCCTGCACACCACCCTCGGCCGCGCCGCCGGCCGGGCCGGCTGGAACCTGACCCTGGCCTGCGCCAGCTTCGTGCTGGTGCTGCTCGGCACGTTCCTCACCCGGTCCGGCGCGGTCGCCAGCGTGCACGCCTTCACCGACTCACCGCTGGGGCCGATGCTGCTCGGCTTCGTGCTGCTGACGGTCGTCGTGTCGACCGTCCTGACCGGATGGCGCACCCCCGAACCGGCCCGCCACAGCACACCGCTGCTGTCCCGGGCCACCGCCGTGCTGGTCAACGGCGTGCTCCTGGTGACGATCACGGCGGTGGTGCTGATCGGCACGATCTTCCCGCTGCTCTCCGACCCGCTCGGCGGGGTGCGCACCTCGGTCGGGCCCGGCTACTACCAGCGCACCGCGGTACCGCTGGCGATCGCGGTGCTGCTGGTGATGGGGGTGACGCCGGCCCTGCGGGCACACGACCGGACGCAGGCGCTGCGGCGACTCGCCGTACCCGGCGGCGTGGCGCTCGCCACCGTCGCGGTGGTGGGACTGCTCAGCCGGCCCGGCCCGGCAGCGCTCACCGCGTTCGGCGCGGCGGCGTTCGTGCTCACCGGCCTGGCCGCGGAGCTGGGCGGCCGGCTGCGACGGTCCGGCCAGGACCGGAGACGGGGCAGGCTCGCCGGGCTCGTCGGGCACGCCGGAATCGCCCTGGTCGCGGTGGGCGTCGCCGGATCCTCGGCATACGGCCAGGACGCCGAACGGACCCTCCGCACCGGAGAGTCCCTGCGGGTGGCCGACGTGACCGTACGCCTGGTCGGGGTGGACCGGGCCGCCAGCAGCGGTGGCATGGCGGTGCACGCGCGGCTCCGGCTCACCGAGGCGGGCGGCGCGGAGCGGGACGTCACGCCGGCCCTGCGCTACCACCCCGCCCGGGACACCGCGGTAACCGTGCCGACGATCGACACCGGGCTGCTGCGGGACACGTACCTGACGCTGATCGCGGTCGCCCCGGACAGCGGCAGCGCGACCGTACGGCTCGCGGTGAACCCGCTCGTCGGGCTGCTCTGGGCCGGCGGCGCGCTGACCGCCACCGGGGGACTCCTGGCGGCGATCGGCACCGCCCGTTCCCGGCGCCGGCTGCACCGGGACGTCGCCCTGCCGACTCCCGACCCGGTCGCCGCCGGGGCCCCGAAATGATCAGCCCCGGCACCCGTCAACGACTGGGCCCGCTGCGCACCGGACCTGCGCTGGTGCTGGCCGTGACCGTCGCCGTCGGCGCGGTGGTCGCCCTCGGCCTCCGGTCGCCGGCCACGCCGGGGCCCGTCGCCACCACCGCTGTGACGCCCACGTCGGCCCCGGCACTCTCGGGCGCCACCCTGGACGGTGGCCGGTTCGACCTGGCCGACGCCCGCGGCCACGTGCTGCTGGTCAACGTCTTCGCCTCCTGGTGCGGCCCGTGCCGGGATGAGCTGCCGCTGCTGGTCGACACGGAACGACGGTGGTCGCCGCAGGGACTACGGCTGGTCGCGCTGAACGTCCGCGACGGCACCGAGGCGGTCCGGGCGCTGCTCGAGGAGACCGGCGCGCGCGGACTGACCGTGCTGCCGGACCCGGAGGGCACCCGGGCGGTCGACTGGGGCGTACGGGCGGTGCCGGAGACCTTCGTGGTGGACCGCGACGGCCGCATCGTCGACCGGCAGCAGGGCGTGGTCACCCGGCAGTGGCTGGAGCAGCGGGTGGCGCCGCTACTGGCCGGATGAGGTGGCCCGCCGCCCTGGCGGCACTCGTCCTCACCGCCCTGACAGCCGCGGCCGGCGCGGGACTGGTCCGGTCGGCCAACGACAGTGGCGGGGAGGATCCGGTCCGCGCGGTGGCCGCCGGTCTGCGCTGCCCGGCCTGTCAGGGCGAGTCGGTGGCGGACTCCCGGTCACCCATCGCGGCGGCGATGCGGCAGGTCGTGGCGGACCAATTGACACAAGGGCGGGACCGCGACGAGATCCGGCAGTGGTTCGTGCAGCGCTACGGCGCGGAGGTGCTGACCGATCCACCGGCCGGCGGCGCGGAGCTGCTGCTCTGGGCCGTACCCGCGCTGGCCCTGCTGGCCGGTGGCTACGCGGCCCTGCGCACGCTGCGCCCGCCCGCGACGTCGACCGCTCCCGCCACGCAGGTGCGGCCCGCGCCGATCGGCCGGGCCGCCCGCCGGGCGTGGCGAGCCGGGTCGGTCGGGCTGGTGGCCCTCGTCGCGTCGGTGGCGGTCGCCGCCGGCGCTCTCGACCGGCCTTCGCCGCAGCCGCCACCGGCCGACCCGGTCGCGGTCGCCGTGCAGCTGGGCCGCGACCTGGAGACCCAGAACCGGTACGACGCCGCGGCGCAGATGTACCGGGAGGCGCTACGGGACCGGCCCGACGACGCGATCCGACTGCGGCTCGCCTTCGCGCTGCTCCGAGCCGGCGACACGACGGGCGCGGAGCAGACCGCGCGGGACGTGCTGGCCCGCTCTCCGGACTCCCCGGACGGGCTGCTCGTGCTGGGGCTGGCGCAGCGCGGCAGCCGTTCCGCCGAGGCGGCACGCACCCTGCGACGCTTCCTGGCCGTCGATCCGGAGCACCCGGCCGCCGGGGAGATCAGCCGTCTGCTGGTCACCGCCCCGTGACCCCTGACGGAGCGCGTGCCCAGATCCGCGATCAGCGCAGCCATGTGCCGGGTATGTCGCAGCTGGGGCAACAACACCTTGATCAGATCCGAGGCAGGAGCGGTCTGGTGCGGTGGCCCTGCCGGCGAAGTGGCAAGGGGCATATGCAGGGTGCCACGGAACGCGCGCTCATCGGCACGAGCGGGCGGCGCAGCCCGCCAGGCAACCGTTACAGAACGTAACGCCCGGTCGGCGGCATGAGCGAACGTTCGCAGGGGGTTGGGTCTTAGCTCTCGACCTCGGGCAGCGGGAGCACCTCAGTGTCCCGTCGAACGGCTCCGGGTGATCGGTCGGCGGTAGGCTGCGACGTGGAGTCCTGCACGAGCTTCATCGACATGAGTTCGGTGAATCCGGCGCGTCGCGCGAAGCGCACTTTCCGACGCTTGTACATCGTGAAGCCGAGCTTGGCGTAGAGGCCGAGGGCGGGTGCGTTGGTGTCCTTGATGTCCTCGAGCACGTACTCGCGATACCCGGGCAACGCCAGCAGGTGACGCAGCAACGCGGTCGCGACGCCGCGACCCTGATAGGCCGGCTCGGTGGCGACGAACCCGATCTCGGCGAGCCGGGGTCGGGCGCCGTCGGAGGGGCGCATGAACCATCTCCGGATCACCACGTAGCCGAGCAGCCCGCGCGCCAGCCCGAGATGACGCCGGATCTCCCGCCAGCGCGGCGCGAACAGCGTCTGGTCGCCCTCGGTGAGCGAGGCGAGGCCGGCGGGCTCCCCGTCCACGAGCGCGATGTAGAACCGTTCGAGCAGCAGCATGTGCTCGAACGCGTCGGCCAACTTCCCGGTGTCGCGCGAGAACGCGACGAAGTCCGCTGCGAAGCTGCGCACGTAGACCTCGGTGATGCGGCGCCGGTACCCCTCGCCGAGTTCGTCTCCCCGCTCGACCACGACCATCGTCTCGACCGTCCCCGTCCACTCCACGTGTCACGCACCCGTACGGGTTCGACCATATCCACCGGCACGCACGCTGAAGCACGCCCGAGATTTGATATCGCCACCGATCTGGGCGGAGTGACGCACGCTCATCGGCTAGATCCGTGCGCTGAGGGCTGCGATCTCTCCGTTACACCGCGTGACGCGCGGATCGCGGCAGCGGCGTGCGTCCTTCTCGGCCCCGGTCGTGCACCGGCCGCTGGTGCTGCCTCGCAACGTGGTCGACCTGTCCGAGTGGCCACCACCTCGGCGGTGACGGCGATCCGGCACCTTCGGGGGGACCGTGGGTGCCGCCAGGTTCACCCACCCACTCGACCAGCCTGTCCGGATGATCAATCCGATCGGGCTTGTCATCTTCGACTGCGACGGGGTGCTGGTCGACAGCGAGCGCATCGCGGTCCGCGTCAACATCGCGCTTGGCGCGGAACTGGGCTGGCCACTGACCGAGGCAGAGGTCATCGAGCGCTTCGTCGGCCGGTCCAGCACGTCCATCGGTGAACAGATCGCGGCCCGCCTCGGACAGGGCGTGGCTGCCACCTGGGCGGACCGGTTCGACCTGGCACACCGCCAAGCGGTGGACGCCGGACTGACCGCCGTCGACGGGATCAACGACGCGCTCGATGAGATCACCCAGCCGACGTGCGTGGCCTCCAGCGGTACGCACGAGAAGATGCGCCACACCCTGGGCCGCACCGGCCTGTACCCCCGCTTCGACGGCCGCATCTTCAGCGCGACCAAGGTCGCCCACGGCAAGCCGGCCCCCGACCTGTTCCTGCACGCGGCGGCGGCGATGGGCGTCCCGCCCGCGGCGTGCGTCGTGGTCGAGGACAGCCGCTACGGAGTCCAAGCGGCCCGCGCCGCCGGTATGCGCTGCTTCGGCTATGCGGGCGGATTGACCCCCGCGCACCGGCTGGAAGGCCCGGACACGGTCGTCTTCGACGACATGCGCAAACTCCCGGCTCTGCTGGAGGCAGCCTGACCAATCGCGACGATCACAGCATCAACCGCAGCACAGACGGAGAAACCCCTGGCACTCATGAGCAGCACCGCAGGCTACGGCGAAGCCGCCGACACCCTGGCCGAACAGTACGAGAGCGTTTCGTTTGCCGACGTGCACCGAGATGTCCTGCACCTGTTCCCCATCGAGCCCAGCTCGATCCTGGACATTGGCGCGGGCACGGGCCGCGATGCGGCAGCCCTGTCCGACCTGGGACACCGGGTCGTCGCCGTCGAGCCCACCCCGCAACTTCGCGCGCATGGTCAACGCATCCACGCCGCCAACGACATCGAATGGGTCGACGACAGCCTGCCCAACCTGACGGTGCTGTACAAGCGCCCCCAACGCTTCAACCTGATTCTTCTGACGGCCGTCTGGATGCATCTGGACCAGCACGAGCGATCGTCAGCGATGAAACACATCAGCGGCCTGCTTCTACCTGAGGGCCGCGTGGTCATCTCCCTGCGCCACGGCCCCGTACCTGCCGGCCGGCAGATGTACGACGTCTCCGCTGAGGAGACGGTCGCGCTGGCCCGTCACTTCGGCCTACACCTCATTCACGACTGCGAACGGGCGGACCCCCTCGGTCGCCACGACGTGCGCTGGAGCTACCTCGGCCTGCAGCTGTAACGAATTCGACTGCTGCCGGCGCCCGCCAGCTGGTCTGAAACGCTGGGGCACACATGACACAGGGAGAACGAGCACCGTACACCGAGTCGACAAACAGTCCGCTCATCGGCACGACCGCGTGCCGAGCGCTGCCGTTCCTCCGTCACGCACAGTGACGCCCGGTCGGCGACGTGAGCGTGCAGGTGATCAAGCGGCGTCGTCAATCTGCCCGAGCCATCGACGGACCGCTGAGAAATCCGCTTCGGTCAGGCCCACGTATGGGTCGACACGTTGCAGCAGGGCCCGCACCGGGTGGTGTGCTGCGACCCAGCGCCGGTCAGCATCAGTTATCTCGTCGTCAAGCCACACGAATGGGCGGCCGGCTGCCCACCGGGTAAGGAATACGGTCTTCCAGTGCAGACCGTGCTCCGGATCCTCGTCGTCGTCCGGCCATTCGACGACCGGCAGGTCCGGAAGCCCGAGCCGTGGCGAGATGACCTCGTTCGCCTCCGCCATCCATGTCGTCGCCCAGACCAACTGGCATCCCAGTGCCAACAGCCTCCGCCCGTCATCTGGGTCAAGCCGATCGAGCAGAGGGTTGCCAGTACCGTCCAGTGGCTGCACGACTGCACCGCCCAAAGAACGCTCGCGGCTAACCGGCCGGGCTTTGAACGGGATCAGCGGCCCGTCGACATCGACGAAGATCAAGGAGCTGTTGGCAAGGTCGGCCATCACGCTCGAACCGTATCGTGGGCCCATCCGGGCTGAGCCAGGTGCGCACTCTCCCGGGAAGGACCGGCTGTTCGCTGCACGCACCCCTCGTAATACACCCGGCACGCCCGGTCAGCGGCAGGACCGGTCACGCTATACCGACCGACCAGCGCCGGCATGACAGTCCGTTTGCGCCGCGACCGCAGCCAGTTTCGTATGCGGCAATCTCGCTCACTCGGGGAGTGGCCGGCGCGAAAAGGCTGGCGCGCATAAGGTCGGCTCGACACGGCGACCTTCGCGAGACTAGGACGGGCAGGACATGGACCAAGGCACCCGCCACGAGGTGCTCGGCCGCCTGGCTGAGGCAGTCGGGTCCGTCACAGCCGCACACCCGACGCGGGTTGCTATCGACGGACCGCCCGCCGCAGGCAAGACCACGCTCGCCGACGAACTGGCCGTCGTCTTGCGCACACAGGGCCGCGACGTCATCCGCGCGACGATCGACGATTTCCTCTTCCCCCGGGCACAGCGCTATCCGCGCGGCGAGTACTCGGCCGAAGGCTGCTACTTCGACACCCACGACTACAACGCGCTGAACCGGGTTCTGCTCGATCCGCTCGGCCCGGGCGGAGATCGACGCTTCCAACACGCGGTCTACGACCGCACCGCGGATACCGCGCTGTCCCCGCCGGTCACGACTGCGCCCGCCGACGCCGTGCTGCTCTTCGACGGCGTCTTCCTCATGCGCCCGGAACTGATTGATCGGTGGGACCTGCGCATCTTCGTGTCGACCGCGCTGGAGACGACCGTGGATCGTGCCGTGATCCGAGAGCGTCAGGTGTTGGCTCGGGCCGAAGTCGAACGGCGCTGGCGCGAGCGTTACATCCCCTCCCAACAGTTCTACTTCGCTACGGTCCGCCCGACCGATCACGTCGACATCATCGTGCACAACGACGAGCCCCAGCAGCCGGTCTGGGAGACCCAAACACACTGACCGCACTCATCTCGGCAGATCCGCTCGTCGTGGTCGTTACGTTCCGGAGGCCATGTAGGCGGCGAGAATGTAGTTGGGGTGGCGGTCGAGGTTCTTACGGGCGCGGTCGTAGCGCATGGTGGTGCGCGAGTCGGCGTGGCGGGCGGCGATCTGCACGTCGCGCAGGCTGACGCCAGCGTCGAGCATGGTGGTGACGAAGGTGTGGCGGAGCATGTGCGGGTGCATCCTCGGCATCCGGATCCCGGCGTTGGCGGCGAGGTGCTTGAGCCGGCGGGTCGCCGCGTGCCGGTCCATCCGCGCGTCGAGGGTGTTGAGCAGGATCGGGCCGTCGAGGCGGCCGTCGACCGCCCGGTCTATGGCCCTGGCCACCGCTGTCGGCAGCGGAACCAGGACGACCTTGCCGCCCTTGCCGCGGACTCGTAGGACCCGGTGACCGTGTTCCTCGCCGAGGTCGCCGATGTTTGCGCCGCAGGTCTCGAAGATTCGCAGTCCGAGGAGTCCGAGCATGGCGATCAGCGCGAAGTCGTTCGGGTTGGCCGATAGTCGTGCGGTGGTGATCAGTGCTTCGAACTGGAGGTGGCCCAGTCCGAGGGTGGGTGATTCGGGTGGCACCGTAGGTCTGCAGACGTAGTCGGCTGGTGAGTGCGGCAGGATGCTGTCGATGACGCAGACGCGGTAGAAGCCGACGACCACCGACAGGCGGCGGGAGACGGTCGATGGCTGGAAGCGGCGTACGTCCTGGAGCCACCGCACGTACCGCTCGATGTCCACCCGAACCGCCGCCAACGGATCCAGGTTCTGGCCCGTGCACCAGGCCAGGAAGACAGGTAGGTCGGAGTTGGTATGCAGGCGCGTGTCACCTCGGTATCGACCGAGGTATGCGGCTACGGCCGCACGGAGAACGAGATGATCAGAAGAGACGATGTCGGGGCCGGAAGCGGGAGAGGTAGTCATACCCCACCGTGCGTCACCGCTCACAGTCGGCGTCAACGCCCTCTGCGCAGCAGATGCGTGCGTTCGTGACTGTAGGAAGTCGCGCGGCGCGGGCGCCAGCTCAGGGAAGGTCGGGATCTGGGTGCTCGGCCACGAAACGCTCGCCCGTTTCGTCGTCGACCAGCGCGTTGTCGACCAGCCATTCAACAGCCCGCCGCTGTGCGCGCACGTCGCGGAAGGCGTACCACGCTGGCAGTAGGTGCGGGTGCTCCTCGTGCAACTCGTTCTTGAACCGGCGAAAGGCGCCCTTGCCCCGGATCGCTCGGGCGAGTCTGCGGCCGGCCGCCGCGTCACTGATCCTCTCGGCAAAGTCGGCCATGTCCTGGTACCAGACGTAGGACGGCAGCGGATCAATACCGACCAGGTCGAGGTCGTCAAGGTCAATGGGCGTGTGCCCGTCGATGCCGCCGTCCGTCGTCCAGAACACGATCTCGCCGGTCTGCGGGTTGATCAGCCATCGGTGCTCGTAGTCGGTCTGGTCCTCGAGCGCGGTGGCGATCTCCTCCAGGTCTAGCCTGCCCAGGTCAAGCATCCGGCCACCATAAACCCGCTCCTGCCCGCGCTTCGACCCGCGACCAGCGGCAGATCCGGATGCCATGCCTGGCGTCGCATAGCAATGTCGTCGATGGTGCGCCTTGGTCGTGAGCTACGACAGACAACGACCTTCGCTGCGATCGGTGGCAACAGCACAGATCCAGCGTGCCCCCATGTCACAGCTCGTGGCCGTCGGGTTCGTGCAGCCTCACATCCGGGATCTCAACACGTCGAACTCACAGCCGGGCAGGGACGGGTCGAAGCCGTGCTCGACCAGCCAGCGGGCCGCCACCAGGCTTCGCCACGACCACCACCCGCGGATCACGTCGAGGTCGACATCGGTGCCGTAGCCGGCGACCACATCGTCAAGGTGCTCCTCGTGTCCGAGCGTCAGGACGGCGAGGTCGTACAGGGCATCGCCCTGGGCCGCCTCGGACCAGTCGATCACACCGGTGATCTCGTCATCGTCGACGAACACGTGGGTGATCTGCAGGTCGCCGTGCATGAACACCGGTTTCCACGGCCGCAGCGCAGCCTCAGCAACCTGGCGGTTACGGGTGACCACGTCCGTGGGAAGGACACCATTCGTGACGAGCCACTCGCATTCGCCGTCGAGGCGCGATGCGATCTCGTCGAGGCGCCGACCGGGCCATGGCGGCAGGGGCGCGTCGTGCAGCGTCCGCGCGGCCGCACCCGCCGCGGCCCACGCCGCCGACGACGCGGGCGACGGCTCGCCGAGGCGGCCCAGTGCCATCCCGGGCAGGGCGGCGAGCGCGAGCACGGGTGGCTTGCGCCACAGGACCTGCGGAGTCGGGATCGGCGCCAGAGCCATCGCCTCGACCTCGACGTCGGTGCGCGTCTGATCAGCGTCGATCTTCAGGAACACATCACCGACACGCAGGGTCGCTCGCTCGTCATGGGCGACGACGACCTTAACTTCTTCCACGTCGGCCATTATCGCGAGATGATCATCGACGCCGCCCCGGGTTTATTGCGTGCGAATTGAAGTGCGCTACGGCGCACAGGCAAGCGACCTGGCCGACTCGCGCACATCGGCAGTTGAGCACATCACCGGCCAGCACGACCCACTGACGCCGCTGATGCCTTCGGAATCGCCGAAGAGGTCACCGTGCAGTAAACCCTGGTCGGAAGATTGCCGGTGGGATTCAAGTCCCAGCGTTCAGGAGTCATGGCGATGCCAGCACGGCGCCACCCAAAGCCACGCGTCGATGCAACGAATCCCAATTGGCCGGCGCCTGCGCGATCCCGACGACAAACCGACACCACCCAATCGGGGGCCAGCAGAGCGTGACCTCTTCGGCGTTCTCTGGGAGGTCACACCGCCCCGTCCGTCCGCATCACCGCAGGTCAGAGCTCTCAGCCCTGCCTGGCTCCATTGAGCACTTCGGGCACGGTGACCACTTCGCCAAGCTGCACCCAATCTGCTCCCAGATGCAAGGCCAGGCCGTCCAGCGGCTCCTTAACCGGCCTGACCTGCACATACTCTCCGAGCAGGCGACATGGACAGCCTTCGACTGCTGTGCAATGCGGCTGAGCACTCCGTGTGAACGCGGGGTGTGGGGCACCGTTTGATGTCATCCGGTGCTCTTTTGCAGCCCGAAGCGCGGCTACCTTGCTGCCTGCTGTCGCATGTTGTCGGCTGCCGCCGACGCTTTCGCTGCCTCTTCGCTGCCTTGCTCGCATGGCGGCGGGCGGCGGGTCTGCTAGCCGCCGAACTGGTCCCAGGCGAAGCCCGGAGCGCGCAGTGGGCGGAGCGCCGACCGATGCCGGCTTCCGGCATACACCTCGACCGAGGCGTCGTCGTAAGTGGCGGTCGCGACGACCAAGCCCGGGGCAACGTAGTGCCGGGTAGGGTCACCCGGCCACCGCAGGGGTCGCAGGGGCACCTGGTGCAGTTGTTCAACCAGTCGCCGCGCCTGGTCGGCGGTCACAGTCGCGAAGCCGCAGAAGGGACTGGAATAGGACGCTTCACAAAGGAGGAACTGCAGCAGAAAGGCGCTCAGCGGCTCTCGCTCCTGTTCCACGTGAAGTCCGCTGTACTGAACTGTCGGGTCCGCCTCGGTCGGGTCCAGCAACATGCCGAAGACCCCTTGGTTCTCCGACCCGAACTCCACCAGCCCGTCGTCCTCGTCCTCCAACTCGTCGGCGGTGTGGATCCGGTTGTGCAAACCGAACACCTCTCGGCGCCCGGCGGCGGCACGGTAGAAGGCGAGCAGCGGTTCGGGAAGCGGCCGGTCCGGGTCGCGGAGTTCGTCGTCGCCTGTCGGGATGTCGGCGTACCAACCGGCCACGAAGTCGCGCAACCCGGCAATAGGGTCGTGGGGCAGGAACCTGAGCCAGTCGAGACTGGGAAGCGGATGTTGCAGCGTTGGTCGCACCTGGTCGAGGACGTCGAACGGCAGGCTGTCCGCGATACTCAGTTTGCAAAACGAGAGTCCGCTTTTACCAGGGAAAGGCCACTGACTGCCGTCAGGTACGTAGAGGGGCCCCCGGTGGCTGACCACATGCCGCAATTCCCCTAGTGGCACATAGCCCTCGGACACGCGAACGAATCCTAGAAGCGGAAGGTCGGAGCCGGTCAGCCGCGCCTCCGCGGCCTCGGGAAACGGCTCATGCAGCGTCAGGACGTCGCCGTTTTGCACGGCGTTGCCGTCAGGCCGATCGCCGGCCTGCAGGATGACGAGCGTCGCCGACGGCCCGACCACGTAGGTGACGTTTGCTGCCGGCAGGGTCTGCGCTTGCGTTCCGGCGTACGACATCACCTCGGATTCCTTCACAACGGACCACCGCTCAGTCATGAACCGAGGCTAGTGGATCTTTGCCGATGCTGGGGTGCAGCCAGTCCCATGTGAGGTGGCCGAGGAGGTCGGTCCCTCGCAACCTCTTGCCGTAGGCGTGAGTGTCAGACGTTGAAGCGGAGCTACGTCCGCCTATCCGTGACCTGCGACAACCTGCTTGCCGTGCTGGTCGTGGCCGTCGTGGGCTCACGTCATTGATGGCTTGTTGCCGACGTTTCACGCTGTCTTGGGCCTCGTGGGTGCCCCGGACGACTACTTCCGCCCCCAGGCAACCTACACCTGGCTTTGACCTGCCGCTTTGTTGCAGTGCTGCTGTGGTCATCCTCTGGGTCCATGCTCGTCCGCCAGCGTGCGCTCCGATCGTCACTCAGTTAGTCACTCAGCCAGAGTCTCGGCCGACGCCTGGTCGCCATTCTTGGAGGCGGACCGGCTCGCTACGAACTCTTCTCCTAGTTCGCTGCACAGCCGGTCGCGTGCCTCGTCAAGCCGCTGACCATAGTCACGGGCGAAGATGAGCGGCTCTTTGTCGAGGGATTTGCTGATGCGGTGAAGCGCAGACCAGACAGCGGGGTCCTCGTCGACGATGCTGTCGAACAACCTCGTACCCATAACCGTGCCCAGCCAGTGCGAAAGCACAAGCGCCTGGTCTGGACTGAGCGTGATCGTTACTTGATCGTCCGACATGCCGGCCAGGTTAGCCCCCTGGTATCGCTGGTCTACGCCGACCGCTTCGGTGTGAACGTCGATCTCGCCTGTCGGCAGTTCACAGCCGACACCACGTGATGTCGTCGCGTGCGCTCCAGCCGCCGCCGGAGGTCGCCCCGTGATGGATGACGCCAGACCTCTTGCTGACTTCTTGCTGACACAGCGACCGAGGGGTCTGGCCGCGACCGGCTTAGGCAATGCTGCTGCCAGACGCTGGCACCCCGGTGGGGAACCAGGCTGCCCGGCGGATCACCGTCGGTGGCACGACACAGGCTTGTCGCGTGGCTTTTATCCAACGACCGCCAAGAAATCCGAGTAGAACAGGCCCAGGCCGACCGCCACGCAGACACCGGCCACGATCCAGAACCGGACCACAATATTGACCTCGCTCCATCCGGCCAGCTCGAAGTGGTGGTGCAACGGCACCATCCGGAAGACACGTCTTCCGGTGGTCCGGAACGAGACGATCTGGATCACCCAGGTCGTCGTGATGATGACGAAGAGCCCGCCGATCATGACCGAAAGCAGCGTCGTGCGGGTTGCCACTGCGAGCCCGCCGATCAGGGCGCCGAGCCCGAGCGAGCCCACGTCACCCATGAAGATCCGCGCCGGGGACGTGTTCCACCACAGGAAGCCCACGCAGGCGCCGGCCGCCGCCGCCGCGATCATGGCGATCTCCAGGGGATCCCGGACCTGGTAGCAGTAGTCGTTCACGCGGGCGTACGCGTCGTCGGCGCACCAGTGCCGGTACTGCCAGAAGCCGATCAGCGCGTACGCGCCGAGCACCAGGATCGACGCGCCGGTGGCCAGGCCGTCGAGGCCGTCGGTGAGGTTCACGCCGTTCGACATCGCCATGATCACGAAGACGATGACCATGACCGCGCCGACCTTGCCGACGTTCAGCCAGCTGATGTCGCGGATGAGCGAGATGTGCTCGCTGGCCACGGTCTGGCCGTTGGTGCTCGGCACGTAGAGAGCGGCGATGCCGAACCCGCCGCCGACGATCGCCTGGCCGAGCAGCTTGCCTTTGGCGGACAGTCCGTCGGAGTTGCGCCGGCGCACCTTGAGGAAGTCGTCGAAGAAGCCGACCGCGCCGCAGAAGACGAACAGCCCGAGCAACACCAGGGCCGTCATGGTCGGCCCCTCCTGCGCGATCTGCCGCTCGGGCACGGTGGTCAGGGCGATGTGCCCGGCGACGTAGGCGAAGACGGTCGCCACGATGAAGACGACGCCGCCCATCGTCGGCGTGCCCTTCTTGCCCTGGTTGCTGGCAAGCCCGATGGATCGGATCGGCTGGCCGGCCTTGAGCGCGGTGAAGACGCGAATCGCCACCGGCGTGCCGAACAGGGAGATGACGAACGCGACCGCGGCCGCGACGATGACCGCCCTCACGAGCGAACCTCCACGAGATCGAGCTTCCAGACCAGCGCCTGGCGTATCGACCTGAGCTGGCCGTGTAGATAGTCCTTAGCGAAAGCATCGATCACGAGAGACGATCTTGCCATCCGACGGCAGGCGGAGCAGCCCTGGACCTCACGGCGCCGTGGTTCGTAACTCGCCGACACGAACCGACGACGATCTTGCAGCGCCAGGCCCGAGGCTGAGTAGTAACAGTTCGCTATGGTGCCGTTCGGTGCCGTTGGGAGCTGTTTTACGCCGTTCAGTGCACCCGGTTGCTCCCAACCTGCTCCCCAATCTCGGGCCGCGAGACCAGCGGCAACTGACCGGCTGGCGCATCCTCTCGTCGCGCAGAACCGCGCCCGTGTGGGCGCCGGACAGGGGTTACTGGGCCCCTCTACTGCGACGCGGGCGCCCGCCACCCCGCTGCCCCCGACCCCCGGCGGCATCGACGTCGGCGAACCGACCGCCCCGCACACCCTCCGTGAGCCAGTACGTATAGCTAATCAACGATCTTATTTGCGGATTAAATCCGCCATAAGCGGCGCCCGAGGGTCAGTGCGCGCCGATACTCTTCACCGCGCGGAAGGCCGGGGTCCAAAGGACCGCCACTCCCGAGCCGCCCGAGGCAGTCGACCGCCAAGGGCAACGACCCCGGCCCTCCCGTCCAAACGTCAGCCGCCAGCGTTTCAGCGGATCCGTTTCGCGGCGTACGCCGTGCGCCGTACCGGCTTCACGCCCGCCGCGACAGCGTCACCACGTGCCTCGAACGCCAGCACCGCTGCCATCACGGCGTGATGCGGCGGGGCGATTTCGGGTAGTCCTTCCCGACCGTGCTCGAATGCGCTTCGAGTACGCAGCGGTCGATAGAGCCCTGCGGGTCGGGCCGACTTCGCCGACCGCCCCCGTACGAAGTGGCCGTCACGATCGGCCCTTCAGATTGGACATCGGGTACGCCCGGTTAAAGCGGAATCTCGGTAGGAGGCTCCAGGGAGCCCCGCGTGAGGTTTCTCCACCGGCATGCATGGTGCGTGCGTCGGCGTCAAGCCGCCGAATGCCGATCCCGTCGAAGAGACATGACGCCGAGTAGGTGCGAAAGATCGGCTCTCCGTCGGCCGGCCAGCCATGGTCAGAGACGGTTTCTCCTTTGCCGCCAACACTGTCCATAGCAGATGCTGCCGATTGGCAGCGAGCGCCGGACGGAGCGCTTCGGCGGTGACGTGAACGGTGTCGGAACCCGCTCCGCGAGCCGCGGAGCTCTCTGCCGCCAACGTACCTGCTTTCCCCACTAAAGACAGTCAGATTGATAGTCTGCCCAGGCTCACAACTCGGCTCGCTGGTCACGATTGCCCCTCGGATTCGGTGAGGAGCAATTCCCATTCCTTCTCCAGAGCTTCGTTGATTCGATGGTCGCGGGAGATGGCTTCTTTGAACCAGGCGATGGTGGCGGGTGCCATGGCGAGAATCTGGTTGTAGTTGAGGGCGGCCGGGTTCATGCCAAACAGCAGCCCGGTCTTGAGAAGCGTGCCTGAGGTGGCGATGGTGTGCCCGAGCAGCAACATGGAGGTGAGTTTGGCGTGCTCCAGCTTCCGTTGCGCTGCGGTACCGCCGGTGGCATAGCTCTTGAGAAGCCAGTACCCGCGGATGATCGCGGACACGACGCCAGGAGTGATGCCCATTGTGAAGAAGTGGCGCAGGTCGTAGCCGTTCGTATACATGTAGCGGGCCAGGTCGGTCCAGGGCACCTTGACACCGGAGGGGCCTAATGCGAACGGGGAATTAATCTGTCCGAGTTGAAGCAGGCTGAAGAACGGGGGCTGCAGGCCGGCAGGAGTGTAGACGTCCGAGAGCAGATGGCGCACCTGGGTGATGAGAGCGTTGATCAGGTCGACCGGGTCGTAGTCGGTGGCGACCTGGACCAGTTGCCCTGCCTTGTCGATGTAGGTGCCGGTGCCGTGCATGAGATCTGCCACGCCGACGAGGAAACCCAGGGCCGGATCGTGGCCGAGGCTCTGGAGCCGATGGGTAACCGGCCGCATGCCGCTGACCGGGCCCCCGGTGGCCTTCGTGGTGGGGGCGTCATAGGGCACTTTGGCCAGCTTCTCGAAACTCTTGAAGAAACGGTCGTGGATGTCTTGTGCGCGGTCACGGTCCTGAAGCCACTTGGTGAGGGGCGATCCCGTCTGCTCTTTGCCTAGGAAGGCGGAATCCTTGGGGATGCGGACGAGGATGACGTCAAGGAGGGTCGCGAGGACTCCGGCAACCAGGACGACCGTCCAGTCGGTCTTGTCCCAGCTGACGTCGCCATGTTCCTCGGCGTAGCTGCGCAGGCTGCGAGCTATCTGGCCGGCGGGAAGAACCTGCTGGAGCGGGTCCCGGGTCAGATCGATACCCAACAGATCCAACCGGGCTTCGGCAAGCCTGACGAGCTGATCGAAGTCGCCATCAGTCGGGATGATGGGCACGGCGTAACGGGGGTAGCTCGGTGTCTCGACACTCACGGCGGTCACTGCGCTCGACTGGGACTCTTCGGCTGGTACGAGGACGCCCATCGCTTGGAGACGGGCGCGCACCGCGTCGAACTCGGACTCGACCGAGTCCAGGGTGTCGCTGACGCGAAGTTCGCGTTCGAGGACATCCTTGAGGTCGAATTCCACCTGGTCGAACAAGCCCCGCAGTTCGGTCAGCGTGACGGCCTGGTAAGCCACGACCGCGGCAGCAGCCGAAAACTGGTCACCCGACACTGAGCGGCTCCCGCCGTTCGAAGGCCTCCTGACTGTTCTGCAGATTCACCAGGGCCAACTGAAAGGCGGCCAACTCATCCCTGAGCGCGGCGAGTCGCTCCTCGTTCCTCATGGTCTGGGTGAGGTAGGCCTCCATCCGGTGACCGAGCCCCGTAATGTCGTCGGTGAGCTCGGCCATCGCCTGCTGGTGATTCTTGATGACTTGCTGAATCAGATGCTCCCGCCGATTTTCTCGTTCACGCTCGTTGGTGGCCAGCGCCCAACGCGCCCCCTGATGGACCGCGACCCCGAGAATCACCACGGTGCCGATCCCGGTGACCATCGCGCTCAAGCCCAGCAAGCCGCCGAACCCCAAGGCCGCCAAACCCGAGGTGATTCCCGCCCCGCTGAGGCCGGAGACGCTGCCAGCAAGACTGATCGCGGCGATCGGGGCACCGAACGCAGCCGCCTTGGCAGCAATGTCCTTGGTGGTGGCCTCCAACTGGCTGGTCGTGATCTTGCCGGAGGCGAAGTCCTCTTCCGCAATCACGAACCGTTCGGTCGCCTCCACGACCTTGTCAGCTGACTCGGCGAACACGAGTCCTGCGACCAGCACGATTCGCTCACGCTCGGCGTCCGCAGCATGCCTGTCAGCACGCGAAATTCGCACCAGATCGCGCACCAGCACCGTGAACACCGGCTCGCGCTGATCCTCCTCGAGGCGGTCGTGCAATTCCCTGGACAGCTCCACCGCGGCGTCGGGGACCCCTGCGTCGCTCGCTGCATCCCGTTGCGCCCCAGTGATTTCCCTGCGCAACTCCGATCGCGCTTCGCCGTCGAGACCAATCGTCGATGCGAACAAGTACAGATTCGCGATCTCGCGAGGATCGAGGAGGCCGTCGACCAGCGCCAAGCTCACCAACACCCGGCAATAGAGCAACTTCCCGTCCGCGCTGAGCGCGGACAAGTCGCCGAAATCGGCGGGGTTGCGGGACGACCAGGCCGAGAGGCCGTCCTTGACTTCTCCGACCTTCGCCATCACCTGCTCGGCGGACTGCTTCACAACCTCCTGTGCATCGCCAGCAGCATCAGCGACACGCTGCCTCGCGACGCTCGTGCTGTCGGCAACCATCCGTCCAGCGGCGTCGGCAACGCCCTTCAGCCGTCCAAGCCCAACTTCACGAAGGTCCATCGCCATCCCTTTCACGTCTTTGGCGAAAGGCTATCGGTAGCCACCGACGAGACGACGTCCTCCCAGCGGCCCTAGCGCATGTCCTCATCGGCCAAATTTCGATGCCCTACGGCTGTGGCGCCGCCAGCCTCAGCGAGCGCCTCTATGCCTGGCGAGCCACCCGGAGCCCGGCCGCCGCCGCGCGGCTCATCTGCGCCACGACTTCTGCCCTGAACCTGCCGTGGTCGGCGGTGTCAGCTGGAGAGGAACCGGTGGTCCTGGGTGATCTGCCCGTGGACCCGTCCGGGATGGTCATCGGCGACGCGGTTGCGCTCGACTCATGGGTCGGCTTCCTGCCGACGGCGCGCAGTGTTGACGGGTTAGCCGACCTGCGAATCTGGGGCAAAGGCGATGAGGAGGCCTGGGCGCACTTCGGCGCGCAACCGATTCCGGCCTTCCACACCAACCGCCTGCACGGCTGGTTGGATCTACCCCTCGAAGTCGCGCACGAGCGAGCGGCGACGATCAACCGGTGGGCGGCGGCGAGGGGGCACTTCGCGCACATGGCGTCCGTCGACCTACACAGCCATCACCATCTCGGATGGCGAGCAGGCTGGCAGGATCCGCTCGGCGCCGGAGTCATCGAGGTAGCCAACTGCCCGATCCTTTGTGTCGGCTGGGCACCGAGCGAACTTCAGCGATTCAAAGCCGGCAGGCCGTTTGGACAGGTGTACCCGCTGACTCTGGAGCACGTCGCCGGCAAGGCCGTACTGCGATGGAGCATCCCACCCGCCGCCACCGAGGTCTGACGAGTGCGGCAATCAGCGTTACGAGACGACGCTGTACCTGCACGCTCATGCCGCTGAGCGGCACGCGGCTCGTCGAGGCCCCGTGACGATGCGTGAGTAACCGCGGGTCGCTGAGCGCATGGACGTCGCGGATGACCCGGCTCGGCGCCGTTGCATTATCTGATGGGGAGGCGCGTTACGCCCGGGTTGGGTCCGCGTCAGATGACCCGGGCGAGTTCACTGAACGCCGAAGCGACTCGGAGCTTCGGCTGACTGTCGAGCCCGAGTGCGTAGTGTCCCGGGCGGAGGTTCTGGATGAATGCGTGTCCGGCGATGATCACTTGCGCGCTCTGGTCGGTTCGGAGCCCGCGCATCGGTCGTAACCGGTGTTTGAGCTGGCTGTGGTCGGCCTCGATCGGATTGTTGGCATGCTGTTCGACGTGGTGCCAGGCCGAGGGGATCAGGTCGTCGAGCACGGCGGGGTAGACCGGGGCGGCGTCGGTGACCACCTCGGTAGGCGTCACCTTCAGCATCTGCAGCGCCCGCTGGAAGAACCGCCGGGCCGCGGCGGCATCACGGCGGGCCGAGACGAGCACGTCGATGACCTGCCGTGCTGGTCGATCGCCCGGTAGACGTACCGCCACACCCCGTTGACCTTCACATACGTCTCGTCGACGAACCACCGATCACCCGGGGAGTGGCGAGCGAACCGGGCGGCGTCGGCCAGCAGCGGGGTGAACCGTTGCACCCATCGGAAGACGCTGACTGGTCAACCTCGACACCGCGCTCAGCCAGGAGTTCCTCCACGTCCCGGTAGGAGAGGTTGTACCGCAGGTACCAGCGGACCGCGACGACGATCCCTCCGCGGGGAACCGGAACCCGGTGAACGCCGACTTCGGCGGCGACCATGGACGACGAGGACTCGACCGCTGCACCCGTCAAGCCTGCCTCGATCCCTCGACACGGGCAACGCAACAGACCCCACGCGAGCATGCGGCTCGCGCCCGAGGAACGGCGCCGCACCGTCACTGACAAGATCTGGGAGAGCATGGCGCTGCAGATGCTCGCCGAGGTCGGGATCGCCACCACCGCCACCGATCCAGGCCTGCGGTGGATCGCCAAGCGGTATGCCGATGACCATATGCACATCGTCGCCACGCTGGTGCGCGAGGACGGCCGAACCAACTGGCTGCGCAACGACTACCCGCGCTGCGTCAAGGCCACCTACAACGCCGCCCGCCGCTACAACCTGCACCGCCGGGTGCCGCCGGCTGGCCGCACCGCCCACCGCCGCCCGCACCCGGTCGAGGTCAGCAAGGCCCGTCGCACCGGCCGGGTTCAGACACCCCGCGACGAGCTGCGCCGGCGCGTACGCACGGGCGTGGCCGCCGCCGGATCCGAGGATGAGTTCTTCGCCCGGCTACGCGAGGCAGGGGTGCTGGTCCGGCTCCGACGCAGCAGCACCGATCCTCGCAACATCACCCGGTACACGCTGGCGCTTCCCGGCGCACGCACTGCCGGCAGGCAGCCGGTGTACTTCGGCGGGGGCGGGTTGGCGCCCGACATGACCCGCCGGTCAGGGCTGGTACTGGCTGCGGGTGCGGGGCAGCCACTGGGGGTGCTGGTCGCGCAGGTAGCGGATCAGTCCCTCGCGTAGGTCGCAGCGCAGGTCCCAGGCGCTGGCGCCGTCCGCGGCCGAGGCCTGCACCTGGATGACCACGGTCTGCGGGGTGGCGTCGACCATCTGGAGCACCCACCGGTCTCGGTCCCACAGCGGTGAGGACTCGACCAGCCGGCGTGCCTCCCGGCGCAGGTCGTTCAGGTCGGCGGTGTGGTCGACATGGATCTGGATCTTGCCGATCACCCGGGACTCGTTCCGGGTCCAGTTCTGGAACGGCCGCTCGGTGAAGTACGTGGTCGGCAGGATGAGCACCCGGTCGTCCCAGAGCCGGATGACCACGTTGGTCAGCTTCACCTCCTCGACCCGGCCCCATTCGCCGTCCACCACCAGCACGTCGCCGACGTGCATCCCGTCGGCGAAGGCTATCTGGATGCCGGCGAACGCGTTGCCGAGCGCGGTTCGGGCGGAGAGGCCGATCACCGCGCCGACCACGCCGGCCGAGGTCAGAATGGAGATGCCGGCGAGGCGTACCGGCCGGAAGGTGATCAGGATCAGGCCGATTGCGGCGACCGTGACCACGGCGACGGTGAGCCGCCGCACGGGGCGGATCTGGGTCCGGGCCCGCCGGACCCGCCGGCTGGTGACCAAATCGCTCGGCAGCCTGCTGAACGCGACCGCTTCGACAACGCTCAATGCCTTGATCACCAGCCACGCACCGATGGCGATCAGGACCAGCAGGATGGCGTGCCGCAGGTAACGCTGCCACTCGGCCGGTCCGAGCGGCAGCGCGTAGTACAGCGCCCCGACCAGCAGGGCCGCGGCCGCCGGGCGGCGGCAGGCGTGCCGCAGCGGTTCCAGCAGCCACTTGTAGCGGCCACGGGCAGCCCGGCGGATCAGCACGCCGGAGACCAGGTCCACGACCACGGCCGCCGTCAGCGCGGCCAACACGATCAACGCGGTACGCATCAGAGGCCGTTCACCGTGATCCCGATGCCGCCTCTCCTGAGCTCGCGACCGCACTCCCCGCGTTCAGGGTGTCATCGGATCCGGTGGCAAGCGGCGGATATCGGGAATGCCAGACGGCCGTGACGGACGTCCGGCGACACGCCACTGCTTGAGCCGGTTGAAGCAGCGCTCCACGACGTTGCGCTGCTTGTAGATCACCTTGTCGAGGCCGGTGGCCGCCCGTCGGCGTGCCGGCAGGGTGGGCCGCCACGGGCGAGACCTACGACGAGCCCGGCTACCGGTGAGGAGCACCGATGACCCACAGTGAACAGCACCGCCCGGAGATCGTCGTCGGACTGGTGGCGACCCCGCCGGACCACCCGGCCCGGGTGGCCGCGCGGCTCACCGCCGAGCTGGCCGGCCGGCTCTCCGAGCGGGTGGACGCGGACGTGCGGTGGACCGTCCGGGAAAGCTGGGGTGAGGTGGCGCCGCGCCGCGACGGCGGCGTTGAGGCGCTGCTCGACGATCTTGCCCAACGGCGCACCGACGACCGGTGGGACGTCGCGGTCTGCCTGACCGACCTGCCGCTGCACACCGAGCGGGTGCCGCTGGTCGCGCAGACCTCCGCCCGGCGCCGAGTCGCGATGGTGTCCCTGCCCGCGCTGGGACTGGGCCAGCTGCGTGCAGCCCGCGCGGCCGTTCCGGATCTGGTGACCCGACTACTCACCGACGCTTCGGACCAGCGGGTGCCGCCGGCCGGCTGGGCACCGGCCGAGATGGCAAGCCGGGTTGCCGCCATCCACCGGGTGGTCGGCGAGGCCGACCCCGGGGAACTGGGCTACGTCGCCTCGCGGCTGACCGGCCGGGTGCGGCTGTTGACCGGAATGGTCAAGGCCAACCGCCCGGGGCGCGCCCTGCTGGGCCTGTCCAAGCTGCTGGTCGGCGCGTTCGGCACGGCCGCGTTCGCGCTCACCACGAACACCATCTGGCAGATGGGCGATGCGCTCGGCGGACTCCGGCTCGCCGTGATCATGCTACTCGGGCTGACCGCGTTGGTGGCCTGGCTGATCGTCGCGCACGACCTATGGGAGAAACCAGACCGGGAGACACCGGCTGAGCTGGCCCGGCTGTCCAACCTAGGTACGATCCTCCTCACTCTGGCCACGGCGGTGTCCTACCTGGTGCTGTTCGCCGGAACGGTGCTCGCCGCAGCGCTGCTGATCGACACATCCGTGCTGGAACAGACCCTGCAGCTGCCGGTCGATTTCACCGACTACCTGACGCTCGCCTGGATCACCAGTTCGCTGGCCACCGTCGGCGGCGCGATCGGCTCCGGGCTGGAGAACGAGGACACGGTGCGGGCCGCCGCTTACGGCTACCATCCCGAACCCGGCGGTTGGCGGGACGAGAAGGACGTGTAAGCCACCGCGGGCGGGTCAAGCCAGCGCATGCCCCGAGTCGGCACCGAACCGCCCGAGGGAGTGGCCTTCTGCCCAGCACAGGCCCTTCAATGTCGCCACCACCCGCCGGAAGTGTCGCTTGACAAGATCCTCTGAACCGCCCCGGATCTTGTAGAGACTTCCCCGCTTGGGAAGGATCGAGAGGTGGCAGGAACGAAGCCGTATCCGCAGGAGCTGCGGGAGCGGGCGGTGCGGATGGTCGCGGAGGTGCGGCCGAACTACGAGTCGGACTGGGCGGCGATCACGGCGGTGGCGGCCCGGCTGGGGATCGGCACGGCCGAGACGTTGCGTAAGTGGGTCCGGCAGGCACAGGTCGATGATGGCTGGCGGCCGGGGGTGACGTCGGAGGAGTCGGCGGAGCTGAAGCGGCTGCGTCGGGAGAACGCCGAGCTGCGTCGGGCGAATGAGATCTTGAAGGCCGCGTCGGCTTTCTTCGCGGCCGAGCTCGACCGGCCTACGACACGCTCGTGAGTTTCGTCGACGAGCATCGGGACCGCTTCGGTGGAGTCGAGCCGATCTGTCGCGTGCTGCGTCAGCACGGGCTGCAGATCACCCCGAGCGGTTACTGGGCGGCCAAGAAGCGTCCGCCGTCGAAGCGGCAGGTGCGTGATGCGCAGCTGACAGAACTCATGCGGGAGATCCACTCGGCGAACTACGGCGTCTACGGAGCCCGCAAGATCTGGCACGAGCTGCGCCGCCAAGGGCATCCGACGGCCCGGTGCACGGTCGAGCGGTTGATGCGTGATGCTGGCCTGGCCGGTGTCGTGCGGGGCAAGAAGATCCGCACCACCACCGCCGATCCGGGGCATGAACGGGCCGCCGACCTGCTCAACCGGGACTTCACCGCCGCCCGGCCGAACCGGTGCTGGGTCGCGGACTTCACCCACGTCGCCGCCTGGTCCGGCGTGGTCTACGTCGCGTTCGTCGTTGACGTCTACTCGAGGGCGATCGTGGGTTGGTCCGCGGCGACGAACAAACGAACCCCGCTGGTCCTGGCCGCCCTGGACATGGGGCTGTGGCGCCGTGACCGCGCCGGCCAGCCGGTCGGGGCGGGCCTGGTACATCACAGCGATGCGGGCAGTCAGTACACGTCGTTCCGGTTCACCACCCACCTGCTCGATGCCGGTATCGACGCCTCGATCGGCAGCGTCGGTGACGCCCTGGACAACGCGCTGATGGAGTCCACCATCGGCCTCTACAAGACCGAGCTGATCAAACCCCGGGGCCCGTGGCGAAGCCTCGCCCAGGTCGAACTGGCCACCGCCGAGTGGGTCGACTGGTACAACAACCAGCGCGTGCACTCCGCCATCGGGCACGTCCCGCCGACCGAGTACGAATCGATGTTCTACGCTCAACCCCAGCCCCGTGAGGTGGTTGGAGCCAACAGCTGAGGTCTCCACAGAACCCGGGGCGGTTCATCCATCGCCAGCGGGATCGCGATCATCGGCTTCGGCGCCGTCGTCCTGCACCACGTCGGTGTTGTCACACGTGTACGGCAGCAGTTCACCGCCCTGACCCAGAACCCACCACCACCGGCCCAGTCCACTCGAGAATCACCAGCCCCAACGACGCACCGTAACCGGGCCCGCGAATACGGACTCCTGCCAGTCGCCAGCTCCCGGCTTGGCGACCGTTCCGGCACTCAACCGCGCTCAACTGCACGCGCGATGATCTGCCGGTTCTCGTTTACGTAGGCCAGAGTCGGCGAGCAGCCCGCTTCCCACGACGTGGGCGACCACCAGCGGCACGATGTCTCCGTAGCCCCGTTTCCGCCGGGTTCAGTCACCGGCGGCGCATGATGGCGTAGACCATCCTGCTGCTGGCGAACTCGGAGACAGTGATGAGTTCCCACCCGAACTGCTCGAGCACTTCGGCCGCCGCCACTGCCTGGGTGACCAGATCGCCGCCGATCCCGTGGTGGGAGACGATGGACAGGAGCCGGTAGGGATACCCGCGCAGGTCGACTTGGTTACCGAGGATCGCGCTGGCGGTGACCGTGCGGATGCGTGTGATCTGTTCCAGGGCTTCACGGGCGCTCATGCCGGCACCATAGCCGCTTGTTGCACGGTCAGTTCCGGGCGGTGACAGCGGGTATGTTCGTGGTCGTGCTGGTGTCGCCCCGTGTTCCCTGCCTGCTTGCTGCACTCGTCGTCATCGTGGTCGCCGGCTGCGACGGCGGCGCGGACCCTCCCACCGCTGTTCCGTCGGCAGAGGCGCAGGCATCCACCGGTGTTCCCAGCGCCTCCACTTCGGCCGGCCGGCCCTCCTACACTGCGGTCAACGTGGACTTGTGTGCGCGTACGGATCTGAGGCCGCTGGCGGACCTCGGTGTGACGGTGACGCGAACCGACCCGAAGCCGCCTGCCGGACGGCCGGGGGCGGCGTGCCTGTTCGAGATGCGCACCAAGGCGGGTTATCAGGCGAACCTGCGTGTGGAGGCGTCCACTCCCTCGACCGCTGAGGAGGCTCGCCTGCTCTACCGGGGTACCCGGCAGGCGACCGGCATGATGCCGGTGGGAGCGGTGGCGAACGTGGGGGAGGAGGCAGAGGCGTTCACGAAGCGGTCCGAGCCGGGGTTCCGGTACGCCGAGTACATGGTGCACGCCCGCAGCGGCAATCTGGTGGTGAAGGTGTGGCTGGCCGTCGGTGCTGACTCCTACACGCCCACGGAAACGCTGGCCGGAAAGTCCCTGACCTTCCTCAAGGCGGCCCAGGCGTCCGTGCCCACCGCATGATGCCGCGGACCTGCGGGTAGCTAGACATGTTGCGTGTCGGGCACGGCGGGTGTCGAGGCCAGGGCGACGCCAGGAGCGCCTGTCCTCCGCCGGCCCCGCCTTCCTGGAGGCGGGTGGAGACCGGCGCCCATACCGGAGCCCTGGGTCGCCTCTCAGCCGCGCACGGCTTGCGGCCACTGACCTCCCGGCAGCTTCGAGTAGTCCCCGACCTGGGTGGCGATGTCCCGCACGTTGCCCAACGCGTCCACGAACCGTTGCCCGATGGTGAGCAACGTGTTCAGGCCGTCGGTCACGGAGTCGCCGACGGACTTCGCGAGGGTGGAGATGGCCCAGGGCAGGTCGATCACGGTGGTCGCCTCGGTCGCTGCCTGCACCAGCTTGCCGGCGAGGCCCGTGACGATCTTCGCTAGTTGGACGGCGTAGTCGACGTTCGCCTTGGCGATCTTGAACAGCCACTGGCTGATGAACTCCGACTTCAGCACGGATTCGTCGACGGCGGCCTTCTGCTTGACGGCCTTGGCGTTGTAGGCGCTCGCCGCGTCGCCGGTCCACTTGGCGAGGTTTTCGTCGACTGGTTCCGTGGTGACGAATGACAGGTCGGAGACGGGCCTCTTCACGTCGTTGACCCACCGGAAGCTGATGTTGATCAACGAGAGCACCGGCAGTTGATGCTCCAGGGCCCGGTCGACCTGGTCGAGGACGGCGTTCAGTGCGCCGCGGGTGGTGTCCAGATTGTGCTTGATCCACCAGAGCGCCGCCGGTCCGAGGAGCCACTTCCACTCCTTGACCTGGTCGACGATCTCGTTGAACTTGCCGACGGCGGTGTCGATGCCCAAGCGGATCTGGTCGAAGGCCATGTTGAACGGCTCGCCGTACTCGAGGTCGGAGGTTCCAGGCTGCATCGGGTGTTCGTGTCCTTCGTCGTCAGGCGGTGTAGATCTTGTTGAGGTCGAGGGCGACAACCTTGTCGGCGCGGTCGTATTCGTCAGCGATGCGCCGGAGCGCTCCGCCGATCTGCTCGAACTCGGTGACGGCGCCGCCGAGGATGTCGATCATGAAGGCGTGGAAGTCCCGGTACGCGACCGAGTGAATGAGGACGTTCGCGTCGCCGATGAAGAAGGCCGAGGCGTCGAGGTGTAACTGCTCGGCTGTGCTCTTGATCGCGGCGACCTGGTCGGACAGCTTCAGCCACTTGCCGCCCTCGTCGCGGACGGCATCGGTGATGACGTTCAGTTCGTTCATGCGTGCACCTCAGGAGCGGTTGCGGACGCGGGCGAGTGTGTAGGTCCCGAACAGGGATCGGGCCTCGAACTGGACCTGGCCCGCATCCATATGTGCGATGCGGGCGACGTCCTGTGTGATGGCGACGATGCTCCCGCCGCGCAGGCGGAGCGTCAGGCAACCGTGTGGGCCGGAGATTGCCTGCTCGGCGTCGACGTTCGGCTCCTGGGCCAACTGTTGGAGATCCGCATCGATCTCGTGCAGCGTGCGCCAGGTGCGACGCAGCCAGAGGTGCTCCTCGTCGGCGTGATCATCTTGATTGGCGTCGGATGCCGGCGTCGTCGGCGGCGTGTCCTGGTCTGTCTGCAACTCCTGTAGTGCTGATGCCTCGAGTGCGGTGTGCAGCGCTGCGGTGTAGGCCTGAAAGAGTGCGTCGGCCAGTCCGCCCACGCCGAGCTGGCTGCGCCAGTTCTGGGCGATGGACACGTCTTCGACGTCGCGGTGTGCGTCGATGAGGACTGTGACGGATCCGGTCCGGTCCTGCCCTGTGTGGGTGCCTGGCGCCTGGCGGCAGTCCGTCTTGAGGTAGGCCTGATGAGCCTGTGTCCGTAACTCGGTGTCGCTGCCGAGGAAGTCGAGGCTTGCCAGGGACAGGCGTGCGCTCCGTCTGTCTCGCTGCATTCGTCCCCCGGGTCTCCTCGTACAACGAGTGTCTGCTGTGGTTCGCCGGTCACGGCGAAGCAGGACCCACCGTACGTGAAGACTGCCGGACCATGGGGTCCGTAGATGCCCGACCCGCGCCGGTGCCGTTGGCCGACATCGCCAGCCCGGTCGACTGACTGGGCACTGGCGGGTCCTGATCGTGCACGACCTCGTCACAAGCGAGGGATCGTCAGTGCGCCTGCCAACGAGGGAGCGGTGGTCGGGGTTTTCAGCCGACCCTTCGACCGATGCGAGTCTGGCCTGGGCCGCCCATGGCTTCGGGCAGCGAAGTCGTACCCGGAGGTGGCGGGTTCAGGCGATGAGCAGGCGAAGGCCAAGCTCTGCTGCATCGAGATCGACGAGGTCGCGGTTGCGGTCTGCCCAGCGCCCTGAGGCGAGGTCATCACGGAGGCTGCGGACTGCCCTCTGCTCGGCGTCCGGCCCGACTCTGGTCCAGACCGATACCCCGCGACGGACGTTCTCGTTTAGGTATGCCTCGGGCCGGCGCCAGTAGGCCTCGAAAAAGCCGTCAACGCAGTCCCACGGGATGAGCACCGGCTCCGCGCGGGCGCCGATCGCGCTGGCCAGCTCGGTCAGCGAAGGTCGATCGACAAGGAGGTCCGCGACCTCAGGAAGGTAGTCGCGAGTAAGCCAGAACCGACGAAGCCATCCGGTGTCACTGGTGTCGTGCGTGAACACCACCACGCGGCGAGCAACGCGCCGCATCTCGCGCAGGCCCGCGATCGGGTCCTGCCAGTGATGGATGGTGGCAAAAGCCATCGCTGCGTCGAAGGACTGGTCCTCGAACGGAAGGCTCTCCGCGGCGGCAGCCACGCACGGCACTGCGCCTGCGGGGCGCTGCGCACGCATGAGTGCGGACGGTTCCACCGCAATGACGTCACGGTCGGCGGGCTCGTAGGAGCCGGTGCCAGCCCCGACGTTCAATACCGTCCGCGCATCGCCGAGCGCAGCCCAGACCCTTGCGGCGATCCGCGGCTCGGTGCGCCGCGTCACGGTGTAAGTGGCTCCGATGGTGTCGTACAACTGCGCGCTGGACATTTCGCCGCCTCCCTGGCAGTCACCAGCCCCACACCGCGCATGGGGCCTGGCGTCGCTGCCCTGGAAAGTAGGTCACGGGCGCACTATTTCACCAGAAGCACCTTCACCGAGTCGCGAGACGTCCTCAGCCTTCGAGGATCCCGAGGTGGCCCCCGCAGCACAGCAGGACGACGCCACCGAGGGCCAGGAAGAACGCCCACATGAGCGCGTCGCCGAAGCCGTCGCCGCTGCCCTCGAACGCCGCGACGATGCCCAGCAGGAGCAGGATGACGGCGATGCCCAGCAGCACCCAGCCGAAGGTAGCGAGTCCGTCGCTCACGACCGCACCTCCTGGCCCCAGAGACGTATGTCGATATCAGCGTAGGGGAGTGGTCAAGCGTTGCGGTCGCGGCGGCCGACGTCCCACGGCCACCACATATGGCGTCCGCCCTTGAGGCGGGATGTCAGGTCCACTTGACGTGGCAGGCCGGGCGGCGGCCCGCTGCCCAGGAGGGCGGATCGACGGCCTACGGGATGGCGCCAGGCGTCGTGTGTTGCCGTCGGTGTTCGAGGAGGTCTGCAACAGGTTCGCCCCAGCCGGCGATAGTGAGGTGTGACAAGCCAGATACAACCGTCTGACCAAGATCTGTGGTCGGCTATCGCAGCCGGTGACGAGATCGCCTTCGGCCGGCTTTTCGACCGGTATGCCCGGGCGGTGTACAACCACGCGTTCCGGCTCACCGGCTCTTGGACCCTGGCGGAAGACGTTACGCAATCGACCTTCCTGGTCGCGTGGCGTAGGCGCGGTGAAGCAGGCCTGGTTGACGGGTTGGCGTTGCCTTGGCTGCTGGTGGTCGCTACCAATACGACCCGTACTGAGTGGCGTTCCGCCCGGCGGTGGTTGGCAGCCCTGCGTAGGTTGCCGCCGGAGCGGGAGGCTGACGTAGACCCGGCCAGCGACGTAGCCGCGCGGCTCGATGACGAACGGCAGATGACCAAGATCCTGGCGGTGGTCCGCCGACTGCCTCGCGCAGAACGCGAAGCGGTTGCCCTGTGCCTGTGGTCCGGTGTGCCGTACGGCGAGGCGGCGACAGTCCTCGGAATCAGCGAGGGTGCGGTCCGTTCGCGCGTGAGTCGCGCACGAGCCCGGCTGGCACGGATGGTCACTGACGACAACAAGGAGGATGCGCGATGAAAGACATTCTCGACGCGCCTGTCGAGCGGGATCTGCCCCCCGACAAGGCGGCGCGGATGCGGGCGGATCTGATGACGTCAATCCACCGGCCGCGGCCCCGCACGGCGAGGCGACTCGGGATTGCCGCTACGGTGGCGGCCGCAGCGGTGGTGGCCGGCGTCGCGGTGGCGCCGAACGGCGACGGTGTGCAGTACCTGGCGATGGGTCCGGACGAGCTGTCACCGACGCTGCGCCAGGCGATGGAGCAGTGCCTGTCGTGGAACGCGCAGCACGAGCGGTTTCCGGTGTCGATGGACCAGCTGGCCGTGGCCGCTGAACAGGACCACCATGCCGTGGCGCTGTTCATGACGGAGACCGGCTACTTCACCTGTGATGTCTCGATGTCGCCAGGTGAGGAGGTCACCGGGGGTACCAGCGGGGAACGGGACTGGCCACAACGGGACTGGTTGCCCGGCCCGGTCCAGCCACTCCTACTTACGTCGACCGAAATCAACGGCGGTGACGTCGCCGTGACTGGCCGGGTCAGCGCTCGGGTGCATCGGCTGGTGCTCGACCACGGCGACGGGCACACGACGGCGGCCCGGCTGACTGGCGGCGTATTCGGCCTGCTCACCGAGGGTGCCAACGTTAACAAGGACGCTGAGCTGGTCAGCTATGACGCCAGCGGAACCGAGATCGGCCGCCGTCTGCTGTTTCGTCCGTCAGACGAGTTCGACAACTGCTACGCCGACTCATCCGGCACCCTCGTCTACGGCAAGACTGGCACTGACTGCCGACCCGCCGAGCGCTGGAATCGATAGGCAAGCTCTGCAACCCCATGCCGTGGCCGGGCGACCTACGTCGTGGACGGACTGGTCGTCACGACCGCCGCCACCCCGGACGGCTCAATCGAGGTGTACGCCGGAAGCCGGCACCGGTCGGCGCTCCGCCGGCTACGCGATCCGGGCTTCGCCTGGGAACGGTTCGACGGCGGCAGGGCCGCAATTGCCGCGACCCGGCCAGGAAGGCAGCCCGGAGGTAGCGATACCACCGGCCGCTGACACCATCCGGCAGTAGGCGGGCGGCCGACTACGACGACACGGACTTCGTTGAATCCGACGTGGGCTGGCCCGCGCCGTACTGGCAAGAGTGGTGCTCGATGTGCAGCCGCCCGCCGACGGCGTTCGGCGGGCGGCACGGGAGACGGGGTCAGGCGGTGCCGCGCAGCTCGGTGAGCAGCTGCTCCACTCGGCTGCGGATCTCGTCGCGGATGGGGCGCACGGCTTCGACGCCCTTGCCGGCCGGGTCCTCGAGCTTCCAGTCCTCGTACCGCTTGCCAGGGAAGATCGGGCAGGCGTCACCGCAGCCCATGGTCACGATGACGTCCGAGGATTCGGCCGTCTCGTACTCGAGGAGCTTGGGGGTCTGGTCGGTGATGTCGATGCCGACCTCCCGCATGGCCTCCGCGGCGGCGGGGTTGACCGTCTCGGCGGGGGCGGAGCCGGCGGAGCGAACCTCGACGGCGTCGCCGGCGAGGTGGCGCAGCCAGCCGGCGGCCATCTGGGAGCGGCCGGCGTTGTGCACGCACACGAACAGGACGCTGGGCTTGTCGGACATCAGGAGCCTTCCTTGCAGTACGGCTCGCAGGGCCGGTTCACCGGCGCCTCCGAGTGGGCTGTGGGCAGGGACCGGGCAGGGTCGCTGTTGCGGTCGAGCACCCGGTAACGGCCGGCCGGACGCGGCGGATTGACCAGGGCGCGATAGGAGTCGTCCGCGCCACCGTGCGCCGGGTTGGTGCTCATGGGCGCTGGTCGAGCGCCGGGTCGCGCTCGTCGGTAGGCACGACCACCTGGTCTGCGGCTTGCCCGGCGTCGGGGTAGAGCGCGGCCAGGAGACCGATTCCCACGGTGAGGCCGACGATCTGGGCGACGATGAAGCCGGGCACGGACGCGGGGGCGATGCCGGCGAAGGTGTCGGTGAACGCCCGCCCGATCGTGACCGCCGGGTTGGCGAACGAGGTCGACGAGGTGAACCAGTACGCGGCGCCGATGTAGGCACCGACCGCGGCGGGGGCGACGGGGGCGCGCCCGGAGCGGGCCAGGGCGAAGATCAGCAGGATCAGGCCGGCGGTGGCGACGATCTCGCCGAGCCAGAGGTGCCCGGCGGTGCGGTCCTTGGCGGAGAAGTCGACGGCGGCCAGGTCGAACATCAGGTTTGCCAGGATCGACCCGCCGATCGCTCCGGCGACCTGGGCGGCGACGTAGCCGCCGAGGTCCCGGCCGGTCAGCCCGGTGCCGGCGCGGCGGCCGAGGAACCAGTCGGCGGCGGAGACGACCGGGTTGAAGTGGCCCCCGGAGACGGGTCCGAAGATCAGGATCAGCGCGCCGAGAGCGAACGCGGTGGCGATCGAGTTCTCCAGCAGCTGGAGGCCGACGTCGCCGGGGGAGAGCGCGGTGGCCATGATGCCGGAGCCGACCACGGCGGTGACCAGCAGGGCGGTACCGGTGAACTCTGCCAGCAGGCGCCGCCAAAGTGCGATGGTCATCAGTCTGTACTCTCCCGTTGCAGTGAGGTCCCGAGCCGCTTGTGGGCCGGGGGCGAGGGTTGTCGCTGGCGGGGACGTGCAGCTCGTCGAGGAGCCGGCGGACGCGGCGTTCGATCTCGTCGCGGATCGGCCGGACCTCGGAAAGGGCTCAGGCCAGCGGGGTCGTCGTCAAGGTCCCCGTTCCGGTGTACAGGCGAGCTGCTGGTCGACGGAGAGGTCTTCACGCAGGTACGCGCTTGTCAGTCATGGTGATCTCCCGAACTCATGGCGGGGGTCACGACGGGGGCGACCCGCTCGACGCGTGCGGCCAGGTCGGCGAACGCCGCCTCGAACGCGGCATCGGTGTCCAGCCGGACCGGGTCGGGCACGGACCAGTGCAGCCGAGGCCGGACCGGTCCGGTGAGTTCCTCGTGGGCGTTGTCGCAAACGGCGATGACGAGGTCGTCATCCCGCACGATGTCCGCGACGTGAGAGGTGCCGGTCGGGTTCAACTCCAGCCCATGTCGCTGAGCCACAGCTACAGCACGGGGATGAACCCGATCTGCGGGCTTCGTCCCCGCGGACGCCGTCGAGGTGTGGGTGCGGTCGGACCAGATGGCGGCGGCGAGCTGCGAGCGGGCGGAGTTGTGGGTGCAGACGAACACCACCCGGCCCACCCCGGCCAGCGGCGCCGGGGTGAGCGTCGCCAGGGCCGCCGGCCGCAACCGGAGGTAGGTACGACGACGGTCTCCCTCCGACCGGCCACGGACCACCAGGCCGGCCTCGGTGAGGACCTTGACGTGATGGGCAACCAGATTCGTCGGCATCCCCAGGTCGGAGGCGATCTCGCCAGGGGAAGCATCACCCAGGGTGAGCGCGTCCACGATCGCCAGCCGCGCCGGATCGCCGAGCGCGGCGTGAATCCGAGCGCGCCCGTGCAGAGCTGCAAGGTCAGTAGCCATTGACTCAATGATTACTGAGTTAACCTGCGAACGTCAAGCGGAAGAAGCCATCGGTCGGGTGGGGTGCTCGCAGACGCGCCCGGCCCGGCGGAAGCCGGGGTTGGGTCACGCCGTTGCCTGAAATCGAGCGGCTGGCTCGTGCGCGCCCGACTCGCCCAGGGGGCCGCCCATCTGGTGGGGCAGGGGAGCCGGCGTTGCCGGCTCCGCGTCGAGGCCGCGGTCAGCAGCAGGTCATCAGGTACGACTGCAGCTTGGCCAACGCCGCGACGGCCCCGTCGCGGTCGGCCCGGTAGTACACGGTCTTCCCGTCGCGCCGCGACGTCACCACGCGCCCGCGGCGCAGCAGGGTCAGCTGTTGCGACGCCGTGGCCTGACTGATCCCCGTGCGCTCGGCCACTTGCCCGACCGACAGCTCGGCACCTCCCGCGAACAGCAACATGATCCGCTGTCGCGTCGGGCTGCCCAACGCCTTGAGAAACTCCTGCGTGTCCAGCGCCAGCCCTGGCAGTCCGGCGCCGGGCGCGACCGCGGGCGACTCTGGCTCATCCATGCTTCCCAGCTTTCCGCAGCATTGTCATATTGTCATTCAACGAAACGACAATATGATGGTCATGTGACCACCTCTTCCGAACCCGTGATCATCGTCGGCGGCGGCCAGTCGGGCCTCGCCGCCGCTCGCGCTGCGCTCTCCGTCGGCCTGCGCCCCGTCGTTCTGCAAGCGGGCGTCGAGACGATCGGGTCCTGGCCCGACTACTACGACAGCCTCACTCTGTTCTCCCCGGCCCGATACAGTGCGCTGCCCGGCATGGCGTTCGGCGGTGCGGACCCCGACCGCTACCCCACCCGCGACGAGGTTGCCGCTTACCTGCGCCGCTACGCCGGCAGCCTTGATGCCGACATCCGCACCGGCGTCCGCGTCACCGCCGTGCACCCGCGCCGGGGCGCCGGGTACGTGGTTCGCACGGACACCGGTGACGAGATCCCTGCGGCGGGTGTCATCGCCGCCAGTGGCTCCTTCGGCAACCCGTATCTTCCGGTACTTCCCGGTCGGGAGGACTACGCCGGCGAAGTGCGGCACGTCGCGCACTACCGGCGGCCCGAGCCGTATGCCGGCAAGCGGGTCGTCGTCGTCGGCGCCGGCAACTCCGCCGTCCAGGTCGCCCACGAACTGGCGTCGCACGCGCGGGTCACGCTGGCCACCCGGGCACCGATCCAGTTCGTGCCGCAGCGCATTCGCGGCCGGGACCTGCACCACTGGCTCCACGTCACGGGCGCGGACCGGCTTCCACGGGCGGTGCTGACCCGCCTCGTCCGGCACGCCGCCGTGCTCGACACCGGCGTCTACCGCGAGGCCATCGCCTCCGGACTTTTAGCCCGCCGGGAGATGTTCACCGCCCTCGCTCCCGACGGGGTCATCTGGGCCGACGGCAGCTTCGAGGTGGTTGACGCGGTGATCCTCGCTACCGGCTACCGCCCGAATCTCGACTATCTGGCCCCGCTCGGGACCTTGGAGCGCGGGATGCCGCGGCAGGTCGCCGGCGTCTCCACCACCCACCCCGGGCTGGTTTACCTGGGGTTGGAGTTCCAGCGCTCGTTCTCGTCGAACACCTTGCGCGGGGTCGGACGCGACGCCGCTCATGTCGTCGCCGCCTTGGCCGAGCGTGTGCCCGGCGCAACGCCGCGCCGGCGGTGGCTTACCGGGCGGCTGCCGGTTCGACGGTGAGCAGCGCGGCGAGTTGGCGCAGGATGGCCGGCCGGGCCCGGTAGTACACCCAGGTGCCCCGGCGCTCGGCGTCGACCAGCCCTGCTTCGCGCAGCGTCTTCAGGTGATGCGAGATCGTCGGACCGGTGAGATCGAAGGTGGGGGTGAGGTCGCAAACGCAGGCCTCACCGCCCTCGGCGGAGGCGATCATCGACATCAGCCGTAGCCGTACCGGGTCGCCGAGGGCTTTGAACGCGGGCGCGAGCAGCGCGGCGGTCTCGGCCGGTACGCGCCGCTCCGCCAGGGGAGGGCAGCAGGGGGTGTCGGCGGTCAGGTCGACGAGGGTGAGCGGCGTCGTTTGCTTCGACATTTCTCTAGGTTGACATCTCTCTAATCAACGTGCAAGTCTCTACTTCGACGGACGTCAAGACAGGCGTCTCGGGAAGGGGGTCGCCATGTTCAGGTTCATCCGTGGACCGAAGTTTCCGGGAGCCTGTTAGGCTTTATCGCCTATCGGCGATAGACGATTAAGGACGTGGCGATGGCGGACGAGTTGCTGGATCGGACGACGGCGCAGACGTATGCGTCGTGGTTCCGGGCCCTCGCGGACCCGACCCGAGTGCAGATCGTGGAGTACCTGGCCCGCCATGCCCGGCCGATGAGCGTGGGGGAGATCGTCACGGCGGTCGGGTTGGCCCAGTCCACCGTCTCCCAGCACCTCAAGATCCTTACCGAGGTGCGGTTCGTGCTGGTGGAGCCGGCCGGAACGGCCCGCCACTACCGGATCAACGACGCGTGTGTCGGCTGCTTTCCGTCCGCCGCCGACGTCGTCATGGGCCGACCCGCCCCCAGTCCGAACGGAGGCTGCTGATGGCCGACATCACCGTCCGTGTCATGGTCGCCAGCGACGCCGACCGGGTCCTGGCGATCTACCAGGCGGGCCTCGACGCCGGCAACGCCAGCTTCGAGACCACCGCGCCGACCTGGGCGGCGTTCGACGTCGCGAAGCTGCCCGAGCACCGCTTCGTGGCCGTCGACGGCGACGACAACCTGCTCGGCTGGATTGCCGTTTCGCGTACCTCGAATCGGGCCGTCTACGCGGGGGTGGTCGAGCATTCCGTCTATGTGGACCCGGCCGCGCAGGGCCGGGGCGTCGCCCGGCTGCTGCTGCGGACCCTGATCGCCTCCACCGAGGCCGCCGGCATCTGGACGATCCAGTCCGGCGTCTTCCCGGAGAACAGCGCCAGCCTCGTCCTGCACGAGCGCGCCGGGTTCCGCGTCGTCGGCGTGCGTGAGCGGGTCGGACGGCACCACGGCCGCTGGCGGGACGTCGTCCTGCTGGAGCGCCGCAGCCCCGCCATCACCTGACGAGCACCGGCCCAGAGGACCCGGGCCGCCGTCCACCTATTTGATTCGACAGCTATCTACACAGAGGAGTCACCCGATGAGGACCCTGGACAACCTTCCCGTCGTGGTCATCGGCGCCGGCCCGGTGGGGCTGGCCGCCGCCGCGAACCTGCACGAACGCGGCATCGCCTTCACCGTCCTGGAAGCCGGCGACTCCGCCGGCGCCGCCGTACGGCAATGGGGACACGTGCGGGTGTTCTCTCCATGGCGATACGACATCGACCCCGCTGCCCGCCGCCTCCTGGACGACGCCGGCTGGGTCGCTCCGGACCCCGAGGCACTGCCCACCGGCGCGGAACTCGCCGCCGACTACCTCCAGCCCCTGGCCGAACTGCCGCAGCTCAAGCCACACCTGCGCTACGGCGCGCGGGTGGAGGCGATCAGCCGTCTCGGCCTGGACCGGCTGCGCACCGCCGGCCGCGAGCACACGCCGTTCCTGATCCGCCTCGCCGACGGTGACGAGGTCCTGGCCCGAGCGGTGATCGACGCCTCCGGCACCTGGGGCACCCCCAACGTTCTGGGCGCCTCCGGCCTGCCCGCCCGCGGCGAGGCCACCGTCGCCGCGTTCCTGGAGCACGCGCTGCCGGACGTGCTCGGCACCGACCGGGACCGGTTCGCCGGCCGGCACACCCTGGTCGTGGGCGCCGGCCACTCGGCGGCGAACACCCTGCTGTCCCTGGCGGAACTGGCCGCCGGCGAGCCGGGCACGGAGGTGACCTGGGCGATCCGGACCGCCTCACCGGCGCGCACCTACGGCGGCGGAGACGCCGACGCCCTGCCGGCGCGCGGCGCGCTCGGCTCCCGACTGCGCGCGCACGTCGACGCCGGCCGGATCCGGCTGCTCACCGGCTTCTCCGTGCACGCCCTCACCCCGACCGACGGCCGGGTGAGGGTGCTCGTGCGCCACGCCGACGGCGGCGAGGAGTCGATCACGGTGGACCGCATCGTCGCGGCCACCGGCTTCCGCCCGGACCACTCGATCGCCTCCGAGCTGCGCCTGGACCTCGACCCCGTCATGGGCGCCACCCGGGCCCTCGCCCCGCTGATCGACCCCAACGAGCACTCCTGCGGCACCGTCCCCCCGCACGGCGTGGACCAGCTGTCCCACCCGGAGGTCGGCTACTACGCAGTGGGCATGAAGAGCTACGGCCGCGCGCCGACGTTCCTCATGGCCACCGGCTACGAGCAGGTCCGCTCGGTCGTCGCCGCTCTCGCCGGCGACTGGGACGGCGCCCGTGACGTCCAGCTCGACCTGCCCGAAACCGGCGTCTGCAACAGCAACCCTGCCGACTCCGCGACCGGCGACAGCTGCTGCGGGCCGGCCCCGACCGGCGAGCCGGCAGCGCGCGGGCTCGCCACCGGCATCACCGGTGGCCTGCTGTCCGCGCCGCTGAGCCTGGTCACCCTCGACGCCGCCCCCGCGGGCGGCCAGACCGGTGGCTGCTGCGGCAGCTGATGCCCACCACCACGACGGTGCCCGCCGACCCCGCGGTCGGCGGGCACCAGGCCCACGGCTGGCGGATCGTCGCCGCCCTCGCCATCACCTGCACCGTCGGCTACGGCACCCTCTACTACGCCTACGCCGTCCTGCTGCGCCCGATGGCCGTCGCCCTCGGCGCCTCCACCACCGCCGTGACCGGCGCGCTGACCGCCTCGGTCCTTGCTGGCGCGGTCATGGCCGTCCCGGTGGGACGGTGGCTCGACCACCACGGCGGACGCGCGCTGATGACCGCCGGTTCGGTCACCGCCACCGCCCTGCTCGTGGCCTGGTCGCAGGTTCACTCCATCGCTCAGCTCTACGCCGTCATGATCGGCATCGGGATCACCGGCGCGATGGTGCTCTACGAGCCCGCCTTCGCCGTCGTCGTCTCCTGGTTCACCCCGGACCGACGCGCCACGGCCCTGTTGGCTGTCACGATCGTGGCCGGGTTTGCCAGCACCATCTTCATGCCGCTGACCGGCCTGCTGGCCGAACACCTCGGCTGGCGCGGTGCGCTGCTCGTCCTCGCCGTCATCCACGGCGTGGTCACCGTGCCCCTGCACGCGCTCACCATCCGCCGGCGCCCGTCGTCGGCGACGACGGCCCTTGCCGGGCCGACACCACCGGATCCCGCCCAGCGGCGGGCGATTGCCAAGGCCGCGATGCGGGATCCCAGGTTCTGGATCCTGGCCGGTACCTTCATCGCCCAGGGTGCGGCGACCAGCACCATGACCGTTCACCTCGTCGGCTACCTGACCAGCCGCGGCCACCCCGCCACCTTCGCCGCCACCGCCACCGGCCTGCTCGGCGTCCTGTCGGTCACCGGCAGGCTCATCCTCACCGGCGCCCGCCGGCGTCTACCCATCCCCACCATCGTGGCCGCCGTCTTCGCCACCCAGGCCGGCGCTGTCCTCGCGATGCCGCTGCTCGCCGGCACCCGCACCGGCGCCGTCATCACCGTCGTCGGCTTCGGACTCGGCTTCGGCATCACCAGCCTCGCCACCCCAGCTCTGCTCGCCGACCGTTACGGCGCCACCGCCTACGCCACCATCGCCGGACGACTCGCCGCCCCGGTCACCATCGCCAAAGCCACCGCACCCCTCGCGGCGGCGATCCTCCTGCACACCGCCGGCGGATACACACCGCTGCTCACCGCCGTCGCCATCAGCTGCGCACTCGCCGCCGTCGGCATGACCACCCGAGGGAAGATCCCTGCGCCGCACCTGAGGCGGTAACCACCGCTGCCTGTTGTTCCGTGACCGACAGTCAGGGCGTCAGGGAGTCAGTTGGCGGGTGGGTTGATGACGGCCTGGATGACGACGAACCCGGCGATGACCAGGACGAGGTAGGCAAAGGCGCGGCTGAGGTGCCGAGCCGGTAGCCGAGCGGCGATTCGTCCGGCGGTGAGGGAACCGATGATCGCGGCGGCGGCGAATGCCCCGGCGATGCGGTAGTCGAGGGCGGCGTCGCCGACGTGGGCAGCGAACCCGGCGGCGGAGTTGATGACGATGATGACCAGCGACGTGCCGACCGCGGCGGGCATGGGCAGGCCGAGCAGGAGTACCAGGACGGGGATGAGGAGGAACCCGCCGCCGACGCCGAACAGGCCGGTGAGAAAGCCGACTGCGATGCCGGCACCGACAGATTTGGGCAGGCAGCCGCGCCAGTTGACGCCGCCGCCGGGCAGGGCACAGTCGCCGCCGGCTTCGCCCTCATCCCGCAGCATCCGGATCGCGGCAGCGACCATGAGCACGGCGAACCCGATCAGGACGATCCGGGAATCGAGCAGCCGGTTGACCGCGGCGCCGGCGAACGCGCCCGCCACCCCTGCGACGCCGACGATTCCAGCGATGCGCCAGCGGATCTGCCGGGCGCGTAGCCGGGGCAGCAGCGCGGTGGCCGAGGAGATCCCCACGACCAGTAGCGACGTCGGCACGGCTGCGCTCAAGGACATGCCGGTGCAGTAGACCAGGGCGGGGACGGCGAGGATGGACCCGCCGCCCCCGAGCAGGCCGAGCAGAATGCCGATGAGCGCGCCGAGGCCGAGGGCGGCGGTCACGGCCGTGGACCGGCCAGGGCCGCGACGACGCCGTCAAGGTCGGTACGGGGACCGCGGTTGTAGGGCAGCTTGGACAACAGCATCCCCATCGCGCAGGTGTTGGACAGAGCGGCGAAGGTCAGGCCCGCGCCGATGAACGCGGCGACCCATTTCGCCGGGGGGAACACCACGCTGGCCAACACGGCCACGAGCACGATGGACCCGGCGGTGAGGCGTACCTGGCGTTCGAGATCCCAGCGGGCCCTGCCCGTGCAGATCGGCGCGCCGACGGCCTGCCAGGCGGTGATGCCGCCGTGCAGCACACGCACGTTCGGCAGGCCGGCGGCGGCGAGTGCCGCTTCGGCGGTGGCGGCGCGCTGCCCGGATCGGCAGACGAGCACGACCTGTTCGTCGAGGTGCGCGCGGAGTTCATCGCGGTGTTCGCGCAGCAGGTCGAGGGGCACGTTGTAAGAGCCGGGGATGTGCGCGGTCTCGAACTCGCCCGGGGAGCGAACGTCGATCAGGCGTGGGGCGCTGCCGGTGGCGATCAGGTGTTGCAGGTCGGTGGCCTGGATGATGGCCGGGGTGCCGGTGGTCACGCGTTCTCCTTGCTGGTGATGATGGTCAGGCCCGCGTCGGCGGCGTTGGCGTAGGCGTCGTCGACGTGCACCACGGTGCGCCCGGCACGTTGCAGCAGGCTGGTCGCCGCGGCGGCGCGGTAGCCGGAGCCGCAGTGCACCCACACCGTGCCGGCGGGCACGTCGGCGAGGCGGTGCGGCAGGTCGGGCAGCGGGATGTGCGCGGCGCCCTCGATGTGCCCGGTGCGCCACTCGTTGGTCATTCGGACGTCGAGCAGCGCCTCGGGTGCGGGCAGGCCGTGCGGGACGGCTCCGTCGCGGGCGGCGGCCAGGTCGTGGAACGTGGCGGTGGTGAGCTTGGCCAGGCGGGTGTCGTCGCCGGCGGCCCAGTCGTCGGGGTGGCCGGTGGCCGCGGCGGCCGGCCGGTCGATGCCGATGCGGGCGAGTTCGCGTTGGGCGTCGGCGACCTGCTGCTCGCTCTCGCCGAGCAGGGTGATGGGCGTCCCCCATGGGGCCATCCAACCGAGCCAGGTCGACATCGGCCCGTCCAGGCCGAAGCTCAACGTGCCGGTCAGGTGCCGGTGCGCGAACGCCTTCCGCGAGCGCAGGTCGACCACCCACTCGCCGGCGGCGATACGCTCGGCGAGTTCCGCGGCGTCGGCGCGGCGGGCCGGAGTCAGGTCGATCAGGTCGGCGCCGTCGGTGTTGCGGGCACCCATGTGCGCGTAGTACGCCGGATAGGCGTCCAGCCCGGCGAGGGTCTCGGCGATGAACGCGTCGGCTTCCAGGCGCAGCGCCGGGTTCACCTCCCGCTCACGGCCGATCGTGGAGTCCGGGGCGTCGGACTGGGTGGCGGAGCAGAAACTGCCGAACCCGTGCGTCGGCCAGACGTGAGCGCCGTCGGGCAGCAGGTCGGCGAGCCGGCGCACCGAGTCGTGCTGATGCTCGGCCAAGGTGTGAGCGTGCTGCTTGCCGAGCAGGTCGGTACGCCCGGTGGTGCCGAACAGCAGCGACCCACCGGTGAACACCCCCTGCGGCCCGTCCGGCCCGTACAGGACGTAGGACAGGTGGTGGAACGTGTGCCCGGGGGTGGCGACCACACCGATCCGCATCGTGTCGGACACGGTGACCTCGTCGCCGTCGGCGACCGGCAGCCGGTCGAAACCGACCGTGTCTGCGCCGGCCACCAGGTACGTCGCGCCGGTCAGCCGGGCCAGCGCCAGGCCGCCGGAGACGTAGTCGTTGTGCAGGTGCGTCTCGGCCACATGCGTGATCCGCACCCCGAGCCGGCCCGCGAGGGCCAGCACCCGGTCGATGTCGCGCTGCGGGTCCACCACGACCGCGACCTGCCCGTCGTGGGCCAGGTAACTGCGGTCACCCAGCGACGAGGTCTCCACGACCTCCACCTCGATGCCAGTCATCATCGTCTCCACTCCTGAATTCCGGTTGTCGTTGCTGCGCTCGCTCACCGGGTAGCGCCTTGCTCGACCGGGTGGCCGGCCTGCACCCAGGCCTGACCGATCTCTCGAACCGTCACAGGCAGACTCACTCCTCGTGGGTATACCCCGGGGGGTATGTGTTGAGCAGACTCGTGTGAGGTCGGCAGGCGGCAAGACCCCGCCGAAGCGGGGTGCCACACGTCAGGTCAGGACAAAGCCATGAACAGCTTCTCCAGCTGCTCCTCGGTCATCGGCGGCTGCTCGCCGCGCTCGCGCGCCTGCTGGCATTGCCGCATCCCGGTCGAGATGATTTTGAACCCAGCCTTGTCCAGGGCGCGCGACACGGCCGCGAGCTGGGTCAACACCCGCTCGCAGTCGTCACCGTTCTCGATCATGGCGATCACCGCGCCCAACTGTCCGTTCGCGCGCTTCAACCGCGTCAACGCGTCCGACAGCACCTTGGCGTCCATCTCCACGTCGCCCACCTCCACGACTCAGCATACCCCCGGGGGTACCCATCGCCAGGTGGAACAACTCACGCACAGTTTGCCTCCGCCAAGCCCGCACACCCCCCAGCGCCATCGCGCCTCGGTCATCCACCACCCCGGCGGACAGCGTCGATCGTCTGGGGAAGCAGTCGGCGGCTGGCCTGGAAAACGGTGCCGTCGGGGCGGACGACGGCTGCGCGAGCAGCGCCCGTCCGCAACCATCGGTGCAGTTCGCTGCCTCGGTGGGCCACGATCAGGACCGCTCCACGCCGTTCGATGTCGGCGCGTTGTGCGGCGGACGGCTCGATGGACGTCACGATTGCGAACCGGCCGGCGGCCAGGTCGTCGAAACGCCGATCGCCGTCGACGACCGCGTTCGGGCACAGCCTGCCCGCGAGGCCGCGGCGAAGCCGTGGCCGCACCACGAGGTCGGAGCGGTGCAGCGGGGGTGTCCGGCTGTCCGTGGCCAGGTCCGTGAGGCCTGGTACGAGGTGCAGCCGCGGCGCCACGGCGCGACGGATGACATTGCCGAACTCGCCGCCGGCCGTCATTGCCGTACCGATGAACTTCGCCAGCTTGATCATGGCCCGGGCGTGGTGCTTGCGTTCGATCTCGTACGTGTCGAGCACGCTCTCGGTGAGGGCCCCGTCGAGCACGCCGGCGAGCTTCCAGGCCAGGTTCATCGCGTCGCGCAGCCCGGCACACATGCCCTGCCCGATGAAGGGTGGGGTGAGGTGGGCGGCGTCGCCGAGCAGGAACACCCGCCGGTCGCGCCACCGGTCGGCGACCTGCGCACGGAAGGTGTACCCGGCGACGCGGATGACCTTCAGCTCCGCGACGGGGATGTCCCCGGTCCACCGTGAGATCAACGGGTGCAGCCGGGCCATGTCGCGGTAGTCGTCGGCGGCCTCGCCGCGCGTCAGCTGAAACTCCCAGCGGTAGCGGGTCTTCCCGACCCGCATGTAGGTGCCGGCGCGGGCCGGGTCGGCGAGCTGGTGCACGCCCTCCCACTGGCCGAGGTCGGCCTCCGTCACCACGTCGATGACGAGCCAGCGTTGCGTGAAGCCCAGGCCCTGCATGGCGGCGCCGATCGAGGCCCTGGACAGGCTGTTCGCACCGTCGCACCCCAGGACGTACGCCGCCCGGACGGACTCCTGCTCTCCCGTGACAGTGTCGGTGACGTCGATTCGCACCCCGCCGGCGTCCTGGGTCAGCGCGGTGACCTCGGCGTTGCCACGGAACGTGACGGTGCCGTGCTGCTTGAGATTTCGGCGGAGGATCGTCTCCAGTTCCGGTTGGTCGAACATGCTCCCCTGGGGGTAGCCGTGCCGGCCCGGCGCCGTGTCGCGCCGGAACTCGGCCAGCACCCGCATGTCCCGGTCGAGGAGGCGCAGACCCTGGTGCGGCCGGGAGATCGCGGCGAACTCGTCCCGGAGGCCGAGCCGCGCCAGGATGCGGTGGACCTCGTCGTCGAGGGCGACGGCACGGGGCTGGGGATAGATCGACTCCCAGCGCTCGAGGATCAGGCCCTCGACGCCGTACTGGGCGAGCAGCGTCGCGGCGGTGAGCCCGGTGGGCCCCGCGCCGACGATCACCACGGGAACCGTCCTCATCGGGCCGATACGGGGTGGAGGGCGAGGTACCCGGCGACGAGGAGTCCGCAGACGAGGGCCGGGGCGTACTTCTGCGGGCCGTCTCCCTTGCGCAGGTGGACGACGAGGGCTCCGCCGAGCAGGAGCAGCAGCCCGGCGCCGGCGAGGGCGCCGATCAGCGGCTCGGCCAGGCCGATGAGCAGTCCGACCGCCCCGGCGACCTCGAGCACGCCGAGCCGGCGATAGGCGGCGACGGAGAAACCGGCCTCGGTGGCCAGCTCACGCATGCGCGGCAGGGCGAGGATCTTGGCCGTGCCGAGGGCGAGGAAGATCAGGGCGAGCAGCACCGCGAGGATGCCGGCAGCGAGCGTCATGACACAACAACCAATCGCCATTCAATGGCATAACGGCCCAGGATGGCCTTGATGGCAGAGCATCGCCTCCTGTTGCGCAAGTCGATGCCGGCATGCCGGCAGGGTGGCTCACCCTGCCGGCACAGCCTGGACAAGGAGACCGGTCGTGGCTCGGGCCTAGCGGGGTGGCAGTGCTGCGACCGGGCGGACCGCGGTGAACTGGGTGTGCGCGTACCGGGTGGCGGAGAGCAGCAGTAGCCACTCGTCGCAGCCCTGCCACGGGTAGAGGTCGGCGGCGCCGCCGCGTACGGTCCGGGGCCCGTCGCCGGTGCGTGGCCGGGCGTCCGCCGGCGCGCCCGCGAAACCGGGAATCCACACGTCGGCGCAGACCTCATTCGCCGAGCCCATCGCCGCCAGCCCGAACGCGTTCTCCCCGGCCGCCGTCCGCTGCTCATCACCGAAGTCGTCGAGGATCTGGTCCTCGTCGGGTTTCCCGTCGCCGCGGAAGGTCAGCGTGGTGGTGCCGGCCCGGGCCGCGTACTCCCACTCGGCCTCGCTGGGCAGCCGGAACGGCAGGGCCTCGAGCAGATCATCCAGGTCGTCCTCGAGCCGGGCCGTGCCGGAGTCCGTGTCGGCGTAGTCGTCCTCGTATTCGGGCAGCCAGTGCCGGACCTGCGTGACCGTCAGCGGGTGCCGGGCGATCAGGAACGGTTCGACCCGCACCTCGCGGACCGGCTGGGCATCCCCGGCGCCGGCGAAGAAGGGCGCGAGAGTGTCCTCGGCTCCTCCGCTGCGCTCGATGGCGCGTACCGCGTCCAGCTCGGCGTCGGACAGGCCCATTCCGAACGTGCCGCGCGGCACCTCCCGGAACACCACGCCCGACATAATGTGCCGCCATGCCGGACGCCCGGCGACGATCTCCTCGCTCCACATGGCGGCGAACGCTAGCAGCCCAGGCGTCAGTTGAACCCCCGCCAGCAGCGGAGGCCGGATCTCACCGCAGACCAACCGCCTGCCATCTGGTCAGGAATCGAGAAGCCACAGGGTGTCGCCCGGCCTAGCCTTTTCACAGGTAGCCGGCAGCACGCCGAGCCTTCACGCACAGGGGAGCCCGAGAGTGTCCGCGAAGAATTCCACCACCGTGTCCGACGGCTTCAGCGCTGAGGAGCGTGCCGCGATGAAGGAGCGCGCCGCCGAGCTGCGCGCCGAGGGCAAGAAGGGAGCCAAGAAGGCCGACGATCTGCAGGCGGTCCTCGACAGGATCGCGCAGATGGCGCCGGAAGATCGTGCGCTCGCCGAGCGGGTGCATGCGACGGTGACCGCTACCGCCCCGCAGCTGTCGCCGAAGACCTGGTACGGGATGCCTGCCTACGTGAACGCGGACGGCAAGGTCGTCGTCTTCTTCCAGGACTCGGGCAAGTTCAACTACCGGTACTCGACCCTGGGCTTCCAGGACGCGGCCAACCTCGACGACGGAGACCTGTGGCCGGTGTCGTACGCGCTGCAGAAGTGGAGCCCCGCGGTGGAGAAGAAGGTCGTCGAGCTGGTGAAGGCCGCTGTCTCCTGACCGCACCCGACCGCACCCACCCCTGCCTGGAGACCGGTCGCGGCTACTCAGGTTGCTGAGGTGGGCTGAGCCGGGCGAGTGGTTGTCCGGTCAGTGCGGCGTCGGCGAGCCGGTGAGCCGACGCCGTCCTCAGCGCCGCGCGTGAGCTGTCGATCCACCGTTGGACGTTGTCGATGCCCTGGTGGCGGTACTCGACTGCTTGGACGAGGCATTCGAGCTTGTCGGCGTCGCGAGCGACGACGGCTTCGCGGGTCTCGCCGGCTTCGTACTCGGTGACGGCGGCGGTGATGAGGTCGGCGACGGCCGGCGGACAGGCCGCGACCTGGTCGGCGGTGACGGTGGTGTTGGGTACGGCGGTGAGGTATCGCTTGGCGATGTGGGGGATGTCGGTGATCCGGGTTTCCTGGGTGTCGTGCAGGACGCAGAGCATGGACACCCGGGCCGGGTCGGCGCCCTCCATGGCGGCGAGCACCATGCCGATGAGCGCGGTGCGGAAGGAGTGGTCGGCGATCGATTCCGGCTGCTTCACCCCGGCGAACCACCAGCCGGTGCGGGCCGCGCGCTTGAGTACGCCCGCTTCGAAGATGAAGCTCACCACGCCGGCGGCGTCCTGATCCTCGCTCATCTGTCCGTCCCTGTGCCGGTGAGTCCGTCGGTACGGAGGCTGTGGACGCTGCACGTCAGCTCCCGCCGAGGCTGCGGAAAGATCCTATCGCTGCCGAGGAGCAGGGTGCTGCGATTGCCGAATGCTCGACCGGTGCGTGGGTCGTCGGGGGCGAGGCACGTCGGGCCGTGAGAAGCGTCCAGTTGTCGTGAACCGTCCGGCCATGGGGTGCGGATAACAGGTGATGCTTCCCGACACCGCGAAGGGCCATACATGAAACACCTGCGACGAGTGAAGGACGTCGACGTCGGTGCAGTGACGGACGCAGCAATCATCGCGCGGTCTGTGCAGGAACCCGAGATATTCTCCACCATCTTCGACCGGCACGCGCCGTACATCCATCGCTACCTGGCACGGCGCCTCGGTGTGCCCGCCGCGGACGACCTGGTCGCTGAGACCTTCCTCGCGGCGTTCCGTCGCCGGGATCGATTCGACATCACCTGTCCGAACGCCCGGCCCTGGCTGTACGGGATCGCCACCAACGTCGTCGGCCAGCACCGGCGGACGGAGGAGCGCGAGTACCGACTGCGGCAGGCGTACGTCCCCGCGACGAGCGAGGCATCACATGCCGACCGGGTCGCCACCGTGGTGACGGCGCAATCGCTACGTCGGCTTCTCCTCGACGCGTTGGCCATGCTCTCCGACGGAGATCGCGACGTGTTGCTGCTGATCGCCTGGGAGGAACTGACGTACGACGAGGTTGCCGCCGCACTGGCGATCCCGGTCGGCACCGTGCGATCACGACTCAACCGAGCCCGCAGGCTGCTCCGTGAGCAGTTGGGCGGCGAACCGGCCGGCACGATCGAGGAGGCACTGAGCAATGGATGAGATGCGACTGCTCCAGCAGTTCGGCGACGAGACCGAGCTGCCGACGGCCGAACGGTTGAGCCCGGCCCGCATCCGGCTGACGACCGCGATGACGGCAGAGTCGTCCGTACCCATGACGTCGACCGTGCCTTCGACGCTTCCTCGGCGGAGGCGACCGGCCTGGCGGCTCGTGCTCGGCGGGGTGGCATCGGTGGGCGTCGCGGCGTCGCTCGCCGCGGTGCTGGTGCTCGCGCCCGACCGGCTCGGTGGTAGCACGCCGGCGGCCCGGGCCGACGCCACCCAGGTTCTCCGGAACGCGGCAACGGCTGCGCTGCGAGGGCCCGACGTCAATCCCCGGCCCGACCAATTCGTCTACTCACGCAGCCAGGAGGGTCGGGGGATGCGGGAGAGCTGGCTGTCGGTGGACGGAACCCGGGACGGTCTGATCATCGAGACCTCCGCCAGCGGCCGCACGGAAAGCATCGTCCCCGGCTGCCGGAACGGACGGGCCGCGGTGCTCAAGGGCGACAAGGTGGTTCCGGGCGAGACCGAGCGGTGCACCTCAGCACCGGCCTACCGTGCCGACCTGCCCACCGACGCCGCCGCCATGCGGACCTTTCTGATCGAGCATCGCCAGGGTGAACCGGGTGACGCCAATGCCGCCGGCAAGGACGTGCTCTACTACCTCACCGGCAGCTACCTACGCCCGCGAACCCTCGCGGCGCTCTACGAGGCCGCGGCGACGACGCCGGACCTGCAAGCCGTGGAGCATGTCAAGGACGGCGCGGGCAGGTCGGGAATCGGGATCACCTGGCCGTCGACGCGCGGCTCGGGCGAAATCGTGCTCGTCTTCCACCCCGAGACCTACACCTTCCTCGGCGTGGGCGGGTCGGCGGGATCGTCGGCCGTGCTTGCCCTCGACATCGTCGACCGAGTCGGTCAGACGACCTGACTCCCGTCGCACCGGGCGGGCCGCCTCGGCGCGCCCGCCCGGTCTCCGGATCTCAACGGACGTACCTCGGTGCGTGAGGGACGACCGGGCGACGGGCCTGGCTGCGCCTGCCGGGGCTACCGTCCCGTTGGCCGTCGGCTTCCTACGGGTTGGCCGCCCGGCGCGTGGCCCGCTGTCGCCATTGAGCCGCCAGCAGGAGGGCGGCCAGTATGACGGCGGCGCCGAGGCCGAGGATGGCCGACCACGAGAACGATGGTCCTGCCCCAGCCTGACCGTTGCGCTCGCCTCTGACCTCGGCAACGGGACGATCGTGCTTCTTCTCATCGGGAGTGACCAGGCGGCCGACCGACGCGTCGGTCGGGAGAGCGAAGCCCCAGTCCAGCAGGGCCGCCGCCTCGCCGAGGCTCCCCAGTGGCGCGGTCTCCGCGCCGAGCAGGGTCACGGCGAGCCGCCGGCCGTTACGTTCGGCCACCCCCACGTATGTCTGTCGCGCCAGGTCGGTGAAGCCCGTCTTCCCGCCGAGCGTACCCGGGTAGTGGTCCAGCAGCGTGTTGTCGTGGGTGACGGAGAAGCCCGGCGTTCCCGGCCCTGCCGGTATCTCCGCCACTCGGCTGGCGATGTATCGCCGGAAGTCCGCGCGAGCGTACGTGGCGCGTGCGATCAGCGCCAGGTCGTACGCGCTGGTGTACTGACCGGGACCGTCCAGGCCGGACGGTGTCGCCGCGTGGGTCTGGTTTGCGCCCAGCCGGTGTGCCTCGTCGTTCATCGCCTGGACGCCGCCCTGCCGCCCGGCGGTGCCGCCGCCGACGCGGGCCAGCACGTTGGCCGCGTCGTTTCCCGATTTGAGGAGCAGCCCCAGCCACAGGCTCTCGACCGAGTAACGGCCGCCCTCGACCACCCCCATCACTGAACTGGCCGGATCGAGATCATGCAGGTCCGCCCGGGTCACCTCGACCATTTGTGCAGGGTCGAGGTGAGGCATCAGGGCCGCGGCCAGCAGCATCTTCTGCACGCTGGCTGGCGTGCGGTGCTCGTGCGGGCCGCATCCACCCAGCACCGCGCCACTGTCGAGGTCGGCCACCACCCACGAGGTGGCGGTCACCGACGGCGCCATCGACGCACCCGCGGGAATGGCCAGCCCCGGCGTCGCCAGCGTCTCGCCGCCGACGGCCAGGTCGGCGGGACCGACCGGTGGTGGCGACGGTGCGGCGGGCGGGGGCACTGCCGGCTTCACGGCCGGGCAGGGCACGTACGGCGCGGACGCCGCCGACGCCGTCGAGGACCCGACTGCCACGGCGGGCATGGTCAGTAAGGCGCTGAGCGCTATGGCAGCAATCCGAACGACCTTCATGTCAAAGCACCGTAATTGCTGACAAAGGCAGGCACAGCCCGGTTCCAGAAAGGCGGCGAGGATTCCGTTCTCTGGGCGGGCTGCGCTCTTTCGCTCACCTTGTGCCGTTCCGCAAGGCTCTTCCTGCGGATAGTGGACAAACGGGATCGCAGCGTTCGGGACGAACCGGGACGGAATGGTCTGGTTGGACTCCATTGGGATCCCCCGGGACGCGGGTGACTGCAGGGTCGAGCGTCGCCGCAAGCGGAAGCACCGTGGCGCATTCGGGCAGAACGGGATGGAGGGCTGTTGCGTCGCACTTATGGCCGACCAGTCGCGCGCCCGAAAGGCGAGTCGTACCAACGAGCCCACCACCCGGCGGGCATCGATTCTCTAGACCACGCCGGACAGGTACTCCCGGCGTCGCTGCGGTTCAAACTTTTCGATCGCGTACCGCAGCATGACCCGCGGCATGACCCGGTAACGTCGGGCCAGAAACTCCTCCTCCGCCGCTCTGTCACGGTTGCCTACCTCGCGCAGCATCCAGCCCACCGCCTTCTGAACGAGGTCGTGCGGGTCGCGCAGGAGCCGTTCGCTGAGGCGGAAGGTCCAATGGAAGTCACCGGCTTTGATGAAGGCGAAAGTTGCCATGATGGCGATGCGCCGGTCCCACACCAGGCTTGACCCGGCCAACCGATCCAGTGCGCTCCGGTCCTTGCCGATCAGCCAGGGGCCGACGATGTACGGCGCTGATGAGTCCACCAGGTCCCAGTTGTTGATGTGGCCGGTGTTGGCCAGGACGATGCCGAAGATCCGGCCCCGTTCCTCCTGGTCTCCCTTGGTGAACTTTCGCACCAGGATGAACAGCGACGTCAGCCGCTCCTCGTGCACGCTGCTGGTCAGCAGCTTCGCCGTTTCGGCCAGGGAGAGGTCGCGCCAGTACCGGGCGGCCACCCTGCGCTGTTCCGGTACCGGGACACCAATGGCCGTGTCGCCCTCGCCGTACCCGCCCGCAGCCATCTGCAGAAACCGGCTCAATGCCTCCGCCCGCCGCGGGTCGGCGAGGCTGGCGAGTTCGTGCCGGACGTCGGCGGTCGTGGCCATGACTGTGCAACCTACCGCGACCGCCGTTGCCTACGGTGCTGCGCCGATCGGTTGGCCAGTCCCGGTGGCTCCGGAGCAGAAGGCCTGGGTAGTTTCCCTGTCATGAGTGAGGACACCTTCCGCTCGGTCGAGATCGAGCGCACCAGCGTGGGGCAGTACGTCGTGCGGAACGTCCGCGGCGGATCGATGTCGATGGGCGCGGGCGAGGACGCCAGCTTTACGCCGGTGGAACTGCTTCTGGCTGCCATCGGAGGCTGCACCGCGATAGACGTGGACCACATCACCAGCCGCCGCGCCGAGCCGACCCAGTTCTCCGTCGACGTCACTGGCGACAAGATCCGGGACGAGGCCGGCGGAAACCGGATGCAGAACCTCAGGGTCGAGTTCGCCGTGACGTTCCCGGTGGGCGCGGACGGCGACAGGGCGCGCGAGGCGCTGCCTCGGTCGCTGCAGCAGTCGCACGAACGACTGTGCACCGTCTCCCGTACCGTCGAACTTGGCACTCCCGTCTCGATCGTCGAGGCTGCCGGTTCCACCGGGGACTGAGGTCTCCGGGCGTCACCCGGGGTTGCACCTGCACCCGCACCGTGGATGTCAGGAGTTGCGCGGGGTCGCCAGGCCGGACTCGTAGGCGAGGACCACGAGTTGGGCGCGGTCGCGGGCGTGGAGCTTGGTCATGGCTCGGTTGATGTGGGTTTTCGCCGTCAGCGGGCTGATCACCATGCGATCGGCGATCTGGTCGTTGGACAGGCCCTGGGCGACCAGAGCGACGGCCTCGCGTTCGCGGCTGGTCAGCTCGCTCAGCCCGGTGCCGGCGGCGGTGTGGAGCGGCTGGTTGACGTACCGGTTGATCAGCCGGCGGGTGATCGACGGTGCGAGCAGGGCGTCGCCGCGCGCGGCGACGCGTACGGAATGGAGGAAGTCTTCCGGTTGGATGTCCTTGACGAGGAATCCGGCCGCGCCGGCGCGCAGCGCGTTGAAGACGTGTTCGTCCAAGCCGTAGTTGGTCAGGATGACGACGTGCACCCGGGCCAGGGCCGGGTCCGCGGCGATGCGCCGGGTCGCCTCGATGCCGTCGATGACCGGCATCTGAATGTCGATGAGCGCGATGTCGGGCAGGTGTTCCCTGGCCAGCGCCAGGCCCTCGCTCCCGTCGGCGGCCTCGGCCACCACCTCGATGTCGTCCTCGAGGTCGAGCAGCGCGCGGAATCCGCTGCGAATCAGCGGCTGGTCGTCGACCAGCAGGACACGGATCATGACGTCTGGTCCACGGGGAGTTCGGCCTGGACGGTGAAGCCGCCCTCGCTGCGCGGCTCCGCGCGCAGGCGGCCGCCGAGGGCGGTGACTCGTTCGCGCATCCCAAGCAGCCCGACGCCGGGCGTCGGCGCGGCGTCCGGCGTGGCCTTGCCGTCGTCGTCGACCTGGATGGCGAGGACGTCGGGACGGCAGTCGATCCGGACCGACGCGTTGGCCGCGGCGGCGTGCCGGGCGATGTTGGTCAGCGACTCCTGAACGATCCGGTAGGCGGTCCGGCCCACCGCGGCCGGCACGTCCTGCCGCTGTCCCTCGATCGTCAGCGTCGCCTCCAGGCCGGTCCTGCCAGCCCGCTGCACCAGCTCCGGGATGTGGTCGAGGCCGTGCGGCGGGGTGGTGTCGTCGTCGCGCAGCGCCTCCAGGGTCGCCCGCAGCTCCCGGGCCGCCTCACGGCCCGCCTCCCGGATCGCCAGCAGGGCCTCCGGCACGGGTTCACCCCGCTTGCGGGCCACGTGGACGGCGACCTCGGCCTGCACCTTGATGACCGAGATCTGGTGGGTGAGCGAATCGTGCAGCTCCCGCGCGATGTGCAGCCGCTCCTCGTCGGCGCGACGCCGTGCGGTCTCCTCCCGGGTGCGCTCGGCTTCGTCCGCCCGCCGCTCAGCCTGCCGCAGCGCCTCCCCGGCAGCGCCGGCAGCGATCAGCCAGGCGATTTCGAGGGCGCCTCGGGCCTGCGCGAACGCCTCGCCCGTGTCGTGCAGGCCCGAAGCCAGGGCCGCCAGGGGGAGAGCGGCCAGCAGGGTCACGCTCGCCGCCACCGTGATGACGCGGTGTCCCGCCCGCACGGCCGCGTACACCGCGAACAGATACGCGACGGCAGGCACGTCGAAACCGGTCGCCTGGTAACCCGCCGCGCACAACCCGGTCACGGCCAGCACGGGAACCGGAGCCCGGCGACGCGCGGCCAGCGCCAGACCACTCGCCGCCAACAGCGCGTAGCCGAGCAGGTCGACGTTCGTGGCGGAGTGCTGCCCGGACAGCCCGGCGATCAGCAGCGCCGCCGCCACGCCGACCGCAATCGCCCAGTCTTTGACCCCGACCGGGACGCCGAACCGTCCTCTGTCCATGCGCGCACCCTAGCCGGACGCCGCTGCGAGCGAATCCCGCGCGCGGACGAGTGGCCGTATACCGCGCCCACAGTACCTACCCGGCGCCTGCGGCAGCCGCGGCAGCCGGCTACGGCGTCGGCAGCAGCGCGAATTGCCTGCGCCCGCAGGACGACCAGCGGTGGGTCCAGCGGACAGGATCAGGCGACGTCCAGTCGCCAGAGGAGAAGGAGCACCTCATGTCCGTCCGTCATCTGCTCGCCACCGCCATGCTCGGAGATTTCGGGCTTGCCACACCGTCGGCCGCGCACGTCCTGGTCCAGCCGGTCGCCGCCAGTTCCTACACCTTGACCGCCGGGCGTCTCTGGTCCCTGGTGGCCGCGCTGCTGGGGCTGGTCGGCGTGGTCATCGGTGGGCTGGCTCTGGCCCGCTCCGCCGGTCGTATCGGCACCGGGAGAAGAGGGGCCGTCGTGGCCCTGGCGGCGGGGCTGGCCGGCGCGGTCATCGGCAGCCTGGTGGTGGCCGCCGCCGATGGTGGCCCCGGTACCGGCGGCGGAATAGTCGGCGGCTTCGTGGCCGTGGTGGTGGGACTGATCGCCATGGCCCTCGGCGGGCTGGGTCTGGCCCGCTCCCGCCGCACCGGCTGACCAAGCCTCCGCACCGCCGGCACGAACGCCGGCGGATCTTTCCCCGGGCTGCGGTCAGGTGGTTGGCGTGGCGGGGGGCTGGTGGGCGGGTTGGAACAGCTCGATCAGGTTGCCGGCGGGGTCGGCGAGCAGGATCTGCCGCCCGCCGGGCCCGGAGACCGGCTCGCTGCGGAACGACAGCCCCGCGCCACGGAGCCGGGCGATCTCAGCGTCCAGGTCGTCGACAACCAGGTGGATGCGGTTGCGGCCCGGGCTGGTGGCGTCGTCGGGGGTGGCGCGGGCGCCGGAACTGGCTGGCCCGGACAGCAGCAGCCGCAGCGGGCCGCGCAGCACGTCAGCGAACGCGGGCGCGGCGCTGGTGTTCAGGGTGAAGCCGAGATGGGCGGTGTAGAAGTCGACGGCGGCCTGGACGTCATCAACGAGGTAACGGACGTTGGCGTACTGGTCGGTTGCTGTCATGACTGAATCTCCTTCAGAGCCGGGTGGCGGCGAGCACGGGCAGCAGGTGCGTGATGCGGGTGTCGATGTCTGTCGCGGTGTGCTGGAAGGCGGGGTAGCTGGTCTGGTCGGTGGTGCCGGCTGTGGCGGGGTCTGGGATGCTCCAGTGCACCCGCCGAGGATGGTCCGGAAAGTCGGGGCAGGCCTCGCGGGCCTTGTCACACAGGCTGATCACGTAGTCGAACCGACGGTCGGCCACTGTGTCCAGGTGCCGGGGGCGCCGGCCGGTGATGTCGATGCCGTACTCGTCCTGTAGCACCCGTACGGCGTTGGGATGATGGCGAGGCTTGGGCCGGCTGCCGGCGCTGGCCACCTCGACCTGGCCGCCGGTGCGGTGGCGTAGCAGGGCCTCGGCGACCGGTGAGCGGGCGCTGTTGCCGGTGCAGACGAACAGCACGCCGACGCGGGGCGAGCGCCGCAGGTCCACCGGTGTGTGCGGTGCGGGCTCCCGGCGCAGCGCCGGGTGCAGCGCGGCGCCGGTGTCGGCCAGCGCCTTCGTGCAGCGATCCAGATCCAGGTGGTAGTAGCTGTCGCGGCCGTCGAAGCTGCTGCGCGTGGCCGTGACCAGGCCGCCGTCACGCAGCAGCCGCAGATGGTAGGAGACCAGGTTCTGCGGCTCACCCACCAGCTTCACGAGTTCCCGGACCCGATAGTCGCTCTCGGCGAGCTGGGTCAGCAGCCGCCACCGCAGCGGATGGGCGGCCAGGCGCACGAACGCCGGGGGAGCTTGACTCAACAGCGCCACGATCAGCAGAATACATCAAATGGGCTTGATGTAATAGCAGGTGTCCGGCGGGGCATCGCCGCTCAGGTGATCCGGCGCTGGATCCGCCAGCGGCCGAAGAGCGTCAGCAGCCCGGCGAGGAGGAGGTAGAGCCCCGACTCCAGCACCTGGAACGGCCAGTAGCGGTGGTACGGCTGGTAGGTGATCGCCACGTGCAGCGAGATCGCCGCCGAGCTGTTCATTTCGCTGAGCACGGTCAAGAGTCACGTCTCCGGGATCCACACCAAGCTGGACGCCCGCAACCGGGTCGAGATCGCCGCCTGGGCGTGGGAGAACCGCATCGTGGAAAGCACCTGAGGGACAGGGCCGGAGGTGGGACCGGTCTTCGGTCAGCGTCCGAGCCGGCAGTGCGGGACCAGTCGGGACGCCGGCCGGGACGACCGGGCGGCGCCGACCAGGGCCACATCGAGAAAGGCGCCGACGCCGACCTGCGCCACGAGGGCCAGGTGGGTGATCAACAGCAGCCGACGCGGCGTCTCCTCCGGATCACCGGGCGTCGCCGCCGGTCGTGCACGGTGCCGCCGGGAGAGGAAGGTGAGCAGAGTCGGGTCCGCTCGCGCCCACGGCGCGAGTCCGGCACCGGACGGCACCGGGGGCGGCCAGTGGACAGACCCGGGCGGGCCGAGTTCCTCGGCCAGCAGCTCGGCGGTGTGGTCGAGGACCTGATCCACCCACGGCCGGGGCAGGCGTCGCAGGCGGCTGACCGCCGCCTCGAAACCCGCCCGGTCCGATGCGCCGGCCGCGCGGACCCCGTCCACCACGGCGTTCCACAGTGCCCGCTCGGTCGGCGTGCTCGGCGGATACGACATTTGTCTCCTCTTAGCCCTCGGCGCGGGGCGAGCCTTTCGCCGACGCCCCCGGGTTGGGGGACGCCCTCTGGAGATGGCCGGCACGGGCCTCGTAGGAGGCGAAGGCCCGTGCCGGCCGTGGTGACCACCCAAGTCACCGTCTTCCCGCTCGCGGGCACCGGATGGATCGTGTCCGTGTCCGGTCGGCCCGCGGCGGCGTCCTGCCCGCCGGGCGACCGTCCGCCGTCGTTGCGGACGCGTCGCCCCCGGTGTCGGCACCCCCGGACCTGTGGTGGGGGAGGCTCGCCAACGTGAGTCAATGATACGACAAAATTAACTAAATGTTACGTTTTCGCCTGACTGCGGCTTGCGTGTCGCGTCGTCATCGCATGGCGGCCGCCTCCTGCTGCCGAGCGTCCGCCACGGCGACGTCGCCCGGGTGCTCTCCGACCGATTGAGAGGGTCCGGGCGCCCTCGTGGGACGTGCCCAGGGCAGCAGACGGGGCCGACGCCGGGCGCTGACGTCCTCGATCCAGCCCAGAGCCAGCACCACCCCGGCGAGGATCACCAGGGCCACCGCCAGGTAGCCCACCTGGCCCCGCCGCAAGAGGCCCAGGCCGTCGCCGATGGCGAAGCAGACCGCGATGGCGGCGTTGTGCCAGAGGTAGATGGTCAGGGCCCGACCGTTCAACGCCGTCACCAACACCTCGAGCGGCCGGACCCGGGTCAGCCAGCCCATCGGGGGCGTGACCCGGAGCAGGACCAGCACGAAGGCCAACGACCAGAACGCCTGGGCGACGGGGATGTCGTTGAGGTCCAGGCCCTGGCCGGGGTGGGTGGCGAGCCAGCCGAGCGCGAACCCCAGGCACCCGGCTGCGGCGGCCAGCAGCGCTGACAGCGGAAGCCGCCGCAGCCGGCCGTCGCGGTGCGCGAAACCCACCAACCAGCAGGCGCCGAACGTGGCCAGGTCGGTGAGCACCGACCCCACCGGCCCGTCGAGTGACGGGCCAGCCGTCTGCAGCACCACCACGCCGGCCAGCGGGACGAGCACGGACCCGACCGGCAACCGCCGGTACACCGCGAGCAGCACGGGGGAGAGCAGCACCAGCCACAGGTACGCCACGAGGTACCACAGCACCCCCGTCACGTCCGCCGCCCACTCGTTGCCCGGCGGCTGCACCAGCGGAACCAGCCAGCTCAACAGCGCCGGCCAGGCCGGCCGGTCGGACCAGCCGTGCCAGACCATCACGGGCACCAGCACGAGCCCCATCGCCCACAGGGCCGGCAGCAGGCGGCGCAGGCGGCTGATGACCGCCCGGTTCGGCGCCCGGTCCAGCGAGGCGGCCATCAGCGAACCGCCCAGCGCGAACATCACCCCCATGGCGGGGAAGACGAAGCTCAGCCAGACGGCGCCGAACATGTGGTACACGATGACGCGGCCCAGCGCCACCGCCCGTAGCGTGTCGAACCAGCGGTCCCGGACCGGGAGTCCTCCCGTGCCACCGTCCGTCGACGCCGGTGGCGCGGCATGGTGGTCCACGATGTCGCCGGCGCGCTTGACCTTGCGCCAACCCAGGCGGGAGCCGGTCACCGCCGTCACCACGGACCGGGCCAGTACCAGGTACATCAGCTGGCGGTAGGCGAACTGCTGAATCGGCAGGGTGAGGAGCGGACGCAGCGGTTCCCCGTCGAGCCGGAAGGCCACCGCCGCGGTCAGGGCCTGCACGACCAGCATCGCGACCCACGCCACGGCCGTCTTCTTCGTGTCCATGAAGAAGAGCCCGTACAGGGCGAGCAGGTCGAGCACCGGACCGAGCAGGGGCAGTACCACGCCGAAGAGGGCGAGCATGGGCAGGCCGAAGCGGCCGAAGCGGCCCGAGGCACCGCGGTCGAACACCGCCCTCCGGTGCTTCCACATCGCCTGCAGGGTGCCGTAGCTCCACCGGCAGCGCTGTCGCCACAGGTCGCCCAGCGACGCGGGCACCTCCGTCCAGGCGCGGGCGCGGCCCTGGTACACCACCCGCCAGCCGGCACGGAGGACCGCCATGGTGACGTCGGTGTCCTCGGCCAGCGTGTCGCCGCTCATCCCACCGATACCCGTCAGGGCGCGTCGGCGGAAGGCGGCGATCGCCCCCGGCACCGTCGGTATGCAGCCGAGCGTCTCGTAGAACCGGCGGTCCAGGCTGAAGCCGATGACGTACTCGATGTGCTGCCACTTGCCGAGCAGCCCGTGCCGATTGGTGACCTTGACGTTGCCGGCCACCGCGCCGATCCCCGGATCGGTGAACGGTTCGACGAGCCTGCGGATCGCGTCCGGCTCGAAGACGGTGTCGGCGTCGGCGGTCACGATGATGTCGTGCGAGGCGTACAGGAGGCCGGTGTTGAGGGCGCTCGCCTTGCCTCCGTTGGGCTTGCGGATGACCCGCACGGTGTCGAGGCCGAGCGCGTCGACGAGGTCGGCCGTGCCGTCGGTCGAGCCGTCGTCGACCACGATCACCTCGATGCCCGGGTGGTCGTTGGCGGCCAGCGAACGAACCGTGGCAACGATGCCGGCCCGTTCGTTGTAGGCGGGCACGATCACCGACACCGGTGCGGTGGTGACCCCCCACGGCCAGCGGTGCACCCGCCGTCGCCGCGCGAGTTTGCGGGCGAGCAGGACCAACAGCAGCGTCCGGGCCAGCATGAGCGCCCCGACCACCACGAAGAGGACGGCCAGACCTCGCAGGATCGAATCGGCCAGCACGATCGCCCAGCGGAGCGGTGCCGCCTGCCAGCGGTCCGCGGTCGACGCCGGGACATTGCCGACGAAGGCGTCCGCCCCCGGCCGCGCCTGGTTCATCCCGTCGCTCACCGTGGTGAAGGTGTAGCCCTGTGCCTGCATCAGGGGAATGAACCTGTCCAGTGCGGCGATGGTCTGCGACCGGTCGCCGCCGGCGTCGTGCAGCAGGACCACGGCACCCGCTCCCGCCGCCGGCGTCATGTTCCGCACGATCGCGTCCACGCCGGGGCGGGCCCAGTCCCTGCCGTCGATGTCGTTGACCACGGTCAGGTAGCCGAGTCGGGCGGCCGCCCGGATGATCGGCCAGTTCGAGTCGTCGACGGCGCTGGGCACCGACGAGTAGGGAAACCGCAGGAGGTTGGTGCGTACGCCGGCTGCGTCCACGATCGCCATCTGGGTCTGTGCGTACTCCATCCGCTGCCGCCAGCTCGGCAGCGCGCTCACGTCCGGGTGGGTGAAGGTGTGCACACCGAGCTCGTGCCCCTCCGCGACGGTCCGCCGGGCCAGGTCCCGGTGCCTGGCCGACTGCGAACCGATCACGAAGAACGTGGCCCTGGCCCGGTGCCGTCGCAGGACGTCGAGCACCTTGGGGGTCCAGGTGGGATCGGGCCCGTCGTCGAAGGTGAGCGCGATGGTCTTCGCGGGCATCCGGTAGGACCGGGGTTGCTCGCCCCGGGCGTCCAGGACCGGGCCGCCGCTCAGGATGTCGGTCGGAACGGTGAACTGGTCCTCGGACTCGCCCACGTGGTCGGGTCTGAATCCCGCGTTCGCGTACGCCTCGACCAGGAGCACGCACACGACCACCGTCAACAGGGACGCCCAGACGAACCGGCCGGTCCACCGACCGGGGCGGCCGGACCTGCGCCGCCCGGGCGGGCCACTGGCGCGAAGGCGGCTCAGCAGGGTCATCGGCCCGCCTCCGTGCCGGGTACGGGCAGGGCCGGCGAGGCCGTGTCCGGTACCGGTTCGCGGCTTTCGGGGGTTGACGGCGTCGCCTCCCGGCCGGGAACGGGCAGGGCCGGCGAGGCCGTGACCGGTGGCGGTTCGCTGCTTCCGGAGGTCGAAGGTGCGTTGGGCTCAGGCCGGTCGGGTGCGGGGTCGGGCGGCTGGGCTGGCCGGTCCGGCTTGTTGGGCTCCCGCTCCTGACGGGCTCGCCGCGCTGGCCGGTCCACCGTGTCCGACGGCCCCTCGGCCCGCTGTGGGTACGCGGCGTCGAGTGGCGATGGCCTGCTGGCCGGCGGGCGTCCGCTGCGATCGACCGCAACGCCGCCGACGGTGAGCGGCCCGGGTTGCGCCGGCGCCGGCGGACCGGGCAGCAGGCCGCTCCCGGCCATCGGCAGGTACGTCAGCGATGCGAGGGCGACCATCACTCCCGCGCGTCCGATCCGTCGGCGGCGGGTCCCGGTGATGTCGACGAACACCGGTCGAACGGGTCCGGACTGGAGGGTTGACGAAGCGAACTGCGGTCCACGGGGGAGTCCATCGAAGGAGAGGCGAAAGGGCACCGGTCGAGGCTATGGGTCCAGTGATGAGGCATAAGTCCTGATTGCCCGATCAAGCAGTCCGCAGATGTACCGCTATCTGCATATTCGAATTTCAGGCCATAGACATACCAAACAGGACGTCAAAACCTCGACCGGCGAAACAGGACATCGAGGTGTGAAGCACCAGGGCACTGAGTGACAGAACAGGACACCGAGGTTTAAAACGCCTGGCCCTGGAGCTGTAGGTGAGGCAGTTTCAAACCGGCGTCCGCCGCCGCCGCTCGTGAACGGCCGTACTTCACAGCAGAGGTTGCATCCCGCCCCAGCCCACACCGAGCCGGATTCTGGCGGCGAAGCTCGTGCCCCGACCGCGATAGAAGTACAGGTAGCTCGTGGACTTCTCGATGGCGAGCAGATCCGGGTAGCCGTCGCGGTTGAAGTCACCGACGCCGACGAGGTCACGCATGCCGTTCCATGCGGTGCCGACCTGCAACTTCGTGCCGAGCCCCCCGGTCCGGCCCGGGTAGAGGAAGAGGTTGCCGGTGGACTTCTGCCGGGCGATGAGGTCTTGATGGCCGTCGCGGTTGAAGTCGCCGACTCCGGCGAGTTCGTCCATGGTGTTCCAGCCGGTTCCGAGAGACGACCGTGGACCGAACGACGTGCCGCGGCCCGGATACAGGTAGAGGTATCCAGTGGAGGCCTGCACGGCGAGCACGTCCCGGTAGCCGTCCCGGTTGACGTCGTCGACGGGGGTGATCTCGCGCATCGAGTTCCAGCCGGTACCGAGGCGGATCCGACTGCCCCACCCCGATGGCGTGTGCGGATACAGCCAGAGGTAGCCGGTCGCCTTGTCGCGGGCGATGAGGTCTCCGTGACCGTCCCCGGTGAAGTCCGTCCGGATGATGACATCCATGCCGTTCCATCCCGTGCCGATGGTCGTGCGAATGCCGAGGGACGTCCCGTTGCCGGGGTAGAGATACAGGTTCCCCGTGGCGGGCTGGCGGCTCAGCAGGTCGGACCAGCCGTTGCCGTTGAAGTCCCCGAAGGAGGTCGCCGGGATGGGAGCGACGTCGAGGTAATCGTTGTCGATGTTGATGGACACCCCGCCCCACGTCTCGTTGTGGTCGCCTCGGTACTGCTTCATCCGCCGCTGGGGGGACCAGTACGAGCTGGGGATGGCCGGGTCGGACACGGTGGCGACCCCGTCCCAGCGGGCGAAGTCCAGGTAGTCGGGGCGGACGTAGCCGGTGGTGTTGTAGGCCGCCACCTGGTCGGCGACGCCGGAGGCCATGCTGCTGTAGAAGCCGGAGAGGTAGCCGAGGTCGTGCAGCCGCGCCGTCCAGGCGCTCATGAACGCGAGCACCGCGGAGCGGCAGGCCGGATCGTCGGTCCGGTACGCCTCCATGTCGAAGATGAGTACGCTCTCCGGCGCCAGGCCCAGCGCCTTCGCCTGTGCGACCGCGTCTTCCGCCTGTATGCGTCCCTGCGCCGCCGCGTTCGCCGCGTCGATCAGATAGCGCTTGGTGGACGTCGTGCATGGTGCCTGCAACCCGAGATAGACCGGTACGAGATGCCAGCCCGCCGCCTGCTGGGCGGCGACCCACGAGGCGGTCAGGTTGGGCTGGGTGCACGCGCGGTTGACACCACCGAAGTAGATGACGATCGCCCGGTAGGGCGAGGCCGCCAGCCATGCCTGCATGGTCTCGGCCGACGGAGCGGTGCAGGCGTCGAAGCCCAGTCCGGTGAACGTGCCGGGCGACGGGGCCGTCACCGCGGCCGCCGTCCTGCGGGCGGCGGTGGCGGGGGCGGCGGTGGTGCGGTCGGCGGCCGGCGCCGCTGGAGCGAACGCCAGCAGGGTGACGGCGCCGACCAGGAGGGCGCAGCTCAGGTGGCGCACACTTCGAGGGAAATACCTGTTGTCCATGCCGGTCTCGATTCCGGTCCAGATGACCAACCGAGTGGTCCTGTCCCTCAGCGGACCAGGTCAGAGGTCGCTCCACCAGAGCTGAACGGACTGATTCGGCTGCTGCATGGAGGCGTCACGGGCGACCGGGGCGTGGCCGACGGCGGGAACGGTTGCTGCGGGTCGACGAGGAGTGGTCGGCCCCGCCGCTCCCGTCGTCGTCCCGGAGACCCGGTGGTCGAAAGGTCCGGGTGGCGGATCGCCGGTTACCGTTGCCGGTGTGCGGGCGGAGGCGGGCGAGACGATCGGTTTCTCGGTGCTCGGCTCGCTCAGGGTCGTCCGCGCCGGCGCCGAGCTGCACCTGGGGGCCCGCCAGCAGCGCCTGGTGCTCGCGTTGCTGCTGGCCCGGGCCGGCTCACCGGTCTCCCTGGCCGAGCTGGTCGACCTGCTCTGGGACGAGGAGGCCCCGGCCAGCGCCGCCAACGTCGTGCACCGGCACGTCGGGGTGCTCCGGCGGCTGCTCGAGCCCGACCTGCCCACCCGGTCGGCGGGCCGGCATATCCTCCGGGAGCTCTCGAGCTATCGGTTGCGCGCCGACGAGGACTCCCTCGACCTGCTGAAGTTCCGGTCACTGAGCCGGCTGGCGGGCCGCAGCCTGCAGGACGGCGACCCGGAGTCGGCGCTGCGACATTCCCTCGACGGGCTGCGGCTCTGGCGCGGCCGGTGCGCCGCGGGCCTGGAACCGGCCTCCCGCCTGCATCCCGCGTTCCTCGCCGTGGAGGCCGAACGCGCCCAGGCCGTGCGCGACGCCGCCGACGCCGCTGAGCGCTGCGGCCGGATGAGCGCGGTGCTGGCGCCGTTGCGGCAGGCCGCCGAGCAGCACCCGCTCGACGAGTCGCTGCAGAGCCGGTTGCTGCTGGCGCTCGCCGCCGACGGCCGCCAGGCGGAAGCCGTCGAGATGTACCGGGTGGTGCGCCGCCGGCTCGCCGACGAGCTGGGCATCGATCCGGGCGAGGAGCTGCGGGAGGCGTACGACCGGCTGCTGCACCAGCGCACCCAGCCGGCGCGTACCGAATCGCCGTCGTCACTTCCCCGGCCCGCGCAGCTGCCGCCGGACCTGCCCTTCTTCAGCGGTCGGGACGACCTCGTCGCCGAGGCCCGCGCGGCGGTCGCGCGCCCGGGCGGGCCGGCGGTGCTCGCGATCGACGGCATGCCCGGGATCGGCAAGACCGCCCTCGCCGTCCACCTCGCCCACGAGTTCGCCGGCGGCTACCCGGACGGGCAGCTCTATGTCGACCTGCGCGGATACGACGGGCGGGAGCCCGCGATGAGCCCGGCCGAGGCGCTGCGCGGCTTCCTCGGCTCGCTCGGGGTGCCCCAGGAGGGCATTCCCGCCGAGCTGCACGCCCAGGCGGGCATGTACCGCAGCAGGCTCGCCGGCCGGCGCCTGCTGATCCTGCTCGACAACTGCCGGGACGCCGAGCAGATCCGGCACCTGCTGCCGGGCAGCCCCGGCTGTCTGGTGATCGTCACCAGCCGCAGTCGGCTCAGCACCCTGCTGACCACGGCCGGCGCCCACCCGCTGCCGGTCGGCCTGCCGAGCGTCGACGAGGCCCGCGCGGCGCTCCTGGGGCCGCTCGGCGCCGGCCGCGTCGCGGCGGACCCGGCCGCGATCGACGCCATCATCGCCAGCTGCGGGCGACTGCCGCTTGCGCTGGCCGTGGTGGCCGCCCGCGCGGCGAGCCTGCCGCGGACGCCAACGGCGCAGATCGCCGCCGAACTGGCCAAGGCGCCTGGGAGCCTGGACGGCTTTGACGGCGAGGACCCGCAGACCGGCCTCCGGGCCATCTTCTCCTGGTCCTACCAGGCGCTCTCCGCCCCGGCCGCCCGGCTCTTCCGGCTGTTGCCGATTCATTCCGGCCCCGATATCTCGATCGCCGGGGCGGCGGGCCTGGCCGGCGTCCCGCTGCGGAGCGCGCGGGCACTGCTCGGTGAGCTGAGCCGCGCGCACCTGATCGGCGAGGACCTGCCGGGCCGCTACCGCACCCACGACCTCCTGCTGGCCTATGCCACGGAGCTTGGCGAGGAGAACGACAGCCCGGCCGAGCGTGCCGCCGCGGAGCTGCGCTGCCTGCAGTTCTACCGGGCCACCGGCTATCAGGCGCACCGACGGCTGCTGGCCTCCGAGTACCACCCGATGATCGAGCCGGGGCCGGGCGAGACCCCGCTGCGCTTCGCCGGCCACGGCGACGCCATGCGCTGGTTCACCGCCGAGCGGCAGGTCCTGATCGCGCTGGTCGGCCGGGCCGCCCGGCAGGGCCGGCACACCGAGGCCTGGCAGCTTGCCCTGGGCATGCAGCACTTCTTCGAACGCAGCGGCCGGTGGGCCGACTGGACGACGACCGGCGAGGTGGCCCTCGAGGCCGCCCGGGCGGGCGGCGACCTGGTCGGGCAGGCCCGGATGCACCGCAGCCTGGCCGGCGCGGCCTACTTCCGGAACGAGCACGAGAGCGCGGTCGGGCATCTCGACCAGGCGGTTGAGCTGCTCGCCCGGCTCGGCCTGTACGACGAGATGACCCGGGCCGGGATCAACCGGGCGATGATTCTGAGCGCCCAGGGGCGACACGAGGAGGTTGTGCGGGCGCTTTCCGCGGCGCTGGGGCCATGGGCGGCCGGAGACGACAAGCTGCTCGCGGACGTCCTGGTGATCATGGCCGCGAGCTACGCCGAACTGGGCCGGGCGGAAGAGGCCGTGCGCTGCGCCGAGCAGGCGATGACGCTGTCGCGTGGAGCGCAGTACAAGCTCGGCATCGCCGAGGCGTGGGAGGTGCTCGGCCAGGTGCATTCCGCCCGCCGGGAGCCCGGCAAGGCGGTCGACTGCTGGCGCGAGGCGGCCGTCGCTTACCAGGAGGCGTCGGCGTCGGCGCCGGCCGCGGAGGTCCTGGCGCTGCTCGGCGACGCCCTCGCCGCCGCCGGCGACCAGGACGCCGCGGTGCGGGCGTGGCAGGAGGCGCTGGCCCTGATCCCGTACGCGCAGACCCGGACCGGTCGGCGGCTGGCCGGCCTGCTCGCGGCGGTCACGTCGCGTCGGTGACCGATTGCGATCGGCGACGGCACTCGATCCGCACTTGCGCGTCAGTTTATTCGCATCGGTCGTCCCTAGGCTCGTGCCTCATTCACCGTTGCTCCTGCCTGTGGGGGAAATATGGTGCTCGGGGCACTCGACGAATCACCGGTCGGCCGGGCTGAGCGGATGACCGCGCTGCATGCGGACCACGCCCGTGCCGTGCTGCGTCTCCTGCTCGTGCTGACCCACGGCCAGCGGCAGACCGCCGAGGACCTGCTCCAGGAGACGATGCTGCGGACCTGGCGGCACCTCGACTCGGTGCCGGCCGAGCCCGATGCCGCCCGCCGGTGGCTCTGCACCGTCGCCCGGCGGCTCGTCATCGACGGCGTCCGGCTGCGGCGGGGCCGCCCGGCCGAGGTCCATCTCGTCGACATGACCTGGATCCCCGCCGGTGACGACACCACCGGCAGCGCGCTGGCGTCGCACGCCATCCGGCACGCGCTCAGCCGGCTGAGCCCGGCGCAGCGCAGTCTGCTCTCCGAGGTCTACCTGGTCGGGCGGTCACCGGCAGAGGTCGCGGGCCGGCTGGGCGTGCCGATCGGCACGGTGAAGTCCCGGACCCACTATGCGCTGCGCGCCCTGCGCACCGGGATCCAGGCGGCCTGAGCAGGGACGACTCCGTCGACCGGTGGTCCGGCCGCTGAGTCGAAGCTCACATTGCCGCAGCGCGTCCGTCGGGCGGCGCGGGCCCTGCCATGCTATGGCGATCGTGGCAACCAGCCCTGTATGGATCCCATCGAGATGACCACCCCGCTCTCCTTCGCCCTTCTCGGCCCCGTGCGGGCCTGGCGCGGCCAGTCCGAGATCGACCTGGGCACCCGGCAGCAGCGGCTGATCCTGGCGTTGCTGCTCGCCCGGGCCGGCGGCGCGGTCAGCGTCGCCGAACTCGTCGACCTGCTCTGGGCGTCCGACCCCCCACCCAGCGCGGTCAACGTGGTGCACCGGCACGTCGGGATGCTCCGGCGGCGGTTCGAACCGGGCCTGCCGACGCGGGCAGCGGGCTCGGTGCTGACCCGCGACGGCGCCGAATACCGACTGCGGATCGACGGGGAGTCGCTCGACCTGCTGCACTTCCGGCGCCTGGTCGCCCAGGCCGCCGGCAGCTCCGGCGAGCCGGCCGTCGAGCTCTACCGGGAGGCGCTGGCGCTGTGGCGCGACCGGTGCGCCGCGGGCCTGCAGACCGGCGGCCGGGCCCATCCGGAGTTCGTCGCTGTCGACGGCGAACGGTTCGCGGCCGTCCGGGCGGCGACCGACGCCGCCTTGCGGGCCGGGTGCGTCCACGCGGTGCTGCCCGCGATCCGGCTGGCCGCCGAATACGAGCCGCTGGATGAGGCACTGCAGGCGCGGCTGCTGCTCGCGCTCGCCGCGGACGGCCGGCGGGCCGAGGCCCTCGCGGCTTATGCCGACATCGAACACCGGCTCGCCGACGAACTCGGCATCCAGCCGGGCGGCGACCTGCGCGCCGCCCGGGACACCCTGCTCGACCACGACGCCCCGGCCGACGGCTCCAGGTCGCGGCGCGCCGTCGGACGCGTCGAGCTGGAGTCGTCGCCACCGACCCGGGCCGAGCCGCCGGCGCAGTTGCCGGCCGACCACCCCCACTTCACCGGCCGCCGCGACGTCCTGGCCGCCGCGGCGGAGCTGCTGGCCGGGGACCGGCGGACCACCGCGCTGGTCATCGACGGAATGCCCGGCGTCGGGAAGACCACCCTCGCGGTGCACCTGGCCCACCGGTTGGCCGCCCGCTACCCCGACGGGCAGTTGCACGCGGACCTGCGCGGTTTCGACTCCGGCGACTCGGTGATGACACCGGCGGAGGCGCTGCGCGGTTTCCTGTGGTCCCTCGGGGTCGCACCCGCCGCCATCCCGGCCGAGCTGCACGCCCAGGCCGGCCTCTACCGCAGCATCCTGGCCGAGCGTCGGATGCTGATCCTGCTCGACAACTGCCGTGACTGGGACCAGATCCGGCACCTGCTGCCCGGCACCGGGGGCAGTCTCGTCATCGCCACCAGCCGCCGCCGGATCACCGGCGTGGCCGGCCAGGCGGGCGCCCACCCGCTGCACCTCGACCTGCTCACCCACGCCGAGGCCCGCGAGCTGCTCACCCGGCGGCTCGGCGACGCGGCGGCCGCCGACCCGGCCGCCGTCGACGAGATCATCGTGCGGTGCGGCCGGCTGCCGCTGGCCCTGGCGCTGGTGGCCACCCGCAGCGTCGGCCGGCCGGGGCTGAGCCTGCCCGCGGTCGCCGGTGAGCTGGCCGAGGCCGACGGCCGGCTGGCCGGCTTCGGGGACACCCACGCCGACCTGGAGGCGATCTTCTCCTGGTCCTACCGGGCCCTGACTCCCGAGGCAGCCCGGCTCTTCCGGCTGCTGCCCCTGCACCCGGGCGGGGAGCTGAGCGCGGAAGCGGCGGCCGCCCTGGGCGGCCTGTCCCTGCGCTGCGCCCGCGGCCTGCTCGCCGAGCTCGGGTCGCAGCTGCTGGTCCAGCCCGGCAACGGCCGGTGGCGGATGCACGATCTGCTGCGCGCCTATGCCGTGGAGCTCGGGGAGGTGCACGACGACGCGGCCGAGCGGGACGCTGCCATCGAGCGGGTCTACGACTATTACCAGCTCAGTGCGTACGCGGCGCATCTGCCCCTGCAGCCGCAGGTGCCGCTGCCGGAGCCGGAGCCGTCCGAGCGCGGGGTCACCGGGCGCGGCCACACCGGCCGGGCCGACGCGATGGCCTGGTTCGCCGCCGAGCAGCGGGTGCTGACCGCCATCGTCGCGCGGGCCAAACAGCGCGGCCGGCCCCGTACGGCCTGGCAGATCGCGTTGGCCCTGCAGAACTTCTTCCAGGACACCGCGCAGTTCCGGCAGTGGGCGGCAACGATGAGCACCGGCCTCGCCGCGACCGGGGACGACCCCGCCGCCCAGGCCCTGCTGCACCGCAGCCTCGCCGGCGCCTGCTACTTCCTGGCCGATCTGGACCGCGGGCTGTCGCACCTGCAGCACGCCCGGGCGCTCTTCGAGCGGCTCGGCCGGCGCAACGAGCAGGGCCACGCGGAGAACAACATCGCCGAGATCCGGCTGGACCAGCGGCGCTACCACGAGGCGATCCGGCATGCCGAGGCCGCGCGGGCGCTCTTTCGCGCCGAGGGCAACGTGCGGGGCGCCACCAACGCCCTGCTGGTCATCGCGCGGGCACAGGGCTGGCTCGGCCGGCACGCCGAGGCGCTGGGCATGTTCGTCGAGGCGCGGCGGCAGTTCGAGGCCCTCGGCGACCTGCACGGGATGGGCACCACGCAGGCCTGGCTGGCGCACACGTACTCGATGATCGACGACCTGCCGCACGCGATGGCCACCTGGCAGCAGGCGATCGACATCTTCCGCGACGCCCGGGCCACCCACCACACCGCGGAGGTGCTGGTCTCCATCGGCGACTTCCACTCCGCCAACGGCGACCCGGTCCTGGCCGGGCAGGCGTGGAGCGAGGCCCTCGCCGAGCTCGACGGGACGGACTCGCCGATGGTCCGGCGGATCCGCGACCGGCTGCTCTGGCACCGGTGACCCGGACGCGGCGCCGGTGGGCGCCGCGTCCGGGGGCCGTTCTCAGTAGCGGTAGGCGCGGATGACGGTCTGCTTGACCGTGTTACCGCTGGTGTCCGTCGCGGCGGCCCGTAGCGAGACGAAGCCGGTGCCGGCCGGGTTGTGCACCCAGGCGACGGCCTGCTCGCCGGACCGCTGCACGGTCAGTTGCCGCCAGGTCTTGCCGTCGTCGAAGGATGCCTCGACGGTCAAGGCGGTGGTCTGGCCCGGCGCCGCCCCGACCTGACGGTCGAGCGAGACCGGGATCGCGAACAGCCGGTTGGCCGGCGCCCGGTTGTTGATGTTGAGCTCCGGGGTGTACCGGATCGCCGTCATCGGCAGCTTCACCAGTTCGCCGTCGCCCACGTGCCCGGACTTGAAGGTCCACTCCGCGTCGACCACCGTCGACAGGGTGAACGCCGGGTCGCTGCGGAAGGTCGCAGCCAACCGGTAGTCACCCGGCTCCGCAGGCACCTCCCACACCCAGGGCGCCTGGTTCGCGTCGCCGACCTTGACCCCGTTGCGGTAGAGGTTCACCTCGACGCTACCGCCGCGGACATGCCGGAAGCCCATGTGCCCGGTGCCGTCGCCGTGCAGCGGCCCCGGCCCGCCGATCAGGTCGCCCCAGTAGCGGGTGGCGAACTGCTGGCCGAAGTTGGGCTCCGGGAAGACCGGCCCGGCCACCGCGTTGGCCCACTTCACCGTGTACGTGCGCCCGGGCTGGAAGCTGGTCCACGGCGACTGGTAGTACGTGTACCTCAGCTGGGCCGAGGTCGACTGCCACACCGCCTGCTTGTCCTGGTTGTAGTACTCGGTGATGGTGCTCGGCACGTCGTAGCTGAAGCTCGGCGGGACGCTGCGCTCGTCGCGGTAGATCGGCGAGTTGCCGGGCGCGTGCGCGACCGCGGTCCGGGCGACCGGCACGCCGGCCACGTCCGCGCTGATCTGGGAGCGGACCGTGGCGAAGTCGCCCGCGCCCAGCTTGCGGGTCAGCCCGGTCATCATCTTCTGCGGCTCGTAGAGGTAGACCCGGTAGGCGTACGGGCTGTTGTGCAGGCTGCCGTCCTGGGCCACCTGGCCCCACATGCCGTTGACGTAGGAGACAAAGCCGGGCGTCTCGCCGGCCCCGATCTGCGCGGTCCGCAGGTATTCGAAGGGGATGTTCATCAGCACGCCGTACAGGTCGTTGCTGCCCCAGATCTGCGGCTGCTCGGTCCGGATCGTCCAGCCGAACTCCTGGTGGACCGCGGTGGCCTTCGAGTTCGGCACCGACACCGCGATCGGCTTCGCCAGGCGGGCGTCCATGGTGAGCGCCTGGTCCGTGGTCAGGTCGAGGCTCGGGCGTACCAGCGTCGTGACGTGCGGGAGGAACGGGTCGCCGCTCACCAGATAGGTCTGGACCAGGTAGCGGCCCGCGCGGACCCGGTACCTGGTGGTCGCGGGGTCGCCGAGCACCAGCATGGTCTGCCGGTCCAGGTCGGTCAGGACGGTCACCCAGCCCTGCTCGGGGGTGGGCGCTCCGCCGTCCGGCCCGACCAGCTTGAGGGACAGCTGGTGGCGGGCGATGTCGAGCGCGACCGGGGTCTGCACCTGCACACCGCCGCTGGTGGCGGTCACCTCACCGCCGAAATAGCGGTCGGGCAGGTCGGCGCCGGCCTGCACGGTGACGGTCACGGTGGCCGTGCCGCCGGCCGGGACCGTCACCGAGGAGGCGCTGAGGCTGAACAGGCCGGCCGGCGCCGGGGCGCCGTCGGCGTCCTTGGCGTCGAGGGAGACGGCCAGGGTCAGGGCGGAAGAGCCGCTGTTCGTGTACGTGACCGTGCGCTGCTGCGCAGCGGTGGTCCGCTCGAAGGCGGCGCTGACCGGGCTCGCCGTGACGGTCTGCTGGATCGCCCGGGCGACGTCGAGGAAGCCCGCGCCCTGCTCGTAGACACCGATGCCGGCGTTCGGCTGCGCGGCCGCCATCAGCGTGGACTTGATCCGCTCGGGCGTCCAGTCCGGGTGCTGCTGGGCCAGGATCGCCGCCGCGCCGGCCACGTGCGGAGTCGCCATCGAGGTGCCGGAGAGGCTGGCGTACTGCGGGTTCTCGTCGTTCGGCCACAGGTCGGAGGTCGAGCTGCGGGCGGCGACGATGCCGACGCCGGGTGCGGTGATGTCCGGCTTGATGCCGGCGTCGCCGGTGCGCGGACCCCGGCTCGAGAACTCGGCCAGCTCGCCCGTCTTGCTCACGGCGCCCACGGTCAGCGCCTCGGCCACGCCGCCGGGCGAGTTCACCGTGGAGTCGCCCGCCATGCCGGTGTTGCCCGCGGCGACGACGAAGAGCACGCCGTAGCGGGAAGTGAGGTCGGTCAGGGCCGCCTCGATCGGGTCGATCTCCGGGTCGTCCTGGCCGCCGAGGCTCATGTTGGCGACCTTGACGCCCTGTTCCGCCACCCAGGTCATGCCGGCCAGGATCGCCGACTCGGGGCAGCCCTCCGCCATGCACACCTTGGCGCTGTAGAGGGTCGCGCCGGGCGCCATGCCCTGGTAGCGGCCCTGCGACGCGGCCGCGGTGCCGGCGATGGTGGAGGCGACGTGGGTGCCGTGGCCGACCCGGTCGAGAGCGTCCGGGTCGGGGCTGAAGTTCTCCGCGGCGGCGACGCGGCCGGCCAGGTCGGGGTGGGTCTGGTCGACCCCCGTGTCGATCACACCGACCTTCACCCCCGCGCCCGTCCAGCCGGCCTGCCACGCCTTCGGCGCGCCGGTCAGCGGGACGCTGACGTCGAGGGTCGGGTGGCGCAGTCCGTCGAGCCAGATCTTGTCGAACCCGGCCCGCAGCTGCCGCTCCGTGCCACTCCCGGCGGACGTGACGTTGTTCCAGAAGGACACCGCATCCGCGCGGTTCTCCGCGACAGCGCTCGCCCCGGAGAGCTGCCGGGTGGTCCGGGCGCCGGCGAGGCCGGCGGCGGCGCCGCTGCCGTGCTGGACGATGAGCGGCAGGGTGGCCCGGGTGTCGTCGTAGCCGAACTCGACCAGCTTCGAGATGTCGAAGAGCCGCGCGTCGAGCTTTCCCCGGTTGAGCAGGCCGACGGCGTCCGCGGGGATGACCCGCACGTCCTTGCCGGCGCTGTGGGCGAGGAACGGGATCCGTTCCCGTCCCTTGCCGGGCACCACGTCGACGGTCGTCTGGCCGTTCACGGTGCCGAGATGGACGGTGTCGCCGGTGAGCAGAGTGACCGTCCGGGGCTGGGCCGCGACCTTGGGTGTGGTCGCCGGCTGCGCGGCCGTGGGCTGCGCCGATGCCGGCGCACCCCCCGGAGCCACCGCCGAGACGCCGAGCACCAGCAGTGCCAGCGCCGATATCTTGCGAACTGAACGCATCATTCTCCCTGGATGAACGCGAGAGGTATCCGGGTGCTCCGGACGTGACCGGCGGGTGAAAGTTCATCCGTTGTGACCTGGGTCACTGTCCTGCCCCGACCGCGGGCATCCTGATTCGCGCCGCGCGGCACCTCGACCGCCCCTACGCTGTAGCTCAGGCGAGGCCGTAGACCACCGCGTTGTCATCGCATCGAGCCCGCTCGGACGTCCGCCGCGCCTCGTACCGGTTCTGAGACAGGAGCGCACCATGCGGGTGGCGGTCGCCGGCGCATCCGGCAACATCGGGTCCCACACCATGACGGCCCTGCAACGCCACGGCCACGACCCGGTACCCATCAGCCGGTCGCACGGCGTCGACCTGCTGACCGGTCAGGGACTGGCCGAGTTCCTCAGCGACGTCGACGTCGTCGTCGATGCGATCAGCGCGCCACCCGCCGACCGCGAGGCCACGATGATGTACTTCGCCACCACCACCGAGAACCTGCTGACAGCGGAGCGGCAGGCGGGTGTCCGACACCATGTGTTGCTCTCGATCGTCGAGGTACACCGCATCGCGGGAACCGCACACTATTCCGGCAAGCGCGAGCAGGAGCGGCTGGTGTCCACCGGACCGGTGCCGTGGACCATCGTGCCCGCCACCCAGTTCTTCGACTTCGCCGCGACGGTGGCCGGCTGGACCGAACGTGACGGCACCGCCTACCTCGCGCCACTGCTCGTCCAGCCGATCGCGCCGGCCGATGTCGGCGAATTCCTGGCCGAGGCCGCCGGTGGATCACCGCAGGGACGCCATCCTGGTATGGCCGGCCCCGATCGTCACGACCTCGTGGACATGGCCCGCCGGACCCACCAGGCGATGGGACGCGACATGAAGATCGTCCCCACCTGGGAGGCGATCCTCGGCCCGGACATGGCCGGAAACGTGCTGTTGCCGGGACCGGATGCCCGGATCGCACCCACGACCTTCGACGACTGGCTCGCGGAGCAGGAAGCGGAACGAGTACGGCCAGGTTGAGAACGCATCGAGGTTCGGTAGCCGCCCAGAAGCCGCCCGGGTGGCAACCCAGTCACGCAGCGTCCGCCTGACGCCTCGTCGAGGACGGCGTGGAGAGTCATGCTTGCCGCAGTGCTTCGAGAGTTCGGTACCCCGCTGAGGGCCGAACAGATCGACCAACCCGTCGCCGGCGCCGGTCAGGTGCTGGTGCGTGTCATGGCCAGCGGGGTGAACCCGCTCGACACCAAGATCCAGCCGGGAGGGCCCCGCACGCGCGCATCGGACTGCCGGCGGTGCTCGGCCTGGACCTCGCCGGCGTCGTCGCCGCGCTGGGCCCGGAGGTGACCGGCTTCGAGCTGGGCGATGAGGTGTACGGGCTCACCGGCGGGGTGGGCGACCTGCAGGGCTCGCTGGCCGAGTACGCCGCCGTGGACGCCCGACTGCTGGCGCGCAAGCCGCGGACGCTGTCGATGCGTGCGGCCGCCGCGCTGCCGCTGGCCGTGATCACCTCCTGGGAGGGGCTGGTCGACCGGGCCGGGGTCCGCGCCGGGCAGAAGGTACTGGTCCACGGAGGTGCCGGCGGCGTCGGCCACGTCGGCGTTCAGCTTGCCCTGGCCCGCGGCGCCGAGGTGTACGCGACCGGCGCGCCGGCGAGCATGGGCGTAATCGAGAGCCTCGGCGCGGTGCCGATCGACTACACGTCGACCAGCGTCGAGGAGTACGTCGGCAGGTACACCGCGGGTGAAGGCTTCGACATCATCGCCGACAACGTCGGCGGCGCGACACTCGACGCGTCGTTCGCCGCTGTGCGTACCTATCACGGGCACGTCGTCAGCGCGCTGGGCTGGGGGTCGCACTCGCTCGCGCCGCTGTCGTTCCGGGGCGCGACCTACTCCGGGGTGTTCACCCTGCTACCGATGTTGACCGGGCACGGTCGTGAGCACCACGGCGAGATCCTGCGGGAGGCCGCGACCCTGGCCGACGCCGGGGCGCTGCGGCCACGACTGGACCCACGGCGGTTCACGCTCGACACGGTCATGGACGCCCACGCGCTGGTCGCCGGCGCCACCAGTGCCGGCAAGGTCATCGTCGACATCGACGGCTGAGCGACGAGGACCGGGCCCGGCCGCCGCCGGTGGCCAGGGGCCACCACCAGCACCGATCGTTCCCTATCGTGCCCTCGTCCGGCCACCCGGCCGGGCGCCACGGGGGAATCGCCATGAACCATCGCACCACGCTGTTCACGCTGGGTCTGGCCGGCGTCCTGCTCGTCGCGGGTGGGTGCACCGGGTCGGCGGAGCCCACCCGGGCCGAGCCGACGGTCCGGGCCGGAAGGGCCACCCCGTCTCCGACGCCCGACACCGCTCGGGTCGAGTTGGTCGAGGCGTTGCAGCGGTCGCAGGGCGTCGCCCACCGGTACGCGGTGCGCGGCGACCTGCCCGAGGGAGACCGTCAAGGGCACCGGCGTCTTCGACCCGAAGGCGCGCCGCTTCCTGTCGACGATCGCGGTCACCGGCGGGAAGTACCCCTCGGCGGGTAGCCGGATCGTGATCGGGACGGACAGCTACGTACGGCCGTCCGACGAGAAGGACTGGGTGCACGTCGACCTGAAGCGGGTGAAGCGGGACGACCCCTTCCTGCGCTTCGACTGGGCCGACCCGACCGGCCTGAAGACGTTCACCTCGACGATCACCTCGGTGCAGCGGACCGGCCCGCACTTTTGGACCGGCCGCTTCGACCCCGACGGTGCGAACGTGCAGTCGTTTCTCCCGGTGGGCGCGCCGAGCATCGTCTCGCTCGGTATGCCCCTGTCGCCGTTCACGATCACGACCGACGACCAGGGCTGGGTCACCTCGATCAAGGTGGAGCTCACTCCCAGCGCGGGCCCGAAGCTGACGATGACCACCACGATGAGCGGCCACGGGAAGGCACCGCAGATCAAGGCGCCGGCGCGGGCCGGGAGGCGGCCGACTTCTACTACGTCAGGTGACGCGCAGCGCCTCAGCCGCCGGCGTGGCGGCGCCGGTCCCGGCGGGCCGCCAGCACGCTCCAGCCGATCGACACCGACAGGGTCAGTACCACCACCAGCAGGGTGAGCCAGAGCGGCAGCGTGCCCACCGGCGTCTCGGCCAGGATCAGCTTCGCCCCGGCGAACGCCAGCAGCACCGCCAGGCCGTAGCGCAGGTGGCCGAAGTGCCGCAGCAGTCCGGCCAGACAGAAGTAGAGGCTGCGCAGCCCCAGCACGGCGAACGCCGTCGCCGTCCAGACGAGGAAGGTGTTGGTGGTGATGGCCAGGATCGCCGCCACGGAGTCGATCGCGAACACCACGTCGGTCGCCTCGATCGCCACCAGCGCCACCAGCAGCAGCGTTGCCCGCCGCCGGCTGTCGACCCGGACGGTGAACCGGTCGCCGTGGTACCGCTGTTCGGTCGGTACCACCCGTCGGAAGAACCGGACCACGACGTTGCGGTCGGGGTCGACGTCGGGCTCGCCGCGTACCGCCAGGCGCCACCCGGTCCAGATCAGGAACGCCCCGAGCACGAACCCGGCGAAGGTCAACCGGTGCAGCAGTTCCGCTCCGGCGAAGATGAAGACCAGTCGGAACGCGAGCGCGCCGACCACACCCCAGAACAACACCTTGTGCTGGTACTTCTCGGGCACCCGGAAGTAGCCGAACAGCAGCGCGAAGACGAAGACGTTGTCGACGGAGAGCGCCTTCTCCAGCAGGTAGCCGGAGTAGTACGCGACCGCCGGCTCGCCGCCCCACCCCACCCAGACGATCAGGCCGAAGGCCAGTCCGGCGGCGATCCAGACGCCGCTCCAGATCAGCGCTTCCCGTAGCTCGATCACGTGGTTGTCGCGGTGGGAGAGCACGTCCGCCGCGAGCATGACGGCGATAACGGCCCCGATCGCGGCCCAGGCCCAGAGCGGAGCCGGGAACATGCCCGGGTCCATCAGACGCCCTCCGCATCCACCAGAGGAATCGACGGCGGCTGTCGCCGCCGTGCAGCCGGATCAGGCAGGCGGCTGCCGTGCGAGCGGAGCGGTCAGGTGTTCCGTTGCCGCGACGCAACGTCGCTGAGCCTAGCCAGCGATCACGACGCACCGCCGTCCGCTCGGTCGGCGTCACCCGTCCGGGGCGGCCCGCCGCCGATGTCACCGGCCGGCGAGCCGGCAGCCGTCAGTCGGGCAGGCCGGTGCAGGCCGCTCCGTCGATGGTGCAGGCCGTGGGAGTCGAGCTGATCGGCGCGCCGCTGACCCGGAAGGTGACCTGGACAGAGCTCTCGGCGGCCACCTCTGCGGTCGTCCCGTCCGGCACGAAGGTCCAGATCGCGCCCTCGCGGGTGGCTCGGGCGCCGGTGACCGAGGAGACTTCGAGGGATTCCCGAGGCAGCGTGATGACCAGGGTCCAGTTCGTCACCCGCGTCCGACCGGCGTTGCTGATGGTCACGTCGGCGCCGTAGCTGAACAGGGCCCGCTCCTCGATGGCGAAGGCGGCGCGCAACGCCGCCGGGCTGCTCGACCCCGCCGCCGACGGGGTGCGCGCGGACGGCGCCGTGGCCGGCGGGGCCGCCGCGGCGACCGGCGGGCCCGCCGCGGCCGTCGTCCGCCTCGCCGCCGCCGGGCTGGAGGCGGCCGGCCTGGCCTGCGGGTCGGGCCCACCGACCGCGGGGTCGGTGGGCAGGGCGACGTCCGGCGGCGGGTCGAGGGCCACGGGAGCCAGCCGCTCCGGCGTCCGCAGGACCAGGACGACGGAGGCCGCCGTCGCGACCAGGACCACCAGCGAGGCGGCCAGCAGGACCCGGGTACGCCGGGACGAGGCCCCGAGGCCGCCGATGGCGCGCCGCACGTGCCCGGCCAGGGCCACGATCCGGTCGAGCAGGATGACCGCTACGGTCCGCCGTGGCTGAGGCGGTGATGACGGCACGTGCTCTTCTCCCTCAGATCCTTCACCGTCGCTCGTCCCCGGCCCACGCTGTAGGTCACAGCGCCTGGAGCCCGGTGAGCATCGCTTCGAGTAGCTCCCGGGACGGCAGCTCGGACAGCGTCGGCGACACGTGCGTCTCGATCAGCCCGGCGTCCAGCAGCTCACCGAGCAGTACCCGAACCGTACCCAGCGGCAGGTCCAGTTGCGCGCCGACCTCCGCCACCGACAGTGGACGCCGGCACAGCTCGAGGATTCGCGCCTGTTCGGGAAAGAGCGGCGTGGCCGCGGGAACCGCAGCCCGGGCCACGACCACGGTCATGAGGTCGAGATGCGGGCCGTCGTCCGCGCCGGTCGCGCGGGTCACCACGTACGGCCGGACCAGGAGCCCGGCGTCGTCGTCGTACCACGCCTCGTCAGGGTCGTCGGCGGTCGGCATCGGGGTCTCCGCTCATCGCCGTCGAGGACCGTTCCAGGTCGTCCGGGGCGCCATTGTGGGGGATCATCTGTCGTCCTCTGCTGCGGGTCGTGGTGGCGTCTGCGGGGGGTCGGCGATGTCGAGCCGGGGCGGCGGTCCACCGTGGGCCGCCGCCAGCGCGGCGAGCAGGGTCCGCATGCCGTGGTCGCCGCATGCCGTGGTCGCCGGTGCGGGGCCGGCTCACGAAACGGACCGTTCCGGCCAGGGCTGTCCGGCCGCCTGGCGCGACCGGTCGGCCAGGATCGTCCGCAGCAGGGCCAGCAGCTCCGTCCGGTTGGCGCAGTCCAGCCGGGACCGCATCCGGGCGACGTGGTGCTCGACGGTCTTGGCGGAGATGAACAGCCGGTCCCCGATCTCCCGGTAGGTCAATCCGGCCAGCACCAGCTCCGCGACCTCCCGCTCCCGGTCGCTGAGCCGGTGCGGGGCCGGGCCGGCGAGGGCGTCGACGGACGCCGGCTGCTGCCCGGGCTTCGCCCCCGCCGGCCGACCCTGCAGCATCCGGGCGCAGTCGAGCAGCGTGGTCATCGCCCGCCGGTCCGAGGTGCGGATCGCCGCCTGCCCGGCGAGGCGGGCGCCGTCCCAGCAGAGTCCGGCGTCGTGCAGGCCGCGGGCGGCGGCCTCCACCCGGACCGGGTCGACCATCCCGCGCAGCACGTCCACCCAGGCGGCGGCGGCCGCGGCGACCACGGCCGCGTACCGGTTGTGGTCCGCGGCGGCGAGCAGGGCGGCCACGTGGCCGTCGGCGACCGCCGGCTCCTCGGCCAGGATCGCCGCGTGCAGTCCGCTCCAGTGCAGGGGCGTGCTCCACAACGGCGGGTCGCCGAGGCGGGCCAGCAGCAGGTGTGCCTCCCGCAGGTACGGCTCCAGCCGGCCGAGGTCGCCCAGCCGGGCCCCGGCGATGGCCAGTTCGCCGAGCGGCAGCAGTGTGAACAGGTCGACGGGGTGGCGGACGACGGCCTCCAGCGCGTGCCCCCATCGGCGCTGGAGCGCGCCGAGGTCGCTGTTGCGCCGGGCGATCCCCAGCTCCAGCGCGGAGGCGAAGAGCAGGTCCCGCGACTCGAGCGGCCGACCGTCGCCGGTCACCGCAGCGAGGTGGTCGGCCGCGACGACGGTACGGCCCCGGACCATCGCGATCCACGCCTGCAGCAACCGGTGGCGGCGGGCCAGCAGGGGGCCGCCCGTCCCGCTGGTGGCGGCGCGGTCGAGTACCCGCTCGGCGATGTCCAGTTCGCCGCAGTGCAGGCCGGTCAACGCGGCGAGCGCCGCCGGGCTGTCCGGCAGGAGCGCCGCCCGGCCGGCCGGCTCCAGCAGTGCGGCCGCCTGCACGAGGGTGGAGAGCGCGGCGGTCGGTGGGCCGGCGACGCTGTCCCGGATTCCCTCGGCCATCAGCCGGGCCGCGCTGGCGTGCAGGGTGGGCGGTCCACCCGCCCGGTCGTCCCCGGACGGGGGCGTCACGTCGGCCGGGCGGCCGACGGCGAGCGCGCCGACGGCGGCGAAGGCCTCCGCCGAGGCCGTACCCGACCATCGGTACAGCTCGACGCCGCGACCGACCTGACCGCGGTGCGCCAGCGCGGTCGCGGCGACCACCGCCGCCTCCGCCCGGTCGGCCGGCGCGGCCGTCGCGAGGAGTCGGTCGGCCAGCCGGAGAGCGGTGTCCAGGTCGCCGGCGAGGGCCGAGGCCACGGCCTGCCGGACCGCGGCCGGCTGTCCGGCGGCCGTCGCCGCCGCGAACAGCTCCGCTGCGAGGGCCGGCTCGCCGGCCAGCGCCTCCTCCGCCGCGGCCTCCAGCGTCGGCGCCGGACAGTCGGCGGCCACTCCCGCCGAGTACAGCGAGCGGACCAGCGGAAGCACCGGCCCACCCCGGGCGAGCTGCAGCTCGGTGAGCCGCCGCCACACCGCGCCGCGGTCGGCGGCCGGGCTGAGCGCGGTCACCGCGCGCCGCACGATCGGGGCGAGCCGGCCGTCCGCGCCGAGCAGGCCGGCCGCCCGGGTCGCGGCGATCAGCTCGTCCACCTCACCCGGCTCCCGGCCGAGCAGCGCCCCGAGCAGGTCCACCGGCAGCGGTACGCCGGCGGCGACGGCGAGCAGGAGCCGCCGGACGTCGGGCGCCAGGTCCTCCAGGTCCGGTCCGAACTGGAGGACGGCCTGCCGGGGCGGCTCGGTCGGGACGCCCGGCGGGATCTCCTGCCCCCGCAGGCCGCGGACCAGCCGCTCGACGTCGCGGGGGACGCCGGCGGCCTGCCGGTGCACGAAGTCGACCAGGTCGGGCCGCCGGTCGACCTCCGGCACGCCGGTGAGGTAGGCGGCGGTCCGCTCGCGGGTGAACGGGGTGAGCAGCACCAGGTGGCCGTCCCGCCGAAGCGCGTCGGCCAGCCCGACCAGCGCCGCCGGCCGGGGCCACGGCCGGTAGCCGACGATGAGGCGGTGCCGGCGGGTGACCACCAGTTCGCGCAGCACCCGGAGCCGGGCGTCGTCGAGCAGGTGCGCGTCGTCGACCACCAGCACGGCGTCCGGCTCGATCTCCTCGGGTCGGTCGGGGGCGCCCTCCAGCACGGTGCTCCCGGCCCGCCGGTAGACCCGGGCCAGCTCCTGGAGGTACGCGCTGCGGCCGTGGCCGCCCGGCCCGGTCGCACCGAGCGCGAGCGGCGCGTCCGGGTCGGCCGCGACCGCGTCGAGCAGGGCCTGCGGCCCCCGGTCCAGCACCAGCCGGGACCCGGTGCCGCTGCTCATGATCATGGTGGTCATCCTTCCCGTCCCCGGCCGCGGGCCAGCACCAAACGAGAGGCCTTCGGCAGTTCCAGCGGGGTGATCCGGACCGGGGGACGGGGTGGTGGCTCGCTGCGGGCACAACGGTCGTGCTCGGGTGCACGCTGCGCCGGGACGGCCGGCGCGGCGGCCCGTCCGGTCTCGACGGCCGGGGCGGGCCCGCGGTCCGGCTCCGGCCGGCGCGGGCGGGGCGACACCACCTGACAGGCGGCCAGCGCCGCGCCGGTGGCTGCGGTCAGCTGCGGATCGGGCTCCACCTCCACCGGTACCGGGAAGGCCGCGGCGAGCAGCTCGACGACCAGGGGGATACGGGTGGAGCCGCCGGCGAGCAGGACGCCGTCGAGCTGCGCCGGCAGCAGCCCGGCGGAGTGGACGGTCCGGGTCAGCAGCTCGACGGTCGCCTGCACGGCCGGCCGGATCATGTCCTCGAACCGCACCCGGCTCACCGGCACCCGGACCGGCCCGGTGGGCAGGGTCAGCAGCACGTCGGTCTCCGTACCGACGGTCAGGTCCCGCTTGGCCCGGTCGCACTCGGGCAGCAGCGCGCGCAGCGTGGCGTGCGTCTGCCGAGGTCCGGCCGCGGCGAGTTCCCGGGCGAGCACGGTACGCACGTGCTCGGCCAGCGCCTCGTCGAAGTCGGCGCCGCCGATCCAGTCCAGCCCCTGCGGCAGGCCGAACGTCTCGTAGGTGCCGCGGGGGGTGCGGCGGACCAGGGCCGCCTCGAAGGTGTTGCCGCCCAGGGCGTAGACGGCCGCCGTGCTGCCCGGGAAGCCCCGTGCCGCGTGGCTCTCGGCCACCGTGACCGTACGGGGCAGCAGCGTCACGTTGTCCAGGCCGAACTGCCACAGCGCCTCGTGCAGCAGCTCGCGCCGGTGCCGACCCCAGCCTGCGGGGTGGCTGAGCACGACCGCCTCGGCGGGCTCACCCTCCCGGTCGAGGACCCGTTCCACCACCCACGCCGCCAGCAGCGCGGTCAGCATCTGCGGCGGGCAGGCCTCGCCGCCGAGCAGCAGGGGTACGTCGTCGCCGACCCGGCGGACGAACCCGCGTGCGGTCCGGCTCCCGTCCTCGACGGACGGTTCACCCACCACCAGCGTCCCGTCGGCCGCCAGGTGCAACACCGACGGTACGGTCACCGACCCGCCGTCCAGCGCGACCACCTCGGGTCGCGCCCAGGTCGCACCCCGTCGCCCGGCCACGCTGGCCGCGGTGTTGGTGCTTCCGATGTCGATCCCCAGGACGTACGGCATCCGCAATCTTCCTTCACCGTGAGTTGGCCGGCCGGTGGCGACGGTGTCGGCACGTGCGGCGACCCACCCCCGGCGACACCCCGTGGGCTCCTACGTTCGTACCAGAGATCGCTCCCGGATCGGGACCCTAAATCTGGCCGGCCCGGTTCCCCCAGTCCCCCTAACGGACGAGGCGGTGGGCACCCTAATCGGGCGGGGCGGATTGCGGGCCGATCCCCGATGACCCATGCCGGCCCGCGGTCATAGCGTCCCTGTCGACGATCACGGTCGCTGACGCCAACGTCCGAGGAGAAACCGGCACATGGACCAGACCCTGCACGACTTCGTGCTCAACCTGCTGACCAACCCTGACGCCAAGTCGGCGTTCGACCTCGACCCCGAGGGCGCGCTCCAGGCCGCGGGGCTCACCGACATCACCGCCGCCGACGTGCAGGACGTGGTCCCGCTGGTCGTCGACTACGCCCCGGTGCACGGGCTGGCGCCGGTGGCCCCGGTGGCCGGGCAGCTCGGGGTCGACCCGTTGCTGGCCGACACCACCGACGTGGTCGCCCAGCTCCAGGCCGTGCCGCAGGACATCACCATCAGCAGCTCCTACTCGGGAGTGGACGTCAAGGCCGGCGTGCTGGGTGCCATCGCCGTCGACCCGACGGGCGTCGCCGCCGGGGCGACGCTGCTGCCCGGGATCGGCCTCGGCATCGGGCCGGGCGGCATCCAGACCGACGTGACCGGCGTGCACGACGTGGCACACACCCTCGACGCCGACGTGGTGGGCCCGGTGAACACCGTGGCCGACCCGACGGTCGGTGACGTGGCCGGCATCGCCGGCAACCCGGACGCCCTGCTCGACGGCACCGACGCCGGCCTGCTCGGCACCCCGGACGGCCTGCTCGGCGGCCCGCTCTCCGGCACCCACGGCCAGGTCGGCGGCGTCGTCGACTCGCTCGGTGTCGACGACACCCTCGGTGGGCTCGGCGTGACCGACACCCTGGGCGGGCTCGGCATCAGCGACTCCGGCGGCCTGGTCCCGCAGGTCGACGTGTCCTCCACGGTGGGCGGCGTGACGCACCAGGTGGACGGCGTCATCTCCGGCGTCACCGGCACGGTGGGCAGCGTGACCGGTGACGTCAATGGCGGGGTGAGCGGCGACTCCGGGGTCCACGCCGATGCGTCCGCGTCGGCCGGCGGCGGGCTGCTGGGTCTCGGCGACGGTCTGTTCTGATCAGGGTTCGGCGGGACCGGAAAGCCGGATCGCCACTGGTGATCCGGCTTTCCACCTGTTCCTGCTCAATTCACCACTTGATAATTAATCCGAAATCCGCACACTTGGTGCGGTGATGGCGGGGATCTGGCTGGACGTGCTCGACGGGATCGCCCGCACGTGCCGCGAACACGGGCGGGCGGACCTGCTCCAGGCGGTCCGGCAGAAGCGCGCCCAGTTGCTCGACCCGAAGCTGCGCGTCCTGGTCGTCGGCGAACCGCACCAGGGCAAGAGTCAGCTCGTCAACGCGATCGTGAACGCGCCGGTGTGCCCGGTCGGCGACGGCCGCACCACCGTCCTGCCGACCGTGGTGCAGCACGCCGAGGTGGCGTCGGCCACGGTGGTCCAGGCGGCGTCCGCCCCCGGGCGACCCGCCGGCGCCTCCGTCCCGACGACCGCCGAGCGGACCCCGGTACCGCTCGACCAGATCGCGGCCGGGGTGGGCGGCACGCTGGGGCGCCGATCCGGTGGCGGGCCGGCGTACGTCGAGATCGGACTGCCGCGCGCGCTGCTCGGCGCGGGGCTGGTGCTGGTGGACACGCCCGGCACCGACGAGGTGGCCCTGCTCGGTGCCGGCGCCTCGGCCGCCGCGCTGAACCGCGCCGACGCGGTGCTGGTCGTCTCCGATTCCACCCGGGAACTCTCCGTCGCCGAGCTGAACATGCTGTTGCACGTCACCCGGTCGCACCCGAACGTGGCGGTGGTGCAGACCAAGACCGACCTGGTGCCGGACTGGCGCGCGGTCGCCGAGCGCAATCGGCAGCACCTGGCCGAGGCGGGCGTACCGGCGGCGCTGATCCCGGTCTCGGCGGCGTTGCGCCTGCGTGCGGCGGTCAGCGACGACCACGGGCTCAACGCCGAGTCGGGCTTCCCGCAACTGATCGCCCGGCTGCAGCGGGACCTGGCCGGCAAGGGCGACGTGCTGGCCCGGGCCTCGGTCGCGGTGATCGCCCGCACCGTGGTGGAGCAGCTCGCCGCGCCGCTGCGCGCCGAGCTGGAGAGCCAGGAGGCGGAGGACCAGTCCGGGCCGATCTCCCGGCTGCACGCGGCCCAGCGCGAGGTCGACGAGCTGCGCCGCTGCTCCACCCGCTGGCAGAACACCCTGGCCGACGAGATGGCCGACCTGCTGTCCGACATCGAGTACGACCTGCGCGACCGGACCCGGCAGATCCTGCGGATGGTCGACGAGGCGTTCGACACGGCCGACCCGCTGGTCTCCTGGGACACCTTCCAGGAGTGGTTGCAGCGCAGCCTGGTCGAGGCCGCCGAGGCCAACCACGAGTGGTTGGCCCAGCGCTGCGACTTTGCTGCCCGGCGGGTCGCCGGCAACTTCGCCCGGTACGGCTACGACGTACTGCCGCCCTGGTCCATGGCGGTGCCGGCGGATCTCGTGGACCGGCTGCCGGAGATGGAGCGGCCGACCATCGACCGGTTCACCGCGAGCCAGAAGGTGATCACCGGCATGAAGGGCTCGTACGGCGGCCTGCTGATGTTCGGCCTGGCGATGACCCTCGCCGGCATGCCGATGATCAATCCGGTCTCGATCGGCGCCGGCGCGCTCTTCGGCGGCAAGAGCATCCGGGACGAGAGCAGGCAGTTGCTCCGCCGCCGCCAGGCGAGCGCCAAGACGGCGATCCAGCGGCACGTCGACGACTTCTTCGTCCGGACGACCAAGGACTGTCGGGACACCGCCCGGCAGGTGCAGCGGATGCTCCGGGACCACTTCACCGCGCTGACCGAGGAGTTGCAGGAGGCCATCGTCCAGTCGTTCCGTACCGCGAAGCGGGCCGCCGACACCGACGCGGCCGCCCGCGAGCAGCGCCAGCGCGAGATCCGGCTGAAGATGAGCCGGCTGGCCGCCGTCTACGAGCAGGCCCAGCAGTTGACGGCCGCCCGGCCCGCCCCGGCGCCGTTGGAGCCCCGGGCATGACGGTCGGCCTGCGGCTGGACGAGGCGGTCTGGGGGCTGCTGCACCAGGCTCTCCAGCTCTACCGGGACAACCCCCGCGCGACCGGCCACCTCCGGCACCAGCTGGCCCGGCTGGAGCAACCGCTGCGGGTCGCGGTCGCCGGCCCGTGGCGGTCCGGCAAGTCGACCGTGCTGAACGCGATCATGGGCGAGGAGGTCGCGCCGATCGACGGCCCGGACGGCAGCGGCATCTTCACCTGGTACGAGGACGGTCCACAGCCGCGCGCCACCGCCTACTCCGGCAGCCAGCCCCCGCAGGAGCTGACGGTGCTCAAGTCGGCGACCGGGATGCGGGTGGACCTGGTGGGCCGGCGGGAGGGCGAGCTGCGCGACATCGTGGTGCAGTGGCCGACCCGGGCGCTGCGGCAGGTCACCCTGATCGACACGCCCGCGATCATCGGCGCCGACGAGCACGGCCGGGCGCCGGTCATGGACCGGGTGCTGCGGGACGCGGACGCGGTGCTGTACCTGACCCGCGACGGTCGCGGTACCGACCTGCGGGTGCTGGAGTCCACTCGGGACAGCCGGGTCGGGCAGGCCGCCCCGGTGAACGTGATCCTGGTGCTGTCCCGGGTGGACGAGACCGGCGGCGGACGGATCGACGGGCTGCTCACCGCCCGCCAGCTCGCCCGACGGCAGCACCGCGACCCCCGGGTGAACGCCCTCTGCGTCAACCTGGTGGCGTGCAGCGGGCTGCTCGGGCTCGCCGGACGGGTGCTCAGCGAGTCGGACCACGCCGCGCTCGCGCAGCTGGCCCAGGTGTCGCGGGAGGAGCTGGACCCGCACCTGCTCTCCGCCGACCGCTTCGTCCGCGCCGAGCTGCCGGTACGGCTGGACACCGAGGTACGCGCCGCGCTGCTGAACCGGCTCGGCCTGATCGGGGTCCGGCTGGCGACCACCCTGGTCCGTACCGGCTGCGACAGCCGGGGCAAGCTGGCCGCCGAACTCATCCGGCGCAGCGGCCTGACCGAGCTGCGCGAGTCGATCAGCCGGTTCTTCGTCGACCGACGGGACACCCTCAAGGCGCGCTCCGCGCTCGCCGCGGTGGAGGCGCTGCTGCAGGCCGAGCCCGGCCCGGGCACCGGGGAGCTGCTCAGCGCGGTGGAGCAGATCCTCGCCGGTGCGCACGAGTTCCGGGAGCTGCGCCTGCTCGCGGCGCTGCGGACCACCCGGCTCGGGTTCCACGCGGAGCTGGCGGCGGAGGCGCAGCGCCTGGTCGGCGGGGACGGGGTCGGCCTGCCCGCCCGACTCGGCCTGGAGCACGACGCGCCCGTACAGCGGCTCTGGGAGGTCGCGGCCGACGCGCAGTGGCAGTGGCGCAACCGCGCGGAGGATCCGCTGCTCCGGCTTTCCCAGCGGCGCGGCGCGCAGGTCGTCGTCCGCAGCTGCGAGGGGATGCTCGCCGAGCTGGCCGAGGGAGGCCGGTGACGGGTCGCCGGCCGGTGGCAGGGTTCGGGGCGCCCGGCGGTTCGCCGGGCGCCCCGATCTCGCCGGTCAGCGCGGGGCGCACTGTCCCGAGTAGCCGCCGGTGACCGTGCTGGGCAGCCCGTTGTCGCGGGGCGCCGGGTCGTTGTCGGCGCAGGACAGCGCGCCGGTGACCGTGCTGGCGGCGAGCACCGGATCGGCGTTGCCGACGAGGTCGACCCCGCCGGCGACCTGACTTGCCTCGATGGCGGCCTCGCCGGTGGTACCGGCCACGGTGACGCCACCCCGCACGGTCACGCCGTGCAGCACCACCGCGTCGGCACCGCTGGCCGACACCCCGCCGGAGAGCACGCCGCCCCGCACGTACAGCGCGGCACCGGGCTGTACGGTCACCGCCCCGTTGATCGTCGCGCCGGTCAGGCACGTCACGCCGGACGTGACGGTCAGCTCGGCGTCCCGCCGTCCGGTGATCGTCGAGGTGCAGGCCGGCGACGGCCTCGCCAGCAACTCCACCTCCGCGAGGGTGGCCACCGGGTCGGCGGCGGTCACCTCCAGCCGGTAGTGGGCGTACCGGCCGGGCTGGTCGACCTGGAACGACCGGGTCTGCGACCGCCAGGGGAACGACTCCCCGGACCGGTCGTCGAGCACCGTCCAGTTACGGCCGTCGTAGGACCCCTTGAGCTGCCAGCCGTGCAGGTCTCCGGCGACCTTGCCGGAGGTGAGCGTGTAGTGGGTGACCTGCTCCGGGGTGCCGGAGACCTTCCACTGCACCGGGTCGTCGACCGCGACCGTGGTACCCGAGCTGTCGTCGGCCAGCGCGGCGGCCCCGCCGGTGACGGTGATGTCCGCCAGCGGCCGGGCGACCGGGCCCGGCCTGCTGAGCGAGGTCGGCAGGTCTTCGGCCGCGGTGGCCCAGGACGACGGGTACTCGCCCATCTCGAAGTCCAGCACCGCGCCGTCGGCCAGCTCGCCGTGCGAGATCGAGGACTTCCGGTGGGTCTGCCCGTCGACCGTCAACCCCTGCACGTAGACGTTGCGGGCGTTGTTCCCGGGTGCGTTGACGACGATCTGCCGGCCGTTGGGCAGGTGCACCGTCGCCTTGCGGAACAGCGGTGAACCGATCACGTAGTCCGCGCTGCCCACCTGCAGGGGGTAGAGGCCGAGCGCGCTGAAGAGGTACCAGGCGGAGGTCTCGCCGTTGTCCTCGTCGCCGGCGTAGCCCTGGCCGATCTCGCTGCCGAGGTACATCCGCGACAGCGCCTCCCGGACCTTGGCCTGCGTCTTCGCCGGCTGCCCCGCGTACGTGTACATCCACGGGATGTGGTGGGCGACCTGGTTGCTGAAGCCCCACATGCCCATCCGGACGTCCCGCGCCTCGATCATCTCGTGGATGGTGCCGCCGTAGGAGCCCGGGAACTTCGCCGTCTCCGGGGTGCGGAAGAACTCGTCCAGCTTGTCGGCCAGTTGCTGCCGACCGCCGTACAGGTTGGCCAGGCCCTGGCCGTCCTGCGGGACGTGGAACGCGAAGTTCCAACCGTTGGTCTCGGTGTAGTCGTGCTCGTGGCCCCAGACCCGCGGGTCGTACTCCGCCGGGGTGGACTTCCACTTCCCGGCGGCGTCCCGACCCTGGAAGAAGTCCACGTGCGGGTCGAACATGTGCACGTAGTTCTGCGCCCGGTTGCGGAAGTACTCCGACTCCTCGCGGTAGCGGGCCCGGTCCGCCTCCGGGGTGGCGGGGTCGTCGGCCAGCGCCGCGCCCATGTTCGCGATGCCGAAGTCGTTGATGTAGCCCTCCAGCGCCCAGGACACCCCTTCGGACACGTCCGAGGCGGTGTACCCCTGGAAGATCGACGTCTGCAGTCCCTTGCGACCGACGCTGGTGTTGTTCGGGTTGCTGCCCGGCGGGCTGACCGTGGCGTTCTTCACCGCCGCCTCGTACGCGGCCTTGACGTCGAAGTCGCGCACGCCCTTGACGTACGCGTCGGCGAACGACACGTCCGAGCTGGTGCCGGTCATCAGGTTCGCGTACCCGGGCGACGACCACCGCGACACCCAGCCGCCGTCCTTGTACTGCTGCACGAACCCGTCGACCAGTTCGCCGGCGGTGTCCGGGTCGAGCAGCGTGTACGCCGACCAGGTGGTGCGGTACGTGTCCCAGAAGCCGTTGTTGACGTACACCTTGCCGTCCACGACCGGGGCGCCGGTCCGGGTGGCGGTGGTGCCGGCCGGGATAGTGCTCGACGTGGTCGACTGCACCGCGTGCTTCCAGACCGGCGCCTCCGGCGTGCCCACGTTCTCGTGGGCGGAGTTGGGGTAGAGCGAGAGCCGGTAGAGGTTGGAGTAGAGGGTGGTGAGCTGGTCCTCGGTGGCCCCCTCGACCTCGATCACCCGCAGCTTGTCGTCCCAGAGCCGCTGCGCGCGCTCGCGGACCGTCTCGAGGGTGTCGTCGCGGCCGATCTCGTTATCGAGGTTGCGCCGGGCCTGCTCCACGGAGATGAGCGAGGTGGCGATCCGCAACGTCACCGTCCTGGCCTGCCGGGTGTCGAAGGCCAGGTAGCCGGTGACGTTGGTCCCGCCGCCGCCGGTGAGCCGGCCGCTGGCGGTGACCGGGGAGTCGACGACGCCGTAGACGAACATCCGGCCGGCGCCGTTGGACAGCCCGCTTCGCACGTCCGAGTAGCCGCTGACCACGCCGTCGGCGCCGAGGGTGAGGCCGCCGTTGTTGTTGACGTTGTCGAAGATCAGGTTGCCCTGGTCGCCGGTGAAGGTGAACCGGAACAGCGCGGCGTGGTCGGTCGGTGCCAGCTCCGTCCGGAGGCCGTTGTCGAAGGTGACCTCGTAGTAGTGCGCCTTCGCCACCTCGTTCTCGTGGCCGAACGGCAGCGCCCGGGCGGACCGGCCGGCGGCGGGTACCCCGGTGGCCGGTGACGGCATCACCTGGAAGGTCTGCCGGTCACCCATCCACGGGCTCGGCTCGTGGCTGACGGTGAACGCCTGCAGGGCCGGGCGGTTGGTGGCGGTGTTGCGGCTCTGGTAGTCGTACAGCCAGCTGATGGAGCCCGCGTTGGTCATCGGGGTCCAGAAGTTGAAGCCGTGCGGCACCGCGGTCGCCGGGATGTTGTTGCCCCGGGAGAAGCTGCCGCTGGAGTTGGTGCCGCGGGTGGTGAGCACGTGGTCGGAGGGGCGGGGCTTGGCCACCTCGGCCGGGTTGCCGGTGATCCGGATGTCGTCGACCCAGCCGTTGAACAGGCCGGTCCCGGTGGTGCTGTCGTAGGCCAGCAGGACGCGGTCGACGCGCTTGCCGGCGGCGACCGCGCCGATCCGGGACCGCTTGACGTTCCACTGGTCGGCGTAGAGCGACTTGGACTCACCCTGCGCCTGCGGGCTCAGCCCGAAGCCGTGCTGGTCCACCGCGCCCAGCTCGCTGAGGTAGGTGCCGTCGTCGAAGGCCAGGTCCACCGCCGCGTAGGTGCTCGGGTAGTCCAGGTCCTGCCCGGTCAGCTCCGGGAAGATGACGTACGACAACTCGGTCCGGTCGGTCACCGTGAGGTCGACGTCGAAGACCTTGTTGTACGCGTACCCGCGCCCGCTGACGGTCTGCCCGCCCGAGTACTGCAGCGCGCGGACCCCGGTCCAGCCGACGTTCGGCTTCATGGTCGGGCCGTTGACCGGGCCGCCGCTGCTCATGGTGCGCATGTTGCTGGGCGGTGGGGGAGTGGTGTCGCCGTTGGAGAGCTGAAGCTCGGCGAGCTGCGTGATGCCGCCCCCGCCGATCGCGGTGACGTTGAGCCGGTAGTACGGATACGCGGTGGCGTTGTCGAACCGGTACTCCCTGGTCTGGAAGCGCTCGGTGAACTGCTGCCCGGTCCGGCTGTCCAGGGTGGTCCAGTTCTCGCCGTCGGCGGAGCCCTGCAGGGTCCAGTCCTTCGGGTCCCGTTCCGGCGCGTCGTTGGCGGAGGTCAGCGCGTAGTGCACGACGGCGATCGGGGCGTCGAGCCGGACCCGTACCCAGCCGGTCGGCGTGAACGACAGCCACTTCGTACTGACACTGCCGTCGATGACCCGGTCCGCGGTCTCGCTGGGCGGGTTCTCCGCGTTGGCGGTGACCTCGGTGATCCGGCCGGCCAGGTTGCCGGGGATTCCCTTGACCGGGCTGCCGGTCACCCCTGAGGTCTTCTCGGCGCCGCCGGCGTCGGTCTCGGTGGTGTTGATCCAGGTCGGCTGGGGATCGCCGGCCTCCAGCGAGGTGGAGAAGTCGGTGGCGGGCGCTTCGGCCGCCAGCGCGGGCAGCGGTACGGCGGGGACCGCGAGGCTCGCCACCACCACGACCGGCAACAGGAACCTGCGTCTACTACGCCTCATGCGAAAACCTCCAGAGGGGACGTCCGAATGCGACGGTCGCGCACCCGGTTGGAGATTTCGCCAGCGTTCGCGGCGGATGACAAAGCTGTCAAGAGCCCTAACAAAAAGTCCCCGGCGCGAGCCGGTCAGGCTGGCTGCCGGCCGCGATTGATCGACAGCAGCAGACCGACGGCGGTCAGGGCGGTGCCGGCCACGGCGGCGTACCCCGGGAGGCCGGCGGGGATGCCCAGGTAGACGGTGATGCCGAGGATGCGGGACAGGCCCCAGGGCAGCAGCGCCAGTTGGTCGTTCCACACCGTCAGCGCGCGCTCCAGGCCGACCACCGCGACCAGCCCGGACAGGATCCCGAGCGGGACACCCGCGGCGGTCAGGGTCAGCCCGACGGCGCTGCGGCGCCGCAGACCGTACCGGTCGCGCAGCACCACGGCGGTGGCCACGAAGAGCCAGCAGAACGCCGCGAACGCGACGGTGACGTAGACCGTGCGCAGGGCAGGCGCGGTCCAGAAGGCGAACCAGTACTTCCCCGGCCCGCGCCCGGCGAGCGCCGCCAGCAGCAGCACGCTGCGCAGCAGCGCGACGCCGCCGACCACGGCCCACAGGTGGAACGGGTCCCGCCGGCCGGCGACGAGGCGTACGACCAGGGCGAACAGCGCCCATCCGCCCAGGGTGACCAGCAGGTGCGCGGGGGCGGCGAACCAGGTGAACACGAGCCGGCTCGCCACCAGCACCACGGCCGGGACCAGCCACACCAGCACCCGGTCCGCCCGCGACCGCGGTGCCGGCAGGGCGGCGACCCGCCACGGTCGGACCGCGCCGACCAGCAGCCCCCGCGCGGCGGCGCCGCCGAACCCGCGCCCGCGCCCGCCGATCAGCACCACCACCAGGATCAGCCCGAGCAGCACGCGGGCCGCCCAGGCCATGGCCGGGTCCCGGTCCGCGCGCTGCGCCCCCAGGTCGGCGGCGGTGAAGTTGTACGCGGGCAGGTCCAGGTCGGTGCCGTAGCGCTGCCGGTGCACGTCGCGCGCGCCGCGGTACGCCGTCTCGGCCAGCCGCCAGCCGTCGTAGGCGTCCGCCGAGCCGGTGTCCAGCCACTGGGCGTGCCGCAGCACCATGGTCCGGTAGGCGCCCAGCGTCTCGAAGAGGTTCACCTGGTAGTCGAGCGTGCTGGTGAAGTGCTCGCGCAGCCCGGCGTCCCGCCAGCTCGCCGGGTCGGTGGCGGCGACCAGGTCGCGCATGCGCCGGGCCAGCGCGACGGCCTGGTCACCCTCGTCGATCGCCGCGTCGACGCGACCGCCGGTGACCGCGTAGATGCTGTCGAGCGCGGCGGAGTCGCCGGTCGGAATGTCCCACTCGAAGATCCACATCATCGGCGGCGGCTCCAGTCCGAGCGCCCGCACCGACTTGTCGGCGTACGGCCCGATGTAGAGGCCCTTGGTGACCGCCTCCCGGGACAGCGCCATGGCCTGCCCGATCGCGGCGACAGTGGCCGGGTCGCCGGAGAACGTGCGGTACGCCCAGTCCGCCGTGACCTGGGCCGGATCGGCGTCCGGATCCCAGGCCAGCCGGGCCACGGCGTACGTGTTCAGGTCGTACAGCTGCCAGAATCCGGTGCGCAGGTAGAGCGACATCGGCCCGGCGCGCAGCGGGCCGCCGTCCTGGGTCCAGTTCCAGACGCCCTCGATTTTCGGGTTGGCGGCGAGGAACTCGCGCAGCGCCTGGCGGTGCAGCGGGCCGAGGTCGTTGGGGAGCGAGCCGAACGCCTCGAACTCGCGCCGGGCCTGGAACTCCACGATGCGGCGGTGCTCACCGGCCAGCAGGGTGGTGTTCAGCGGCAGGTGGCTGTAGAAGTCGCCGAGGGTGTACTTGGTGGAGACGATCAGGTGCGGGTCGTCGAACCCGCCCAGCACCTGCGCGTACGACTCGGGGTTGGTGTGCAGGTCGCCGACGGCGCCGACGCCGACGGTCCAGGTGCGGAAGATGACCTCCTTGCCGGCCTTCCCCGCGGTGTCCAGCAGTGCCCGCAGCATCGCCCGCACGGACGCGTCGGTGGTGACGGCGAGCTTCGACGAGTAGTCCCAGCCGTCCTCGGCGTACACCTCGCCGCCCTCGCCGATGCGGACCATCAGGCCGTCGACGAACGGCATGTTCTCGAACAGTTCGGCCAGCCCGGCCTGGTAGACGGCCCACAGCCGAGGGTCGGCCACGTCGAGCCCGCCGACGGTCCTGGTCAGGTACGCCTCCAGCGGCGGTGACACCGCGAGCATGTCGGTGAGCAGGAAGACCCGCACGCCCATCTCCTCGGCGTACCGGAAGACCGGGCCGAACGCCGCGACCATCGCCTTCGCGCGTTCGACGTGCGTGTCGCCGGGCGGATACACCGCGTGCCCGTCACCGACCTTGGCGAAGGTGACGTACTCCAGGAAGCCGGGCACGACGACAGCGTTGTAGCCCTGCGCCACGGAGTGGTCGACGAACTGCCGGAACTGCTCGTCGATGCGGGCCACCGCTTCCGCGTCCACCCACGGTGCCTGCGGCAGCAGCGCCTGCCCGACCACGTCGGCGTTCAGGTTGTAGTCGTCGCCGGCGGCGAAGGCGGCCGGGTCGGGCTCGCGGCCCACCGAGCCGGCGTCGGTCAGCCGCAGGCCGAGCCGGGGCGTGACCACCCGGCCCGCCTCGGCGGGCGGCAGCGCCTCGGTGCCGGAGCGGATCCGGTCGGCGAGCCGGTACAGCCCGGCCGCGGTGCCCGCGATGTCGGCCCCCTCGACGGCCAGTTCGGTCCCGCGCACGCTGAGCCGGTAGGACTCCGGCGCCGTGGCCAGGGTGGCGAGCACGCCGGCCCGCAGCGTGGTCAGCGCCGTGCCCGCCGGGGCCGAGGGTGCGGCGGTACCGGCCGCGCCGGCCTGCCGGCTGCCCGTGGCCGGTCCGGCCGTGGTCTGCGTACCGGCGGCAGGCGGCGCGATGGTCGCGGTCCGGGCCGCCGGCGTGTGGCCCGGCGCCGGCGGGTTGACGACCGGGCGGGGCAGGCCGCGGGAGACGAGCGCGTCGGCGACGGCTGCCGCGGCCTTGATGGTGCGCGGCTCCTCCGGCACGACCATGGACGCCAGCCGCGGCGCCGGTGCGACCACCCGCTGCGGCGCGGCGGCGACGTCCTCGCGCGGCACAGCGGCGGGGGTGTGGCTCAACCCGAGCGCGTCCCCGACGCCCCAAACCACGCCCGCGCCGAGCAACACCAGGACGATCGCGACGGCGAGCAGCGGGTACGACCGCCGGACCGGGGCAACGTGAATCACGCTCGCATAGTAGGGGCGCGGTTGCCTGTTGGACAGGACCGAAGCGGTGCGGCCGCCCCGTCGCGGTCTGCCGGCAGGTGCACCTCGGCGCGCGCTCGGATCGGGCGCGCGCCGGCGTCTGGGGGGATCAGGTGAAGTTGGCGCCGCCGTCGACCAGCAGCGACTGGCCGTTGATGTAGGCGCCGTCGTCGGAGAAGAGGAAGGCCACCATCGCGGCGAGGTCCTCCGGCTTCCCCAACCTCGGCGAACGGACCATCGCGAGCATCTGCTCACGGAACTCGACGGTCGTGGTCTCGAGCGCGGCGCCGGTGAGGATCACGCCGGGCGACACGAGGTTGGTACGAACGCCGTGCTTGCCGCCGAGGGTGGCGGTGTGCCGGGTGAGGCCGATCAGCCCGCTCTTGGCCGCCTGGTAGGCGACGCGCTCGGTCTCTCCCAGCCACACCGCGCTCGACATGGTGTTGACGATGGCACCCTGGCCTTGCCTGATCATGATCGGCAGGGCGTGCCGGAGACCGTGCATGTAGCCGGTGAGGGTGACGTCGATGGTGTGCTGCCAGACATCGAGTGGCACCGAGGTGACGTCGCTGTCGCGCCCGATGTTGTTCGGCGAGAGATCCGCGGCCACGTTGAACAGGCCGTGCAGACCGCCGAACCGCTCGACGGTGAAGTCGATCAGGCCCCGGTAGGACTGCTCGTCGGCGATGTCGAAGCCGCGGGCCACGGCCGTTCCGCCGGCTGCGGTGATCTCGTCGACCACCGTCTGGGCGGCGGCCTGCTTCAGATCCGCCGCGACGACCAGCATGCCTTCCTCGGCGAGCCGGATCGCGGTCGCGCCGCCGATGTTGCCCGGCGCCGCACCGCCGACGAGGGCGACCTTGCCGGTGAGTCCACGCATTGTCCTGTCCCTTCCTCGGGCTGTCCTTGCTTCGCGAAGCAACCATAGCTCGGGTAATTGCTTCGTCAAGCAAGTACACTTGGGGCATGTCCACCGTCACACCGAAGCCGCCACGGGCCCCGAACGGGCCGCAACCTCTCAATGCGGACGAAGAGGCCGTTGTCCGGGCCCTCCCGCGGATCATTCACGCCCTGCCCCGCGCCATCGACGCCGCCCTCGTACGCGAACAGGGACTGCCCAGCATCGAGTACGAGACCCTGATGCATCTCTCGGAGGCGCCCGACCGGCAACTGCGCATGAGCGAACTCGCCGCCGCCTGCGAGATGTCGCTCAGCGGCATGAGCCGCGTCGTGCAGCGGCTGGAACGGCAGGGTCACGTCCAGCGGGTCAGGTGCGCGCAGGACGCCCGCGGCTGGAACGCCGTCCTCACCGACGCCGGCCTCGCCCGGCTGAGGCAGGCCTGGCCCACCAACCTGGCCGCCGTGCGCCGGCACTTCCTCGACCACCTGGCGGGCCTCGACCTCAAGCAGCTCGCCGAGGCTCTGGGAAAGGTGGGCACCTGAGCCGACGGGCGGCTGTATTTCCCAGGCCCCGTCAGTCGCCCTGGCGGTTGGCGGACCGGACGTGCGGAGCGGCCGTCCAGCTGGCGAGCAGGTTGAGCGCCTCCTGCGCCGGCGAGCCCGGCTCGGCGCTGTAGGCGTTGAGCCGCAGACCCGTGTCGGCGGTGAGGTCCATCGACTCGAACTCCAGCGTCAGGTCCGACCACCACCGCTGAACCGCCGGTGGCCCGTCCCGCCAGGAACGACCTGATCGCCCCGCTGTGCCGTTCAGCGAGCGCCGACGATGCGGAGCGCCATCTCGGCGTACTGGGTGGCGATGTACTCGGGGCTCCAGCCGCCGTCGTCGCGGTACCACCGGCCGAGGTCGACGCCGAGGGACAGCAGGGCAGCTCCCGCGATTCGCGGATCCGGGGCGTCGAAGACACCGGCGGCGACGCCGGCCTCCACGAGCTGGCGGAACGCCTGCTCGATCCGGTGACGCACGGCACGGATCTCGGCGAGATGCTCGGGGCTCAGTGCGGCCAGCTCGTAGTTCACCACCCGGGTGCGGGTGTGGTCGCGGGCGTGCGAGACGACGAAGTCGTGCACCGCCCGCCGCAGCGCCGTGGCCGGGTCGTCGGACGACGCGATCGCCTCCTGCACGAGGCGCAGCACGTGGTCGTGTCCTGATCGCGCGATCAGGTAGAGCAGCTCCTCCTTGGATTTGTGGTGCACGTAGAGCGCGGCCGGGCTCAGCCCGGCCGCGGCGGCGATGTCGCGTGTCGTCGTGCCGTGGAAGCCTCGCTCGGCGAACGCGTCGACGGCCGCCTCGAGCAGCCGGGCGCGGGTCGCGTCGGCGCGAGAGTGATCGGCGGTGGAGGTCAACCCGCGTCCATCCTTCCTTCTGCCTGGCCGGCATTGATACCACAACGGCCCGGTGGGCCGGCCGGATGTCGAGCACCGGGCCGGACCTGTTGACGGCAGCCGCTGCGGCGTCGCACACTTCATCGAGCCTAACGTAAGCAAGCGCTTAGTAACCCTGAAGGGGAGGCCCGTGTCCCAAGCTGCAGCGACGTCGACGAGATTCACCGGACGAACGGCGATCGTGACCGGTGCCAGCCGAGGCATCGGCCTGGCCATCGCCGAGCGGCTGGTCGCCGAAGGCGCCAAGGTCGTCATCACCGCCCGCAGGCAGGAGGCGCTCGACCAGGCCGTCGCCCAGCTGGGCCCGGAGCACGCGCTCGGCGTCGCCGGCCACGCCGACGACGCCGACCACCAGGCCGAGGTCGTCGCACGCGCGGTCGACACCTTCGGCAGCGTCGATCTGCTGGTCAACAACACCGGCATCAACCCGACGTACGGCCCGATGGTCGACATGGACCTGGCCGCGGCCCGCAAGATCTTCGAGGTGAACTGCCTCGCCGCCCTGGCGTGGGTGCAGCAGGCCTATCGGCGCTGGATGAAGGAGCACGGCGGCGCCGTGGTCAACGTCTCCTCGGTCGCCGGCCTCCGGCCCGCGCCCGGCATCGGCTTCTACGGGGCCAGCAAGGCGATGCTCACCCACCTGACCCAGCAGCTCGCCGTCGAACTCGGCCCGGACATCCGGGTGAACGCGGTGGCCCCGGCCGTGGTGAAGACGAAGTTCGCCACCGCCCTGTACGAGGGTCGGGAGGAGCAGGTGGCCGGGGCGTACCCGCTCAAGCGGCTCGGCGTCCCCGACGACATCGGGAGCGTCGTCGCGTTCCTGCTCTCCGAGGACGCCGCCTGGATGACCGGCCAGCTGCTGGTGATCGACGGCGGCGTCACCCTGACCGGAGGTGTCTGATGCCGGTACGGGACAAGGGCGTCGTCGTCACCGGCGCCGGCCAGGGCATCGGTCGCGCACTGGCCACCCGACTCGCCGCTGAGGGCGCGCGGGTCGTCGTCAACGACCTCGACGCCGAGGCGGCCGTCCGGGTGGCCGAGGAGATCGGTGGCTCGCCCGCGCCCGGCGACGCCGCCACCGAGCAGGGGGTTGTCGCGCTGGTCGAGGCGGCCCGAGGCCACCTGGGCAGTATCGACGTCTGGATCGGGAATGCCGGGATCGACCGCGGCAACGGGCTTGGGGCCACCGAGGAGGACTGGGCCGCCAGCCACGAGGTGAACGTCATGGCCCACGTACGGGCCGCGCGACTGCTGGTCCCCGAATGGGTCGAGCGCGGCTCGGGTCGGTTCGTGGTGACCGCGTCGGCGGCGGGGCTGCTCACCATGATCGGGAGCCCGACGTATGCGGTGAGCAAGCACGCCTGCGTGGCGTTCGCCGAGTGGCTGTCGGCGACCTACCGGCACCGTGGCGTCGTGGTGCAGGCGATCTGCCCGCAGGGGGTGCGGACCCGGATGCTCGACAACGCCGGGCCGTTGCAGGAGCTGCTCAGCCACGATGTGCCGCTCACCCCCGAGGACGTCGCCGAGACGACCTGGCAGGCCCTCCACCACGACCGGTTCCTCGTCCTGCCGCATCCCCGGGTGGCCACCTACTACGCGCACCGTGCGACCGACACCGATCGCTGGCTGGGCGGCATGAACAAGCTCCAGCGACGACTCGAGGACCAGGGGGCGGCCCGATGAAGGCATGGCGGGTCGCCGACCTCGGTGAGCCCCGCGACGTGCTGCGGCTCGTCGACGTGGCCGACCCGGAGCCGGGTCCCGGGCAGCTCGTGGTGCGGGTGCTGGCCGCTCCGGCCAACTTCCCGGACGTCCTGATGTGCCGGGGCGAGTACCAGGTCAGGCCGGAGCTTCCGTTCACCCCGGGCGTCGAGCTGTGCGGCGAGGTCGTCGCGCTCGGCGAAGGTGTCGACGGGTTCGCCGTCGGTGACCGCGTGCTCGGCGGCGCGACGCTGCCGTACGGCGGGTTCGCGGAGTTCGCGCTGCTGGCTGCGGCGGCCACGTTCCCCGCGCCCGCGGAGCTCGACGACGCCGAGGCGGCCTCGCTCTACATCGGGTACCAGACCGGCTGGTTCGGCCTGCACCGGCGGGCCGGGCTGCGCGCGGGCGAGACGCTGCTGGTGCACGCCGCGGCCGGCGGCGTCGGCAGCGCCGCCGTCCAGTTGGGCAAGGCGGCCGGCGCCCGGGTGATCGGCGTCGTGGGCGGTCCGGAGAAGGCGGCGGTGGCCCGGGCGCTCGGGGCCGACGTGGTCGTGGACCGCCGGGAAGCGGACTTCGTCGAGGTGGTCAAGGCCGAGACCGGTGGTCGGGGCGCCGACGTCGTCTACGACCCGGTCGGCGGCGAGACCTACCAGCGTTCGACCAAGTGCGTCGCCTTCGAGGGCCGGATCCTCGTGGTCGGCTTCGCCGGCGGTCAGATCCAGTCCGCCGCGCTCAACCACGCCCTGGTGAAGAACTACTCGATCGTCGGCCTGCACTGGGGCCTGTACCACCGCTACGACCCGTCGGCCGTCGCCGAATGCCATCGGGCTCTCACCGCGTTGGCCGCCCAGGGCGCCGTACGACCCCTGGTCAGCCAACGCCTCGCGCTGAACGAGGTGGCCGACGGGGTGCAGGAGCTCGCCGACGGCGTCACCGTCGGCCGGGTGGTGTACGTCTCGTGAGCACCGCGAACCAGGTGGACGCCGTGGTCTTCGACTACGGCGGCGTGCTCACCGGACCGGTCCGGGACTCGATCGCCGCGTGGCTGCAGGCCGACGGCATCGACCCGGCGTCGTTCTCGCGCACGCTCAAGGCCTGGCTGTCCCGCGACGCCCCGGACGGCACCCCCGTCCACCGCCTGGAGACCGGGGCGCTGGGCGTCGACGAGTTCGACGCGCTGCTCGCCGCCGAGCTCACCACGCGCGACGGGCGTGCGGTCGATCCGGTCGGCGTCCTGGCCCGGCTCTTCGCCGGGATGCGCCCCGACCCGGCGATGTTCGACCTGGCCCGGCAGTTGCGCGACGCCGGCGTGCGGGTCGGCCTGCTCTCCAACAGTTGGGGCAACACGTACCCGCGCGAGCAGATCGACGGACTCTTCGATCCCGTCGTCATCTCCGGCGAGGTCGGCCTGCGCAAGCCGCTCGCCCCGATCTACGCGTTCACCCTGCAGCGGCTCGGGCTGCCGCCCGACCGGGTGCTCTTCGTCGACGACGCCGAACCGAACGTGCTCGGCGCCCGCGCGGTCGGCATGCGGGCGCTGCTGCACACCGACGCCGAGTCCACCCGGGCCGCGATCGCCGAGTTGCTTCCCGCCGCCGGCACCGGCCTCCCACGGCCGCGGCCCGGAGCCGACCTGCCCCATCCCGCCCCCATCGAGGAGTTGACCCCATGACCGTCACCCGCACCGCAGTCGTCACCGGAGCGGCCCGTGGCATCGGCGCAGCCGTCGCCAAGCGCCTTGCCCTGGACGGCTTCGCCGTCGCCGTCGTCGACCTGAACGAGGCGGCGGGCAAGCCGGTCGTCGAGGAGATCCAGGCCGGCGGCGGCCGGGCCCTGGCCGTCGGCGCCAACGTCGCCGACGAGCAGGCGGTGCGGGCCGCCGTGGACCGGATCGCCGAGGAACTGGGCGAGCCGACCGTGCTGGTCAACAACGCCGGCATCACCCGCGACAACCTGCTGTTCAAGATGACCGTCGACGACTGGGACGCGGTCATCAACGTGCACCTGCGCGGCTCGTTCCTGATGAGCCGCGCCGTGCAGGGCTACATGACCAAGGCCGGTTGGGGGCGGATCGTCAACCTGTCCAGCACCTCGGCCCTGGGCAACCGGGGTCAGGTCAACTACGCTGCCGCCAAGGCCGGCCTGCAGGGCTTCACCAAGACGCTCGCCCTGGAACTCGGGAAGTTCGGGGTCACGGCGAACGCGATCGCCCCCGGCTTCATCGAGACCGAGATGACCGCCGCCACCGCGGCCCGGGTCGGCATGGCCTTCGAGGACTTCAAGAACGCCGCCGCGGCGCAGATCCCCGTCGCCCGCACCGGCACGCCGGAGGACATCGCGCACGCCGTGTCGTTCTTCGCCAGCGAGGGAGCCGGCTTCGTCTCCGGCCAGGTGCTGTACGTCGCCGGTGGGCCGAAGGCCTGACCGGGAAAGGAGAGATGATGAAGGTCTTCCACGGCATCGAGGAGCTGGAGCCGGCGGTCGGCACCCACCTCGGCTACTCCGACTGGCACACCGTCACCCAGCAGCAGATCGACGCCTTCGCCGAGGCGACGGGTGACCGCCAGTGGATCCACGTCGACCCCGCGAAGGCGGCGCACGGCCCGTTCGGCAGCACCATCGCGCACGGATACCTGACCTTGTCACTGGTGCCGATGCTGGTCTGGCAGGTGTACAAGGTCGAGGGGCTCAGCATGGGCGTGAACTACGGCGCCAACAAACTCCGCTTCCCCTCCCCGGTCCCCGTCGACTCCCAGGTGCGCGCCGGGGTGGAGCTGCTGTCGTTGGTGCCCGGCGGCGGTGGCTACCAGCTCACGGCGAAGGTGACCGTCGAGTTGGCCGGCGCCGAGAAGCCGGCGTGCGTGGTCGAGACCGTCAGCATCCTGGTGCCGTGACCGCCGCCGACCGGCAGAGCCCGCCGGGCCTCGACCTGGCCCGACTCTCCGACTGGTTCGCCGCCTCGGTTCCCGAGGCGGCCGGGGAGCTGACCGCCCGACTGGTCGCCGGCGGCAAGTCCAACCTCACCTACGAGGTCGGTGACGGGCAGCGGACCTGGATCGTCCGGCGACCGCCGCTGGGGCACGTGCTGGCCACCGCGCACGACATGAGCCGGGAGTACCGCGTCATGTCGGCGCTCTGGCCGACCGACGTGCCGGTGCCGAAGACGTACGCGCTCTGTTCCGACGCCGACGTGCTGGGCGCCCCGTTCTACGTGATGGAGCGGGTCGACGGTACGGCGTACCGGCACGCGGCCGAGCTCGAGCGGCTCGGCGCGGAACGTACCCGGGTCATCTCGACCCGGCTGGTCGACACCCTGGCCGCGCTGCACGCGGTCGACCCGGTGGCCGTGGGGCTGGCCGACTTCGGCCGGCCGGACGGCTTCCTGGCTCGGCAGGTGAGTCGCTGGAAGAAGCAGCTCGACGCGTCGTACTGTCGGGACCTGCCGGCCGCCGACGAGCTGCACGCCCGGCTGGCGTCCGGCGTGCCGAGCGAGTCGACGCCGGGCATCGTGCACGGTGACTACCGCCTCGACAACGTCCTCACCGACGACCGCGACCGCCTCGCGGCCGTCATCGACTGGGAGATGGCCACCCTCGGCGACCCGCTGACCGACCTGGCGCTGCTGGTGCTCTACCAGCGCCTGGGGCGGCTCGTCGGGGTGGCGGTCGCCGACGCCTCGTCCGCGCCCGGCTTCCTGACCGAGGACGAGATCCTCGACCGGTACGCGGCGAGCAGCACCCGCCCCCTCCCGCCCCTCGGCTTCCACCTCGGGCTGGCGGCCTTCAAGCTGGCCGCGATCCTCGAGGGCATCCACTACCGGCACCTGCGCGGCCAGACCGTCGGCTCCGGCTTCGAGCGCCTCGGTGAGGTCACCGAGCTGCTGCTCGACGCGGGCCTGACCTACCTCAAGGAGCACTGATGGACTTCGCCCTGGACCCGAGGACCGAGGGGCTGCGGGACAACCTCCTGGACTTCATGGACAGCCACGTCTACCCGGCGGAGCACGCCTTCCACGAGCAGCTCGGGCAGCTCGGCAACCGCTGGGCCTGGGACGCGGTGCCGGTGCTCGCGGAGCTGCGCGCCGCGGCGAGGAAGCGCGGGCTGTGGAACCTCTTCCTGCCGGGTACGCACGGAGCCGGCCTGACCAACCTGCAGTACGCCCCGCTGGCCGAGATCACCGGACGTAGCCACCTGGCGCCCGCCGCCCTGAACTGCGCCGCCCCGGACACCGGCAACATGGAGGTGCTGGCGATGTTCGGCACCGAGCAGCAGCGCAAGCAGTGGTTGGAGCCGCTGCTGGACGGTCGGATCCGGTCGTCGTTCGCCATGACCGAGCCGGACGTGGCGTCCTCGGATGCCACGAACATCTCGACCCGGATCGAGCGGGCCGGCGACCAGTACGTGATCAACGGCCGCAAATGGTGGATCACCGGCGCGATGAACCCGAACGCCCGGATCCTCATCGTCATGGGCAAGACCGACCCGGACGCCGAGCGGCACCGTCAGCAGTCCATGGTGCTGGTCCCACGGGACACCCCGGGTCTGGTGATCAAGCGGGGCATGGAGGTGTTCGGGTACGACGACCACGACCACGGCGGGCACGCCGAGCTGGAGTTCCACGACGTACGAGTGCCGGTCGAGAACCTGATCGGCGGCGAAGGCGACGGCTTCGCGATCGCCCAGGCCCGGCTCGGCCCCGGCCGCATCCACCACTGCATGCGCTCCATCGGCCTCGCCGAGCGGGCCGTCGAGCTGATGTGCGCCCGCGCCGAGCAGCGGACCGCCTTCGGCAGGCCGCTGGCCGAGCAGGGGGTGATCCGCGACTGGATCGCCGAGTCCCGGGTGCGGATCGAGCAGCTGCGACTGCTGGTGCTCAAGACGGCCTGGCTGATGGACACCGTCGGCAACAAGGGCGCGCACACCGAGATCCAGGCGATCAAGATCGCCACCCCCGCGACCGTCCAGTGGATCCTGGACAAGGCGATCCAGGTACACGGCGCCGCCGGCCTCTCCCAGGACTTCCCGCTGGCGAACGCCTACGCCCGCATCCGCACCCTGCGCTTCGCCGACGGACCCGACGAGGTGCACAAGAACGCCCTCGCCCGCCACGAACTGCGGCGCCAGGCGGCGAGGCGGGTCAGCCCCGCCTGACCCACCGGAATCCGCTGCCGGATCGCCGGCTGACCACCGTCGCCCGGCTGTGACCTGCGTTACCTGTCGGGCGACGGGGAATCAGATCGCCGGATCCGGATTTGGATTCAGGTGTGACTTCTGCCCCGCACCCGGCCCGGCTCCGTGACGGCCGATCGGAGACGACCCGATGACCGTCGACGCCCCGCGGCGGCGGTCGGCCCCGCTGACCTCGGGCGACCTGATGACGCCCCGACAACGCCTGCGGCTCGTCCTGGTGCTCGGGTCGCTGATCGCGGTGGGTCCGCTGACCATCGACATGTACCTGCCCGCACTTCCCGCCATCGTCGACGACTTCCGGACGACGCCGGCGGCGGTCCAACTGACCCTCACCGGCACGCTGGCGGGCCTCGCCGTCGGCCAGTTGCTGATCGGTCCGCTGTCCGACGCCGTCGGCCGGCGCGCGCCGCTGATCGCCGGCATCGCGCTGCACGTCGTGGCGTCGGTGCTCTGCGTCGTCGCACCGAACGTCACGGTTCTCGGTGGCCTGCGGGTGATGCAGGGCCTCGGCGTGGCGGCGGCCACGGTCGTCGCGATGGCCGTGGTCCGCGACCTGTTCGACGGTGCCGCCTTCGCCCGGCTGCTCTCCCGGCTGCTGCTGGTCATGGGGGCGGCGCCGATCCTCGCGCCCACCCTCGGTAGCGGGTTGCTGCGCTGGACCGACTGGCGCGGCGTGTTCGTGGCCCTGGCCGCCTTCGGTGTGCTGCTCGTCGTGGTCGCCGCGCTCGGCCTCCGCGAGACGCTGCCGGCCGAGCGGCGCCGGCGCGGCGGGGTGCTCGCGACGCTGACCGTGTACGGCGCGCTGCTGCGGGACCGGACGTTCGTGGGCCTGGTGCTGGTCGCCGGGCTGGCCATGGCGGCGTTGTTCGCCTACGTCGCCGGGTCGTCGTTCGTCCTGCAGCAGCAGTACGGGCTGGACGAGCAGCAGTTCGGGCTGGCCTTCGGCGCGGGCGCGGTCGGACTGATCGCGGCGACCCAGTTCAACGTACGCCTGCTGCGCCGCCACTCGCCGCAGCGGATCCTCGTTGTCGCCCTCGGCGTGGGCACCGTGGCCGGACTGGCGCTGCTCGCCTTCGCCGCGACCGGCCTCGGCGGGTTGCCGAGCCTGCTGGTGTCGTTGTGGGTGGTGCTCGCGGCGGCCGGTCTGGCGATGCCGAACGCGCCGGCCCTGGCCCTGTCCCGGCACGGGGAAGCGGCCGGTACGGCCTCCGCCCTGCTCGGCGCCGTGCAGTTCGGCGTGGGTGCGCTGGCCGCGCCGCTGGTGGGCGTGCTGGGCACCGGCGCGGTGGCCATGGCCCTCGTCGTCGCCGGTGGCATGGTGGCGGCGATGGTCGTGCTGCTCGTCGTCGTGCGGCCGGCCCGGCTCGCCGACCTGGCGCCGGAAGCGGTGGTCGTGGCAGCGCACTGACGCGCGGTCAGCCGGCACCGACGACGCGGTTCGTCCGGGCCGCGGTGCCCGGGAGCGTTGCCGGCCTCACACCCGGATCCGCGGGCGGCCGTGCTTCGATGGTGCGGTGGAGTTCACCGTGAATGACGCGCCGGAGCGGGAGCGGTTCGAGGCGCGGGACGAGTCGGGTGCGCTGGCCGGTGTGGTCACCTACCAGTTGACCGGCAACATCATCGCCTACACGCACACCGAGGTCGATCCGCAGTTCGAAGGCCGGGGCCTGGGATCGACCCTCGCTCGCGCCGTGATGGACGACGCGCGGGCCAGGGGCCGGACCGTGGTGCCGATCTGCCCGTTCCTCGCCGAGTGGCTGGGCAAGCACCCCGAGTACGACGACATCGTGGTGCGATCCACTCGTAAGGTCCGATAGCCGGCGCCCGACCCCGGACAGGGCTCGGACCAGCGGTGTCCTGAAGGCACCTGGCCCGGAGTGGGTCAGCCGACAGTACGGCGGGCCGTACGCGTGGCGCCGGCGGGAACCGCCATGATGGGCCGGTGAAGATCCTGTCCATCCAGTCCTCGGTCGCCTACGGCCACGTCGGCAACTCCGCGGCCGCCTTCCCGCTTCAGCGACTCGGGCACGAGGTGTGGCCGGTGGTGACGGTCCACTTCTCGAACCACACCGGGTACGGCGCGTGGCGCGGGCCGCTGCTGGCGCCGGCCGACGTGGCCGAGGTGATCGCGGGCATCGGCGACCGCGGGGTCCTCGGCAGCGCCGACGCCGTGCTGTCGGGCTACCAGGGTGACCCGGCGATGGGTGCGGTGATCCTCGACGCCGTCGACAAGGTGAAGGCCGCCAACCCGGACGCGGTGTACTGCTGCGATCCGGTGATGGGCGACGCCGGCCGCGGGATGTTCGTCCGGCCGGGCATTCCGGAGTACCTGCGGGACACCGTCGTCCCGCGCGCGGACATCATCACCCCGAACCACTTCGAGCTGGACTTCCTCGCCGGCCGTGCCACCAACTCGCTGGCGGAGCTGCTGGACGCGGTCGACGTGGTACGCGCGACGGGACCCCGGCACGTCCTGGTCACCAGCGTGCTGCACGGTGACGTGCCGGTGGGGTCGCTGGAGGTGGTGGCCGTCTCCGACGAGGGCGCCTGGGCGGTGACCACCCCGCTGCTGCCGATCAGCCCCAACGGCGGCGGCGACGTCACCGCGGCGCTGTACCTCGCGCACCTGTGGACGACGGGTTCGCCCGCCACGGCGCTGGAACGCACCATCGCCTCCGTCTTCGCCGTACTGGAGGCGACCCTCGCGGCGGGCACCCGGGAGATCCAGCTGATCGCGGCCCAGGACGCGATCGCCGCGCCACCCGCCAGGTTCGCCGCCCGGCGGCTGCGCTGAGGGGACGTCCCTCGGGGCGGCCACCGCGCAGGCGGGCCGGATCGCGGGTCAGGAGTGGGACGGTCCGAGTAGGCGATCCAGCGGCCGGGGTACGTGGTTCGGGTCGAGGGCGTCGACGAGCGCGCGGGCGTACCGGGCCTTGCGACCGCTGGTCGTACCCATGAAGCGGCGCAGCTGCCGCTCGATCGCGCGCCCGCGCTGCGCGGGCTGGTTCTGGAAGACCCGGAAGCGGGCCAGATCCCGTTCGGCCGCCAGGACCCGCTCGACCCCGGCCGGGCCCAGCGCGCGGATCAGCTCGTCCTCCAGATCGGCGACGCACACGTAGAAGCCCAACGCCTCCATCCCGGAGCGGGTCAGGTGGCTGCCGAGGCCGGCCTGCTCCAACCCGCGCCGGAAGTAGCCCTCCTCGGCCTCGTCGCAGAGCCCCCGGATGTTCACGGCGAGCCCCTGCGCGCCGAAGAGCCGCAGGAACCGACCGACGCTCATCGCGCCGCCGATCGGCAGGACGCACACGCCCTCGCCGGCCAGATCCCGGTTGCGCCGGACGGCCAGCGCCTCCACCGCGCTCCGGTCGCTGACCCCTTCGACGAGGACCACCGTCGCCAGGCCATCCTGGGCCAGTGCGCGGGCCGCCGCGGCGGCCGCCGCGGCGTCCGTGCCGCCGGCCGCCCACGTGCGGACGGCGGCGCGGAAACGGTCCGACTCTCGCACAGCGCAGAGTCTCGCAACGGCCGGTCCCGGACCGCCACCGGAATTGCGGTCGGGCAGCCGCGTATCGAGGTGACGCCAAGCCCTCCGACCCCGCCGCCTTAGCTGACCGTTAAGTAACCCTCCACCCGGTTCACCCGGCCGGGCGGCACTGGGCAGACTGAGGCAATGCCCGCCGCCGATCCGCCCGCTCACCGCCGTCGTCGTACCCGCGCACTCGTCGCCGTCGTCACCGCGCTCGCCCTGGCGGTCGCGGTCGGCGCCTGGTCGGTGCGAGAGCGGATCGTCGACGACGAACGCGGCGCCGTGGCCGCCCTCGGCCCGGCAGCCGACGGCGGCCCGGCGTCCGCCGCTCCCCGCTGCGCCGGCCGGGCGGCGCGGGCGTCGCGCGAGTTGCGTGGCATGTGGATCACGACGGTGAACAACATCGACTGGCCGAGCCGGCGCGGGTTGCCGGCCGAGACGGCGCGGGCGGAGTTCCGGGGCTGGCTCGACCTGGCCGTGCGGCGCAACCACAACGCCGTCTTCGTGCACGTGCGGCCCAGCGGGGACGCCCTCTGGCCGTCGGAGTACGCGCCCTGGTCGGAGTGGCTGACCGGACGCCGCGACGGCCGCGACCCGGGCTGGGACCCGATGGAGTTCATGGTCAGCGAGGCGCACGCCCGCAACCTGGAGTTCCACGCCTGGTTCAACCCGTACCGGGGCGGGCAGCCGGCCACCGTCGGGGGGCCCGGCCCCCGGCTGGACCAGTTGGCGCCGACGCATCCGCTGCGGCGGCACCCCGACTGGGTGGTGACCTATCCCAGCGCCGACCGGCCCGGCAGTCGCCTCTACTTCAACCCGGGCATCCCCGAGGCCCGCGCGTTCGTCGAGGACTCGATGCTGGAGGCGGTCCAGCGCTACGACGTCGACGGCGTGCACTTCGACGACTTCTTCTACCCGTACCCGGAGGCCGGGCAGGACTTCCCGGACGACGCGGCGTTCGCCCGCTACGGCCGGCGCTTCGCGGACAAGCACGCCTGGCGCCGGGACAACGTGAACACGCTGGTCCGCGAGATGAGCCAGCGGATCAAAGCGATCAAGCCGTGGGTCAAGTTCGGCATCAGCCCGTTCGGCATCTGGCGCAACAAGCGCACCGACCCGGCCGGCTCGCCGACCGCCGGTCTGCAGAGCTACGACGACATCTACGCCGACACCCGGCTCTGGGTCCGGCAGCAGTGGCTCGACTACGTGGTGCCGCAGCTCTACTGGCACATCGGATTCGACCGGGCCGACTACGCCAAGCTGCTGCCGTGGTGGGCGGCCACGGTGCAGGGCACCCGCGTGCAGCTCTACATCGGCCAGGCCGACTACCGGGTGGGGGAGCGCGGCGCCTGGCGCGACCCGGCCGAGCTGGACCGCCAGCTCGCCCTCAACCGTCGGCACGGGGTGCGCGGAAGCGTGCACTTCAGCGCCAGTCAGGTCCGCGCTGACAAGCTCGGCGCCGTCAGCCGGTACAGCGCAGCGCACTACGCCGGCCCGGCGCTGGTGCCCACGATGGCGCAGCTACCGGCGGCGCCGCCCGCCGTACCCGCGATCACCGGCGCGCGGCGCGACGCCGGCGGGGTGGCGCTGACCTGGCGCGGAGACGGTGCCGCGAGCTTCGCCGTCTACCGGGTGGACGGCGACGCGGCCCGGCTCGTCGGCACCGCCCGGGGAGCCGGCTGGGTCGACCGCACCGCCCCCGCCGACCGCCCGCTCTCCTACTGCGTGTCCGGCCTGGATCGCAGCGGGAACGAGGGCCGACTCAGCGCACCGATCTCCGTCGACATGCGGTAGGAGCACGTTCTGCTCGGTGTGGCGGCGGAGCCGACCCGGTCGGCCCGCACCACCTGCCGGGGGCGGACGAGCGCCGATCACCCCGGTGACCGATTCGTCGGAACGAACCACCCCGAGATCAGCAGGATGACAGGGACGGTTGACGCTGCTGAGGGGCTGCTCCGGGCCGGGGAGGACTAGGATTCTGCCGTGATTGGCGTCCAGGGTGGCGGGAGCGACGAGCGGTTACGCCGTATCGAGGCGGTCACCGACGCCGCGCTGTCCAAGCTTGACGTCGACGACCTTCTCGACGAACTCCTCGACCGGGTCCGAGAGGTGTTGCGGGTCGACACCGCCGCCATCCTGCTGCTGGACGTGCACGCCCGGCAGTTCGTGGCCACCGCGACGAGGGGGTTGGAGAACGAGGTCCGGCAGGGCTCTCGGATCTCCGTCGGCCGCGGCTTCGCCGGCCAGATCGCCCGGGAGAAGCAGCCCGTCGTGCTGGACGAGGTCACGGCCGCGGACGACCCGGTGCTGTTCGACAGAGGGGTCTGCTCGCTGTTGGGTGTGCCGATGCGCGCCGGCGGCGAGGTGATCGGCGTACTGCACGTCGGCTGCCTCCAGCCGCACCGATTCACCGACGACGACGTGCAGGTGCTGCAACTCGCCGCCGACCGGGCGAGCCTGGCCAGCCGGAGCCGGGCCAGCAGCATCGACCGCACCGCCGCCCTCGCCCTGCAACGCAGCCTGCTGCCCACCCACCTGCCCGACGCGCCGGGCGTGGACATGGCCGCCCGCTACGTGCCCGGCCACGACGCCGGCGTGGGCGGTGACTGGTACGACGTGTTCACCCTCCCGTCCGGCTGGCTGGGCGTCGTCATCGGCGACGTGTCGGGACACGGGCTGCGCTCGGCGGTCGTGATGGGGCGGCTGCGCAGCGCGCTGCGCGCGTACGCCTTGATCTGCGACGATCCGGCGAGCGCGCTGACGCTGCTGGACCGTAAGATCCACCATTTCGAGGCCGGGAACCTCGCCACGGTCCTGTACGCGATGATCTCCCCGGACCGCACCGTCATTCGGATGTCCCTCGCCGGGCACCTGCCACCCGTGCTGGCCGCACCGGGACAGTCGGCCGACACGCTGAACATCCCAGTCGATCTTCCACTGGGTGTGCGCCCGGATCGACCGGCCCGCCGACACACCGAGGTCGCGTTCCCCGCCGAGGCAGTGCTGGTCTGCTACACCGACGGGCTCGTCGAACGCCGCGGCGAAGTCATCGACACCGGCATCGAACGGCTCTGCGCGGCCGTCGAACCAGGTGCCGCCGAAGCGGTCTGCGCCCGTATCATGAGCACACTCGCCGGCGAACAGCCGACCGACGACATCGCCCTGCTCGCCATCCAGGCGACCGGCAGGTCCGGTGTGAGCCCGGGGGCCGACCGTCACCGCCGGGCCGCCGCCGGCGGGAGTCGTCCGCTCAGGCAGCGGCGGCAGTCCGGGCCGGGTCGGGGCTGACCGGCCGTGCGGTCGCCCCGGCCGTACACTTCACCTGACCGGCGCCAACCAGGTATCCGGACTGACGCTGCGGTGGCCCGACGAGGCGGCTGGACCACGCACTCGGAGGCTGCCGCATGAGCATCTCGGTCGCCACCAGGACCGACAGGTTCGTCCACCCCGCCCTCTTCTACGGCGACCGCGAGGAGTATCTGGCCGGCACCGTGCCGTTCATCCACGCCGGCCTCGCCGCCGACGAGCCGGTCATGGTCGCGGTACCGGGGGACAACCTCCACCAGATCCGTACCGCGCTCGGCGTCGACGCGGACCGGGTGCAGTTGCACGACATGAGCGAGGCCGGGCGCAACCCGGGGCGGATCATTCCCGGCGTCCTGCTCGCCTTCGCCGCCGCGCACCCGGGCAAGCGGGTACGCATCATCGGCGAGCCCATCTGGGCCGGCCGGACCGCTGTCGAATACCCCGCCTGCGCCCAGCACGAGGCCCTGATCAACGCGGCGTTCGCCGGCCGGCAGGCCACCATTCTCTGCCCCTACGACACCAGCCGCCTGGACCGGAGCTGGCTCGACGACGCCTGCCGCACCCACCCGGTCCTGCAGAAGGACGGCGCGGAGTGGGCGAGCCCGTACTACGCGGACCCGGTCGCGGTGGCCGCCGGGTTCAACCTGCCGCTGCCGGATCCGCCTGCCCGGGCGAGCACCATCGCCGTCGACGCGCACGCTCTCCCGGCCATCCGCGGGTTCGTGACCGCGCACGCCGTCGCCGCCGGGCTGCACCCGGACCGCGTCTCGGACCTGACCCTGGCGGTCAACGAACTGGCGGTGAACACGGTCAGACACACCACCGGGGGCGGTACCGTCGCGGTCTGGACCGACGCCACGCGCCTGATCTGCCAGCTCAGCGACACCGGGCACATCACCAACCCGCTCGCCGGCCGGCTTCCCGTGCCACCGCGGCAGCCGGGCAGCCGAGGACTTGTCCTGGTCAACCAACTCTGCGATCTGGTGCGCGTGCACACCAGGCCCGGTGCCACCACGATCCGCCTGCACATGCATCGCTGACGGGTCCGGGCACCGCTCAGCTCTCCTTGTCACCTTCGTCCCAGCTTCCGCCCCGGCCGTCGGGGCAGGTATGGCGGTGACGTTCATGGGTAAGCGGCTGCCCCCAACGGAGGAGGAGCGGGCCCATGAGTGACGCGGCAGCGGGACGGTCCGGCGGAATCGGACGGGCGGCCGGTCCGACCGACCGCTTGGCTGCCGAGGTGGCGGAGGTGGTGCGCGCGGAGGTCCGCGAGGTACGCACGCACGTCCTGAGGGCGGTTCGTCCGGCGGGGGTCGGTCTGGCGCTGCTCGCCACCGCCGGCGGGTGTGTGGTCCTGGGCGCCGGGGCTGCCTCGGCGACCGCGCTGCGCCTGCTGGAGACCTTCCTGCCCCGCAGACTGGCCACGGCGGGACTCACCGGGGGCTACCTCGTCGCCGCCGTGGTGCTGGGCCGGGCAGGCCTGACGCAGCTGCGGGCGGCCGGCGGCGGCCCGGCCTGGCTGGCGGACGAGATGCAGGACGCCGTCTCCGCCACCGCGAGTCAGGTGGTGCCGGCCGGTGCCGCCGCCGTTCGCGAAGAATTCGACCGGTGGGCGTCCGACCGGCAGGGCCACTGACCTCCGCGCACGCCGTCTCGCGGCCTGTAGGAGCGCTACCGCGGCGCGCGGCTACGGCGTCGCGAGCCCGAGGCCGATCGTCTTGGTCAACGTGGCGTTGTCGTCGTCGCCGTCCAACGACCAGACCATCGCTCCGGCCAGGCCGGCCCGTCGGATGTACAGCGTCTTCTGCAACACCACCGCCGGATCGTCGTACGTCCAGAAGGTCGTGCCGTCGAACAACCAGGCATGCCCGGCACGAAGGTCGCGGTGGACGGTGAAGCCGTTGCCGGCCAGGGTCTTGAGCTGCCGGTAGTCCTCGTAGCCGGCCTCGAAGGTGGCCGGCGCGGGCCCGGTCGCGGGCTGGAAGAGGCCGTTGCCGCTCCCGCTGACGCCGGTCCAGCCCCGGCCGTAGTACGGGATGCCCAGGACCAGCTTCTCGCGCGGCGCACCACGGGCGAGCCAGCCGTCGATCGCCACCTCGGCGGAGAAGTCCGGGTCGTCCGGCGCTCCCGAGGGTACGCGCAGCGCCGACTGCTGGTTGGTCACCGGGTCCCACCCGCCGTGGAAGTCGTAGCCCTGCACCGCGGCGAAGTCCAGGTACCGGAAGATCTCGCGGCCCTCGTAGCCGGCGTCCATGGCCGCCGGGTTGGCCGGCAGGAAGGCGGTCAGCGGGTGGTGCCTGCGGGTCGTCCGGCCGTACGCGTCCAGTTGCCGGCGGAACTCGGCGACCAGCTCGGTGAAGTTCCGCCGGTCCTCCGGGCGGACCACGTTGCCGGGCTCACCGGGCCAGTTCGGCCACTCCCAGTCGAGGTCGATGCCGTCGAAGACGCCGGCGGCGGCGCCCGGGCCGCCACTGCCACCGTCGAGGACCGGAAGGTTGCCCTTGAGGTAGAGGTCGATGCAGGAGGCCACGAACGCCTTGCGGGACGCGTCGGTGCGGGCGGCGTTCGAGAAGTACGTCGACCAGCTCCAGCCGCCCAGCGAGATCAGCACCTGCAGGCCGGGGTGCTTGGCCTTGAGCTTGGCCAGCTGGCCGAAGTTGCCGTTGAGCGGTTCGCCCCAGGCGTCGGCGACGCCGTCGACGCTCTCCTGCGCCGGGACGGGACGCTGGTAGTCGGCCCAGGCGTCACCCTCGCCCGGCCCACCGTCCACGAAGCAGCGCCCGTCCTCGCTGACGTTGCCGAAGGCGTAGTTGACGTGGGTGAGGCGGCTCGCCGCCCCGGAGGTGTCGAGCTTCCTCACCGGGAAGGCCCGGCCGTAGATGCCCCACTGGGTGAAGTAGCCGACCCGGTGGTAACCCGCACGGCGGTTCCCGCTGTCGTCCGCGCCGGCGGCCGTCGGCGGGGCGGCGGTGACCAGCACGGTCGCCAGGGCGACGACGGCGGTGAGGCGGCGGTGGCGGATCGGTCGCATCGGCACTCCCACGACGGTGGAGAGAATTAGTAAAGAGACCTTTCTGATTGATGAACCTAAGCGGACCGGCATTCCGCGGTCAAGAGGGTCGCTGCGACCGACCGCGAGCTGGCTCCACCCGGCGGCTCGCGCCGCGATGTCCTGAGGGGACAAGCCACTCAACCCTGCCCGCTATCCGGACAGGGTTGAGTGGCGTCTGATCCGGCTCAGGCGAAGTCGAACACGAGCGGGAAGGCGAGGACGACCGTCCAGGCCCAGACCGCGTACACGATCACGTACCGGGTCTGCCACCGTTCGAGGCGGGCGAAGGGCATGCGGCCACGGACGAAGCCGAGGAACAGCCAAGCCGACCATGCCAGGTTGGTGAGCAGGATGACGTTCTCGCCGAGGGCGGCGGTCTTGTTCGGACTGAAGCCCCATTCGGTGATCCGGCCGGTGATCGCCAGCAGCACCAGGGCGTCGATGAGCAGGGCGCTGACGACGAGCGCGAGCTGTAGGCGGTCGAAGAGGCTCGGCCGGGCCGTGAGATCACGGGCGGAGATGGCGTACAGCAGCAGGCCCAGCACGACGACCAGCAGCAGGTCGAAGAGGATGAGCGCATCGCGCTCGACGTCGATGCCGTTGCTGGTCCAGACGATGGCGACCAGGAAGGCCAGCAGGGCGGCCGCGAACAGCGGCGTGAAGACGCGGGTCAGCACGGGCGCCATGTTCTCGATGACGCTCTGCTTGGCCTCCACCAGCCAGGCCGCCACGATGACCGCGGCGGTGGCACCGCACGGCAGCAGCCACGACTGGATGAAGCCCTCGGCGTCGATGCCGATGGCCCGGAAGGTGCCCATCGTGAAGGCGGAGAGCACGCCGCCACCCAGTCCGATGAGGGCGAAGTAGATCAGCCACTCCCCGGTGAACCGGATGAAGTCCATCCGCCGCCGGTCCGAACGCCAGTCGCCGCCCGCGTAGGCGACGCCGACCACCAGCCACAGCGCGAGCGGCAGGTGGATCGCCGTCAGCACCAGGGTCTGCGAGTCGTCCGCCAGCGGGTACGCGTTCGCGGCGACCGCGCCGAGCACGAACAGCGCCGCGAGCACCCCGATGACGCGGGGGCCGACCCGGCGCTGCCAGGCGAAGTAGGCGGCCAGCGCCGGCAGCGCGAACAGGCTGATGTTCCGCGCGTAGAAGGCGCCGTGGTCACCCGATGCCAGGTCGAGGCCGAACAGGGCCGGCACCTTGATCGAGAGTGCCGCGACGGCCGCGCAGAGCATCATGACGGGCAGTTCGCGCCGGGTACGGGCGGCGGCGGGTGTGTCCGGCTCCCCGGGCAGGACGAGCTGCTTCCACAGCCGCTCGGAATGCTCGCGAGCGAACTCCCGCGACAGCTCGTCGAGGTTGCCCATCCGCTTGACGGCGATGAGGAAGGCCTCGTCGGCGCGCAGGCCCGCCTCGGTCAGCTCGGTGATCCGGCTGCGCAGGTGGTCTTCCAGCTCCTCGGCATCGGTGTGGTGCAGCTCCCGGCGGCGGTCCGTGTAGGCCCGCCACTCGGCGATCTGGCCCTCCAGGTCGTTGTCGCTGTTGACGCTCATCGTCCCGCCTCCCAGGCCGGTGCCGCGATCGGCGTGATGGACTGGGCGGCGTTCCAGACGCCCCGCAGGGCGTCGACGACGGCGGCCCACTGGCGGCGCTGCTCGGCGAGCTCGGCCCGACCCTGGTCGGTGATGCGGTAGTACTTGCGGCGGCGGCCCCCGGGTGGGGTCTCCCAGGCCGACTCGACGTGCCCCAGCCGCTCCAGGCGGTGCAGCAGCGGGTAGAGCAGACCGTCGGTCCACTCCAGCTGCCCGCCCGACAACTCGTTGACCTGCTTGAGGATCGCGTAGCCGTAGCTGTCGCCCTCGGCGAGGATCCCCAGCACGAGCGGGGTCGCCGAGGCCGCGACGAGATCCTTGGTGATGTGCATGTGACCACCTAACCCTAGAACTGCAATGCATAGTAGTTCTAGGTATGGCGGCCGCGCAACGGATCACGGGGTGGCTCTCGCCGTACGCGATGTCGCCGGTGTGATGCGGCGCCGCCCGGAGTCAGCGGCGCTTGAGTTCCGACTGCAGCCGTTGGACGAGCGTCTTGCGGTTCTTGCCGGCGCGTTCCTGCTTCAGCGCCGCCTTGAGCTCGTCCGTGTCGAGACCACGGACCAGCCCGGCCGCCTCGGCGACCGTCACCTCCGACAGCCGGTCGACCGACGTGGCCTCCCTGCGCGCGCGTTTGGCGGGTTCGGTGTTGGCGACGAACTGCCGGCCGGACCTGGACGCCTCGCGCTTCTTGGTGTCCGTTGCGCGCTGCTCGTCCGCCGAGAGCCGTTCCCAGGCCTGCTTGGGCAGGTAACGCTTGGTTTCGCCGCCCTTGCGGGCCCGGGTGGCGCCGTTCCTGGTCTGCCAGTCCTCGGCGCCCCAACGCTGCAGGGACTTCTGCCGCTCATCCTTCGGGCCCTGATAGCCTCCGCCCCGCTTCTGGTACTCCTTGGTGAGCAGCTGCGACTTGCGCGCTGACCACTGCCCCGGCCTGCCGCCCTTGTCGGAAGCCTGCAGCTCTTCCTTGATCTGGTTTCTCAGCTCGGGCTTCGTGTACCTGGCCATGTGCAGCAGTTTCCCGAGGTGACCTGGCCTATGCGCCCTGCCGCGGGCCACCGCCCGGCTGACCCGGATCGGCCGCCTTGTCCAACGCCGCGAGGAAGTCGTCCACCAGGTCGGCGGTGTCCTCGATGCCGGTGGAGACGCGGACCAGCCCGTCGGAGATGCCGCTGGCGGCGAGCTGGTCGGCATCCACGATCCCCGCCCACATCGACCGGGGGTGCACCACCAGCGTGCTGACGCTGCCCAGGCTGGCCGCCCGCTTGGCCAGCCCCAGCCCCGCCAGCAGCGCGGCGGCCCCCGCCCGACCGGCCTTCACCTCGACGCTGAGCACCCCGCCGAAGCCGGTCATCTGCCTGCGGGCCAGGGTGTGCTGGGGATGCGACGGCAGCCCCGGGTAGCGGACCCGGGCCACCGCCGGGTGCCCCTCCATAGCCTCGGCCAGGGCGAGGGCGTTGGCGTTGTGCCGCTGCACCCGCAGCGGCAGCGTACGGATGCCGCGCAGCAGCAGCCAGGCGTCCACCGGGCCGAGGGTGCTGCCGGTGACGATCGCCGTCTGCCACACCCGCTCGATCAGCTCGGCGGAGCCGACGACCACCCCTGCCGACACGTCGGAGTGGCCGCCGAGGAACTTCGTGCCGCTGTGCCACACCAGGTCCGCCCCGGCGCCCATCGGACGCTGGTTCACCGGCGTGGCGAAGGTGTTGTCGACCACCACCAGCGCCCCCGCCGCGTGGGCCAACTCCACCACGGCCGTCACGTCGGTCAGTTCCAGCAGGGGATTGCTCGGCGTCTCCACCAGCACCAGGCGGGTCCGCTGTCGCATCGCCCGCTCGAACGCCCCGACGTCGGTCTGGTCGACCTGCGTGCAGGAGACCCCGAAGCGCGGCAGCAGGCCGGTGGCGAGCGAGGTGGTGCCGCCGTACGTGCTGCGCTGCACCACCACGTGGTCCCCGGCGGAGAGCAGCGCCAGCGCCACCGTGCTGATCGCGCCCATTCCGGAGGCGGTGACCAGCCCCGTCTCCGCCCCCTCCAGCTCGGCGACCACGGCGGCCACCTGGGCATGGTTGGGATTGCCGTAGCGGGTGTAGAAGCTGCTTCCCCGGGTCTCGGTGGCGATCGCGGTGAACTGCTCGTCGGACTCGGCGCTGAAGGTCGCGCTCTGCACGATCGGCGGGGCCACCGCCCGACCGGGGACGAGACCGTCGTCGCCGTGCACGGCGATGGTGCCGAAGCCGGTCACAGATGCTCCTCTCGCGGGTTGTACGCGCCGGGTCAGCCGACCGGGGCCCGGACCACCGGCCGCGGGTTGTCAGGCATCGCGGGCCACCCGGTCCACCAGAGCACCGTAGCTGCCCAGCGCCACGAACTCCGGCAGCGTCAGGTCGCTGCCGTGGCGCTGCCGCAGCACCGTGACCAGCCGCAGGGCGCGCAGCGAGTCCCCGCCGGCGGCCTGGAACCCGGTCGCCGGGTCGGCCGGCGCGACCCCGAGCACCTCCTGCCACGCCGCCGCCACCCGGGCCGCCCATCGGGCCCGCGCGTCGTCGTCGGCCGCCGGCCCGCCGGTGGCCACCGCCGGCAGCGGCGCGGTCGGGTCGGCCGCCAGCAGCCGGCGGAAGCCGTCGGCGAAGGCGTCCACCCGGTCCGTGGCGACGTGCCGGTGGTCGTACTGGACGGTGAGGGCGAGGCGGCCGGTGTCGGCGTCCAGTTCGGCGTCGACGGCGAAGCTGAACGCCACGTCCACGGTGATGCCCCGACTGTCCACGATGCGGCTGCCGCCGCCGGCCGGCCGGTTCGGGAAGTGGGTCCAGTTGAAGAAGTGGTCGAAGCGGGGGCCGGCGGCACCGGCCCGGACGATCTCGGCGAGCGGGAAGCGGTGCTGCCCCATCAGTTCCCGCTCCGCCCGCCACACCTCGGTGGCCAGCTCGACCACCGACCGGGTACCCAGCTGCACGCTCACCGGCAGGGTGTTCAGGAACAGCCCGAGGGTGGCGTCGCTGCCCTCGCCCTCCGGCCGGCCACCGACCACCAGCCCGCTGACCACGTCGTCCCGGCCGGCAAGCTCGCCGATCAGCCGCAGGTGCATGGCGAGCAGCCAGGACTTGACCGGCACCCCGGCGGTCCGGGCCGCCGCGCCGACCACGCCGGTCGGGTCGGCCGGCAGCGGCATCCGCCGGGTGGTGGTGGTCCGCGGGTCCGCTCCGCCGAGCAGCAGCGGCGGCACCGCGCCGGGGCCGTCGAGCCAGAACCGGCGGGTGACCGGGTCGGCCAGGGCGTGCCGCTCGGCCGCCACGTACTCGCGGAACGGCAGGCCGGGGTCCGCCGTGCCGGCCGTGCCGGCCCGTTTCCGGTCGTACGCGGCGAGCAGGTCGGTGAGGAAGAGGTGCAGGCTCCAGCCGTCGAGGATGGCGTGGCACTCGGCGACGATCAGGGTGAACGCGTCGGCCTCCTCCCGGACGGCGTGCAGCCGCAGCAGCGGCGGGCGGTCCCAGTCGAAGGGGCGTACCCGCTCCTGCGCCACCAGGTCGTCGACCCGCGCCCGGCGGGCCTGCGGGTCGGCGTCGGCCAGGTCGGTCACCGGCACCTCCACCGGCACGTCCGCGTGCACGAGCTGCAACGGCTCGGAGTACGCGCCGAGCGCGAACCGGGTGCGCAGCACCGGATGGGCGGCCACCAGACCGGCCAGCGCGCGCCGCAGCGCCGCCGCGTCCAGCGGCGCGGCGATCCGGTGCGCGGTGACGTTGTGGTACATCGCCGGGTCGCCGGTCAGCTCGCAGTGGTAGACCATGCCCTGTTGAAGAGCGGTCATCGGGTACGCGTCGGCGAGCCCGGCGGGCAGCAGCTCCCGGTCGGCGGGGGCGACCAGCGCGAAGGGCGCGGCCTGCCCGGCCTCCGCGACCGGCGGGGCCCCGTCCAGGGTGATCTCCCCGTGCGTGACCAGCTCCCGGATCGACTGGTACGTGAAGATGTCGCTGAGTCGGAAGGACAACCCCCGCCTGTTCGCCGCCACCTGCATCTGGATGCTGCGGATGGAGTCGCCACCGAGGGCGAAGAAGCTGTCGGTGACGCCGACGGTGGCCACCCCGAGGACCTCGCGCCACGCCTCGACCAGGATCTCCTCGGCCCGGCCGGCGGGCGCCACCGCCGCGCTGTCCCGGGGCCGGTCGAGGCGGGGCGCGGGCAGCGCCGCCCGGTCGAGCTTGCCGTTGCGGGTCAGCGGCAGCGCGTCGACGAGCACCACCGCGGCCGGGACCAGGTGGGCCGGGAGCCGGTCGGCCAGCCAGCCGGTCAGGCGCTCGTCCAGCGGGCCGGCCGCCGGCCCCGCCGGGACGACCACCGCCGGGCGCGGATCGGCGGCGTACTCGGGACGCACGGCGTGCAGGGTGTGCCGGTCGGTGCCGGCGAGCAGGTCGTCCTGTCGGGTGACGACGTCGAAGCCGCGCTCGGTGAGCAGGCGGGTCAGCTCGTCCAGCCGGCCCTCGGTGTCGGTGCCGGCCGCGTCGTGCACCTCCATGGCGACCTGCGCGACCAGCGGCCAGTGCCGGTCCGCCAGCCCGGCGAGCACGTCCGCCTCGGCGCGCTGCACGTCGATCTTCAGCAGGTCGATCCGGTCCGGCGCGAGCTCGTCGAGGACGGCCGACAGCGGCCGGACCGGCACGGTGAGCTCCCGTCCGGCGAAGCGCTCCGCGAGCAGTTCGTCGGCCCGGTCGAGCAGGACGTCCCGCTCGTCCGCGCCGGCGTCCCGCTCGTTGGCGAGGTACCGCTTGATCACCGCCACCTCGGCGTCCGGGTCGGCGTACGCGGCGTGGCCGGACATCATCGAGTAACCCGGGTAGTAGGTGAACGACACCTCCCCGGCCGCCCGGGACAACCCGAAGGAGTGCACCGTGGCCGGTACGCCGAACTCGGCGACGTTGCGCCGCAGCACGTCGGCCACCGAGGGCACCGGCTCGAACGCGTGGATCGTCGCGTCCGGGCAGACGGTGTGCACGAAGAGCGAGAACATGCCGATGTTCGCGCCCACGTCGAGCACGGTCGCCCCGGGCCGCAGCACAATGCCGTCGCGCAGGTAGACCTGCTGGACGAAGATCTCGTCGTACAGGTAACGGGTCTCGTGCCGGTTGATCCCGGCCACCCGCTCGACGTCGACGGCCACGGTGGCGGCGGCACCCGGCCGGACGTAGGCGACGAGCCGGTCGCCGTGCCCGTCGTCGTCGCGGGCCACCACGGCGGCGTCGGCGACCTCCGGGTGCTCGCGCAGGACCGCGGCGACCTCGCCCGGCTCCACCCGGAAGCCGTGGATCTTCACCTGGTCGTCCAGCCGACCCAGGTAGCGCAGCCGCAGGTCGGCGTCGAAGCGGACCCGGTCGCCGGTGCGGTACACCCGTTCGGTGCGGCCGGACGGCAGGGCCACCGACACGAACCGGCGCGCGGTGGTCTCCGGGTCGCCCAGGTACCCGTCGGCGAGCTGCGGCCCGCTGACACAGAGTTCGCCGGCCACGCCCGGCGGCACCGGCCGAAGCCGCTCGTCGAGCACCCAGACCCCGACGCCGGGCAGCGGCCGACCGATGGTCGGGGCGTCCCCGGCGCGCACCTCGGCCGCGCTGGTGTCCACCGTGCACTCGGTCGGGCCGTACAGGTTGACCGCGTGGACGCCGGGCAGCGCCGCGACCGTCTCCCACAGGTCCGCCCCGATGGCCTCGCCACCGAGCAGCAGCAGGCCGGGCAGCCGGGCGTCGCCCGCCCCGGCGAGCAGGATGCGCAGTTGGGAGGGGGTCAGGTCGAGCACGTCGACGCCGTGGTCGGCGAGCGCGGCGGCCAGCGCCGCCCCGTCCCGCCGGACCTCCTCGGGCACCAGGTAGAGGCTGCGGCCGTGGCCGAGCTGCACGAGCTGCTTCACCGACGCGTCGAAGGTGAGCGGGGCGTTCACCGCCACCCGCAGTCCCGGGCGGCTGTCCGCGTACACGGTCCGCTCCAGGGCTTCGGCCAGGTGCGCGGCGGCGCCGTGCGACACCTGCACCGGACGGGGCGTGCCGGTGGAGCCGGAGGTGAAGATCACGTACGCCGGGTCGGTCGGGGTGGGCACCGCGGCGGGCGGTTGGCCACCGGCCGCCACGAGGTCGTCGACCGTCACCGTCGCCGGGCCGCCGACGCCGACGACGACCGCCGCGCCGACCGCGCGGACCTGGGCGGCGAGCCGCTGCGCCGGGGCGTCCGGGTCCAGCGGGACGAACACCGCGCCGGCCCGCAGCACGCCGAGGAACGCCACGACGGTGTCCCGGGACCGGGTGGCCAGCACCCCGACCGGGGCGCCGGAGAGCCCTCGGGCGGCCAGCGCGCCGCCCACCCGCGCGGCCCGCTCGCGCAGCTCACCGGCGCTGTACGCGCCGTCCGCGGCGACCACCGCCCGGTCGCCCTGGTCGGCACCGGCGAGGCCCGCGTCGAGCAGGTCGACGAGGGTACGCGCGGACGCCTCGGACGGGTTCCCGGCCGCGTCGGCCAGCCAGCGGGCCTCGGCGTCGCCGAGCACGGCCGGCGGGACGCCCTCGGTGAGCGCGGCGGGCAGGGTGCGCAGGATCGCCAGCAGCGCGTCGAGCAGCCACTGCCCGCCGACCACCCGCAGGGTCACCCGGTCGCCGTCGGTCAGCGCGGTGAGCTGCGGACCGGCGACGGGTGCCGGGGTGGCGACCTCCACCGCGAGGCCGCCGAGCCCGGCCACGGTGGCCGGGTCCACGGCGGGCGGCACCGCGAACCCGGCGACCGCCGCGGACTGCTCGTCCACCGGGTCGACCAGGTGGAACGTGTCGTCGGCGGCGACCTCGGCGGCGCGGACCAGGGCCAGCAGGTCGGCGGGGGCGGCGGGCAGCGGCAGCGCCAGCCGCAGCGGGCCGTAGCCGCCCAGCGGGCCCACCACCTCGGCGGTGCCGGCGGCCTGGCGGCCGTCGCTCCACCGGGCCAGCACCAGGTCCGCCTCGGCGGCGGAGTCCGGCGCCTCGGCCCGCCGGGAGAGCGCGACGGCCCAGGCGGCGAGGAGCACGGTGGCCGGCTCGACCCCGGCGCTCCGGGCGGCGTCGGCGAGGGCGGCGGCCGGCACGGTGGCGGTGACCACCGCGCTCGGGTCGTCCGCGTGCGGGGTGACCAGCCGCGCGGCCGGCGCGGTCGGCGCGGGGGCGGGGGCCTGCTCCCGCTCCTCGAGCTGCCACTCGGCGACGTCGAGGAACTGCAACGCCTCCGGGTCGTCCGGCAGCGCCTCGCCGGTGTAGGCGCGGGCCAGGTCGGCGAGGACCAGGCGCAGGCTGGCCGGGTCGGCGATCAGCGGGGTGGCGGCCAGCTCCAGGGCGTCGTCGGTGAGGGTGACCGACAGGTCGCCCTGCGCGCCGACCACCACCGCCCGGCTGTCGTCCACGTCCTGCAACGGCACCCGCAGGCCGGGGTGGTGCACCAGGGCCAGCCGCAGCGCCTCGTGCCGGGCCACCACCGTGTCGACGGCGGCCTGCAACCGCGCCCGGTTCAGGGGCCGGGCGAGCCGGACCCGGGCCCGGACGAGATCCTGCTTTCCCGACCAGGCCAGGCGCTGGGTCGGCGACAGACGGTACCCGTTCACCGCACACTCCGGTTGACGTAGAGATCGGACATGGCGACGAGGATCTGCCGGTCGCCGCTGAAGGGCTCGCGCCCGTGGGTGGCCAGGAAGTTGTCCACCACCAGCACGTCGCCGCGCTGCCAGGGCACCGAGACGGCGTGCCGCCGGTACAGCTCGCGGATGCCGGTGACCACCTCGTCGGGGATCGGCTCGCCGTCGCCGTAGTACGCGTTGCGGGGCAGCCCGTCCGGGCCGTACTCGCGCAGCAGCGCGCCGGACACCTCCGCCGGCATGTTGGAGACGTGGAACAGGTGGGCGTGGTTGAACCAGACCGTCTCCCCGGTACGCGGGTGGGTGGCGACCGCCTGCCGCCGCGCCCGGGTCCGCAGCCCGTCCGAGCCCAGCCAGGTGAACTCGGTCGCCGAGGCGGCGCAGTACGCCTCCACCTCCGCCCGGTCGGTGGTCTGGAACGCCTCCTGCCAGGGCAGGTCCAGGTGCGGGCCGTAGTTGCGCACGTAGCAGACGCCCGAGCGGAGGAACCGCTCCCGCACCTCGGCCGGGATCAGCGGCGTGATGACCCGCTCGCTGGCCAGCGGGGTCGCCCCGCCGCTGCCGGTGGCCGGCTGCTCGCACCAGAAGTAGAGGTGGGTGGGCCAGTTGTGCGAGTAGGACATCTCGTGGTGCAGCGGAATCCACTGCTCGGCGTTGAACTCGGTGGAGGTGAACACCCGGTCGGCGACCTCGTGGCGCGGGGCGGCCCGCTCCAGGTAGCCGAGCAGGTCCGGCCTGACCGCCCGGGCGGCCTGGCCGAAGTCGTCGGCGGTGCGCACCTCGAAGCCGCGGAAGAACACCGCGCCGTGGCGGTCCAGGTCCCGCAGCAGCTCCTCGCGCCGGCCGGCCAGCCAGCCGGCCAGGTCGAGGTCGGGAACGGCCGCCTCGACGAGCAGCACGAACTCCTCGTCCACGAGCACCCGCCGGGACACCGGCGAGGCGACCGCGCCGGTACCGCGCCGACGCGGGGCCGGCCCGCTCACGCCGCCATCTTTCGTTCGCGACTGCGGGGCTCGCAGGCCCGGCTCACTCCTCGCGCTCACGCCCGGCCTCCCGTCGCGGCCGTGCCGGAGCGGACCGCCTCGGCCAGTTCGGGCGCGGCGACCGGGTCGGACATCGCGGTGAGGATCCGCCGGGGCGGGGTGAACGGCTCCCGCGCGTGGGCGGCCAGCATGTTCTCCACCAGCAGCACGTCGCCGGGTCGCCAGTCGAAGGAGCGGGTCTCGGCGGCGTACGCCGCCCGCAGCTCGGCCAGCACGTCGGCTGGAATGGGCGTGCCGTCGCCGTACGCGGTCTGGTACGGCAGGTCCTCCTCGTCGAGGGCGGCCCGCAGGCCGGCGCTGACGTCCTCGGGCAGGGAGCTGACGTGGAAGAAGAGCGCGTGGTTGAACCAGGTCCGCTCCCCGGTGACCGGGTGGCGGCGTACCGCCGGGCGGACCTGCCGGGTACGCAGCTGCGCCTCGCCCACCCAATCCACGTCGATCAGCGCCCGGGCGCAGTACGCCTCCACCTCGTCGCGCCGACCGGTCTGGAACGCGGTCTGCCAGGGCAGGCTGATGCCGGGCAGGTAGTTGCGCCGGTAGAGCACCCCGCGCCGCTCGAACTCGGCGACGGTCTCCGGGCGGAGCCGGGCGAGCACCCGGCGGCTGTCCGCCAGCGGGGTACGCCCACCGGCGGCCGGCGCCACCTCGCAGTGGAACACGATGCGCAGCGGCCAGTTCACCGTGTACGACTGCTCGTTGTGCAGCACGATCGGCTGGTCGGCCGGGTGCTCGGTGGAGGTGTACACCCCCTCGGCGACCTGGCTGCGCGGTGAGGAGCGTTCGCCGTAGGAGAGCACGTCGTCGGAGAGCGCGGCCATCACGGTGCGGAAGTCGCCGGCGCCGGCCACGGCGAAGCCGCGGAACAGCACTGCCCCCGCCCGGCGGGCCAGCTCGTCGACCTCGTCGCGGTGGCCGGCCAGCCAGCCGGCCAGGTCGACGTCGGGCACTCCTGCCCGGACCAGCGCCGGCAGTGGGCCGTCGGGCCAGTCGGGGTGGACGTCCACCAGGTTCCGGTCACGGCCGCGACGAGGGATGGGCCGCGCGACCCGGGTCTGCTCAGTCATCTGTCACTCCCAGCGGTGTCGACGCAGTCGGCCAGACTGCGCCGGGGGTCGACGGCGGCGGTACGCAGCAGCGCGGTGAACCGGCGGTGCCACGCGACCACCCCGTCGTGGTCGAACAGGTCGGTGCGGTACGTCCAGAGCGCCGCCAGCCCGTCCCGCCGCTCGTCGAGCCAGAGGGTCAGGTCGAGCCGGGCGGTGTCCGGGGTCAGCTCCACGCCGGTGAACTCGACACCGGCCGCGTCGTGGTGCCGGGCCGCCGGGGCGTTCTGCACGCCGAAGGCGACCTGCACCAACGGGTTGCGGTGCGGCCGGCGGGCGGGTCGGAGTCGTTCGACCAGCAGGTCGAAGGGGACGTCCTGGTGGGCCGCGGCGAACAGGGTGACCCGGCGGGCCTCGTCGAGCAGGTCGGCGAAGCGGCGGTCGGGGGCGGGACGCAGCCGCAGCGGCAGCGTGTTGACGTAGCAGCCGACGCTCTGCTCGGCGGCGACGCTGGTCCGGCCGGCGAAGGCCACGCCGATCAGCAGGTCGTGCCGGCCGGTGGCCGTGCCGAGCAGGGTGGCGAAGGCGGCCAGCCCGACCATGTGCAGGCTGACCCGCTCGGCCCGGGCCAGCTCGCGTACCGCCTCGGCGGTGTCGGCGTCCACCGTGGTCCGCAGGGCGGCGCCGGCGGGAGGGTTGTCGCCGGGCCGGCGCCCGGACGGCGGGTGTTCGTCAGGCTGGGCACCGGTCGGGCCGGGTCGGCGTGGCCCGGGCGAGGCAGGTCGGCGCGGCCCGGGCGGGGCGGCGGGCAGGTCGAGCAGGTCCGGTGCGGCGCGCAGCTCGTCCAGCACGTCGGTCACCGCCTGCCGGCCGACCGGCCCGGCGAGCCAGTCCCGCTGCGCCAGGGCGAGCGCCGCCGGGCCGACCGCCGGACTCTCCGCGCCCGTCCCGCCAACGCCCTCGGCGTCGTACGCCCCGGCGAGGTCCCGGACGATCACGCCGAACGACCAGTCGTCGCAGACGATGTGGTGGATCACCAGCAGCAGCGCCACCGCGCGGCCGGTGTCGTCCGGTACCAGGTGGGCGCGGAGCAGCGGGCCGGCCGCCAGGTCCATGGGGGACCGGGTGGCCTCGGCGGCGAGCCGGGTGAGCCGCCCGTCGAGCGGCATGCCCTGATCGGGCGGCGCGACGACCGGCGCCGGATCGGTGCGGGGGTGGACGAGCTGCACCGGACCCTCGGGGCCGGTGGGGAAGACCGTGCGCAGGGCCGGATGCCGGTCGACCACCCGACGCAGCGCCCGGGCCAGCCGGTCCGGGTCCAGCGGCGCGGCGAACCGGACCGCGAAGGCCAGCAGGTAGGAGGTGTCGGCCGGGTCGAGCCGGTGCAGGAACCACAGCCGGGTCTGCGCGGCGGAGAGCGGCGCGGGACCGGCCGGTACCGGGCCGGCCGGCTCCCCGACCGACGCCGGGTCGACGGCCAGCCCGTCGACGTGGGCGGCCAACGCGGCGACGGTCGGGTAGGCGAAGAGGTCGCCCGGTCGGACCGGCCGGCCGGTCGCGGCGGCCAGCCGGGTGGCGCAGCGGACCGCGAGCAGGGAGTCGCCGCCGAGGGCGAGGAAGTCGCTGTCGGCGTCGCGGACCGGCACGCCGAGCAGCTCATGCCAGACCGCCGCCACGGTGCCGGCCGTGCCGTCGAGCGGTCCGGGGTCGGGCCCGGTATCGTCGCCGAGGGTGGGGGCGGGCAGGGCGGACCGGTCCACCTTGCCGTTCGGCAGGGTGGGCAGCCGGTCCAGCCAGACCACGGTCGCCGGGACCAGCGGCGCGGGGAGCACCTCGGCCAGCCGGGCCCGTACGTCGGCACGCCGCTCGCCGACCAGGTAGCCGACCAGCAGCCGGTCCCCGCTCGGTCCTTCCCGGACGGCGGCGGTCGCCTCGCGCACCCCGGGCAGGGCGGCGAGGCGGGCGGAGACCTCACCCAGCTCGATCCGGTAGCCCCGCAGCTTCACCTGGTCGTCGAGCCGGCCCAGGTACGCCAACTGCCCGTCCGGCCGCAGCCGGACCCGGTCCCCGGTGCGGTACATCCGCTCGCCGGGGCGGAACGGGTCGGGCAGGAACCGGGCCCGGGTCTCCTCCGGCCGGTCGAGATAGCCCCGGGCCAGGCCCGCCCCGGCCAGGTGCAGCTCGCCCGGCTCGCCCGGCGGGACCGGCTGCCCGTCGGGGTCGAGGAGGTAGGCGCGGGTCTGCGGCAGCGGGCGGCCGATCGGCGGGTCCCCGCCGTCCGGCGGCACCTCCGCCCAGGTGGAGTAGGTGGTGTCCTCGGACGGGCCGTAGAGGTTGCAGAGCCGGCGTACCTGCCGGCGGGACCAGACCCGGGCGGCCAGCGCGGCGGTGAGCGGCTCGCCGGCCAGGCAGACCGTACGCACGCTCGCCGGCAGGGCGTCCGCGGTGAGCAGCTCGCCCATCGCGGAGGGAACGGTGTTGACCAGGGTGACGGGCAGCCGGTCCGCCCCCGGAGCGGCGAGCGCGAGCACGTCGTCGACGAGCAGCACCCGGCCGCCCCAGCAGAGCGGGCCGAAGATCTCGAAGGTGGACAGGTCGAAGCAGACCGAGGTGGCGGCGAGCATCCCGCCCAGTTCGGTGTCGTCGAAGGCCTGCCGCACCCAGTGCATGAGCACCGACGCCGAGCGGTGCTCGATGGCCACGCCCTTGGGCCGCCCGGTGGAGCCGGAGGTGTAGATGACGTACGCCAGGTCCGCCGGGGTCGCCGCCACCGCCGGGTCGGTGCCGTCCCCGCCCGGGTCGAGCCGGTCGACCGGGAGGGCGCTGTCGGGGAACCGGTCGGCGAGGTCGGCGCGGGTCAGCACCAGCCGCACGCCGGAGTCGGCGGTCATGAAGGCCACCCGGGCCGGCGGGTACGCCGGGTCCAGCGGGACGTAGCAGGCGCCGGCCTTGAGCACGGCGAGCAGGGCCACCACCAGCTCCGGCGTACGCGGCAGGCAGACGCCGACCCGCTCCTCCCGGGTCACCCCACGCTGGAGCAGCACCCGGGCCAGCCGGTTGGCCGCCTCGTCCAGCTCGCGGTAGGACAGGGCGCGGTCGCCGTACCGGACCGCCTCCGCCTCCGGGGTCCGGGCGGCCTGCGCGGCCACCATCCGGTGCAGGCAGTCCACGACCGCCGTTGCCGCGGTCGCGCGCCGGCCGGTGGACCGGCGGGTGGGGCCGGCGGGCCGGGTGGGGGCGCTCACCGGCGACCACCGCGCACCGACGCGGCCCTCCCCGTCGCGTCGCCCGGGCCTGGACCGCCGCTTCTGACCAGCGCCAGTTCCTGGTCGGCCGCCTCCTGCAGGCGGTCCTTGTCGGTGAGGACGATGCTGCCGGGGATGCTGTCGGGCAGTTCGTCCTCGAGGTCGCGGATCGGCCGGTAGGCGATGCCGACGGCGGCGAGCGCGAGCGAGCAGAGTCCGGCGACGATCGCCGCGAGGGCCATGCCCCGGCCCGGTCCGGTGCCGACGACCGCGGCCAGTACGCCGTCGGGGGACACCAGCGGGGCGAAGACGTGCTCGGCGAGCGGGCCGGCGCTGAGGAAACCGGCCGGCACCATCAACCAGGACAGCATCTGGCCCATGGCCAGCACCCGCCCCTGCAGCTCCAGCCCGACCTTGGCCTGCACGATGGCCAGCCAGTGCGTGTTCACCAGCGCGGTGGCCAGGCCCATGCCGAACAGGCCGACGGCCGGGAAGAGCGGGCTCGGGTGCAGGCCGACGGTGAGCAGCGACGCGCCGAGGAGCACGACGCTGGCCAGGATGCCGGTGGTACGCCGGGCCGTGCCGCCCCACACGCCCATCAGGACCGAGCCGACGAGCATGCCGACGCCGCTGGCGGCGAGCACCCGGCCGAGCACCGCCGGATCCCCGAACGACAGGGTCAGCGGGGTGACCAGGACCTCGACCATGGCGAAGAAGTAGTTCAGCGACGCGGTCAGCACGACCAGCGCGACCAGGCCGTGCCGGCGGGTGATGAACCGCCAGCCGCCCAGGACCTCCCGCCGGAACGGCTCCTCGCGCCGGACGAACAGGGTGTCCGGGAAGCGGACCGACAGGGTGACGGCGACCGCGAAGGCGAAGGTGAGCAGGTCGACGACGACGATCCCGCGCAGCCCGACCGCGATCACCAGGGCACCGCCGACCAGCGGCGCCAGCACGGTGCTCGTCGCCGTGCCGAGGGAGACGATGCCGTTGGCGCGCCCGTAGTAGCGCTTCGGCACCAGTTGCGTGACGGCCGCCAGGTAGGCCGGTTGCTGGAACGCCGTGGCCACCGCGGTGACGGTGATGGCGGTGAAGACGTGCCAGAGCTGGAGCTGGCCCAGCCAGAGCAGCAGCGCGAGGCTCACCGTGCCGGTGGCCGCCAGGCAGTCCGCGACGATCATGATCAGCCGCCGGTCCCACCGGTCGGCCAGCGCGCCCGCGATGGGGGAGAGGACCACGGCGGGCAGCAGCGCCAGCACGGTGGCCGTGGCGAACAGCGAGACCGACCCGGTCCGCTGGTAGACCCAGAGGCTCATGCCGAAGCCGGTCAGCCCGCTGCCGATGAGCGAGACGAGTTGCCCGACCGCGATCAGGTAGAACACCGTCAGGCTGGGCATCGCGCGGCGCGCGGCGGGCCGGTCGGCGGGGGCCCTGCCCCGCACCGCCGCAGGCTGCTCGCGCGGCGGCGTGGGTACGGCCTTGTCGCCCTGTCGGGCGCCGTCGGCCGGCTGCCGCTGCCCGGGCACCGACGCCGGCCCGGTCGCCGGGTCGCAGTGCGCCAGGATGATGCGCGCCACCTCGTCGGGCTGGTGCTTGGCGAAGTAGTGGCCGGCGCCCTCGATTACCTCCAGCGACACCCGGTCGGAGAAGAACTCCCACTCCAGGTACCGCTCCTGGTACAGCTCCGTGGCGCGGTCCCCGCTGCCGATGACGTTGACGATCGGGGCGGACAGCTTCCGGGGCAGGCCGCCCGCATAGACGTCGGTGTAGTAGTCCTCGCCCTTGGCGGAGTCGGCCAGCACCACGCGCATCACGAAGTCCTTCTCGCGCTCGTCGAAGACCTCGGTGAAGAAGCCCATCGCGCGCAGCGCCTCCAGGGTCCGCCGCTTCGACGTCCAGCGCTCCACCGGGAACCACCGCCGCAGCCAGCTGAACACCCGGCCGGGCAGTCGCGGGGCGGGGAAGTGCGCGCCGATGACCACGCCGGTCAGCTCGACGCCGGCCGCCTCGAGCCGGCGGCCCAGCTCCACCGCCTCGGCGCCGCCCACGCAGTGCCCGTACACGGCCACCGGTCCGGTGATCTGGTCGAGTACCTCGGCGACACAGCGGTCCACCAGATCGTCCATGTCCAGCAGGGGTTCGTCCGGGCGGTTCAGGTCGTGGCCGGGCCGCTCCAGGGCGTACAGCGCCACGCCCGCCGGCAGGGCGTCCGCCAGCGGCTGGAAGGTGATCGCGCTGCCGCCACCGAACGGTACGCAGAGCAACGTCAGCCGCGTCGGCGTCGCCGGTCGCGAGGGGGTCAACTCGTGCAGCAGCCGACCGGCGGAACCCCCGGTCGCCGCCAGGTGCTCGGTCAGCGACCGGATCGTCGGGTAGCGGAACAGGTCGAGGACGCTGATCGCCGGGTCGTTGCCGGCCAGCGCCTTGATGGCCTTGAAGGAGTCGCCGCCGAGGTCGAAGAAGTCGTCGTCGATGCCGACGCTGTCGTACCCGAGCACCGCCGCCCACCGCTCGGCCAGGGCCTTGCGCAGTGGGGTGTCCGGCGCAGCGGCCCCGACGACCGCGCCGCCGCGTCGTGGTGCCGGCAGCGCCGCGCGGTCAACCTTGCGGTTGGCGCTGAGCGGCATCCGGTCGAGCACCACGAAGGCCGACGGCACCATGTAGTCCGGGAGGTAGGTGCGGGCGAACGCCCGCCACGGCGCCGGGTCGGCGTCGAAGTCCGCCGTGACGTCCGTCCCCTGAGCCGCGTCCGGGTCCCCGCCGGTCTCCGCAGTGGTGGTCAACGTCAGGTACGCCACGATCGCCTTCTCGCCCGCGTCCTCGCGGACCACGACGGCGGTGTCGCGTACCGACGGGTGGCGGCGCAGCACCTGCTCGATCTCGCCCAGCTCGATGCGGAATCCGCGCACCTTCACCTGCGAGTCGCTGCGGCCGACGAACTCGATGCGGCCGTCGGCCAGCCACCGGCCCAGGTCGCCGGTGCGGTAGAGCCGGCCGCCGCCGTACGGGTCGGGCACGAACCGCTGCGCGGTGAGCGCCGGGTCGCCGAGGTAGTCGCGCGCCAGTCCGGCACCGCCGAGGTACAGCTCACTCACCACGCCCACCGGGGCGGGGGAGAGCTGCGGATCGAGCACGTGGACGCGCATGTTGCCGATCGGACGGCCGATGGTCAGGTGCGTGAAGCCCGGCTCGATCCGCTCCATCGTGGACCAGACGGCGGCCTCGGTCGGGCCGTACAGGTTCCACAACACCCCGACCCGCTCGGCCAGTTGCCGGGCCAGCGGCGCGGACACCGCCTCGCCGCCGCACACCGCCGTCAGCCCGGGCATTCCGGTCCAGCCGGACTCGATCAGCAGCCGCCAGGTCGCCGGGGTGCCCTGGGCCAGGGTGACGCGTTCCGCGACGAGCAGATCGGCCAGCCGCGTCGCGTCGTAGGCGACGTCGCGACCCACCAGCAGCATCCGGGCGCCGACCACCAGGGGCAGGAAGAGCTCCGGTACGGACATGTCGAAGGCGAAGCTGGCCATCGCGAGCATGGTGCCGTCGCTGGTCAGCCCCGGCCGTTCGCGCATGGCGGCCAGCAGGTTGACGACGGCGCCGTGCGTCATCCGGACGCCCTTGGGGCGTCCCGTCGACCCGGACGTGTAGATGACGTACGCGAGGTGGCCCGGCCCGGCCAGCGGCTCCGGGTCACTGTCCGGCTCCGCGTCCGGGGCCTGGCCGCTGTGCAGCAGCTCGCCGGCGTACCCGGCGAACCGGTCGGCCAGCTCCGCCTCGGTGACCAGGACCGCGGCACCGCTGTGCTCCAGCACGTAGCGCTGCCGCTCGATCGGGTAGTCGGGGTCCACCGGCACGTACGCGCCGCCCGCCTTGAGCACCCCGACCAGCGTGACCGGCAGTTCCTGCGAGCGGTCGAGGCAGACGGCGACCGTGACGTCCGGGCCGACGCCGGCCCGGCGCAGCCGGTGGGCGAGCCGGTTGGCCCGGGCGTTGAACTCGGCGTAGCTGAGCGTGGTCGCCCCGAACGTCACGGCCGGCCGGTCGGGGCGCGTCGCCGCCTGGCGTTCGATCAGCTCCACCAGGGTCGGCACGCGCCCGGCCGGTGTGGCCCAGTCGAGCGCGGTGGCGGTGTCGTTCCACTCGGCGACCCGGGCCAGCTCGGCGGGGGTGAGGACGGGGACGTCCGCGAGCCGGACGCCGGGGTCGGCGACGGCGGCGGCGAGCAGCGTCTCCAGGTGCCCCATCATCCGCTCGGCGGTCGCCGCGTCGAACAGGTCGGTGTTGTACTCCAACCGGAACCGCAGCCCCTCGTCCACCTCGTACGCGTACAGGGCCAGGTCCTGCTGGGCGATGCCCGGCTCGACGGCGAACGGGACCATCCGCAGCCCGGGTGCTCCCAGGTCCCGCTGTTCGGGGAGGTTCAGCAGGTTGAACATCACCTGGAACAGCGGGTTGCGGCTGAGGTCGCGGGGCGCGTCGACGAGGTCCACCAGCCGCTCGAACGGCACCTCCTGGTGGTCGTACGCCCCCAGCGCCGTGCGCCGTACCTGGCCGAGCAGCTCCTCGAAGGTCCAGTCGCCGTCGATCACGGTCCGCAACGGCAGCATGTTGACGAAGAAGCCGACCATCGGTTCCAGCTCGGCGCGGACCCGGCCGGCGACCGGCGTGCCGACGCAGATGTCGCGCTGGCCGGTGTAGCGCCAGAGCAGCGCCTTCAGCGCGGCCAGCACCGTCATGGCCAGCGTGGCGCCCCGGGCCTGGCTGAAGCGGCGCAGCTCGTCGGCGGCCCGCGGGGGCAGGACGCGGGTGCGGACCGCGCCGTCGAACGTCTGCACCGGCGGGCGGGGCCGGTCGGTGGGCACCTCCAGGACCCCCGTCACCCCGTCGAGCTGCCGGCGCCAGTACCGCAGGTCGTCGCTGTCGGGGTCGGCCAGCCGGCTGCGCTGCCAGCGCGCGTAGTCGCCGTACTGCACGGCCAGCTCGGGCAGCGGCGAGGGGCGCCCGGCGAGGGCGGCGTCGTAGAGGGTGGCCACCTCGCCCGCGACGATGCCGAGGGACCAGCCGTCGGAGACGTTGTGGTGCATGGTCAGCGACAGCACGTGCCGGTCGTCGTTGATCCGCAGCAGTACGGCTCGGAACAGCGGCCCGCGGGCCAGGTCGAACGGGCGCCGCACGTCGGCGGCCAGGGCCGCGTGTACCCACTGCGGCACCGCGTCGGCGACCCCCGACTCCACGATGGTGCGCGGCCCCGTGTCGTCCGCGCCCGCCGGCGCGGACCCGACCGGCAGGTCGACCGCGCCCGGCGGCAGCACCTCCTGGACGGGGTCGCCGTCGGGTCCGGTCGGGAAGACGGTACGCAGCGACTCGTGCCGCCGCACCAGCTCAGCGAGGGCCCCGCGCAGCGCGTCGACGTCCAGGGCGCCGTCGAGCAGCAGCGCCGTGCCGACGGTGTACGCGTTCTGGTGGTACGCCTGGTCGAGGAACCACAGCCGGTGCTGCCCGGAGGAGAGCGGCGCCGGGCCGGCGCCCGGCTCCGCGCGGGGAATGGCCGCCTCGGCCGGCTCGGCCCGCTCGGCCGGCTCGGCGGACGTGGTCGGCGCGGCGGTGGGCTGCGCGACGGGGGCGGCCGGGGTGGCGGGTGCGGTGCCGGTCGCCGGCAGCGCCGCCGCGATCCCGGCGACGGTCGACTGGGCGAAGACCGTCTCCAGCGGCAGCGCCACGCCGAGCCGGGCCCGCAGCCGCACGACGAACTGGGTGGCGAGCAGCGAATGCCCGCCCAGCTCGAAGAAGTTGTCGAGCGCCCCGATCGGCTGGATGCCGAGCAGCTCGGCCCAGATCTCCGCCACGCACCGCTGTTCGGACGTGCTCGGCGCGACGTAGGCCGTGCTGAGGGCGGGCCGGTTGCCGGCGTCGACCGGCTCGGGCGCCTCCGGGTCGACCGGGGCAGTCGCCGGCGGGGCGGGCGCGGGGTCCGCCGCGCCGGTCCGCGGCGCCGCATCCACCCAGTACCGGTGCCGCTCGAACGGGTAGCCGGGCAGGGCCAGCCGGCGGCGCGGGCCGCCGTGGAACCGCTGCCAGTCGACCGGTACGCCGGACAGCCACAGCCGGCCGACCGCGTCGAGCATCGTGGTGAGGTCGTCGACGTCGCTGCGCGGGTGCCGCATCGCCGCCACCACCTGGCCCGGCCGCAGGCCGGCCAGCCGGACCAGGCCGCCGAGGGCGTGCCCGGGACCCAGCTCCGCGAGGACCACGTCCTGCTCGGCGAGGAGCGCGGCCGACTCGGCGAACCGCACCGGCTCCCGCATGTGCCGCACCCAGTACCCCGGATCGAGGACCTCGCCGGGGGCGACGGGCCTGCCGGTCAGGTTGCTCAGGTAGGGGCGCTCGGGTGCGTGGTGGACGATCCGGCGGGCGTGGTCGGCGAACTCGTCGAGCACGGGGTCGAGCAGCGCCGAATGGTAGCCGCGGGTGACCCGCAGCGGCCGGCAGTTCACCCCGTCGCGGGTCAGCCGCAGCCGAAGCTCCTCGATCGCCTCCGGAGCGCCGGACAGCACGCACAGCTCGGCGGCGTTGACGGCCGCCAGCGACACGCCCTCGCCCAGCAGCCCGGCCACCGCCGTCTCGGGCAGGCTCACCGCGAGCATCGCCCCGGCCGGGGTCCGCTCGACCAGCTCGCCGCGGACGCACACCAGGCGCAACGCGTCGGCCAGGGAGAAGACGCCGGCGAGGCACGCGGCGACGTACTCGCCGAGGCTGTGTCCCACCATCAGGTCCGGGGTCACGCCCCGGGCGAGCAGCGACCGGGCGAGGGCGTACTCGGTGACGAAGAGCGCGGGCTGGACCAGTCGGGGCGACGCGAGCAGCCGCTCGGCCCGCTCGTGCCCGTCGGGTGCCGGGCACAGCAGGGTACGCAGGTCCAGCCCCAGGTCGTCGCGGAGCAGCTCGGCGCACTCGTCCACCACGGCCCGGTAGGTCGGCTCGGCGCGATACAGGCCGGCGCCCATCGCCACGTGCTGGGCGCCGTGCCCCGGAAAGGCGAAGACCAGCGGCCTCCGGCCGCCGGGCTCGGTGCCGGTGAACTGCCGCTGCGGCGAGTCGAGGGCGGCCAGCGCGTCGGCGCGGTCCGCCGCGACGAGGAACCGCCGGTGGGCCATCGGCTGGCGCCGGCCCAGGTTGGCCGCGACGTCGGCGAGGTCCACCCCGGACTGCCCGTCGAGCCAGTCGCGGACCTGGCGGGTCTGCCGCTCCAGCGACTCGACGGTACGGGCCGACACGACCAGCAGCTGCGGCCCGGTGGCCGGTTCGGCGGGTGGCGCGGCGGTCGTGGCCGGCGGCTCCTCCAGCACCACATGGGCGTTGGTGCCGCCGATGCCGAACGAGCTGACCCCCGCCCGGCGCGGGCCGTCGGCGAGCCACGGGCGGGCGGTGTCGTTGAGGTAGAACGGGCTGCCCGCGAAGTCGATCGCCGGATTCGGCCGGCTGACGTTGATCGTCGGCGGCAGCGCACGGCTCCAGAGCGCCATGATCGTCTTGATCAGGCCGGCGACCCCGGCCGCGGCGTCGGTGTGCCCGATGTTGGCCTTGACCGAGCCGAGGGCGCAGAAGCCGCGCTCGTCGGTGCCGCGCCGGAACGCCTCCGTCAGCGCCGTCACCTCGATCGGGTCGCCGAGGATCGTGCCCGTCCCATGGGCCTCCACGTAGCTCACCGAACGGGGTTCCACACCGGCCGCGGCCAGCGCGCTGCTGATCACCCGGACCTGGCCGTCGACGCCCGGCGCGGTGTAGCCCGTGCGGCGGGCCCCGTCGTTGTTGACGGCCGAGCCGCGGATCACGGCGTAGACCGTGTCGCCGTCGGCGACGGCGTCCTCCAGCCGTTTCAGCGCCACGATGCCGACCCCGCTGGATTCGATGCTGCCGCGCGCGTCGGCGCTGAACGGGCGGCAGTGCCCGTCGGGGGAGTAGATCCCGCCGTCGTGGTAGAGGTAGCCGCGCCGCTGCGCGGGGAAGACGCTGACCCCGCCGGCCAGGACCAGGTCGGACTCGCCGGTCAGCAGGCTCTGCCGGCCGAGGTGCACGGCCACCAGCGAGGTCGAGCAGGCCGTGGCGACGGTGACGGCCGGGCCGGTCAGGTCGAGCTTGTAGGCGACCCGGCTGAGCAGGAAGTCCTTGTCGTTGCTGATCGACAACTGGTGCTCGCCGATGGTGCTCGTCAGCTCCGGATGGCTGCTCAGGTGGTCGAGCAGGTAGCTGCTGCGGCCGGACCCGGCGAACAGGCCGATCCGTCCGGGGTGGCCGGACGGGTCGTAGCCGGCGTGCTCCAGCGCATGCCAGGCGCACTCGAGCAGCAGCCGGTGCTGCGGGTCGAGGGTCTGCGCCTCCCGGGGCGTGAAGCCGAAGAAGGCCGCGTCGAACTGGTCGATGCCCGGCAGCCAGGTGCCGGCCCGCACGTACGCCGGGTCGTCGAGCCGGTTCGGGTCCGCACCGTCGGCCAGCATTTCCTCGACGGTGAACTCCCGGACCGACTCCACCCCGGCGCGGATGTTGTGCCAGTACTCGTCGACGGTCCGCGCGCCGGGGAAGCGGCCGGCCATGCCGACGACGGCGATCAGGCCGCTGGGCTGGCCGGTGTCGGCGCTCGCGACCAGGGACGGCCGGGCGGCGCGGGCCGGCGCGGCGTCAGCGTGCGGGTCGGCGGGAGCGGTGGTGCCGGTGGTGGCGGTGGTCAGGAACGCCGCCAGGGATTCGACCGTGGGGTTGCGGAACAGGTCGGTGACCGTGACGACGTCGCCGAGTTCGGCGCGCAGCCGGTCGAGGACGGCCAGCAGGCGCATCGAGTGGCCGCCGAGGTCGAAGAAGTTGTCCCGCAGCCCGACCCGCTCGACGCCGAGCACGTCGCGCCACACGTCCACGACCAGCCGGTCGAGGCGGGGCCGTGCGATGTCCCACCGGGCCGGGTCGGGGTCGGCGGGCGCGGCCACCGGCGGTGCGGGTGTCGCGGGCCGCTCGGGTGCGGGTCGCTGCCGCGGCACGTCGCGGGCGCGGTCGGGAGCGGGCAGCGCGGCGGCGTCCACCTTCCCGTTGCTGGTCAGCGGCAGCGCGTCGAGGAAGACGAACGCGGCGGGAACCAGGTAGGACGGCAGCTCGGCGGCGAGGGCCGTCCGAAGGGTCCCGGCGTCGGTTGCCGCGCCGCCCGCCACGTACGCGACGAGCTGCGGGTCGTCGGGGTCGTCCCGGCGTAGCTGCACCGTGACGTCGCTGTCCGGCAGGCACCGCCGGACGGCCGCCTCGATCTCGCCGCACTCCACCCGGAAGCCGCGCAGCTTGACCTGGTTGTCGGTGCGGCCGAGGTATTCGAGGTTGCCGTCGGGGCGCAGGCGTACCAGGTCGCCGGTGCGGTACAGCCGCGCGCCGGGGACGGACGAGAACGGGTCCGGGACGAACCGCTCGGCGGTCAACCCCGGTTGGTGCAGGTACCCGCGCGCCACGCCGCCTCCGCCGACGTACAGCTCGCCGACCACGCCCGCCGGGACCGGGTTCAGCCACCCGTCGAGCACGTACAGCTCGGTGTTGGCGATCGGCCGGCCGATGGGGACCGAGCCGTCGGCCGGCGTGCTCGGGTCCACCTCGTACGCGGCGCAGCCGACCACGGTCTCCGTCGGGCCGTACTCGTTGACCAGCGCGGTGCCGGGCGAGTGGGCCCGCCACGGCGCCACCTGGTCGGCGCGCAGGTTCTCGCCGCCGATGACGAAGCACCGGGTGCGGTCGGCCAGCTCGGCGGGGCTGAGCTGACGGCTCACGAGGTCGAGCTGGGCCGGGGTGATCTTGACCAGCCCGAACGCCGTCCGCTGCCGGCGCAGCGCCTCGCCCAGCGCCTCGGGGCCGAGGTGTTCGCCGATCATCAGCACGGTGGCCCCGCTGGTCAGCGGCACCAGCAGACTCGTGACGGTCAGGTCGAACCCGATCGACGAGTGCAGCGGGACGGTGTCCCCGGGCCGCAATCGGTAGGCCTGCGCCGCCCAGCGCACGTAGTTGCACACGCCGCGATGGGTGACCATGACGCCCTTGGGGCGGCCCGTGGACCCGGAGGTGTAGATGACGTACGCCAGGTCCTCCGCCGACGGCATCGGCCGTCGGCGCGGCCGTCGCCTCGGCCCGCCGCCCGAGCCGTTGGCGCCCCGACCGGGGTCGGCGGCCGCGACCGGCGTGTCCGGGCCCGGCACCAGCAGCGCCGTGCCGTCGGGCACCAGGTGCGCCAGCTCGGCGCAGGTGAGGACCACCGGGGCCGCCGTGTCCTCGACCAGGTACCGCAAGCGGGCGGGCGGGTTCGCCGGATCCATCGGTACGTAGGCCGCGCCGGTCTTCAGCACGGCGAGGACCGCCACGGCGAACGGCACCGAGCGCGGCAGGAGCACCCCCACCAGGCCGCCGATGCCGACGCCGCGCTGGCGCAGCGTCTCGGCCAGCGCCTCGGCCCGGATGTGCAGCTCGTGGTAGCTCAGCGCGGCGTCGCCATCGGTCACCGCCACGCCGGCTGGGGTCCGGCGCGCCTGCCGCTCGATCAGCACGTGGACCAGCTCGTCCGGCTCGGCCGGGGTGGCGGTGCGGTTGGCCTCCAGGACGAGCTGCCGGTACTCGCCGGGGGTGAGCATCGCCGCCGAGCCGATCGGCCCGGCCGGGTCCGCCAGCAGTGACCGCAGCAGCGTCTGGAAGTGCCCGGCGAGGCGGACCATCGTCTCGTCGTCGAACAGGTCGGTGCGGTACTCCAGCACGGTCCGCAGGCCGTCGGCGTTCTCCCGGACCGAGACGGTGAGGTCGAACTTGGCGGTGCCGCCGGGTAGTTCGATCGGGGTGACCGCGAGGCCGTCGAGCGGCGGGGGCGTCGCCTCCCGGCCGTAGACGAACATCACCTGGAACAGTGGGGTGAAACCGGGTCGGCGGGCCGGACGCAGCGACTCGACCAGCGTCTCGAAGGGCAGGTCGGAGTTGTTCAGGGCATCGAGGACGGCGGTGCGCACCCGCGCGAGCAGCGTCTCGAACGACGGATCGTCGGCCAACCGGGCCCGGATGGCGACGGTGTTCAGCAGCAGCCCGACCAGGTTCCGCGTCTCAGGGCGGTGCCGGTTGGCCACCGGCGTGCCCACCACGATGTCGCGCTGTCCCGTCCAGCGCGCCAGCAGCACCTGGAGCACGGCGAGCAGCACCATGTACGGGGAGACCCGCGTTCGCTGGCAGAGCGCCATCAGCGCGTCCGTGGAGGCGTCCAGCGGCATCGACAGGGTGGCCCCGGCGCCGGACGGTACGGCGGGCCGAGGCCCGCGGGTGGGCAGTTCGAGAACGGCGGGTGCGTCCGCGAGCTGCGTCCGCCAGTATTCGCGCTGGGCGGCCGCCTCCGCACCGCCGAGCCAGTCGTGCTGCCACGCCGCGTGGGCGCGGTGGTCGACGTCGACCGGGTCGAGGTCCGCCGGCCGCCCCGCGCGGTGTGCGTCGTAGAGCTGTGCCCACTCGTCGTGCAGGATGCCGAGCGACCACTCGTCGACGGCGACGTGGTGCATCGTCAGCAGGAGCACGTGCTCCTCGGGCGCGCAGCGCAGCAGGCCGGCGCGCAGCACCGGGCCGCGTTCCAGGTCCATCGGGGTGCGCGCCTCGGCGTGCATCCGGGCCTGCAACTCCTGGTCGCGTTGCCAGCCGGGCAGGCCGCTGAGGTCGTCCACCCGCAGGAGCCCCGGGCGCGGCTCGTGCACCACCTGGACCAGGCGCTGGGCCGCACCGGCGTCCCCACCCGACGGCCCGGCGTCGGCGTCCGGGGCCGGCGCGAGGGTGGTGCGCAGGGCGGCGTGCCGGGCCACCAGTGCGTCGAGCGCCGCCGACAGCGCCGCGGTGTCCAGCGACCCGTGCAGCCGGTACGCCAGCGGCACCAGGTACGTGGCCGACTCGGGATCGAGGCGGCTCAGCTGCCACATCTGGCGTTGCGCGTACGAGGCCGCGGCCGGGCCGACGCCTGCGGGGTCGACCCGGAGCGACGCCACCGGCGTCGCCTGCCGGGACCTCAGGACGTCGGTCATCGCGGATGCCTCCTGTACGCCGGCAGCGACCGGGGACGCGCCGTCGGACGCGCCGGTCGGTGCCAGCGGTAGCTCGTGGTGGACAAGCCCGAACCCGTCGATGACGGCCGATTGACGTGGTGCCGGCTCGGCCTGGTCGAGTGGGGTCGCGGGTGCGGTGCCGGAATGCGGTGACACGACCGGCCGGCGGGTTGATCCCGCAGGTCGGAAGCTACCCGCGCCGGCCTCCGTGAACAGTCATTCATGTGACAGGTGTAGATCTCTCGACAGCGGAAGCTGTTCCACATCATGGCACTGATGATCTTCGGCGGAGATCCCCGGATCGTGCCAGCCGTCGATGCGTTCGGCCGGAGCCGGTGCACGTTCGTCTATTTTCTGGCGGCCCTGACATCCATGGGTCGCAATGCGGCCAGCTCCCGGGCCGCGACGCCACCAGCGGTCCGCGCCGGCTACCGGCAGGGCCTCGATCGTCCGGCTGCCCCGCACGGGCCGACCGGACGGCCGGCTCCGCCACCGGGACCGGAAGGTCGCCCGTCAGGTTGATCAGTCGTCACCACCGGCCGATGGCCCGGGATGCCTGGGCCGACGGCGAAGCGGCGGGGATTCCGTCGCGTGCGACGCGGCGCAAGGGGTACTCCGCTGCGGCCTTCAGCGGAAAGCGTCCGGATCGACCGCGCCGGACCGCCGCCAGCAGCTCACCTGAGGAGCACGTCTGATGCGGAACGCCGGACAGGGGCGGCTCTCGCCGGGTGTCGCCCTGTTTCTGCTCGCCTCGATCCTGGTGTCGTTCCTGGCCGCGTCGGCGGCCCCGACCCCCCTCTACGGGATCTATCAGGAGCGCTGGCACTTCTCGCCGATCACCACCACCGTGGTGTTCGCGGTCTACGCCCTCGCGGTGCTGGCGTCCCTGCTCACCTTCGGCAAGCTCTCCGACCACGTCGGGCGGCGGCCGGTCCTGCTGGTCACGATCGCGATCCAGATGATCGCGCTGGTCATCTTCGTCTTCGCCGGCGGCGTACCCACGCTGGTGGCCGCCCGCGTCGTACAGGGGCTCGCGGCCGGCGCCGCCACCGGCGCCGTCGGTGCCGCCATGCTCGACATCAACCCCGCACGCGGCACGCTCGCGAACTCGATCGCCCCCGGCGTCGGGACCGGTACCGGTGCCCTGCTCTCGGCGCTGCTCATCCAGTTCTTCCCCGCGCCGACCCGGCTGGTGTACGTCGTCCTGTTCGTCGTCCTGCTGATCCAGGGCATCGGGGTGGTGCTGATGGGGGAGACCGTCACGCCGATGAGGGGAGCGCTGCAGAGTCTTCGACCGGAGATCAGACTGCCCCGCGCCGTACGCGCGCCGGTACTCGTCGTCGCTCCGGTGGTCTTCTCCGTCTGGGCGCTGGCCGGCTTCTTCGGCGCGCTCGGTCCGGCGCTCACCCGCGCCCTCATGGAGAGCTCGATCGTGGCCGGCGGCCTGGTCGTCTTCGTCTTCGCCGTCTTCGGGACCATCGCCGTCCTGCTGCTGCGCAACGCCCCCGCCCGGACGGTGATGCTCACCGGAATCAGCGCACTCATCCTGGGCATGATCATCACGCTGGTGGCGGTCACCACCGAGTCCGTCGCCGGATTCTTCGTCGGGCTCGCGTTCGGGGGCGTCGGCTTCGGTGCCGGATTCCAGGGCAGCCTCAAGACGGTCGTGCCGCTGGTCGAGGCGCACGAACGCGCCAGCATGCTCTCCGTGCTCTACATCGTCTGCTACGTCGGCTTCGGCCTGCCCACCGTCATCGCCGGCTTCCTCGTGGTCCACGGCGGCCTGCTCCTCACGGCCAAGCAGTACGTCGTCGCCGTCATCCTGCTCGCCCTGGTCGCCCTGCTCGGGCTGCGCAAGGCCGACAGGGCGCCGGCCCGCCGTTGACCCACGCCGGCGGCGATCGGGCGCTAGGTCTTGGCGCCGCCCGCCGCCTGCCCGTCGCGGTACGGGGCCAGGAACGCCGTCAGCGCCGCCAGCATCTCGTCGGGCGCCTCCTCGGCGACGAAGTGCCCGGCGCCGGGAATGACCAGGCTCTGCACGTCGTCCGCCACCAACTGCACGTTGTGCGAGACGTGGTCCCCGAAGCTCGCCGCTCCACCGATCGCCAGGACGGGCATGGCCAACTTCCTGGTCTTGCGCTGCTGGTCCTGTTCGATGGTCTGGTCGAGCGCCCGGTACCACCCGAAGCTGCCGCGCAGTGAGTCGGGCTGGGAGAGCAGGCCGACGTAGTAGTTGATCACCTCGTCGGGGAGCTTCCTGGCGGCCGCCTCGAACTCCCAGCGAAAGAAGGCGTCCTCCCGTCCCTGGACGAGTTGTTCGTTCACCTTGTCGAGCCGGTTGAAGCTGAGGTGCCAGAGCCGGTCGTTGAGCGGTCCGGGGACGAACAGGGGCGGTGAGGGGGCCGTACCCGGGGACCCGGGGATCTCGGCGAGGACCGCGCGGTCGACCCGGTCCGGGTGGTCCGCGGCGAGCGCGTAACTGATCGCGAATCCGGTGTCGTGGCCGACCACGGCGAACCGCTGGTGGCCGAGTGCGTCCATCAGCGCTACCAGGTCGGTGGCCTGGGTGCCGGTGTCGTACCCGTCCTGGGGCTTCTCGGAGAGCCCCATTCCCCGCTGGTCGACCGCGATGACCTGGAAGTCCCGGGCCAGCGTCGGCATCAGCAGGCGCCACGCGTACCAGGTCTCCGGCCAGCCGTGCACCAGCAGCAGCGGCGGTCCGTCGCCGCCGATGACGGCGTGCAGGCGTACGCCGTTGGCGTCCACGTACCGGCCGCTGAACGTGTCGGTGAAGCCCGCCGGAAGCTGTGGCGCCTGCGCGATGGAGCCGGGGCCCTCGGGGACGGGGTACTGGGTGGAGGACGAGCTCACGACGGGTCTCCTTCGCACATCACCTCGGGGCGACCACCTGCCCGTCCCCTGGTGCGACCCAGAATATGGGAAACCCGAACATCAGGGGCGGACCGGTTAAATTCCCCGCCCGACGGAGACCGCTACGGCCGTGGCGCCGACGATCGCCTTGTTGCCGTGGTGCTGCACATAGCCGACCACCGAGGCCTGTCCGGGATCGAGGTCCGGCGGCACCGCCAGTTCCACCCGCCCACTCGGGGCGTCCAGGCCTACCGAGGTGAAGGCGCGCACCACGTTGTCCTGCCGCAGCGTCCGCCCGGCGTTCTCGCCCCGGGGGACGTCGTTCTCCAGGCCGCGTTCCACGACCGCCACGTTCAACACCGCCCGCGGCGGCGGCCGTTCGGTCTGGTAGTCCACCACCACCCGGTGCTCGTCACTCCCGGCGGTGTCCTCGACCGAGAGCGTGAGCGGCGTGGTGGCTGCCTCCGTCAGGGCGGCGGCGATCGCGGTCGCCGCCCGTCGGCGGTCGGAGCCGACGAACTCGTCGGTGCCGTTCACGATCATCTGCGGGGTGTACAACCCCCCGGAGCCGAAGGCGCGCGCGTACGCCCCCTGCCGCGCGGTGTACGCCCCGTCGGCGAACGGGTCGGGCCAGCCCAGGTCGTCCCAGTAGTCGACGTGGAATCCGAGGGCGTAGACGGGCTGTCCCTCCTTCCGGGCCTCCCGTTCGATCTCGGTCAGCAGTTCCTCCGCCGGCGGACAGCTGTTGCAGCCCTGGGAGGTGAACATCTCCACGACGGCGAACCCGCCGCCGGCCGGCCCGACGTCCCGGGTCTGGGGCGAGGACTGTGGCCCAACACTGTTCGACCCGGTGCGCGAGGGGTCCGTCATGGCGCGTCTCCTCCGTCGGTCCTGCTGGCGGCCCTGCGATTCCCGATCCGGCCGCGACCATGCCCGGTCGCCCCGCGCTCGCCGGCAGGGCCGGTGGGGGGTTCTGGCCGTGATGGCTCGGGAATCGGACCGCCGACCATGATCGGTGGAGAGGTGCGTCGCTCGGTGTGCCACCTCGGCCCGGGGGATCGCGACGTCGGGGTGGCTCAGTCGGCCGTGCCGACCCGCTGGAACGCGCCGGCCAACCGGGCGAGGTCGAAGCCCTCGAAGTGGTCCAGGAACCGGCGCCGCACGGCGGCCAGGTGGCTCGGCCAGGACTGCTCCAGGCGGGCGAAGCCGGCATCGGTGAGGACGGCGTTCCAGCCCCGCGCGTCCTCCCCGCTCCGGACCCGCTCGACCAGCCCCTGGGACTCCAGCCGGCTGATCGTGCGGCTCATCCCACTCAGGGAGAGTTGGCAGGCGGTGGCGAGTTCGTTCATCCGCATCCGCCGGTCCGGCGCCTCGGAGAGGTTGCGCAGGGCGTTGTACTCGGTGAGGGGCAACTGGTGTGCGCCGACCATGTCGGCGTCGATCGCCCGGGGCAGGACGTACATCAGCTGGCCCAGGGAGCGGACCAGCGCCTCCTCGTCGGGGCTGAGGGGCCGCAGTGGTGTTTTGGAGGTACCGGACATGCCGCCCATTCTAGTTGCTTGACCAAACAACCGCCCCCGGTGTTGTGACGGTCGGCACCGCTCAAGTAATTGCTTGACCAAGCAAGCAGTGGCTAGCCTTCACGGAGCCAGGTAAGGACTTCTGAAAGGCACCAGCCATGACCAGGATCGGAATCATCCTCGGCAGCACCCGCCCGGGGCGTAACGGCGAAGCCGTCGCCCGCTGGGTCCTCGAGGTCGCCAAGCAGCGCTCCGACGCGGAGTTCGAGCTCGTCGATCTGCTCGACCACCAGCTGCCGCACCTCGACGAGGCGTACCCGCCGGCGATGGGCCAGTACACCCAGCCGCACACGATCCGCTGGGCCAACACCATCGCGTCGTTCGACGGGTTCGTGATGGTCACCCCCGAGTACAACCACTCCACCTCGGGCGCCCTCAAGAACGCCATCGACTTCCTCTACGCCGAGTGGAACAACAAGGCCGTCGGCTTCGTCAGCTACGGCTCCGCCGGCGGCACCCGGGCCGTGGAGCACCTCCGCCTGATCGCCGGCGAGCTGCAGATGGCCGACGTGCGCGCGCAGGTGGCGTTGTCGCTCTTCACCGACTTCGAGAACTTCAGCGTCTTCAAGCCGAGCCAGTTCCAGCAGGACGCGCTCACCACCACGCTGGACCAGGTCGTGGCCTGGAGCACCGCGCTCGCCCCGCTGCGCACCCGCTGACCGGGTCGGCACGGGCGATCGCCGCGGGAGCTGTCCCGCGGTGACCTGTCGCAGACCGACCGGTCCCGCCGATCCGCCTCCGCTCGAGGCCGGATCGGCGGGACCTCGTCGTCCCGCCGCCGGCGACCGGCCAGCTAGCATCCCGCCCATGCGCCTGAAGCTCGGCCGTCCCGACCTGCACCGCTACGCGGCCCGGTTCGACGTGCCGCCGGCCGCCGGGAGCTTCGCGGCCGTGTTCCTGGGAGTGTCCACGCTGCTGCTGGACGACGGCGAATCCGCCATCCTGACCGACGGGTTCTTCTCCCGGCCCTCGCTGCTCAAGGTCGCGTTCTCCAGGATCTCTCCCGACCAGGAGCGGATCACCGGCTCGCTGGCCCGAGCCGGGCTCGCCGACCGCCGGCTGGACGCCGTCGTGCCGGTGCACACCCATTTCGACCATGTCCTGGACTCCGCCGTCGTCGCGGAGCGCACCAACGCCACACTCCTCGGTGGCGAGTCCGCCGCCAACGTCGGACGCGGCCACGGCCTGCCGCCGGACCGCATCCGCGTCGTGACCGCCGGCGAGCAGGTCAGGTCGGGTGCGTTCACCCTCGGGTTCGTGGCGTCGGAGCACTGCCCTCCGGACCGCTTCCCCGGGCACCTCACCGCGCCCGTCGTGCCGCCGGTCAGGGCCCGTGCGTACCGGTGCGGTGAGGCCTGGTCGCTCCTGGTCCGGCACGACAGCGGTCGCACCGCGCTGGTGCAGGGCAGCGCGGGCTTCGTTCCCGGCGCGCTGGAGGGGCACCGCGCCGACGTCGCGTACCTCGGGGTCGGTCAGCTCGGCGTGCGGGACGAGGCGTACCTCACGAGCTACTGGGCGCAAACCGTGCGGACCGTGGGAGCCCGGCGGGTCGTGCTCACGCACTGGGACGACTTCTTCCGCCCACTGGACCGGCCGCCGCGCGCGCTGCGGTACGCCGGTGACGACCTCGACACCACCATGCGCGTGCTCGGCCGTCTCGCCGACCGCGACGGCGTCGCCCTGCACCTGCCGACGATCTGGCGCCGCGAGGATCCCTGGAGCGGACTGCCCTGAGGTCGGACAGGGCGCCGTCCCGCTACAGCGGGCGACCGTGGCCCGCGACGGCGGTCGGGGCGGGGGAGTTCAGCGCTCGGGCTCCGGGCCCTGCCGGCAGAGCCGCCGGTGTTCCGCCGTCACCACGCCGAGCAGGAAGAGGTCCACGGCGAGCGCGGTGAGCGCCCCGAACTGGTTGACCGTGAAGCTGAAGATCTGCCCGAACAGCAGGTCCACCAGGAGGGCGAGCTTGAACAGCCGGAAGGCCCGCGTCCGGTCGCGGGGCAGCAGCGACGCCCCGCGGATGCTGAGCACCGCGGTGATCAGCGCGGAGATCGAGACCCCGAGCACGGCACGCCACTCCCGCTGGTCGTGCAGCTGGCCGGTGACCGTGTCCAGCAGGACGCCCAGTACGACGACGAACGGCTCGCCGACCAGATAGAGCACCACCAGCGCCACCACCCACCGGTGCGTGCTCACCCAGACCACGGCCCGGCGGACCCGGCGCACCCAGGGCTGCCAGAACCGGGGGCCGGGTGCCTCGCGCCGGGGCACCGTGTCGAGCAGCCGGGTGATCGCGTCCTCGACGTCCGGGCCGCACCCGCGCACCAGCCGGGCCGCGGCCGCCCGGCGGTCGTCGGTGAGGCCGGTGCGCAGCCCGCCGACCACCGCGTACAGCGCGTTCGCCGTCCGCTCCGGGCCGGTGAGGCGGATCCGGCCCCGGATCGCCTGGGTGATCACCACGAGCAGGGCGAAGGCGCCGTAGATGATGCCCGCCGCCGGGGCGTAGAAGTAGTCGGTCCCGGCGGTGACGAACTTGCCCACCTCGTCGATGAACAGCCCGAAGCCGATCCCGCCCAGGACCGCGCCGAGGTTGCGCGCCGCGCTGCCCAGGAAGACCAGCGCGACACCCAGCCCGGTGGTCATCAGCAGGCCACCCCAGAGTACGTGCGCGATGTGCAGCCCACCGCCGCCGAGCTGCGGGTAGCCGGCCGCCTGGAGGAAGGCCCGGACGAGCAGCACGGTGACCACCCCGGACAGCACGAACGCCTGCAGGTACGACGGCGCCTCCAGTACCCGGAGCGGCATCGTCCAGCGGGACGGACGGGCGGGCATGCTCCCGACGCTAGCGGCGGCGGCCGGCGCCCCGGGTCGGTTCCGTCCAACTGCGAACCGGCCGGCCGTCGGGTTCCGCCCGCGGCGTACCGGGCGTCAGGACGGACCTCGCTCCGGGCGCCGCCGGGTGCCGCTTGCCCCGCCCTGCCCGTCGCTCACCTGCGACGTGATCGGTAGGTGGTGAGGGTGGCGGGCAGACCCCGGCGGATGATGCCGGCCCAGTCGGTGTCACCGCGCAGCAGCGCCCCGGCGGTGTTGCGGGCCTGCTCCAGCGTGAAGTGCGGGGGCAGCATCAGCTCGGCCGGGTCGACGAGAGCGTTGACGACCACGGGCCGGTCGGCGTTCAGCGCCCGCTCCCAGACGCCGGGGATCTGCTCCGGCGCGTCGACCAGCTCGCCACCCAGCCCGAGCACCTCCGCCCACCGGTGGTAGCCGATGTCCGGCAGCTCCTGGCTGTCCGGGAACATCGGGGTTCCCTCGGTGGAGCGCTGTTCCCAGCTGACGAAGGCGAGATCCCGGTTGTTCAGCACCAGCACCACGAACCGCGGATCGGACCAGCTGCGCCAGTACTTGGCCACGGTGATGAGTTCGTTCACGCCGTTCATCTGCATGGCGCCGTCGCCGATGAGCGCGACGAGCGGGCGGTCCGGGTGGGCGAACTTCGCCGCCAGCGCGTACGGCATCGCGCCGCCCATCGACAGCAGGGTGCCGGAGAGGCTGGCCAGCATGCCCGGGCGGACCTGGATGTGCCGGGCGTACCAGGCGGTCGCCGTGCCGCAGTCCACCGCGATCATCGCGTCGTCGGGCAGTCGGTCGTTGAGGGTGGCGAAGAGGAGCTGGGGGTTGACCGGGTCGGCCGGTTGCTCGGCGAGATCCCGCTGCGCCTGTCGCCACGCCCGGGTCTCCGCGGAGATCGTCTCCCGCCACCCGGTCGGCGCGGGGCCCGGCCCCAGCTCACGCAGCAGCGCGCGCAGGGTGGCCGCCGCGTCGCCGGTCAGGTTCACCTCGGTCGGGTACCGCAGCCCCAGCAGGGTGCCGTCCCGGTCGATCTGCACCGCCCGGGCCCGCCCCGGCGGCGGGTAGAACTCCGAGTAGGGCATGTTGCTGCCGACGATCAGCAGCCGGTCGCAGCCCTGCATCAGCTGCCAGCTCGGGCGGGTGCCCAGCAGCCCGATCGCGCCGGTCACCCAGGGCTCCCGGTGGTCGACCGCGGGGAAGCCCAGCAGCGCGGTGGCGACGCCCGCGCCCAACCGGTGGGCGACCTCGCGTACCTCGTTCTCGGCGCCGAGCGCGCCCTGCCCGACCAGCATGGCCACCCGCTCGCCGCCGCGCAGCACGTCGGCCGCCCGGCGCACCTCCGCCTCCGGCGGCACCGTCGGGCCACTGCCCGGGACGCTGCTGGTGTGGTAGTACCCGTGGGCGTACGGCGGCTCCGGCACCGCCGGCTCGTCCTGCACGTCCAGGGGGAGCACCAGGGCGGTGACGGTGCGCCGCGCCAGCGCGGTCCGGCAGGCGCGGTCCACCAGGTGACGCACCTGGGCGGGATGGTCGAGCTGGGCCAGGAACGCCGCGGCGACGTCCTTGTAGAGCGCCAGCAGGTCGACCTCCTGGTAGTACCCGCCACCCTCGGCGGTCAGGGCGGTGTGGCCGACCAGGGCCACCACCGGCTGGTGGTCCAGCTTGGCGTCGTACAGGCCGTTCAGCGCGTGGATCGCGCCCGGCCCGCTGGTGACCAGGACGCAGCCCAGCGGGCCGCCCCCGTACTTCACGTGCGCCGACGCCGCGAAGCCCGCGGTCTCCTCGTGCCGGACCTGCACGAAGTGCGCCCGCTCGTTGGTGCGTTGCAGCGCCGAGGTCATCCCGTTGATGCCGTCGCCCGGGTAGCCGAAGTAGCGGCGGACGCCCCAGCACGCCAACCGTTGCACGAGGTGATCCGCCACCTTGGCGTCCCTGGGCAGCGGCCAGGGATCCGCCGGCACCCGCCCGTCGCCGTCCACGCTCACCTGACTGGTCCCTCCCACTCGGTCCGCGGCGCGGGCACCGGCCTCCGCCACCCGGACCGACCCGCCCGGCCGCCGCCGGACGGTATGAGTATGTGCCAGCATTTCCGGCAAAATCGTTGATTCGACCCCTCCGCCGACCGTCAGGGGAGGAAGCCCCGCCTCGGTCCGACGGCGGGCCACGTCAGGTGCGGGCCGCGCGGTGACACCGCCGGATACGGTGGCAGGCGTGACCGAGGCGGTGTCGTGCGGCTGACGTGGTACGGGCACAGCACCGTGTGGATCGAGGACTCCGGCACCCGGCTGCTGACCGATCCGCTGCTGCGTGACCGGCTCGCCCATTTGCGCCGGCGCCGTGGGCCCACCCCGCGGCTGCCGGGCGCCCCGGACGCCGTACTCGTGTCGCACCTGCACGCCGACCACCTGGACTTCGCGTCGCTGCGCCGGCTGCCCCCGGACACCGCGCTGGTGGTGCCGGCGGGTGCGGGCCGCGTGGTCCGGCAGGCGCTGGGCGGGGCGGCCGCCCGCCGCTGTACGGAGCTCGCGGTCGGCGACCGCACCACGATCGGCGGGGTCACGGTCGCCGCCGTCCCCGCGGCCCACCACGCCGGTCGCGGTCCGTGGTCCCGGCACCGGGCGCCCGCCCTCGGCTACCTGATCGACGGCCGGCTGCGGACCTGGTTCGCCGGGGACACCGGTCTCTTCGACGAGATAGCCGGGCTGGGGCCGCTCGACCTGGCGCTCGTCCCGGTCGGTGGGTGGGGACCCACCCTCGGCCCCGGCCACCTCGATCCGGCGGGCGCCGCGGAGGCGGTCCGGCGGGTGGCGGCGGCGTGGGCCGTGCCCATCCACTTCGGCACCTTCTGGCCGGTCGGCTGCGAACGGGTCCGGCCGGACCGGTTCTTCGGCCCGGGGGACGACTTCGCCCGCCACGCCGAGGCGGTCTCGCCGGGCACCCGGGTACGCGTGCTACGGCCGGGCGAGTCCGTCGCGGTGCGCCGGCCGTGACGGCGACGCTCGGCGTGCTGGGCTCGCTGATCCTGGTGGTGCTCTTCGGGTCCGTCCTCCCGGTGGTGCCGACCGGCGCGGCGGTCAGCGGCGCCGCTGCGCTCGCCGCCCACCAGCATCCGGTGACCGTGGTGCTCGTCGTGATCGCCGGCGCGTTCGGCGCGTACGCGGGCGACCTGGCGACCTACGGCATGCTCGGCTGGGGTGGCGAGCGGCTCGCCCGGCGCCTGCACTGGCTGCGCGGCCGGCAGCGGGTCGGCCGGATGACGGTGCGCGTACGCGAGGAACTCGTCTCGACGCTGCTGGTGTCCCGGCTCATCCCGGGCGGCCGGATCCCGGTGCTGCTGGCGGCGGCCCTGTCCGGGCTGACCTGGCGGCGTTTCGCCCTCGCCGACGCGCCGGCCAGCCTGCTGTGGTCGGTGCTCTACGCCGCGATCGGCGTCCTCGGCCGGGCGATCTTCCCCGAGCCGTGGCAGAGCGTCGTCGCCGCGATCCTGCTCGTCGTGCTGGTCAGCCAGGGGCTGAGCTGGCTGGCCCGGCGCCGGACCCTGCCGGGCGAACCGCCGGTGGCGCCGTAACCGCCGACTGCCCGCGCTACGCGTCGGCCAGGCCGGGGTCCACTGTGCGGCCCGCCGGGTCGTCCCCCTCGTCGGCGTGCTCGTCGGGCCGGCGCAGCCCGAGCCGGCGCAGCCAGGCGAGCAACTGCCCGTGCACGGCCTCCGGGCCGACCAGCTCGCCCTCCTGCGGCCAGTCGGCGGGGTGGATCAGCAGGGCCTCCGTCTGCCAGCCGCCGAGCCCGCCGTGGCAGCCCACCAGCTCCTCGAAGGCCGCCACCTCCTCCAGACCCGGGTCCACCGCGCTGATCACCACGAGGTCACCGACGTGGTCCATCGCCTGGTGGCGCAGCAGGTCCTGGCGCGCCCGCCGGCCGTACGGGGCCAGCGGGTCGCCGCCGTCGACCTGTCCGTCCCGCAGGTTGTGGCAGCCGCGCGCCCCGATCGCCAGCGGCCCGGCGGCCGAGTCGACGACGACCAGACCGATGCCGGGATGCGCCGCCAGGCCGTCGATCAGCCCCGGTACGAGGGCGTCGACCCGCTCGCGGGTCAGCCGCCCCGGATGGCGGGGTAGATAGATCATCGCCAGGTTGCCCGACGCCACCACCACGGTCTCCGGATCGGTCCGGGTCGCCGCCGCCGCCTCCTCGTCGGCCGGACCCAGGGTGACCTCGCCCCCGTCGGTGTGCGACCGCACCGCCACCCGGGTCGCCGTGCCGGTCGCCCCGCCCCGGCCCGCCACCTCGGTGAGCAGCGTGTTGACCCGTCCCCACTCCTCGACCGGGCCGGCGGCCTCGGCGGTCGCCGCCGCCCGTACCGGAGTCGGGGGCCCTGGCCGGCCGTCGGGGGCGGTCGGGCGCACCGTGGGCGCGGCGAGCCGGGCGACCACCTGTGCCAGCGACTCGCCGTACCGCTGGCGGAAGGTGGCGCCCTGGCTCTGCCCGTGGTCGCTCAACACCACGATGTGGTAGCGCCGCGCCGCCTCGGCCGCCAGCCGCTGGAGGATGCCGAGCGTCTGGTCGAGCGCTTCGAGGACCGCCAGCGCCTGCGGCCGGGCCGGCCCGGCGTGGTGGGCCACCTCGTCGTAGTCGAGGAAGTCGCAGAAGATCACCGGCGCCCCGGCGGCCATCTGCTCGGCGATCAGCGACACGTTGAGGTCGCTGAGCAGGCTCGCCATCGGGCGCAGCGCCAGGTAGGAGCCGCTGCGGCGGCCCCTGGGCTGTACGCCGCGCAGCCGCTGCCGCCGCGCCTCGTACAGCTCGCGAACCACCTGCCCGGCGCCGCGCACGATGGCCCGGGCCAACCCGTACGGGCTGGCCATGAACGCCGCGTAGCCCCGGGTGGACCGCCCGGGCAGCCCGGCGCGGCTCACCGTGAGCAGACTGGTGGGGGCGTCGCCGGAGAAGACCGTGCTGATGCTGACCCCGCCGTCCCGCAGCAGCCCCTGCCCGGTGGACAGCCGCCGCTCGACCTCGGCGGCGTCGCGGGGCCGGCTGGTCACCATGAGCCGGCTGGCGGTGTCGTCCGCGGTCGCCTTCTCGTACCAGCGATAGGCCGGCACCCGCCGGACCTCGCCGTGCAGCAGGCCCGCCTGCGCCGCCGGCGTGGTGGCCGGCAGGCCGGTGTGCCAGTGGGTCATCCGGTGGCTGCGGGAGCGCAGCCACCCACCGATCGTGGGCAGGTTGCCGGCCCGGATGGCCCACTGCACCAGCGGCGCGGCCACGCCGTCGAGCTGGACGACGAGCAGGGCGTCGGCCGTCTGCCGCTCGGGTGGCGGCCCCGCGGCGCCCCGGCGGTGCCACCCTGGTCGCCGGTGGCCAGCCGGTCCACGGCGTACCCGGTTCATCACCCACAGCATCTCGCTGACGAACGCGTCGTCGGTGCCGGCGTCGGCGAGCCAGTTCAGGATCGCGGCCAGCGCCACGGCGAGCCACGCGGCGGCGATGGCGTCGGCGAACCCGCGGACGTGCGCCTCCGGGTCCAGGCGCAACGCGACGTACATGACGACGGCCTGCACGCACACGCCGATGGCCAGCGCCCCGAGGCCGCCCAGCGCGGTGGAGAGGGCGAACAGCAGCGGGCGCAGCACCGCACCGATCCCGGCGATCAGCCCGACCAGCCACAGCATCGCGACCAGGCCGCTGGCGGTGACCCCCGGCAGCAGCCACAGCGTCAGGCTGAGCACCACGAACGAGGTCACCATGCTGCGCAGCAGCGCCCGCAGTCGCCTGAGCGTGGGCCGATAGTCGCGGAGCACCCGCAGGCCCACCCGGAGCGGTTCGGGCAGCGTCCGGCGCGCCTCGGCGGCACCGTCCGGCTCCATCCCCATCACGATGCCACACGCCGCCCACAAGATCGGCAGGTGCGGACCGGTCGTCCGGGCCGGTCCGCCACCGGTCCGCCGGACGCCGCCGGGGCCGACGGGCTGTCAGAGCACCGAGAAGCCGGCCGGCAGGCCGCCCGGGCGGCCGGTGGCGGCGAGCAGGAGCGGCCCGGCGAGACCGTGGCCGACGGCCAGCTCGGCGACGATCCGCAGCGCCTGCGCCGCGGCCGTCGCCGGCACCTCGGGCGGTACGCCGAGCGCCGTGGCGAGGTCCGCGGTGTGCACGGCAAGCTCGAACGTCCGGGTCGGCAGGTAGTCCGCGAGCCGCATGCCACCCACGACGGTCGTGACGAGCGCGCCGCCGTCCTGGGTGTCGACCAGCGCGAGTACGCGGGCGGCCAGCTCCGCCACGGCTGCCGCCGGATCGCTGCCCAGCGCCGCCCCGGCGTCGCGTCCGCGCGTGGCGACCGCCGCACCGGCCGCGGCGGCGCTCGTGGCGCGGAAGTAGTCGCCGGCGGAGCCGACCTCGACGCCGCCGGCGGGCCGGGCCAGGTACTCCTCGACCGTGCTGAGGGACCGGCTGGTGTGGCCGACCAGGGCCCGCACGTCCCACTCACCCAGGCCGGGCCGGCTCCACCGGTCACCCACCAGGGCGGCGGTGCGGACGAACCATCGCGCTGCGTCGGTGAACGCCCGACGCGAGTCGTCCCACGAGTACATGGGTGCCAGCGTAGAAGCCCGACAGCCCGGGACCGGCCCGGGTCGGCGGCGTCCCGTCGCGCACCCCCAGCCTGTCGGTCGCCGCCCGGTCGGCGCGCCGGCCTCAGAGGCGGAGCGGTCCCGGGTCGGTGGCCAGCTCCCGGAACCGCTCCCGTGGGTCGGCCAGGAGCCGCCGGGTCGACAGGTCGAGCAGACCGCCCACCCCGGTCACCGTCGCGACCTGGGTGCCGTCCAGGCGGCGGTAGTCCTGCTCGATCCGGAACGTCCGGCCCTCGCCCCAGTGGAACTCGCAGGACACGTCCACCTCGTCCCCGCCGCGCAGCTCCCGCAGGTATCTCAGGGTGACCTCCAGCGCGACCGGTCCCACGCCGGTGGCGATGAGCCGGTCCTGCGAGATGCCGGCGGCACGCAGGCACTCCCACCGGGCGTGCTCGGCGTACTGGAGGTAGACGGCCTGGTTCAGGTGGCCCTGGGTGTCGAGTTCGTAGCCCCGGACCGCGATGCGCACCGTGAAGGGATCTCCCATACAGCCGGAGCGTAGGCGGTGGGTACGACGCCGCTTCCGCGGCTCGTCGTCTGGCCGCTGTCGGCCGGCGACCACCCGGGTACGCAGACGCGGTACGACAACCGCGCCTCGGCCGGCTACGACCTGGACGTCGCCGATCCCCAGCCGTCGGGTGTCGGGTCGGTGCAGGTGCACGAGTAGCCGCACGCGCTCCGGCAGGTCAGGCACCGGCGGCTCGCGTCCGTGACGCGATCCGCCGGTGTCGGCCCCGGGGGCCGCGAGGTGCCCGGGAGCACGGCGTACCTTCGTCGGAATGCGCGTACTGTTCGCCAGCCTCGCGTCGGTCGGCCACACCTATCCGCTGATCCCCCTGGCGGTGGCCGTCCGGGACGCCGGACACGAGGTGCACTTCGCCGTCGGCGAGGAGGTGCACGCACCGCTCGCCGCGAACGGCCTGCGCCCCTTCCGTCCCGCGGACGCGTTCTACGAGATCTACGCCGAGGACCTGGCGCCGGAACTCGCCCGGCTGGAGCCCGACCTCGTCGTACACGAATGGGGCGTGCCGGGAGCGGCCGTCGCCGCCCACCGGGCCGGCATCCCGGGAATCTGGCACGGCTTCGGGCGGATGATCCCGGAGGGCATCGGCCTCGAACTGCCCACCCGCAACGCCGAGGCCTCCGGACGACCGCACGTCGACATCTGCCCACCGTCGTTGCAGGACGAGCACTTCCTCGCCACCGCGGACCGGATCGAGTTGCGGCCCGTCGCGTACTCGACGCCGGCGGCGCTGCCCGCCTGGGACAGCCACCGCCGGTCACTGCCGCTGATCTACCTGACGCTGGGCACCGCCTTCGGCACCCGGGAGCTGTTGAGCGCGGCCGTCGAAGGGCTGGCCACGTTGGACGCGCGGGTGGTGGTCGCCGCCGGCCGGGTACCTCTGGACCAGCTCGGAGACGTGCCGGACAACGTCAGCGTGCGGAGCTGGGTGCCGCAGGCGCAGCTGCTGCCGCACGCCGATCTCGTCGTGCACCACGGCGGCAGCGGCACCAGCCTCGGCGCGCTCGCCGCCGGCGTCCCACAGCTGATCCTGCCCCAGGGTGCCGACCAGTTCGCCAACGCCGAGGCGGTCAGCGCGGCCGGCGCCGCGCTGCGCCTGCTCGGCGACGAGGCGAGCGCCACGGCCATCGCCGAGCACGCCCGGCGGCTCCTGCCGCGCGCCGGGCGGACCGACCATCGGGACGCCGCCCGCGCGATCGCCGAGGAGATCGCGCGGATGCCCTCCCCGGCCGAGGTGGCCCGCCACCTGCCCGATCTGTCGCGCGGGTGAGTCACCGGCCGACCTGGAGCCGACGGCGCGGTCCCTCGTCCGAGTGGGGTGTGCGCCGGCTCATGGTCGACGGTGGCGCGACGATGCACACTCACTTCCTCGGGGCGGGTCCCGGCGATGAGATGGGGGACGTGGTGCTGCTGCGGTACGCGTTGTCGGACGGCACCTGATGACCCCGCCGCCCACCCTCGACCGCCGCTGGCTCCAGGACGCGGTCGACCTCTCCCGGCGGTGCCCGCCGAAGGCCACCGCGTACGCGGTCGGCGCGATCGTGGTCGGCCGCGACGGGGCCGAGCTGGCCCGGGGGTACTCTCGGGAAACCGATTCCCATGTGCACGCCGAGGAGTCCGCGCTGGGCAAGCTTCACGGGATCGACCTGTCCGGAGCGACCATCTACAGCTCCCTGGAACCGTGCAGCGCGCGTCAGCGCCGGTCGCCCACCTGCACCGCGCTGATCCTGGCCGCGGGTATCCGTCGGGTGGTGCTGGCGCTGCGGGAGCCGCCGATCTTCGTGGACTGCCAGGGGGTCGAGCTGCTGGCGGCGGCGGGCGTCGAGGTGGTCGAGCTGCCCGACCTCGCGGACCAGGTACGCGCGATCAACCGGTACGTCATGGATGTCCCGGGCACCTGACATCGGGGTGGCGGACGCGGCGGCGAACCGGCGGCCCGTCGACGGTCACATCCCCCGCTTTCGGTGTGTCATGAGTGGTGGGCGGGACACCTCGACCCGCCGCGTCAGCACGAGCAGGAGGAGCCATGACCGCCGCCGTCTCCACCATCGACATCGACCGGCCGCCGGACGAGGTGTTCGCGTACGTCGCCGATCCCACCCGGTTCGCCGAGTGGCAGCACGACGTCGTGGGCGTACGCCTGGAGTCGGGTGGCCCGGTGGGGTTGGGCACCCGGTTCACGACGACCCGCCGGATCGGCGGGGTGGAGCGCACCATGACGCAGGAGGTGACCGAGGACAGTCCGCCCGGCCGGTGGGCGGTGCACGGGGTCGACGGGCCGATCAGGCCGAGCGTGACGGTGACCGTGGAGCCTCTCGACGAGGGCGCGCGGTCGCGCGTGACGTTCGCCCTGGACTTCGCCGGACACGGGGTCGGCGTGCCGCTCGTGCCGATGGTCCGCCGGCTGGCGGCGAAGGGCGCCCCGGCGAGTTACCGGCACCTGAAGGAGCGGCTGGAGGCAGGAGTCGCCTGACCGCCTACAGCCGGTGCCGGACCCAGACGTTGGGCTCGACGTAGACGGCGTGGTCGTGCGCCACGTCGCAGTGCACCGGCACCAGGGCGCCCGGCACGTGCACCGGTCCGCTCGTGTCGAACGGCAGGCCGGTCCAGCGGCGCCAGTCCTCGAGGCTGCCGCTGATCACCATGGACCGGGTGGCCACCCGCTCGATGCGTCCGCCCGCGCGCACGTGCACCCGCAGCCACGGGTCGACCGGCAGGCCGTCGTCGCGGACCCGGGCCGCGTACTCGGTCATCGGCAGCTCGGGGTCGGTGTGCTTGCCGCTCGGGCGGACCGGGGCGACCAGGGTGTCGTACCCCCGTTCGGCGACGGCCCGCCGCATGGCGGCGAGCATCCGGGCGGACAGCCCGGCGCCGCGCCGGTCGGGTCGGACGCAGATCTCGATGGCCGACACGATGTTCGGGGTGGCCCTGGTGAGGCGGGTGACGGTGGCCCGCTGGATCGCCCGGTCCCAGCCGCCGTCCGGCAGCTCCGGCTCGGTCCAGCGCAGCGGCACGGCGTACGCCCGGCCTACGGCGCGCCCGGGCTCGGTGGAGTCGACGGCGGCGAACACGAACTCGGGATAGAGGTCGTGGGCGACGTTGTAGTAGATGCCACCCATCGGGTCCCAGAGCATGAACTGCGGCCACGCCCCGTCGAAGTCCTCGTCGAGCAGGGCAGCGAGGTCCGGGCGGTCCGCCAGGCTCACGATGTCGATCGTCACGGAGGGACACCGTAGAGCGGCCACCGGGGCGGCGCATCCCCATTCCCGGCCCGCCCGGGAGGGCCGCGGCTGTTCAGCCCCAGGCGCCGGACCTCTCGACGGCCGCTGTCAACGCGGCCCTGGCCCCGGCGGTCAGCTCGGCCACCAGCTGACCCGCCGGCGTCTCCCGCGCCAGGGCATGCGCCTGACCGGCCCACTGGTTCGCCACCGAGGCGTCCCCGCTGCCCTTGGCGGCGGCCAGCAACGGGCGGGTGAGGTGCAGCACCTGCGGGTAGCCGGCGGGTGCCGACCCGTCGTGCCGGCGGAGGAAGTCGTTGACCAGCCCCCGCGCCCGCTTCCCGGTGAACGCGCGGCTCAGCGCGGTCGGCGCGGTACTGGCCACCGCCGCCCGGTGCATCGGGGAGGTGCCCGCCTCCGGGCAGCGCAGGAACGCCGTACCGAGCTGGGCGGCGGCGGCACCGGCGGCGAGCACGGCCGCCACTCCCGCGCCGTCGGCCATGCCGCCGGCGGCCACCAGCGGTCGGTCGCAGCGGGCGGCGACCAGCCGGAGCAGGGGCAGCACGCCGTAGTCGTCGTCGTCCGGCAGGCCACCGCGGTGTCCGCCGGCCTCGGTGCCCTGCACGACGACGGCGTCCACGCCGAGTCCGACCGCCGCCGAGGCGGCGTCGGGGCTGGTGACCGTGGCCCAGACCTCGGTGCCCCGCTCCCGCAGGGCGGCCACCGCCGCCCGGTCGGGCAGCCCGAACACGAAGGACACCACCGGCACCGGGTCCGCGAGCAGGGCGGCCAGCTTCTCCGGGTACGCGTCGTCGCCGCCGACCGGTTCGCCGAGCGTCACCTGGTGCCGCCGGGCCTCCGGGGCGAGCCGCTCGGCGTACGCCCGGACGGCGGCCTCGTCGACCGCACCGCCGTTCGCGTCCGGCAGGAAGACGTTGACGCCGAACGGGCGATCGGTGCGGGTACGGACCTCGGCCACGTCGGCGGCGAGCCGGTCGGCGCTGATCATCCCGGCGGCCAGGAAGCCCAGGCCACCCGCGGCCGAGACGGCCGCCGCGAGGGCCGGTGTCGACGGGCCGCCGGCCATCGGCGCGGCGACGATCGGGCGAGGCAGCACGGACAGCACGGACATCCACCCATCCTGCCGGATCGCCGTCGCTCCCACGACGACGCGGCCCGAGTTCCGCCCCCGCGCGGGTGCTCCGTCGCCGCCGACCGTCGTGGGGTCCCGTCCCCGTGGTGGTGCCGTTAGCCTCAGCGAATGGATCGATGCGACGAGTGCGGTTTCGACTACGCCGGCGTCTCCGCCGCCGACCTGCCGCGGCTGCTGCGCGCGGTCGGTGAGCGGTACGCGACCGCGCTGGGCGGAGTGCAGGACCTGCGGCGGCGACCGGCCGAGGGGGTGTGGTCGCCACTGGAGTACACCTGCCACGTCCGGGACGTGTTCCGGGTCCAGACCGATCGGCTGGTCCTGGCGCTCACCGTCGACCAGCCGGAGTTCGCCCCGATGGGACGCGACGAACGCGCCGTCACCGACGCCTACAACGACCAGGACCCGACGGTGGTGCTCGCCGCGTTGGCCACCGCCGCGACCGACCTGGCGACCCGGTTCTCCGCACTCGACCAGGCGGACCTCGCCCGCACCGGCGTCTACCCATGGCCGGAACCCCGGGCCCGGACGCTGCTCTGGCTCGGCCAGCACACCGTCCACGAAACCGAACACCACCTGCTGGACATCACCCGCGCCGCCGGGGCCGAGCCCGCCCGCTGACCCGAGACCAGCTGGGCGGTGCCGCGCGGACCGCGCGAGGTCGCGGGAGACTGACCCGATGTCGTCGACGATGCTGGTGGTCGGCCCGAAGCTGGCGGTGACCCTGGCGGTGCTGACCGCCGTGGCGGCGGCCGTGGCCACCGTCGGCCGGCTCGGGCACGGCCGCCAGATCGCGGTCGCCGCCGTCCGCGCGGCCGTTCAGTTGGCGGCGGTGTCGCTGCTGATCGCCGCCATCGTGGCGTCGCTGTGGGCCACCGCCGCCTTCGTGGCCGTGATGTGCGCGGTCGCGGCGGGCACCTCCGGCCGGCGGATCACCGGCGGGGCGCGCGGGTGGTGGGCCACCGTGCCGATCGTGGCCGGCAGCCTCTCCGTCGTGCTGGGTCTGCTGCTGGCGGGGCTGGTGCCGGCGCGCGGGATCGCGCTCATCCCGGTCGCCGGCATCCTGATCGGCGGCGCGATGACCGCCACCTCGTTGGCCGGCCGGCGGGCCCTGGACGAACTGACCGGCCGCTGGGGCGAGGTGGAGGCGGCCCTGGCGCTGGGCCTGCTGCCCCGCGACGCGGTGCTGCTGGTCTGCCGCCCGGCGGCCGGCCAGGCGTTGATCCCGGCGCTGGACCAGACCCGCACGGTGGGCCTGGTGACCCTGCCCGGCGCCTTCGTCGGGATGCTGCTCGGCGGGGCGGGTCCGCTCGCCGCCGGGATCACCCAGCTGTTCGTCCTGGTCGGGCTGCTGGCCGTGGAGGCGGTCGCGGTGGTGCTGACCGTCGAGCTGGTGGCCCGCGGGCGGCTGCGTCCGACACCGTGACCGGCCCGGCCGGTGCCGCGGCTGCCGGCCGGCGATCCCCGGCACCACCCCGGCCGGATCACTCACGCGGGTGACAGTTCGGCGCGGACCGGGCCCGTCGGGACGTCGCCGCCGGACGCGGCGGCCGGCGCGAAGCCCCGGAGGATGAGGTACCCGGCGAGGCTGACCTCCCAGGCGAACACGGGCAGCGCGGCGAGAGAACCCCAGGTGGAGACCTGCTCGTAGCGCCCGAACAGCACGGCGGTCGCCGAGGCGCAGATGAGCGGACCGCCGACCAGCCCCAGCACGGCGATGGACCGGGGCACCAGCCGCGACCGGTACAGCAGGTGGGCGAGGAGCAGGCTGTTGGCCCCGAGCGCGACGTTGGGACCGAGCAGGAAGGCCCAGTCGTGCAGGGCGACGAGTGCCCGGGCGGCGGTGACGAGTGCGGCGTCGTCGGTGCCGGCCGTCCCGGCCACCTCGCGGCGCAGCGTCACCACCGACAGGACGCTGAGGATGCCCACGACGATGACGACCGCCTCCAGGAGGCGTACGCAGAGGTAGCCGAGAGCGGCGGCGTGGTGCTGCCGCCGGACGACCGGGTAGAGCGTGACCGCCGTGCCGACGACGGCGCCGACGAGGATCAGCTCGAAGAACCCGCCCAGCAGCACCCGAGAGTCGGCGCCGGCCCCGAGGACGTAGTCGGCGTCGGTCAGCACCGGGCGGTAGAGCACCAGCCCCGCGATCGCGGCGATCTCGGTGATCAGGAAGAACACTCCCGCGGCCACCGCGGTTCTTCTCGTGGGGCTCATGTCGACTCCTGTCCGATCGGCAGGTGTACGCCGTACACCTGAGTACGCACGGACCCTAGGTGTACGCTGTACACCTGTCAAGCGGGAGCGGGAGGACGAGCCGGTGACCGAGCAGAGCGAGGCCGCGCGTCGCCCGCTGAACACCGACCGGGTGCTGCGCGCCGCCGTCGCGCTCGCCGACACCACCGGGATCGACTCGCTCAGCATGCGCCGGCTCGCGCAGGAGCTCGGCGTCGTGCCGATGGCGCTCTACAAGCACGTCGCGAACAAGGAAGAGCTGCTGGACGGCATGGCCGACGTGGTCGTCGGCGAGATCGACCCACCGGACCCCGACGTCGACTGGAAGAGCGTCGTGCGGCAGCGGATCCTGTCCGCCCGACAGGCCCTCCTGCGTCACCCGTGGGCATCGCGGGTGATCGAGTCACGTACCAGGCCGACGCCGGCCACCCTGGCGTACCTCGACTCGATGATCGGGATGTTCCGGGCCGGCGGTCTCTCCGTCGACCTCACGCACCACGTGATGCACGCGCTCGGGAGCCGCGTCCTCGGGTTCAGCCAGGAGTTGTTCGACGACGGCGCACCGGGCCCCGACCCGCACACGCAGGCGGTCGCGCTGCGGGAGATGTCCCGCAGGTATCCCCACATCGCGGAGGTCGCGTCGCGGGCCGACCATGACGGGCGGTCCGTCGTCGGTCCCGGCTGTGACGACCAGTTCGAGTTCGAGTTCGCTCTCGACCTCCTGCTGGACGGGTTCGACCGACTCCGGCGGCAGGGGTGGAGCTCCACCGCCACCCAGCGGAACCACCACCGGTCGTAGGTCAGCGCCCGGTCGGCCCGCACCCGGCCCACCGTGGGTACGGCGAATGCCCGCTGCCGGGTCGGGTACACCAGCCGCAGTGGCCGACGGCCCGGGTGCGGTCCCGGCGCCGGGGCCGCCTCGTGCCGGCCGGCCGTCCACCGGTCACGGCCGCGCGTCACCAGAGGAAGGGATGGCTCGGGATGAAGGTGCGAAGCTCCCTGCGGTCGTTGAAGCGGAAGGCGAACTCGATCGTGGTCCGCCGCCGAGGCAAGCTGTTCGTGATCAACAAGGGCGACCCGCGCCAGAAGGCGCGGCAGGGCTGACCGGCGGCCCCGCGCGGCGCGGGGGCCCGCCCGCGTGCCCCCGGCGTCAGCGCAGCAGCACCGGTCCGGCGTCGATCCGGGTCCGGAACAGGGCGTACGGCTTGCGCCGCAGGTCCTGGCCGCGCTGGTACGTCGGCTGCCGGTGCAGTTGGTTGGCGGTCACGTAGAGGTACCCGTCGGTGGCGACCGACATCGTGTCGGGCCACAGCAGCCGGGGATCGTGGACCAGCGTCTCGTACTCGCCGTCGGCGCGGCGCCGCAGCACCGCGTTCTGCTCGTACGAGGTGAGGTAGAGCCGGCCGGCGTCGTCGGACTCCAGCCCGTCGGAGCCGCCGCCCTTGTCGCCCTCGTGCGCCACGGACGCGGCGACCAGGCCATCGTCGACCGCCGGGTCGGCGAGCGCCTCGGTCGACACGCTGTACCAGTGCCGCGAGGCGAGCGGGCAGTAGTAGAGCCGGGCGCCGTCGTGGGAGATGGCGATCCCGTCCGAGCCCATCGCGATCGGCTTCGGCGGGCCGTCGGCGGGGCGCTCCAGCAGCGGCCGGCCCTCGACCACCGGCCGGAACGTCGCCAGCGGCTCGGCCTTGGTGGACGGGTGGTCGTGCAGCCGCCGCCAGGACGCCCCGGAGGCCAGGTCCACCACGATGATCCCGTTCGGGCCGGAGTGGGACGAGTCGGTGATGTAGGCCGTGCCGGCCTCGCCGCGCCGCAGGTCGAAGCGCACGTCGTTGAGGTACGTCGTGGGCAGCGCCACGTCGGTCGGGAAGGTGATGACCTGGCCGACGCTGTCGGTGTCCAGGTCCACCCGGACCAGCTTCGGCCCGCCGAGGGTGGTGGGTCGGAACATCGGGCTGCCGGTGTCGAGCACCCAGAGCCGGTCGGCGGGGTCGACCACGATGCTCTGCACCGACACGAACGCCGTCGCGTCGTCGTCGCCGGACGGGCTGTTCCACCGCTGGTCCGGGAAGGGCACCTCCGCGCCGTCGCGCAGTTCGACCACCGTCGCCGGCACCTCGTCGCCCCACTTCGGGAAGTTGACAAAGACGCGGCCGGTGTGCGAGACGCTGACCCCGGTCGGCATCGGTCCGGTGAAGCTGTGCACGAGTTCCAGCTCACCGAGCGGCTCATCGGCCACCGGCCCGGTCACGACGTGCTCCGTCGCGTCCGCCTGCTCGCTCGCGCCGCGACGGTGCCCGGGCACCGGTGGACCAGGTCCTCCATCGACGTCATCTCCGTTCGGCAGGTGGAGGTCGGTCCTTCCCGCCGCCCGCCGTCGCAAACGCCCGAACCACGACGTGCTCGGCGGGCACCGGCGGCCCGGGCGCACCCGGGCCACCGGTGCCGAGGGCATCAGCCCTTGAGGGCCACCGCGACCGCGTCGGCGAGGGTGGTGGTGGGGCGGCCGGCGAGGCGGCGCAGGTCACCGCTGTCGGTGGTCAGCTCGCCTCGGGCGATGGCCCGGTCGCACTCGGCCAGCGTGGCCGCGTACGGCTCCGGCAGGCCGGCGGCGACCAGCGCCTTCGCGTACTCCTCGGCCGGCAGGTCGCGGTAGACCACCTCGGTGCCGCTCTGCCGGGAGATCTCGGCGGCGAGTTCGGCCATGGTGAAGGGCTCGTCGCCGCCCAGCTCGTAGACCGCGTTCTCGTGGCCGTCACCGGCCAGGACGGCGGCGGCAGCGGCGGCGTAGTCGGCGCGGGTGGCGGCGGCGACCCGGCCGGCACCGGCGCTGCCGAGCACCGCGCCGTGCTGCAGCGTGGCGGCCAGGTTGCCGGTGTAGTTCTCGGTGTACCAGCCGTTGCGCAGCAGCACGTACGGCAGGCCGGAGGCCCGGATCAGCTCCTCGGTCGCCTGGTGCTCGGCGGCGAGCCCGTAGGTGGCGGTGTCGGCCTTCAGGACACTGGTGTACGCGATCAGGCGTACCCCGGCGGCCACGGCGGCGTCGACGACGGCGCGGTGCTGCGCCACCCGCCGCCCGACCTCGTTGGCCGAGACGAGCAGCAGGCGGTCGGCGCCGGCGAGGGCGCCGGCCAGGGTCTCGGGGCGGTCGTAGTCGGCCTCCCGCACGAGCACGCCCCGGGCGGCCAGGTCGGCGGCCTTCTCCGGGGTGCGGACCGCGGCGACGATCTGCTGGGCGGGGACGCCCCGGTCGAGCAGTTCGGTGACGACGAGGCGGCCGAGCAGGCCGGTGGCTCCGGTTACGACGATCATGGTTGCTCCTCGGGCTGACGGGTGCTTTGAAGCATGCACTAACTTTTGGAAAGTGCCAACCCATGGGTAAGTGCGGTGGATCGGAGGGTGTCGGCCGGGTACCGTCGAGCCATGACTGCTCCCCTCACCAATCCCGGCGGAGCGGACGCCAGGGACGCCGACGACCAGCTCGTCGCGGACGTCTTCGCCCGCGGCTGCGGCTCGCGTCGCACGCTGGAGAACATCGCCGGCAAGTGGGGGATCCTGGCCCTCTCCGCGCTGCACGAGGGCGCGTACCGGTTCAACGCGCTGCGCCGCCGCGTCGACGGGGTGAGCGAGAAGATGCTGTCCCAGACGCTCCAGGCCCTGGAGCGCGACGGCCTGGTGCGGCGGGACGTGCAGACGACCATCCCGCCGCACGTCGAGTACAGCCTCACCCCGCTCGGCACCCGGGTGGCCGAGCGGCTGATCGGGCTGATCGAGCTGGTCGAGAGCGAGCTGGGCACCGTGCTGGCGGCCCAGGCCGAGTACGACCGGGCGGCGGACCGGAACCGGCGGAAGTAGGGTCGGTCGCGGAGGCGCCGAATGGCCGGTTTCACCGGTGTGCGGCAACCGTCGGAATCGCGACAGTGGCGACGGAGGCAGGCGGGCGGCCCGGCGGTTAGATTCGCCGGCGAGGCTCACCGCAGAGCCGATTCCGCTCGGCCTGCCCCGTCGATGCCCGCAGCCCGGTTTCGCCCAGCCCACCCGCAGGGACGCCCCGGACGCGCCACGACGCCGGCACCCGGACCGCCGCCCCCCGGGAGGTCGTGATGTACAACTCGCCCGCGCGCGTCTTCGCCCGGCTCGGTGCCACCCGGCCCGCGACGGCACCATCGGTGATCATGGGCCGGGCCGTGGTGCTCGGCGCGAGCGTGGCCGGGCTGCTGGCGGCCCGGGTGCTCGCCGAGCACGCCGAGCACGTGCTCGTGGTGGACCGGGACGAGCTGGGCGCGGGCACCGCGCACCGGGCCGGTGTGCCGCAGGGCACCCAGATGCACGTCCTGCTCCCGGCGGGCCGGGACCAGATCGACCGGTGGTTCCCCGGCTTCTCCCGCGAGGCCGTGGCCGAGGGTGCCGTCCTGCTTCCCGCCGCCGCTCGCCGCAGCTACCTCGACGGCCGACGCAAGGTCCCGGGCTCGGACGTCGACATGATCGCGGGGAGCCGGCCCTTCCTGGAGGGGCTGCTCCGCCGTCGCACGTTGGCGCTGCCCAACGTGACCCTGCTGCCCGGGCGCGTCACCAGCCTCGACTTCGCCGGCGCTGCCGTCACCGGAGTACGGCACGACAGCGCCGCCGGCCCGATCGTCACGCCCGCCGACTTCGTGGTGGACGCCACCGGCCGGTCGAGCCGCCTCGGCGACTGGCTGGAGCAGGGCGGGTGGGAACGCCCCCCGATGCGCCGGATGGCGATCAACCTGCACTACGCCACCGCCACGTTCCGGCGTAGCGAAGAGCACCCGGTGCCGGTCGCGGTGCTGGCCGGCTGCACCGCCGCGGCGGGGGGCGACATCGCCGGCGCCGCCTTCTCCGCCATCGAGGGCGACCGGTGGATCGTGATGCTCGGCAGCTACGGCGAAGGCCGGCCGGGCCGCGACCCGGACGACCTCGTCCGCCGGTGCCGGGAGGACTTTCCGCCCGAGTTCGCCCGGGTGGTGGCCAACGAGATGCTCGGGCCGGTTCGCACCTACCGGCAGGCCGACAGCCGGCGCCGCGACTTCCACCGCCTCCGCCGGCTGCCGGCCGGGCTGGTCGCGGTCGGTGACGCGGTCTCCTCGTTCAACCCGATCTACGGGCAGGGCATGTCGTCGGCGGCCCTGCACGCCTCCTGCCTCTCGGAGTACCTCCGCTCCGGGCCCGACCTGCGCCGCCCGGCCCGGGAGTTCCTCGCGCTGCAGCGGGTCGTGGTCGACGCGGCCTGGGGGATGTCCACCTCCGCCGACCTGGCCCGCCCGTCGGTGCCCGGCCCCCGCCCGCCGGGACACCGGATCTCCCGATGGGTGGCCGACCAGATCACCGCCGCCTCGGTGACCGACCCGGTGACCGCCCGGCGCTTCGACGCCGTCGTCGAGATGCGCCGCCACCCGAACTCGCTCGCCGCTCCGCGCACCCTGTTGCGGGCGGTGCGGGTCAACCAGGCCCGGGAGCGCTGAGCGTCCGGGGATGTCGGCCCCCGCCGCTACGGTCGGCGCATGGTCACCGTCGCCGACGTACGGTCGCTGGCACTGACGTTGCCGCGCACCACCGAGCACCTGATCCGCGACCGGGTGAAGTTCCGGGTGGGCGCCATCGTCTACGTCGCGTTCTCCCGCGACGAGACGACGATGGGTTTCGGCTACCCGAAGGAGGAACGCGACGCGCTCGTCGCCGCCGAGCCGGACCTGTTCTTCCTGCCCGGCGCGTCCGACCTGCGCTTCCACTGGGTCTGCTGCCGACTCGACCGGCTCGACCACGACCAGATGACCGAGCTGGTGACCGAGGCGTGGCGGATGGTCGTGCCGAAGTTCCTGGCGCGGCAGCGGCTGGGTGCCTGACGCCGGTCAGCACCGCTGGCGCAGGAAGGCGTAGGCGCGCTCGCGCATCGGCGCGGTGAACACGTGCCCCGCCCCGTACATCGCCAGCTCGACCCGGTCGCCGAGGGACCGGCGGGCGTGCGCGAACAGCTCCTCCGCGCCCCGGCTCCACCGGTCGTCGGTGGTGGCCGAGATGAGCAGCGCCGCCGGGCCGTACCGGGCGAGCACGTCCTCCAGGTCGTGCGCGGCGGCGAACCCGGGCAGGACGAACTCGGCCTGCACCCCGGTGTCGTGGGTCAGCGAGTACCGGTACGGGATGCAGCCGCAGTGCGACACCGAGGCGGTGATGCGGTGGTCGAAGGCCGGGGCCCACAGGGCCGTCCGTCCGCCGTACGAGTGGCCGATGAAGCCCAGGCGGTTCGGGTCCACCTCGGGGCGGGACACCAGGTGATCCAGCGCCACGGACACCTCGTGCAGGCAGCTGGCGAGCAGCGTCCGTCCCCGCACCAGCCGGCTGGACAGCTCGAACCAGCACACGTTCGACCGGCCGTCCGGGCTCCAGTTGCGCTCCTCGAACCCGATGGCGTCCGGCGCGATCGTCACGAAGCCCCGCTCGGCCAGCTCCCGCGCGTACGCCTGGTCGGGGTGGCCGGCCAGGCCCACCACCTCGCTCTTGCTCAGGTGGAACTGCCCGGCGTGCTGGTGGTGGCAGAACACCGCCGGCAGCGGGCCGTCCGCGCCCTTGGGAACGCAGACGTACGCCGACACCCGCTGGTCGGCGGTGACGGCGTAGCTCACCTTCTCCCGTACGTAGCTGCCGCAGTCCACCGACTCCAGCCGTTCGACGTCGAGCGGGACCCGCGCGGGGCGGGGGCCGAGCGCGGCGTCCAGTAGCGGGTCGAGCGGGCGCGGCGGACCGGTCTCCGGGTACTCGATCATGACGGGATGATGCCAGCCGGCCGGACGCGGCGGCGCGAGTGCGGCGGCGGGCGGTGCGCGCGTCGGCCGGCGCGTCATTCGCTGGTGCTCGGCCCCAGCAGCCGGATCTCCTCGATGTCCAGCGCGGCCTGCACCTCCCGCTGCACGGCGTCGTCGATCTCGTTGTTGTCGCGCAGCCGGTTGACCTCGCGGCGCTTGTGGTCGAGCAGGCTGAGCCGCAGTTGGCGGTCCTGTTCCCGGGCCTGGGCGGCCTCGTCGCCCGTCTCAGCGGCGAGCGTCTCCTCCAGGTGTCGCTGGTAGTCGGCGCGGAGCCGGTCGACCGTGTCCGCTTCCATGCCGAGCCCGGCGGCGACCTCGGGCAGCGCGGCCAGGCCCGCCCTGGTGGCCGCCGTCCGGGCCCGCCGGATCTCGTCCTCCCGCTCCACGTCACCCTTGAGCTGCGCCCAGTTGACCACCGCGGGCAGGGTGGTGCCCTCGATCACCATCGTCAGCACGATGACCATCGCGGTGCAGAAGATGATCAGGTCACGCTCGGCGATCGGATCTCCCGCTTTCGTCGTCACCGGCACCGCGAGCGCCGCCGCGAGGGACACCGCGCCACGGAAGCCCGCCCATCCGGCCGCGGTGCGCACCCGGTAGCCGGTCGGGCCCCTGACTCGCGACCTGCGCCGGGCGACGACCTCCAGGCCGTAGCCGGAGATCTGCACCAGGATCATCCGGGTCACCATCACCACCGCTGCCGCCACCGCCCCGATGGTCAGCGCCTGCACCGTCGAGGTGCTGGTGATGCTCCTCGCCGCGCGGGGGATCTGCATGCCGAGGAGGACGAACAACGAACCGTTGATCAGGAAGGTGGAGAGATCCCAGAAGGCGTACGCCAGCACCCGGGACCGGGCCCGGATCACCCGCGGTCCGAAGTAGGACAGGACGAGGCCGGCGACCACCACCGCCAGCACCCCGCTGGCGTGGACGAGCTCCGCCAGCAGGAAGGCGAGGAACGGGGTCAGCACGCTCAGCGCGCCCTCGCGCAGCGGGTCGTCGAGGCGTCGACGGATCGCGATCACGACCCCGCCGGCCAGCAGGCCGGCGGCGACCCCGCCCGCCGCCGAGCCGGCGAACTGGCCGAGCAGGACCGGTGCGGCCGGCCAGGCGCCCCCGGCGATCAGGCCGACCGTGACGGAGAAGAGCACCAGCGCCGTACCGTCGTTGATCAGGCTCTCCGCGCGGAGCGTGGTCAGCAGCCGGCGAGGCATCCGCTTGGCGAGGCCGGCGACCGCCGCGGCGTCGGTCGGCGCGAGGACCGCGCCCAACACCCAGGCCGCGGCCGGGTCGACGCCGAACTGCTGCACGGTCAGGGAGACCACGATCATCGTGACCACCACCAGCACCACGGCGAGCAACGTGATCGCCGGCAGGTTGGCCCGGATCTCGCGGATGCTGATCACCAGGCTCTCCCGGTAGAGGATCGCCGGCAGGAAGAGCAGCAGCACCACCTCCGGCTCCAGCACCACCTCCGACAGCGGCGGGAGCAGCGCGAGCAGCGCACCCATGGTGATCAGCAGGACCGGCGGGGCCACGCTGTACCGGCCACCGAGCGTGGTGCCGACGAGCACGGTGGTGCTCAGGACCACGATCAGCACCAGCGCGCTCACGTCACCCCTTCCGCCGGTCGGCGGTCGGCACGCCGCGGGGCGTCGTCCCGACCGGTTCCGTGCACGATGGCCGCCGCCGCCGCCGCCGCCCGCCCGCGCGGCCGGGGGCGGGCCCGCCGCTCGCCGGCCACCGAAGAACATCGTGATACGGCCGGTGGTCGGCGCGGGCCGGAACGATCGATCCGGCCCGCGCCCGACGCGACGGCGGGGGAGCGGATCAGCGACCTGCCCTCGGGCCGCTCGGGTTGATCGTCACGGTGCGTCCGGCGCCGCGAGGTCGCTGGGCGACGGAGGCGGGAGCGGGGCGTCCAGCAGCCGCCGGACCGCCTCGCCGATCACCGGGTCCACCGGGAACCGCTCCGCCAGCCAGCCGAACACCGCCCGCGCCGCCTCGCGGTTGCGCGCGTACCCCGGGACCATCGCGGCCAGCGGCAGGACCTCCGGCGGGTACGCCTGCTCGACGCGCCGGCTGGCGTCGAACGGGTCGCGCCGGTGCCCCGCCCCGGCCCCGGTGAGGCGCAGCAGCGCGATCACCCGGTCCACCGCGTACGACTGGATGAAGCGGGCCGCGGTGAGCCGTTCGCCGCGCAGCTCCCGGTGTAGGCCCACGTAGAGGTTGGTCAGCGCCTCGTTCAGGTGGAACTCCACCGTGTCGTACGGCGGCCCGCCCGGTGGCCGGCCGCACTCGGCCAGGGTGGCGGGCGCGTCGTCCCGCCGCCAGACGACCCGGGCGCCGCTGAACGGCAGCCGCGCCAGTTCCGCGACGGTGAACACCGCATACTCGACGAAGATCCCGTCGGCGTAGAGCGCCTTGCGGCCGTTGCGCTCGTTGGCGAAGCTGTACGCCACCGGGCACGGCGCCGCCAGCCAGCCGATCTCCTCGACGTAGCGGGGCACGGCGCCGTCGGCGACCACGACGAAGAAGTCCAGGTCGGAGTGCTCGTCCAGGCGGTCGTACGCCACCCCGGCCGAGCCGAGGCCGAGCAGTGCCACGGCATCGGGGCGGGTGCGCAGGTGGGCGGCGAGGTCGTCGAGCCGCCGCAGCATCGGGTGCATGCCGTCGTCCCTTCGGCGAAGAGTCGACGTTTCAGCCCGTACGGCCCTGATCGCCGCCGGGGTCGCGACACCGGTGCCGCCCATTCTGGGCCTCGCCGGCCGTGCCGTCCAAGGGACCAGTAGGGGTCGGAAGGGGTACTGAGGCGTCCCGTACCTGGTTAGCGTCGGCCCCGAGCGGGCCACCGTACGCGAGAACTACCGCCGCACGCGGCGCTGCTCCCGGTCGGTCTCGACTCACCTTTCACGCGATCCGGCAGAGGGAGACCCACATGGGGCGGGCGGAGAACAAGGTCGTCGTCATCACGGGCGCGGCCCGTGGTCAGGGGCGCAGCCACGCGGTCCGGCTGGCCGAGGAGGGCGCCGACATCATCGCGATCGACATCTGCAGGGACATCGACTCGGCCGGTTACGGCATGGCCGGCAACGAGGACCTGGAGGAGACGGCGCGCCTGGTCAAGGAGGCCGGCCGCCGGGTGGTCGTCCGGCACGCGGACGTGCGCGACTACGGCGCGTTGCGCGCGGCCATCGAGGAGGGCGTCGCCGAGCTGGGGAAGATCGACGTCCTGATCCCGAACGCCGGCATCCTGCCGATGGGGCCGGACCAGCCCATCACCGCCTTCACCGGCACCATCGACGTCAACCTCGCCGGGGTGCTGAACACGGTGCACGCGGCGCTGCCGCACTTCAACGAGGGCGTGTCGGTGATCATCGTCGGCTCGATCGCGAGTTTCCTGCCGCCGATGCCCTCCGACGTGATGGCCGGCGCCGGGTACGCCGGGTACCGGTTCGCCAAGCACGTCCTGGTCGACTACGTGAAGGCGCTCGCACTCCAGCTCGCGCCGACCAGCGGCCGGGTCAACTCGGTGCACCCGACCACCGTGGACACCGACATGGCGTTCAACAAGTCGATGTTCCAGACCTACCGGCCGGACCTCGACGACCCCACCGTCGAGGACGTCGCGCCGATCCTGAGCGCCATCCACGCCATGCCGATCTCGCACGTGACCCAGGCTGACGTGACGCACGCCGTGGTCTACCTGGCCTCCGACGAGTCGCGCTACGTCACCGGCAGCCAGATCAAGATCGACGGTGGCGCGCTGGCCATGCAGCACCTCTGACGTCGTCCCGCCGTACCCGTACGGCGGGGTGGTGACAGCCGGCGGTCGGGCCGTGCCGGATGCGGCGCGGCCCGACCGGCGTCCGGCAGGGCAACCAAGGACCGATCGACAGCGGCGTCGGCACGCGCGCCGGCCGCGGAAGAGGACGGACAGATGACCGACACGGGAGTCACGCTCTACCTTGAGCTGATCAAGAAGGTGATCGCCAACGAGATCTACACCGACAACGCCGCTCCCTGGTGGACGGGGGCCGAGGGCGCGGCGGTGCCCGAGGGGGGCCTTCCGGGCACCTCCGCCGCGCACACGCTGGTCGGTCTCGAGGGTCTGGACAACGTGCAGTCGTGCGTCGAGCGGGTACTGGCCGACGGGATCCCCGGGGACCTGGTCGAGACCGGGGTGTGGCGCGGCGGCGTGACCATCCTGATGCGCGCCATCCTCAAGGCGCACGGCGTCACCGACCGGCGCGTCTGGGCCGCCGACTCCTTCGAGGGCGTGCCCGAGGCGGGGGAGGGCAGCCACCCACTGGACCAGGAGATGGCCCTGCACAACCTGAACAGCATGCTCAGCGTCTCGGCGGACGCGGTCCGGGCCAACTTCAAGGCGTACGACCTGCTCGACGAGCAGGTGGAGTTCCTGGAGGGGTGGTTCAAGGACACCCTGCCGGCTGCGCCGATCTCCTCGATCGCCGTGCTCCGCCTCGACGGCGACCTGTACGAGTCGACCCGCGAGGCGCTGATCCCGCTCTACCCGAAGCTCTCCGCGGGCGGGTTCATCATCATCGACGACTACAACATGGAGCCCTGCCGGGCGGCGGTGCATGAGTACCGCGACGAGCACGGGATCACCGACGAGATCCGGCCGGTGGACAACGGCGGGGTGTTCTGGCGCAGGACGGCCTGAGCCCGCGTACGCCGAAGGGCGCCGCCTCCCGACGGAGGCGGCGCCCTTGTCGGGTGGCCCTGCCGGCGCAGGCGCGAAGGCCCTTCTCCAACGGGGGGAGGAGAAGGGCCTTCGCTGCCGGTGACCGACGCCCGCGCTCAGTCCGTCTTCTTCTGGAAGAAGACCGCGGCGAGGGTGACGGAGACGACCAGGATGCCGACCGACCAGGCGAGGGCGATCCAGGGATTGTCGCCGACCGGCCGGTCGAGCAGGAACCCGCGGACGCTCTCGATGATCGGCGTGGACGGCTGGTGCTTGGCCACGCCCTGCAGCCAGCCGGGCAGCGTGTGGATCGGGACGAACGCGCTGCTGACGTAGGGCAGGAACATCATGATGAAGGCGAAGCTGGCCGCCGCGTCGGTGGACTTGGTGAGCAGGCCGACCACCGCGGAGAGCCAGGACATCGCCAGGATGAAGGTGACCAGGATGCCGCCGGCGGCGAGCCACTGGAGCAGGCTGGCCTCGGGCCGGAACCCGATGAGCAGGGCCACCGCGATCACCACGACCGTGGAGACGATGTTCTTGATGACGCTGGCGGTGACGTGGCCGCCGAGCAGTACGGCGCCGCTGACGTCCATCGACCGGAACCGGTCGATGATACCGGTGCTCATGTCGTTGGCGACGCCCACGCCGGTCTGCGCGGCGCCCCACACCGTGCAGAGCAGCAGCACGCCGGGGGAGACGTAGGTGACGTAGTCGCCGCCGGTCTGGATCGCCCCGCCGAAGAGGTAGACGAAGAGCACCATCATCATGATGGGCAGCATCAGCGCCATCATCAGGGCGTCCAGGTCCCGGCTGGTCAGCCGGGTGCAGCGCGCGATCATGGTCACCATGTCGGTCCCGAGCGAGGTGGGCCGGGGCCGGTTGCGCAGGACGATGGACTCAGTCACCGACAGTCTCCTTAACTCTCTCCACCTCCGGGCTCGGGGTGGGGTGGCCCGTCAGCGCCAGGAACACGTCGTCCAGCGTGGCGCTGTGCACCTGGAACTTCGTGATCCGGTTGCGCTGCGGGTCTGCCTCGTCCAGCACGGCCCGTACCTGATTGGCCGAGCCGTCGGTGGTGACCCCGATCGTCAGCAGGTCGAGATCCTTGGTGACCACCCGCTCGCCCAGCAGCGCCAGGACGTCCTCCAGCGCCGTGCGGTCGACCAGTTCCAGGTCGAGCCGCTGACCCGCGACCCGCTCCTTGAGCTGCGTGGGGGTGCCCTCGGCGACGATGGTGCCGCCGTCGAGCAGGGCCACCCGGTCGGCGAGGCGGTCGGCCTCCTCCAGGTACTGCGTGGTCAGGAAGATGGTCAGGCCGTTGGCGGCCAGGTCGGCGATGACGCCCCACAGCGCGAGGCGGCTGCGCGGGTCCAGGCCGGTGGTCGGCTCGTCGAGGAAGACCACCGACGGCGCTCCGACCAGGCTCGCGGCGAGGTCGAGCCGGCGGGCCATGCCGCCGGAGTAGGTGGCCAGTCGCCGGCCACCGGCGTCGGTCAGGTCGAACCGGGCGAGCAGCTGCTTCGCGCGCTCCTGCGCCTCGGCGCGGGACAGGCCGGTGAGCCGGCCCATCATGCGCAGGTTCTCCTCGCCGGTCTGGTTCTTGTCGATCGCCGCGTACTGGCCGGTCAGGGTGATGGCCCGCCGCACCTTGCGCCGCTCCTTGACGACGTCGAAGCCGGCGACCCGGGCCTGGCCCGCGTCGAGGGAGGTGAGCGTCGAGAGGATGCGGACGCTGGTCGTCTTGCCCGATCCGTTCGGGCCCAGCAGGGCGAAGACGCTGCCCCGGGGGACGGTGATGTCCACGCCCTTGAGCACCTGCACGTCGCCATAGGACTTTCGTAGCCCGCTGGCTTCTATTGCCAATTCGTAGGCCATTGTCGTTGCACTCCTTGCCGTCCCTGCTCCGGGTGGTCTTCTGCGTGCCTCATACGCTGATTCGTGTAGACTGTACGCAGTTCGATGTCCGCCTGTCAACCTGCTTCGCCGCCGCAGGTCAAGACCGTTTTCGCCGCCGCGTCGGGCGCCCTGGTGGGGGCTCGCGGGCGGCGCCGGTCCGCCGGTGGTCGGGTCGTGGCCGGTGGGTCGCCGAGGGGTGGACCGGCGGCGGCGGCGCAGCCCTCAATGGGAGGCGGCGCGGCTGGATTTCCCGTGCTCGACAATGCGCGGAATCGCCACCGACGGCCGGCTTGCTGAGCTGTTCTGAAACGTCCTCACTCATTTTCCGTCGTCCGGGATCAGATGGGGGATGACCCTGATTTGTGGCCCCTCGGCGCGGGCGCCGACCCCTAGGTGGTCCGCGTCGGTGCTGCTCACAGCGGAGTTCCGAACCGCCGCCGGTGGTCCAGGTCGGGGTATCGGCGTGCCGCCTCCCGGTCGGCGCCCCGGTAGTGGGGTTGACGCGTCGAGTGGGCGGTGTGTACGGTCGGCACACAACGGTATACGGCATACACAGAAGACTCCGGGGTCTATTCCCGAGCCGATTTCTGTTCGGTTCGAGGTTGACTCTGGGAAAGCGGCCACAATCATTCCGTTCTCACTTGTCGCATTGATGCTCGACTTCCTGTGTCAATTCGCGCCCGGCGCGACCGGCGCGGGTCGTCGAGGCGGACGGTGAGACGGCGCGGACGAGAGGGCACTGGCGGCCGACGGCCCGGGAGGGCTCACCCCTCGGGTGGCCGCCCATCGCCCGGGAGGTGAGGGCGACGGTGATCGGAGCGCAGAGGGATCGGGTGAGGGTGATGTCGGGAGGAATGGTGGGTCTGCGTTGGGAGCACAACGTGGAGGTCACGGTGTCTCCGGACGGGTGGCTGATCCTGCACCGGCAGCCGACCGCCGTCACGTACCGGTACCCGCCCTTCGTCACGGTCTCCTGGATCTCGCTGCAACGGCACGGCGGCGACCTCAACCTGGCCGCGGACGAGGTGGCCACCAGCTGGGAGGCGGACCGCGCGGAGATCATCGTGGTCATCGGCCGGTGGCTCGACGAACTGCGCGACGCCGGCCTGGTCCGCGAGGACTGACCCCGCCGGCGACCGCCGCCGCCGGTGCCCACCGGCTCGGTCCCGACGGTCGGGTCGGTCCCGACGGCATCGACGCGGTGAGCGGCGACGGCGACCCCGTCGGTACCGACGCTGTCGGCCCGGTCGACGGCGACGGCGGCGACCCCGACGTTGTCGGCCGGGTCGGCGGCGGCCCGGTCAGTGGCATCGCGAGGCCCAGGCACCCGGCGCCCGGTAGTCCGCCGCCGGGGACCACGACGCCTCGGCGCGCCGACGGCCCGGGGCCGTACCCCGAGCGGCGCGCAGCGCGCACATCAGGGCGACCGTGGCCGCCGCGAGCTCCTCCTCGGTGGGCGCGCCCCGGACCACCACCAGCCGGGGGACCCGCGCCGCGTCGAACTCCTCCGCCGCGGTCACGTCGGCGGGTTTCCGTGCTTGCGCCCCGGCAGCTGCACCCGCTTGGCCCGCAGCGTCTCCAGCGCCCCGACGAGCACCGCGCGGGTCTCGGCCGGGTCGATGACGTCGTCCACCAGGCCGCGCTCGGCCGCGTAGTAGGGGTGCATCAACTCCTGCTCGTACTGCTTGATCCGCTGCCGGCGGGCCACCTCCGGGTCGGGCGCCGCCGCTATCTCCCTGCGGAACACCACGTTGGCCGCGCTCTCGGCGCCCATCACCGCGATCTCGTTGCTCGGCCAGGCGAACGAGAGGTCCGCGCCGATCGACCGGGAGTCCATCACGATGTACGCCCCGCCGTACGCCTTGCGCAGGATCACCTGGATCCGGGGCACGGTCGCGGAGCAGTACGCGTACAGCAACTGGGCGCCGTGCCGGATGATCCCGCTGTGCTCCTGCGCCGTGCCGGGCAGGAAGCCGGGCACGTCGACCAGGGTGACCAGCGGGATGCTGAAGGCGTCGCAGGTCTGCACGAAGCGGGCCGCCTTGGCCGAGGCCGGCCCGTCGAGGGCGCCGGCGAGCATCCGGGGCTGGTTGGCGACGATGCCGACCACGTGCCCGTCCATCCGGGCCAGCCCGCAGACGATGTTGCGGGCCCAGGAGGCGTGCACCTCGAGCAGGTCCCCGTCGTCGACGATCTCCCCGATCACCTCGCGCATGTCGTACGAGCCGCGGGGGTCGGCGGGCACCAGGTCGAGCAGGCGGGGACAGCGGCGGTCCGGGGGGTCCCCGGTGGGCTGCACCGGAGGCAGTTCCCGGTTGTTGGACGGCAGCAGCGAGAGCAGGTGTCGGACCTCGGCCAGGCACTCCGCCTCGGTGTCGTGCACGAACGAGACGGTGCCGGTGACCGAGGCGTGCACCTCGGCCCCGCCGAGCTGTTCGTGCGTCACGGTCTCGCCCGTCACCGCCTGCACCACGTCGGGCCCGGTGAGGTAGAGCTGGGCCACGTTGCGGACGGCGAAGACGAAGTCGGTCAGCGCCGGGGAGTACGCCGCGCCGCCGGCGCAGGGCCCGAGCATCACGCTGATCTGGGGGATCACCCCGGACGCCTGCACGTTGCGGCGGAAGATGCCGCCGTATCCGGCCAGGGCGGTGACGCCCTCCTGGATACGGGCACCCGCGCCGTCGCCGAGGCAGATCAGGGGCGCGCCGGCCGACTCGGCCATGTCCATGATCTTGTGGATCTTCTCGGCGTGCGCCTCGCCCAGCGAGCCGCCGAAGATCCGGAAGTCGTGCGCGTACGCGAAGACCGTCCGGCCGTCGACCTTGCCCCAGCCGGTCACCACGCCGTCCGTGTGCGGGCGGCGGTCCTCCAGCCCGAACCCGGCGGCCCGGTGCCGGCGCAACTGCTCGATCTCCCGGAACGTGCCCTCGTCGAAGAGCAGGTCGAGCCGTTCCCGGACGGTGAGTTTGCCCTTGGCGTGCTGCTGTGCCGAGGCGCGGGGCCCCGGGCCGGCGACCGCCGTGGCCTTGACGGAATGCAGCTCGGCCACCCGGGACCCGAGGTCGGAATGTGGTTTGTCCACCATGCGTCGTCGCCCCTCACGCTCGCCGACGTCGACCCGCCGTCAACCGACCGGTCGGACTATCACGTAACCACCGGCGATGGCGGCACGAACAGAACGGCCGCCCCCTAACCCGGGCGCCGGATCCCCTAGCCGCCCGCCCGACCACCCCAGGGTCACCGCCATTCCCGCAGCTCAACCCGGGTGGGAGGGCTTGTTTCCCAACTGACCGGACACTCTGCCGAAGTGCTTGACGCTGTTCCGCCGTACTGCTTAGCATGTACGCGTGGGGCATACGCAGAAGCGTGCCCCGCGTGGTGGGGCACCTTCGGGAAATGGCCGTCAGGCCCGATGAGCGACGAGGTCTTGTCCCCGTCCCCAGGCGGACGACGCCGGGATCTCCGTGCCCTGGACGATGAAATCGGCATAGACGGGCATAGAAGGGTTTCGGCTCAATGAGCGATTCTGTCGGGCTACTGGCCAAATTACCGAGTGGTCGGCGTACCAAGTGGGCCATCCTCGCGTTGTGGATAGTCCTCGCCGTCGTGCTCGGCCCGCTCTTCGGCAAGATCGAGGAGTACGAGGACCGGACTCCGTCCGGCAGCCTCCCGCGCGGCGCCGAGTCGACCGCCGTCATGGAGGAGTTGGACAGGTACCGCTCCGCCTCCGAGGCCGTCCCGGTGGTCGCCGTCTACACCCGCGAGTCCGGGATCCAGGACGCCGACCGCAGCAAGGTGGAGGCCGACCGTACGGCGTTCGCGAAGTTCGCCGACGGCGGCGCGGCCATCCAGCCGGCCATCCCGTCCCAGGACGGCAAGGCGCTCATGCTGGTGGTGCCGCTGACCCGCGACGACGTCGAGATCGACTTCGCGGTCAAGGACCTGCGCACCGCCGCCCAGGCCGGCGCCCCGGCCGGGCTGGACGTCGACCTCGGTGGCCCCGGCGGCCTGCTCAACGACTACACGCAGGCGTTCGAGAACCTCGACGTCAATTTGATGATCGCGACCAGCTCGATCGTCATCGTGCTCCTCCTGCTGATCTACCGCAGCCCGTTCCTCTGGATCTTCCCCCTGCTGGCCGTCGGCTTCGCCAGCGCGCTCACCCAGGGGGTCGCGTACCTGCTCGCCAAACACGCCGGGCTGCCGGTCAACCCGGCCAGCTCCAGTCTGCTGATGATCCTGCTGTTCGGCGTCGGCACCGACTACGCGTTGCTGCTCATCGCGCGCTACCGCGAGGAGTTGCGCCGGCACGCCGACAAGCACCTGGCCATGGGCATCGCGCTGCGCCGCTCGGGCCCGGCGATCCTCGCCTCGGCCGCGACCGTCGTGGTCGGTCTGGCCTGCCTCGCCCTGGCCGACATGCAGAGCGCCCGCAGCCTCGGCCTGGTCGGCGCCACCGGTGTGCTCTGCGCGTACCTGGCGATGGTCACCATCCTGCCGGCGCTGCTGGTGATCGCCGGCCGGTGGGTGTTCTGGCCGTTCGTGCCGAAGTTCGGCCACGAGGCGCGGGCCGGGCGGGGGTTCTGGTCCCGGATCGGCACCGCCGTCGGCCGTCACCCCCGGGTGGTCTGGCTCGGCTGCCTGATCGTGATCGGCGGCCTCGCCGTCAGCGCGCTGGACATCAAGATGGGGCTGGCCCAGACCGAGGTGTTCCAGACCAAGCCCCAGTCGGTCACCGCGCAGGAGAAGCTCGCCCGGCACTTCCCGTCCGGCGCGTCCGACCCGGCCATCCTCGTCGCCGACGCCTCGGCGGCCGGGCCGGTCAAGGCCGCCGCCGCCGGCGTGGAGGGCACGACGGTCGGTCAGGAGTCGCCCAGCCCCGACGGCAAGCGGGTCATCATCGACGTGGTGCTCCGGGACGCGCCCGACAGCGACGCGGCTAAGGAGACCATCGACGAGATCCGGGACGCGGTGCACGCCGTACCCGGGGCCAACGCGAAGGTCGGCGGCACCACCGCGGAGACCCTGGACATCGACCGGGCCTCCAGCCGGGACGCCCGGGTGGTCATCCCGGTCGTGCTCGCCGTGATCCTGCTGTTCCTGATCATCCTGCTCCGCGCCCTGGTGGCGCCGCTGGTCCTGCTCGGCACGGTGGTGGCGTCCTACTTCGCCGCACTGGGCGCGTCGCACCTGCTCTTCAAGCACGTGTTCGGGCACGAGGGGACGGCCTGGCAGTTGCCGCTGGTCAGCTTCGTCTTCCTGGCGGCACTCGGCGTCGACTACAACATCTTCCTGATGACTCGGGTGCACGAGGAGGCCGCGCGACACGGCCATGCCGAAGGCGTACGCCGTGGTCTGTCCACCACCGGCAGCGTCATCACCTCGGCCGGCATCGTGCTGGCGGCGACCTTCGCGGTCTTCGCCTCCATGCCGGTGGTCGACATGATCCAGTTCGGGGTGGTCGTCGCGGTGGGTGTCCTGCTCGACGCCTTCCTGGTGCGGACGCTGCTGGTGCCGGCGCTCTCCTTCGACATCGGCCGGGCGAGCTGGTGGCCCGGGCGCCTCTACCGGGACCTCGGCAAGCAGGCCTCCGCGCCGGTCAGCCCCGGAGTGCCGGGGCCGGTGCGGGCCAGCAAGTAGCCCACGGGCGGGGCGGGCCTTTCAGGCCCGCCCCGCGCCCGGTGTGGGGCGGGGCGTCCTGCCGCACGCGGGCTGGCCCCCGGCGTTGGCCGGGGACCGTGACCTGGGGTGCGGTGACACCGAGTCCGAGCAGGACGTGCGATTCGTTCCGGCGGCGCGCCCGACGACCTCGTCGGGCGCGCCGCTTCGTCGCTGCCCGAGAGCCGTCCCTGCCGCCTGGCGCAGTGCCCGCTGTCCCGGCGCCGTGCCTGCGCGGCACGGTGTGCGGCGTGTTGCGGTGACGGCCGGCGGGGACAGCGCGACAGGCCGCAGAGCGGGGAGCTCTTGTCCGCGCCGCACCGTCCGGTCGACCGGGGGAGCCGCCGGCTGGTAGGCGCTCGTCGCTTGCCGTCCAGCGCGCAGCGTCCCCATGGCAGCGGATGGACGTGCTGCAACGAGGGTCGGGTGGCCCGGGTCCTCGGTGCCACCGGAGCCCGGCCGGATATGCGGAAATGTGGGTCGGGCCACCTGTCGGCAACCGGCCAGGTCGATGGGCGCGTACGAGGGAGAGGCGGGCCGGCGGGCCGTCCCGGCTCGCCGTTCGGCGGGGAGGACGGGCCGGACGGTCGGCGCGGGGAACACCTCTCGTCCGGGTCGTCGAGACGTCCCGACCGGTCCGGGTAGGTCACGGCCAGGTCACACAACCGCTGCCGGGTGACGACGGGCCGGCGGCGGAGCTGAGCGTCCGGCGGGTGCGGCCCGGCAGGAGCGGACCGGACCTGCGCGAATGCCGGGATCCCGCCGCCGCCGATCAGCGAAAAGTGAACGATAAGTTGCCGAATCAAGTAACGGTTCGTGACATTTGAAGATCGCTCACATCGTTCCGGATTGATTAGTGGGGCAAACGCAGCGGCGTGATCAGTCGCAATAAAAATGGGATACACCGGCGAACTGGACATTCTGCAATTCGCCCGGATCGGATCGCCGACAGAAGCGCCTGACCAGGGCCTTGTGCCCGATCTGTGCTAAAGAGGTCGGACTAGCATCACCGTCGATCTGTGGATATGATACGCCGCAACGTGGCTACCAGTGTTGGAGCGTTTCGACTACTACGCTACTTAGGGGTATGCAAACGTGGCGACCATGGGATATGAGGGGGCCCTGTCGCTGTTGCAAGGGCTCCTTCGCCAATGCGACGGCTCAAGCGGTCGACTGGCGCTCGTCGAGGGGGGACTCGCCAGCGGTAAAACATATCTGCTCCATCAATTTTCGCGTTACGCGGTGGAGACGGGGGCGTTACTTCTCAGTGGTACGGCATCGCGGGCCGAGCAGTCGGTGCCGCTCGGAGTGGTCGATCAGTTGTTCCGCGGTGCCGACCTGGTGGACGCGCTGCCCGAACGGGCCGCCCGGCTCATCGGTTCGGCCGATGCGGGTGACCGGGACGGGGGATGGTCGGACCCGCTGGCGGAGCCGGATGCTCGATCGGGCTGGATGCGTGAGTTCTGCGGAGTGCTGCTGGGCCTGGCCCGGGAGCGCACCCTCGTGATCGTGATCGACGATCTGCAGTTCGCCGATTCCGCCTCGCTGCGGCTGTTGTTGTCGCTGCAACGACGGATGGACGCGGCCCGAATGCTGCTCGTCCTGGGCAAGTGGCACCGACGCCGGCCGACCCTGCCGCTTTTCTACACGGAACTGACCCGCCAACCGCACGAGAGCATCAGGTTGTCGGCGTTGACCGTGCCGGACATCGCCGATCTGCTCACCGGGAAATGGGGAAAGACGGCGCCCGAGTCGGTGGCCGAGGAATACCACGAGCTGACAAACGGTAATCCGCTGTTGGTCCACGCGCTGCTCGACGACAATGCGTCGGATGCCGGGATCGAGGACGGGGCCACGCCCGTCGTCGGTGACGGATATGCCCACGCCGTGCTGGCCGGCCTGCACCGGTGGGACGCGCAGCTGCTGGACGTGGCAGCCGCGGCCGCGGTACTGAACGAGCGTTCCGATCCGGCCCTGATCGGCCGTCTTCTCGGAATGCGGAACGAAACCGCCGAGGAGATCGTCGGAATACTGACCGAGGCGGGCGTACTGCGGGACTGCCGCATGCGCCATCCGCTCGGTGCCACCACGGTGCTGGAGAACATGACCCCGGCGGAACGGTCCGCCGTCCACGTCCGCGCCGCCGACCTGCTCCACCAGCAGGGCGCCCCGGCGGCCGAGGCCGGGCGGCACCTGCTCAACGCCGAGCAGGTGCCCGCCGACTGGGCGGTCGGGGTGCTGCGTACCGCGGCCGACCAGGCGCTGGCCGCGGACGACCCGGGCCTGGCGGTGCGCTGCCTGGAACTGGCGCTCTCCGGCTGCACCGACCGGAAGGAACGGATCGCCATCATGCACGCGCTCACCGGCGCGCTCTGGCGACGGAACCCGTCGGCCACGCTGGCGTACCTGCCGTGTCTGCAGGGCGCGGTGCAGGACGGGGAACTGCACGGCCCGGACGCGGCGGCGGTGATCCGCTACAGCCTGTGGAACGGCGACGAGGACGCGGCGGCCCGGGCCGCCACCGCGCTCGGCGCGTCCGCGGATCCGATCGACGCGCAGACGGCGGCCGAGCTGGCCGTCAGCTTCCACTGGTTCCTCGGTCCGGCGCGGGGCCGCCTGTCCGAGTTCGGGCCCAGCGGCACCACCCACCCGAGGGACCTCTGGGCGGACGCGGCGCAGCGACTCACCTCGCTCTGGGGCCGGGGCGGCGGGGAGGCCGCCACCACCAGTGCCGAGCACATCCTGCGCAGCTGCCAGATCGGTGAGACCCCGCTGGAGGTGGTGGCCGCGGCGGTGCTCGCGGTGCAGCGCGGCAACAAGCCGGAGCTGGCCCGCACCTGGTGCGACCGGCTGATGCGGCAGGCCGCGGAGCGTGGCGAGGTCACCTGGCAGGCGGTGCTCTCCTCGCTGGCCGGCAGCATCGCCTACCGGCGCGGTGACCTGGTCAACGCGATCCGGCACGCCGAGCAGGCGCTGGCCCTGCTGCCGGAGAAGGGCTGGGGGGTCCTGATCGGTCAGCCGCGCGCCACCCTGATCGTCGCGCGCACCGCCCGGGGCGAGCTCCGGGAGGCGGCCGAGGTGCTCCAGGCGCCGGTGCCCGACTCGATGTTCGGCACCGTCTTCAGCCTGCCGTACCTGCGGGCGCGGGGGCAGTTCCACCTGGCCACCGACCGGGTGCTGGCCGCCGGACGGGACTTCCAGCTGTGCGGCCGGCTGATGCGCGAATGGGACGTGGACGTGCCGGCGCTGATCCCGTGGCGCAGCGACCTGGCCGAGGTGAACCTGCGGCTGGGCCGCTCCGTCGAGGCCCGGGACCTGCTCACCCAGCAACTGGAGCGGGCGCGCGCGGCCGACGTCCGGGTGCGGGGCATCTCGCTGCGGGTGCTCGCCGCCGCCAGCGAGCCGGCGCAGCGTCCGACGCTGCTGCGGCAGAGCGTGGAGTGCCTCCAGGCGGCCGACGACCGGCTGGAGCTGTCCAGGTCGCTGACCGCGTTCAGCGTCGTCCGGCAGCAGCTCGGTGAGTTCGACCGGGCCCGGGTGCTGGCCCGGCGGGCCGCGCAGGTGGCCCAGGCGGGTACCACCGGGCCGGCCGTCCCCGCCGGCGGGGACCGTCCGGTCGAGCCGCCCGCGCTGGTGGGCCGCTGGCACGACCGGGAGAAGGAGGGCCGGCACGTGCTCAGCGAGGCCGAGCGACGGGTGGCGAAGCTGGCCGCGTTGGGGCACACCAACCGGGAGATCAGCCAGACGTTGTACATCACCGTCAGCACCGTCGACCAGCACCTGACCCGGGTCTACCGCAAGCTCGGCATCACCCGCCGCACCGACCTGCCGGCCGAGCACGAGCTGCGCAAGCGGCTGTCGGAGTCCCGTGGCGAGGGGGCCACCACCGGGTTGCTCCACGCCGGGCAGGACTGGGAGGAACTGGCCGGATGAGGACCGCGCCCGCCCGCAGCACCCGGGACCGTGCTCCGGGCGGGCGCTCCGCTGTCCGGACACCCGACGGCGTCCCGACCGGACCGGTCGGGACGCCGTCGTATGTCCACAGGTTCCGCGAAGCCGTCGACCGCAAGGCCGCCGGCGGCCGCGCACGTCAGGGGGCGCTAGGGGTTTCCGCGGGTACGGGGCTGCACCAGCATTGCCTCACACGGGCGTCACGGGTCAGTGGCCGACCCGGGCCTCGGTCACCTGGCCCGTGACGCCCAACGCGGTGAGGCTCGCCCAGATCGTGCCCGGGGTGGCGAAGTTCTCCAGGCTCAGCAGGTCGTCGACGAACCGGATCCGGTACGTCGACTCCAGGTCGGAGATCAGCTCCACCGTGGCCATCGAGTCCAGGCCGAAGTCGCGCAGCGGGGTGTCCTCGGTGAGGGTGTCGGTCGGCGACAGGAAGGCCAGGTAACCCCGCAGGATCCCCTCGAACCGTTCGTCCAGCATGGGTCACTCCGAATCTGTCGGAACCGGTGTCGGCGGTGACCTCGATACAAGTACCTGCCCGAGCGGCCGACAACCCCTGTCGCCCCTTACTGTTGGAGCACCGGATGGTAGACGTGGACGGTCCCGCCCTGTCGGCGCGTTTCCTTCGCGGCCTGGCGGCCAACCCCACCGGCACGGCCCTGCGGGTCGGATCCCGCGCCGTCAGCTACGAGGAGCTGCACGAGCTGGCGCTGGCCCGGGCCGCGGCCCTGCGCGCCGCCGGGGACCAGCCGCCGGCGGCGGTCGCGGTGCTCACCGGCAAGAGCGTCGAGGCGTACGCGGGAATCCTGGCCGTGCTGTACGCCGGCGCCACGGTCGTACCGTTGCACGCCGGCTTCCCGGTGTCGCGGACCCGGCGGATGCTGGAGGTCTCCGGCGCGACCGCCGTGGTGGCCGACGAGGCCGGCCTGGCCACCCTCGGCGAGCTGGCCGGCGCCGGGCTGGAGCTGCCGGTGCTCGCGCCCGGCCTGGACGCCGACGCGGTGCCCGGCGCGGCGCGCATCCCGCTCGGCGACCGGCCCCTCGACGCGCCGCTGCCGGTCACCGCGTCGCAGGTGGCCTACGTGCTGTTCACCTCCGGCTCCACCGGCCGGCCCAAGGGCGTGCCGATCACCTACGGCATGACCGACCACTACTTCCGGCTGGTGGACCGGCACTACGACTTCCACACCACGGACGTCTTCTCGCAGACCTTCGACCTGAACTTCGACTGCGCGGCGTTCGACATGTTCTGCGCCTGGGGGGCCGGGGCGACCGTGCAGCCGGTGCCCGCGCAGGCCTACCGGGACCTGCCCGGCTTCCTCGCCGAGCGCGCGGTGACCGTCTGGTTCTCCGCGCCGAGCGCGATCACGCTGATCCGCCGGCTGGGTGGCCTGCGCCCCGGCGGCATGCCCGGGCTGCGCTGGAGCCTGTTCGCGGGAGAGGCGCTGCGCGCGGCCGACCTGGCCGACTGGCACGCCGCCGCCGACCGGTCCACGGTGGCCAACATCTACGGCCCCACCGAGCTGACCCTCACCATCACCGGCCACCGCTGGTCGCCCGAGACCTCGCCGGGGCTCTGCGTCAACGGGCTGGTGCCGATCGGGCACCTGCACGAGGGGCACGACGCCCTGCTGCGCACCCCCGACGGGGAACTGTCCGACCACGAGGGTGAGCTCTGCGTCACCGGCCCGCAGATGACCCCCGGCTACCTCGACCCGGCCGACGACGAGGGACGGTTCCTCGACCACGACGGGCGCCGCTGGTACCGCACCGGCGACCGGGTGCGCCAGCTGGCCAACTCCGAACTCGTCTACCTGGGCCGGTGGGACGCCCAGGTGCAGGTCAACGGCTGGCGGATCGAGCTGGCCGAGATCGAGCACGCCCTCGCCGGCTGCCCCGGCGTACGGGACGCGGTGGCGGTCACCCGGACCGTCGACGGGCTGGTGGAGATCGTCGTCTACTACACCGGCGAGCAGGTGCCCGCCGCCCAGCTCGCCAAGCAGCTCGCCGAGATCCTGCCGAAAGGGATGCTGCCCCGCCGGTACACCCACCTCGACGAGTTCCCGCTGAACTCCAACCGGAAGATCGACCGCGGCCGGCTGGCCCGGGCGGCGGCGAGCTGATCCGGCGGCCCCGATCGGCACCGGTAGGGGCCGGTAGGGGATTCGGAAAGCCCGGTCCCGACGTAATTCTGGGCGGGTGGCAGAAGAGGGTACGGAGAACCGGGGAACGCCCGCGTCGGTCGCCCACCTGGCGGGCCTGCCGGGACCGGAGCAGACGCGCGTCCTTGTCGACCTGGTCCGCGCGCAGGCGTCGGCCGTGCTGCGGGAGATCGGCGCCGACGACGCGCCGGACACCGTCGACGCCGGCCGGCCGCTGCGCGAGCAGGGCCTGGACTCGCTCGGGCTGGTGCAGCTGCAACGGCAGCTCACCGCCGCCACCGGCCTGACCCTGTCACCCACCGTCGGCTTCGACCACCCGACCGCGATCGCCCTCGCCGACCACCTGCGCACCCTGCTGCTGGGCGAGGGGCCGGAGGCGACCGAGTCGGCCCCGGCCGGCCGGCCCGCCGAGGAGGAGCCGATCGCCGTGGTCGGCATCGGCTGCCGCTACCCGGGCGGGGTGCACTCCCCGGACCGGCTGTGGGCGCTGGTCGCCGACGAGGGCACCGTGGTCACCGGATTCCCCACCGACCGGGGCTGGGACCTCGACGGGCTCTACCACCCCGACCCGGACCACCCCGGCACCACGTACGTGCGGCACGGCGGCTTCCTCGACGACGCCGCCGGCTTCGACGCCGAGTTCTTCGGCATCAGCCCCCGGGAGGCCAGCGCCATGGAGCCGCAGCAGCGGCTGGTGCTGGAGACCGCCTGGGAGGCCCTGGAACGGGCCGGCATCGACCCGCAGTCGCTGCGCGGCAGCCGCTCCGGCGTCTTCATCGGCGCCGACCCGCAGGAGTACGGCATGCGGCTGCACGAGGCCCCGGACGGCCTCGACGGCTACCTGATGACCGGCAACTCACCCAGCGTCGTCTCGGGGCGGCTGGCGTACGTGCTGGGCACCGAGGGGCCCACGCTGACCGTCGACACCGCCTGCTCGGGCTCGCTGGTCGCGCTGCACCTGGCCGTCCGCTCGCTGCAACGCGGCGAGTGCACCCTGGCGCTGACCGGCGCGGCGTCGGTGCTGGTCAACCCCGGCGCGTTCACCTCGTTCAGCCGCCAGCGCGGGCTCTCCCCGGACGGGGTCTGCCGCCCCTTCGCCGCCGCCGCCGACGGCACCGCCTGGGCCGAGGGGGTCGGCATCTTCGTCCTCGAACGGCTCTCCGACGCCCGCCGCCACGGCCACCCCGTGCTCGGCGTCATCCGGGGCACCGCGATCAACTCCGACGGCGCCAGCAACGGCCTGACCGCCCCGAACGGCCGGGCCCAGCAGCGGGTCATCCGACAGGCCCTGGCCGACGCCGGGCTCACCCCCGCCGAGGTGGACACGGTGGAGGCGCACGGCACCGCCACCACCCTCGGCGACCCGATCGAGGCGCAGGCGCTGATCGCCACGTACGGGCGGGCGCACCGGGCCGACGCCCCGCTCTGGCTCGGCTCGATCAAGTCCAACCTCGGCCACGCCCAGGCCGCCGCCGGCGCCGCCGGGCTGATCAAGGTGCTGATGGCGATGCGGCACGGCACCCTGCCCCGCACCCTCGGCGTCGACGAGCCCACCCCGCACGTCGACTGGACCGCCGGCACCGTGCGACTGCTCACCGAGGCCCGACCCTGGCCCGCCGACGGCGCCCCGCGCCGCGCCGGCATCTCCTCCTTCGGGGTCAGCGGCACCAACGCGCACGTCATCGTCGAGGAGCCGCCGCCGGCCGAGCCGGCACCGGCGCCGCACCCGGGGCCGCCCGTCGCCGCCGCGCTGCGCCCGGTCGTCGTCTCGGCCCGGACCGCACCGGCGCTGCCCGCCCAGGCCGCCCGGCTGCTCGACGCCACCGACCCCGCCGGCCCGCCGCCGGACCTGGTCGACCTGGGTTGGTCGCTGGCCACCGGCCGCGCGGCCCTCACCCACCGCGCGGTGCTGCTGGCCCGCGACACCGACGAGGTACGCGCCGGACTGCGCGCCCTCGCCGCCGGTGACCCGGCCCCCTGGCTGATCCGGGGCACCGCCACCGGCGGCCGGCTGGCCCTGCTCTTCACCGGCCAGGGCAGCCAGCGCCTCGGCACCGGACGCCGGCTGCACGCCGCGTACCCGGTCTTCGCCGACGCGCTGGAGGAGGCGATCGGCCACCTCGACCTGCAACTGGACCACTCGCTGTGGGACGTGCTCTTCGCCGCCGAGGGCACCGACGAGGCGGCCCTGCTCGACCGGACCGGGTACGCCCAGCCGGCGCTCTTCGCCGTCGAGACCGCGCTCTACCGACTCGTCGAGTCGTGGGGCCTCCGGCCGGACTTCGTCGCCGGGCACTCCATCGGCGAACTGGCCGCCGCCCACGCGGCCGGGGTCTTCTCGCTGCCCGACGCCGCCATGCTGGTCGCCGCCCGCGGCCGGCTCATGCAGGAGCTGGAGTCGGCCGGCGCGATGGTCGCGGTGGGCGCCGCCGAGGACGAGGTCCGCGAGCTGCTGGTCGACGGGGTCGACCTCGCCGCCGTCAACGGCCCGGCCGCCGTGGTGATCTCCGGCGTCGAGGACGAGACGCTGCGGATCGCCGCCGAACTCGCCGGCCGTGGCCGACGCACCAAGCGGCTACGGGTCAGCCACGCCTTCCACTCGCCGCTGATGGAGCCGATGCTCGACGAGTTCCGTCGGGTCGCCGAGCTGGTCGCGTACGAGCCGCCGCGCATCCCGGTGGTCTCCAACGTCACGGGCGCGCTCGCCACCGCCGACCTGTGCACCCCCGACTACTGGGTGCGGCACGTGCGGCAGCCGGTCCGGTTCGCCGACGGGATCGCCTTCCTCGACTCCGCCGGCGTCGACACGTACCTCGAACTCGGGCCCGACCCGGTGCTCACCGCGATGGCGCAGGAGTGCGTCGCGCCCGACGGCGACCGCGCGTTCGTCGCCGCCCTGCGCCGCGACCACGACGAGGAGCGGGAGGTGCTGGCCGCGGTCGCGGCGGCGCACGTCCGGGGCGCCGACGTCGACTGGTCGGCCTGCTACGCCGGCAGCGGCGCCCGCCGCGTCGAGCTGCCCACCTACGCCTTCCAGCACCGGCACTACTGGCTGACCTCCCCGCCCGCCACCGGCGACGCGTCCGGGATCGGGCAGCTCGCCGCCGACCACCCACTGCTCGGCGCGCTGCTGCACCTGGCCACCGAGGACGGCACGGTGCTCACCGGCCGGCTGTCCCGCCGCTCCCACCCGTGGCTCGCCGACCACGTCATCGGCGAGGTCAACCTGGTGCCCGGCACCGCGCTGGTCGAACTGGCCGCGTACGCCGGCGACCAGGTCGGCTGCGCCCTGGTCGAGGAGCTGACCCTGGAGGCGCCGCTGGTGCTGCCGGACGACACCGGGGTCGCGCTCCAGGTCGTGGTCACCCCGCCGGACACCGACGGGCGGCGGACCGTCGAGTTCCACTCCCGCCGGGAGGACGCCCCGCAAGGCGGCGACTGGACCCGGCACGCCAGCGGGGTGCTCGCCCCGACCGGCGCCGCCCCGACCCGCGACGACGACCTGACCCGGTGGCCGCCGCGCGACGCCGAGGCCGTCGACGTCACCGACTTCTACCCGAACCTCGCCGAGCAGGGCTACGGCTACGGGCCGACCTTCCACGGCCTGCGCGCGGTCTGGCGGCGCGACGGCGAGGTCTTCGCCGAGGTGGCACTACCCGAGTCCAGCACCGACGGCGGCGCGTACGGGCTGCACCCGGCGCTGCTCGACGCCGCGCTGCACGCGCTGGACCTGGCGCTGCCGCAGCCCGCCGCCGGGGTCACCCTGCCGTTCACCTGGTACGACCTCACCCTGCACGCCTCCGGCGCCACCGCCGTGCGGGTGCGGCTCACCGCGACCGGGCCGGACACCGTCCGGGTCGCGCTGGCCGACGGCTCCGGCGCGCCCGTCGCCACCGTCGGCTCGCTGCTGGTGCGCACCGTCGACGCCGAACAGCTCGGCGCCGGCGGCGGCGGCGGTGACCTGCTGCGCGTCGAGTGGACCGAGCAGCCGCTGCCCGCGTCGGCCGAGGCGTCCGTCGCCGTCGTCGGCCCGGACCCGTTCGGGCTGGCCGGCGCGCTCGGCGTACCGGCGCTGACCGGTCCGGAGGCCGTCGAGACCGCGCCGGACCTGCTGGTCGCGACATTCGACGCCGGGGACGGCGAGACCCTGGCCGGCGTACGGGCCGTTGCGCACCGGGCGCTGCGGCTGGCCCAGGAGGTGCTCGCCGACGACCGGCTCGCCGACACCCGCCTGGTCGTGGTGACCCGGCACGCCGTGGCGGCGCTGCCGGCGGACCGGATCGCGCTGACCACCGCGCCGCTGTGGGGGCTGCTGCGCGCGGCCCAGGCCGAGAACCCGGGCCGACTGCTCCTGCTCGACCTCGACGCCGCCACCCCGGCCACCGCCCTGCCCGGCGCCGCCGTCGCCGGTGAGCCGGAGGTGGCGCTGCGCGAGGGACGGTTGCTCGCCCCCCGGCTGGTGCCCGTCCGCCGCTCGCCTGCCGCCGCCCCCGACACCTGGCACGGCACCGTCCTGGTCACCGGCGGGACCGGTGGGCTGGGCGCGATGCTGGCCCGGCACCTGGTCAGCACGCACGGGGTGCGGCACCTGCTGCTGGCCAGCCGGCGCGGACCGGACGCCCCGGGCGCCACCGCGTTGCGGGACGAGCTGACCGCCCTCGGCGCCCAGGTCACCCTCGCCGGCTGCGACGTCGGCGACCGCGACGCCCTCGCCGCACTGCTCGCCACGGTCTCCGCCGACCAGCCGCTCACCGGCGTCGTGCACGCCGCCGGGATCGTCGACGACGGCACGTTCGACGGCCTCACCCCGCAGCGGCTGGACGCCGTGCTGCGCCCCAAGGCCGACGCCGCCTGGCACCTGCACGAGCTGACCCGCGACGCCGACCTGCGCGCCTTCGTGCTCTACTCCTCGGCCGCCGGCTTCCTCGACGGCTCCGGACAGGCCAACTACGCGGCGGCCAACACCTTCCTGGACGCCCTCGCCGCGCACCGCCGCACCGCCGGGCTGCCCGCCACCAGCCTCGGCTGGGGGCTCTGGCCGCGGGACATCGGCATGGGCGCCGGCGTGGACGACGTCGCCGCGCACCGGGTGAGCCGCCTCGGGCTGCGGGAACTCAGCGTCGCGCAGAACCTCGCCCTCTTCGACGCCGCGCTCGGCGTGGCGGAGCCGTTCCTGGCACCGCTCCACTTCGACCTGGCGGACCTGCGGCAGCGGGCCGCCGAACTGCCGCCGCTGCTGCGCCGGCTGGTCCGCGCGCCCCGGCGGCCCGCCGCCCGGGCCGCCGCCGGTGCCGTCCCGGTCGAGCTCTCCCTGGCGCGCCAGATCGCCGAGCTGACCGAGGCGGAGCGTGCGTCGGTCCTGCTCGACCTGGTCCGTACCCAGGTGGCCGCCGTGCTCGGGCACAGCGGGGCGGACGCCATCGCGCCCCGGCAGGCGTTCAACGAGATCGGCTTCGACTCGCTGGCCGCGGTGGAGCTGCGCAACCGGCTCAACGCCGCCACCGGGCTGCGGCTGACCGCCACCCTCGTCTTCGACTACCCGAATCCGCGCGCGCTGGCCGCGCACCTGGTCGAGAAGCTGCTCGACCTGCGCCCGGCGGCCGAGCCGGTCCGGGCCGCGGTGCGCGCCGTCCCCGACGAGCCGATCGCCATCATCGGCATGAGCTGCCGCTACCCGGGCGGGGTCAGCTCGCCGGAGGAGCTGTGGCGGCTGGTTGCCGAGGGGGTGGACGCCATCGGCGAGTTCCCCGCCGACCGGGGCTGGGACGTCGACCAGCTGTACGACCCGGAGCCGGGCCGGTCGGGGCGCACCTCGACGAAGGAGGGCGGCTTCCTCTACGACGCCGCCCTGTTCGACCCGGACTTCTTCGGGATCAGCCCCCGCGAGGCCAGCGCCATGGACCCGCAGCAGCGGCTGATGCTGGAGGCGTCCTGGGAGGTGCTCGAGCGGGCCGGGATCGACCCGCACTCGGTGGCCGGCTCGCGTACCGGGGTGTTCGCCGGGGTGATGTACCACGACTGGGCGACCCGGCCCGGCGAGATGCCGGAGGAGGCGCTGGGCTACCTGGGCAACGGGGGCCACACCAGCGTGGTCTCCGGACGGGTCGCGTACGTGCTCGGGCTGGAGGGGCCGGCGGTGACCGTGGACACCGCCTGCTCGTCGTCGCTGGTGGCGCTGCACTGGGCGATCCAGGCGCTGCGCACCGGGGAGTGCGAGCTGGCCCTGGCCGGCGGCGTGACCGTGATGTCCACGCCGGACACGTTCATCGACATGAACCGGCAGGGCGGCCTCTCCTCCGACGGGCGATGCCGGTCGTTCGCCGCGTCGGCCGACGGCACCGGTTGGGGTGAGGGGGTCGGCGTCCTGCTGGTCGAGCGGCTCTCCGACGCCCGCCGCAACGGGCACCCGGTCCTGGCGGTGGTGCGGGGTTCGGCGGTCAATCAGGACGGCGCGTCGAACGGCATGACCGCGCCGAACGGCCCGTCGCAGCAGCGGGTGATCCGGGCCGCGCTCGCGTCGGCGGGCGTCAGCGCCGCCGAGGTCGACGCGGTGGAGGCGCACGGCACGGGTACGACCCTGGGCGACCCGATCGAGGCGCAGGCGCTGCTCGCCACGTACGGCCAGGAGCGCCCGGCGGAGCGCCCGCTCTGGCTCGGCTCGATCAAGTCCAACTTCGGGCACACCCAGGCCGCCGCCGGGGTCGCCGGGATCATCAAGATGGTCCACGCGATCCGTCACGGCGTCCTGCCGCCCACCCTGCACGTGGACGCGCCGTCACCGCAGGTGGACTGGTCCGCCGGTGCGGTGGAGCTGTTGACCGAGGCGCGGCAGTGGCCGGTGAACGGGCATCCGCGCCGGGCTGCGGTGTCGTCGTTCGGCATCAGCGGCACCAACGCGCACGTCATCATCGAGCAGGCTCCGGAGGACGCCCCGGCGCTCGTGGCGTCGACGCCGGCCGGGCCGGCCGGCGACGCCCCCGGCCCGGTCGGGTCCGCCGGCCTCCCGGTGGCGGTGCCGTGGCTGCTCTCCGCCCGGTCCGAGGCGGCCGTGCGGAGCCTGGCGGGTCGGCTGGCGGAGTTCGCCTGGTCGATGGACCCGGCGGACGTGGCACCCGCGGCCCGGACCCTGGCGACCGGTCGGGCGCTCTTCGACCACCGGGCCGTGGTGCTCGGCGCGACCCCGGCGGAGCTGTCGCCGGCCCTCGCCGCGCTCGCCGACGGCAAGTCCGCACCGGGGGTGGTGTCCGGGGTGACCCGGGCCGGCCGGCTGGCGGTGCTGTTCACCGGTCAGGGCGCGCAGCGCCTGGGGATGGGTCGCTCGCTGCACGCGGTGTTCCCGGTGTTCGCTGCTGCTTTCGATGCGGTGGTGGCGGAGTTGGATGCGCACTTGGATCGGCCGTTGCGTGAGGTGGTCTGGGGTGATGACGAGGAGTTGATCCGGCGGACGGGTTACGCGCAGGCCGGTCTGTTCGCGGTCGAGGTGGCCCTCTTCCGGCTGGTGGAGTCGTGGGGTGTGCGGCCGGACTTCGTCGCCGGGCACTCCATCGGTGAGCTTGCTGCGGCGCATGTGGCCGGGGTGTTGTCGCTGGCGGACGCCGCAAGGTTGGTCGCGGCGCGGGGTCGGTTGATGCAGGCGTTGCCGGCTGGTGGGGCGATGGTGGCGGTGCAGGCGTCGGAGGGGGAGGTGCGGGCGGCGCTGGCGGGTCCGGGTGTGGTGGTCGGGTCCTTTGGAGCTGATGTCGTAAGCGATTCAGCCGACACCGACACCGACACCGACACCGACACCGACACCGGCACCGGCACCGGCACCGGCACCGGCCTGGCGGCAGGTGCTGGTGTGGGCATCGCGGCGGTCAACGGCCCTCGGTCGGTGGTGATCTCCGGCCCCGAAGCGGCCGTGCTGCACGTGGCCGAGCACTTCACCAAGCAAGGTCGCAAGACGACCCGTCTTCGGGTGAGTCATGCGTTCCACAGCGGGCTGATGGACCCGATGCTCGACGAGTTCCGGGCCGTCGCATCGGAGCTGACCTACGCCGAGCCGCAGTTCCCGGTCGTGTCGAACCTGACCGGCGCCCTGGCCACCACCGAGCTGACCGACCCGGACTACTGGGTGCGTCACGTGCGCGAGGCGGTCCGCTTCGCCGACGGCATCGCCGCCCTGCATGAGGCGGGAGCCACCACGTTCCTGGAACTGGGCCCGGACGCCGCGCTCACCCCGATGATCCACAGCATCCTCACCGACGAGGTCACCGTCGTGCCCAGCCTGCGGCGGGGACACGACGAGCACCGCCAGGCCATCACCGCCCTGGCGAGGCTGCACGTCACCGGCACCACCGTCGACTGGACGCCGCTGCTCCCGCAGACCTCCCGCACCGTCGACCTGCCCACCTACCCGTTCCAGCGGGGGCGCTACTGGCTGAACCCGCTGCCGCCCGCCGGTGACGTCGGCTCGGTCGGGCTCGACCCGGTCGGGCACCCGCTGCTCGGCGCCGCCGTACCGGCCGCCGACACCGACCGGGTGGTGCTCACCGGGCGGCTCGCCGTCGACCGGCAGCGCTGGCTGGCCGACCACGAGATCCTCGGGGCGGTGCTGCTGCCCGGCACCGGCTTCGTCGAACTCGCCGTCCGCGCCGGTGACCACGTCGGCTGCGGCCGGGTCGAGGAGCTGACCCACCGGGCGCCGATGATCCTGCCCGGCCGGGGCGCGGTGGCCGTCCAGGTGGTGGTGGGGTCGCCCGACGACAACGGCGTACGCCCGATCGGCATCCACTCCCGCCCCGAGGGCGGGGACGGGGAGTGGACCCTGCACGCCACCGGCGCGATCGCGCCGACCGCCGCCCCGGCCACCTGGGACCTCACCCAGTGGCCGCCGTCGGGGGCCACCGCGCTGCCGGTGGAGAGCTTCTACCCGGGGCTGCGCGCCCGCGGCTACGGCTACGGCCCGACGTTCCAGGGCCTGCGGGCCGCCTGGCGGCGCGGCGAGGACGTCTTCGCCGAGGTCGCGCTCCCCGAGGGTGAGGACGCCGAGCGGTACGGCCTGCACCCGGCCCTGCTCGACGCCGCCATGCACGCCGACCAGCTCGGCGAGGACGGCCCGCTGGACGGCGAGACGCTGCTGCCGTTCTCCTGGTCCGGGGTCACCCTGCACGCCGCCGGGGCCCGCGCGCTGCGCGTACACCTGGAGCGGCTGCGTGGCGACGAGGAGTGCCGGATCCGGGTGGCCGACCCCGACGGACGCCCCGTCGCCACCGTCGAGTCGCTGCTGGTCCGGCCGGTCTCCGCCGGGCAGCTCGCGCAGGACGACCGCGCCGGGGCGCTGCTGCGCCTGGAGTGGACCCCCGTGCCGGTCCCGCGGGCGACCAGCCGGGCGGTCGTGCTCGGCGACCTGCCGGGGACCGGACTGCCCGCGTACCCGGATCTGGCCGCGCTCGGCGCGGCGCTCGAGGCGGGGGAGACCGGCACCCCGGACCTGGTCCTGCTCGCCGCCCCCACCGCCGGGGGCGACCCGGCCGAGGCGGCCCGCGCCGTCACCCGCGACACGCTGCGCACGGTGCGGTCCTGGCTGGCCGACGAGCGGCTCGACGGGGCCCGGCTGACCGTCGTCACCCGGCAGGCCGTCGCCACCGAGACCGGCGAGGACGTCGACCTGGCCCAGGCCCCCGTCTGGGGGCTGCTGCGGGCGGCGGCCGGCGAACAGCCGGGCCGGTTCGGCCTGCTCGACACCGACGGCAGCGCCGACTCCGCGCGGCTGCTCGCCGCCGTCGCCGCCGCCGAACCCGAGGCGGCGGTGCGCGCCGGCCGGGTGAGCGTGCCGCGGCTGGCCCGGCTGCGCCCCGCCGACGGCGCGCCCGGCTGGAACCCGGACGGCACCGTACTGGTCACCGGCGGCACCGGCGGGCTCGGCGCGCTGATCGCCCGCCACCTGGTGGCCACCCACGGGGTACGCCGGCTCGTGCTCACCAGCCGACGCGGCCCCGACGCGCCCGGCGCGGCGGCGCTGCGCGACGAACTGCGCGCGCTCGGCGCGACCGAGGTGACCGTCGCCGCCTGCGACGTCACCGACCGCGCCGCCGTCGCCGCCGTGCTCGCCGCCGTCCCCGCCGAGCACCCGCTCACCGCCGTGGTGCACGCCGCCGGCGTACCCGGCGCCGGCCTGGTCGCCGACCTCGACCCGGACGGGCTCGACCCGGTGCTGGCGCCCAAGGTGGACGGCGCCTGGCACCTGCACGAGCTGACCCGGGACCTGCCGCTCGACGCGTTCGTGCTGCTCTCCTCCGCCGGTGGCCTGGTGCTGGCCGCCGGGCAGGGGCACTACGCCGCCGCGAACGTCTTCCTGGACGCCCTCGCCGCTCACCGGACCGCCGCCGGCCTGCCCGCCACCGCGGTCGCCTTCGGCCTCTGGGACCTCGGCGACGCCTCGGCCGACGACGTCGCCCGGGTGCGCCGGCTCGGCCTGCCGGCGCTCGGCGTCGACGACGGCCTCGCCCTCCTGGACGCCGCCGTGGCGACCGGCGAACCGCTGGTCGTGCCGCTGCGCGTCGACCCGGCAGCCGTCCGGGCCCGGGGCGAGGTGCCGACCCTGCTGCGGGGCCTGGTCACCGCCCCCACCCGGCGCGCCGCCGCCGGTACGACCAGCGGCGGCGGCCCGGCCGCCGGCCTGGCCCAACGGCTCGCCGGCGTCACCGAGGCGGAACGGCACCGCATCCTGGTCGAACTCGTCCGCGCCCGGGTGGCGGCGGTGCTCGGGCACTCCGGCGTCGAGGCGGTCGCCCCCGACCGGGCGTTCAAGGACCTCGGCTTCGACTCGCTCGCCGCCGTCGAGCTGCGCAACGCCCTCAACGAGGCGACCGGCCTGCGGCTGCCCGCCACCCTGGTCTTCGACCACCCGACCGCCGAGGCCGCCGCGCGCTTCCTCGCCGACCGGCTGGTCGGGGCCGCCCCCGCCGCCGCACCGGCGCTCGCCCCGACCACCCCGGCCGCGCCCGACGACGACCCGATCGCCATCGTCGCGATCCACTGCCGCTACCCCGGCGAGGTGCGCTCCGCCGCCGACCTGTGGCGGTTGCTGGTCGAGGAGCGCGACGCGATCTCCGAGTTTCCGGTCGACCGGGGCTGGGACGTCGACGCGGTCTACGACCCGCAGCCCGGCGCGGCCGGGAAGACGTACGTCAAGACCGGCGGGTTCCTGCACGACGCGGCCGAGTTCGACCCGGAGTTCTTCGGCATCATGCCGCGCGAGGCGCTCGCCATGGACCCGCAGCAGCGGCTGCTGCTCCAGGGCGCCTGGGAGGCGTTCGAGCGGGCCGGCATCGACCCCACCTCGATGCGGGGCAGCCGCACCGGCGTCTACGTCGGCGTCATGTACACCGAGTACGGCAGCCGGGTGCAGCAGCACGTGCCCGAGGAAATCGCCGCCTACCTGAGCGGCGGCAGCGGCGCCAGCATCGCCTCTGGGCGGGTGGCGTACGCGCTGGGGCTGGAGGGGCCGGCGGTCACCATCGACACGGCCTGCTCCTCGTCGCTGGTCGCGCTGCACATCGCCTGCCAGGCGCTGCGCCAGGGCGAGGTGGAGATGGCGCTGGCCGGCGGCGTGACCGTGCTGCCCACGCCGGACGTCTTCGTGGACTTCAGCCGGCAGCGGGGCCTCGCCCCGGACGGCCGGTGCAAGGCGTACGCGAACGGCGCCGACGGCACCGGCTGGTCCGAGGGGATCGGGCTGCTGCTGGTGGAACGCCTCTCCGACGCCCGGCGCAAGGGCCACCCCGTGCTGGCCGTGGTGCGCGGTTCGGCGATCAACCAGGACGGCGCGTCCAACGGGCTGACCGCCCCGAACGGCCCCTCCCAGCAGCGGGTCATCGAGGCCGCCCTGGCCGCCGCCGCGCTCGCCCCGACTGAGGTGGACCTGGTCGAGGGGCACGGCACCGGCACCGCGCTCGGCGACCCGATCGAGGCGCAGGCCCTGCTCGCCACGTACGGCCGAGACCGGGACCGTCCGTTGTGGCTCGGGTCGGTCAAGTCGAACCTCGGGCACACCCAGGCCGCCGCCGGCGTGGCCGGGGTGATCAAGGCGGTGCAGGCGATGCGGCACGGGCTGATGCCGGCGACGCTGCACGTCGACGCCCCCTCCGACGAGGTGGACTGGTCCACCGGTGCGGTGGAGCTGCTGACCCGGCCGCGGGAGTGGCCGGCGCAGGGACGCCCCCGCCGGGCGGCGGTCTCGTCGTTCGGGCTGAGCGGCACCAACGCTCACATGATCATCGAGGAGGCACCGGCGGACCTCGCCGGTCCGGACCGGCCCGCCGGCCCGCCGACCGGTGACACGCTGACGGCGCCGGTGCGGCCGTGGCTGCTGTCCGGGCGTACCGACCGGGCGCTGCGGGCGCAGGCCGAGCGGCTGGCCGCCCACCTGGACGGCCGGGACGACCTGGCCGACCGGGACGTCGCCTGGTCCCTGGCCACCGGCCGGGCCGACCTGGAGCACCGGGCCGTGGTGCTCGGCGCGGACCGGGACGAGCTGGCCGCCCGCCTGGCCGCCCTGGCGGCCGGGGAGGTCGCCACCGGCCTGGTCACCGGCGTCGCGCGCTCCGGCGGCCGGACGGCGGTGGTCTTCACCGGTCAGGGCGCGCAGCGCCTGGGGATGGGTCGCTCGCTGCACGCGGTGTTCCCGGTGTTCGCCGCTGCTTTCGACGCGGTGGTGGCGGAGTTGGATGCGCACTTGGATCGGCCGTTGCGTGAGGTGGTCTGGGGTGATGACGAGGAGTTGATCCGGCGGACGGGTTACGCGCAGGCTGGTCTGTTCGCCGTTGAGGTGGCGTTGTTCCGGCTGGTGGAGTCGTGGGGTGTGCGGCCGGACTTCGTGGCGGGGCACTCGATCGGTGAGTTGGCTGCCGCGCATGTGGCGGGGGTGTTGTCGCTGGGCGATGCGGCGCGTCTGGTGGCGGCTCGTGGGTGCTTGATGCAGGCGTTGCCCGAGGGTGGGGCGATGGTGGCGGTGCAGGCGTCGGAGGAGGAGGTGCGGGCGGCGCTGGCGGGTCCGGGTGTGGTGGTCGGATCCTTTGGAGCTGATGTCGTAAACGATTCAGCCGCCAACGCCAACGCCAATGCCAATGCCAACGCCAACGGCAACGGCAACGGCAACGGCAACGGCAACGGCAACGGCAACGGCAACGGCAACGGCAACGGGACCAGCACCAGCACCGGCACCGGCACCGGCACCGGCACTGGTCCGGTCACCAGCACCGACACCGGCACTGGTCCGGTCGCCGTCACTGGCACTGGTCCGGTCACCAGCACCGACACCGGCACTGGTCCGGTCGCCGTCACCGGCACTGGTCCGGTCACCAGCACCGACACCGGCACTGGTCCGGTCGCCGTCACCGGCACGGGCACGGGCACGGGCACGGGTAATGGTGGCGGTCTGGCCGCCGCTGGCGGTGTGGACATCGCGGCCGTCAACGGCCCCCGGTCGGTGGTGATTTCCGGCCCGAAGGCCGCCGTGCTCGCGGTCGCCGAGCACTTCACCACCCAGGGCCGCAAGACCACCCGCCTGCGGGTGAGTCACGCGTTCCACAGCGGCCTGATGGACCCGATGCTCGACGACTTCCGCGCCGTCGCGGCGAGCCTCACCTACGCCGAGCCGCAGCTCCCGCTGGTCTCGAACCTGACCGGCGCCCTGGCGAGCACCGAGCTGACCGACCCGGACTACTGGGTGCGCCACGTCCGTGAGGCGGTCCGCTTCGCCGACGGCGTCACCGCCCTGCAGCAGGCGGGAGTCACGACGTTCCTGGAACTCGGCCCCGACGCCGCGCTCACCCCGATGATCGAGGGCGTCGTGACCGACACCGTCGTCGCGCCGGCCCAGCGCCGGGACCGGCCCGAGGTGTCGCAGCTGCTCGACGCCCTGGGCCGGCTGCACGTCACCGGCACCCCGGTCCGCTGGACGGAGGTCCTCGGCGGCGGCACCCGCGTCGACCTGCCCACGTACCCGTTCGAGCGGCGGCACCTGTGGTTGAACGCCCCGAAGACCCGGGCCGGCGACGCGGCCGGGCACGGCCAGCGCGACGCCGACCACCCGCTGCTCAGCGCCGTCATGGTGGCGCCGCAGGGCGGCGGCGTGGTGCTCACCGGGCGGCTCGCCCTCGACACCCACGCCTGGCTGGCCGACCACAACGTGATGGGCATGGGGCTGCTCCCCGGCACCGGCTTCGTCGAGCTGGCCCTGCGGGCCGCCGAGGAGGTCGGCTGCGACGTGGTCGAGGAACTGATCATCGAGCAGCTGATGCCGCTGCCCGACCACGGCGGCGCGGCCGTCCAGGTGGTGGTGGGGGAGCCGGACGCCGGCAACCGGCGGAGCATCGCCATCTGGTCCCGGTTCGACGACGCCCCGCCGGAGGTGGGCTGGACCCGGCACGTCACCGGCTGGCTCGCCACCGAGAACGCGTCGCCCGTCACCCCCGAGGAGTTCGGGGTCGGGGTCGGCCAGTGGCCGCCGGCCGACGCCCAGCCGGTCGACATCAGCGGCGTCTACGACTACCTGACCGCGCAGGGCTACCACTTCGGACCGATGTTCCGCGGACTGCGTGCCGTCTGGCTGCGCGGCCGGGACCTCTTCGTCGAGGTGGCGCTCCCCGACGAGGCCCGGCAGGACGCGGCCGCGTACCGGCTGCACCCGTCGCTGCTCGACGCCGCGCTCAGCGCCACCGACTTCCTCGGCGGGCGCAGGCCGCAGGACATCGGCGCCGGCCAGCTGCCGTTCTCCTGGACCGGGGTACGGCTGCACTCCGGCGGCCGCAGCCGGTTGCGGGTACGGATCAACTGGACCAACTCCGACGAGAGCGCCGGCTCCGAGGCGGTCCGGCTGGACCTGGCCGACACCACCGGCACCCCGGTCGCCACCGTCGAGTCGCTGGTGGTCCGGCCGGTCACCGCGGACCGGCTGGTGGCCGCCGGAGCGGCGATGACCGGCACCCGCCACCTCGACTCGGTGTTCCGGGTCGACTGGCCCCAACTGCCGCTGGGCGAGGCCGCCGAGGCCGTACCCGGGCGGTGGGCGGTGCTCGGCGGCGAGGTCGACCTCGGCCGCGCGGACGTGCCCGCGTACCCGGACCTGGCGGCGCTGGCCGCGGCGGCCGCGACGGACGGCGTACCCGATGTGGTGTTCCTGCCGGTCGAGCCGGCGGACGGCGAGGTGCCCGAGGCGGTCCGCGACGGCCTGGCCGGGGTGCTGGAGACCACCCGGGCCTGGCTGGCCGACGAGCGGTTCGCCGCCACCCGGCTGGTGGTGCTGACCTGGTTCGCGGCCGACGACGACAGCGGACACCTCGACCTCACCGTCGCACCCGTCTGGGGCCTGCTGCGCGCCGCGCAGGCCGAGAACCCGGACCGGCTGATGCTGGTCGACCTCGACTCCGACGAGGCCAGCCTGCGGATGCTGCCGGCCGTGGTGACGCTGCCCGAGCCGGAGGTCGCCGTGCGCGGCAACCAGGTGAAGGTGCCCCGGCTGGCCCCCGTCCCGGTACCGACCGAGCTGCCCCCGTCGCCCTGGCGGCCCGACGGCACCGTGCTGGTCACCGGCGGCACCACCGGCCTCGGCGCGCTGGTCGCCCGGCACCTGGTCGGCACGCACGGCGTGCGGCACCTGGCGCTGGTCAGCCGGCGCGGCCCGGACACCCCGGGCGCGGCGCGGCTGCGCGACGAGTTGGCCGCGCTCGGCGCCGAGGTGACCGTCGCCGCCTGCGACGTCACCGACCCGAAGGCCCTGGCGGCGCTGGTCGACGGGCTGGCGCAGCCGCTGACCGCCGTGGTGCACGCCGCCGCGGTGCTCGACGACGCGCTGTTCACCTCGCTCACCCCGGACCGGCTCGCCGCGGTGCTGGCGCCCAAGGTGGACGCCGCCTGGGCGCTGCACGAGCTGACCGAGGAGCGGGAGCTGACCGCGTTCGTCCTGTTCTCCTCGGTGGCCGGCCTGCTCGACCCGGCCGGCCAGGGCAACTACGCGGCGGCGAACAGCTTCCTCGACGCGCTGGCCCGGCACCGCCGGTCGATGGGACTGCCCGCCACCTCGCTGGTCTGGAACCTGTGGGGTGAGGGCGCCGGCCTGGCCGGCGGCACCGACCCCGGGGTCACCCGGCGGCTCGCCGCGATGGGCATGCCGGCGCTGTCACCGGCCGACGGGCTCGCCCTGCTCGACCAGGCGATGCGGGTCGACGAGCCGGTGCTGGTGCCGCTGCGCCCCGACCCGACCGGCACCGAGATTCCGGCCAAGCTGCGCGACGTCGCCCGCGCCGCCGCCGGCCGCCGGCCCGCCCGGGCGGCCACCCTGGCTGCCACTGCGGAGGCGGCGGCCCCGGTGGACGAGGGCAGCCTCGTCCAGCGCCTCGCCCCGCTGCCCGAGGAGGGCCGGCAGCGGATGCTGCTGGATCTGGTCCGCGGCCACGTCGCGGCCGTCCGGCACGCCGAACCGGGCGAGATCGACGTCCACCGGGGCTTCACCGAACTCGGCCTGGACTCGCTGGCCGCGATCGAGCTGCGCAACCGGCTCAGCGCGGCGACCGGGCTGCGGCTCGCCGCCACGCTGATGTTCGACCACCCGACCCCGGCCGAGGTGGCCCGGCTGCTGCGCGAGGAACTGGCCGAGGAGGTGCCGGTCGGGCCGTCCGCCGACGCGCCCGCCGGGCCGGCGGGCGCCGACGCTCCGGACGAGGACGACGTACGCCGCCGGCTGGCCACCATTCCGCTGCACGCGCTGCGCGAGGCGGGGCTGCTCGACGCCCTGCTGCGGCTCACCGCGCCGGGCGTCGAACCCCCGCCCGCCGCGGCGCCCGCCGCCGCCGATCGCAGCGAGGAGATCCGGAACATGGCGGTGGACGACCTGGTCCGGGCCGCCCTCGGCGGCGCCGACCCGAACGGAGGGCACCGGTGAGCGGCGTGGACACCGACCAGATCGTCGCGGCGCTGCGCACCTCGCTGCTGGAGAACGACCGGCTCCGGCAGGAGAACGCCCGGCTGGTCCAGGCCACCGACGAACCGATCGCCATCGTCGGGATGGCCTGCCGGCTGCCGGGTGGCGTGGACTCCCCGGAGAGCTACTGGGAGCTGCTGGCCCGGGGCCGGGACGCGGTCACCCCGTTCCCCACCGACCGCGGCTGGGACACCGATGCCCTGTACGACCCGGAGCCCGGCCGCCCCGGCCGGACCGTCACCCGGGAGGGCGCGTTCCTGCACGACGCGGCCGACTTCGACGCCGACCTGTTCGGCATCTCCCCCCGCGAGGCCCGCGACATCGATCCCCAGCAGCGGGTGATCCTGGAGACCGCCTGGGAGGCCCTGGAGCACGCGCGGATCGACCCGCTCTCGCTCAAGGAGAGCCGCACCGGCGTGTACTGCGGGGTGATGTACCACGACTACGACGGTGCGGACGGCGGCGGCAGCATCACCAGCGGCCGGATCTCCTACACCCTCGGGTTGCAGGGGCCGTCGGTCTCGCTGGACACCGCCTGCTCGTCCTCGCTGGTCGCGCTGAACCTGGCCGGGCACGCGCTGCGCTCCGGGGAGTGCACCCTCGCGTTGGCCGGCGGCATCACCGTGATGTCCACCCCGGAGACCTTCGTCTACTTCAGCTCCCAGCGCGGCCTCGCCCCGGACGGCCGGTGCAAGTCGTTCGCCGCCGCCGCCGACGGCACCGGCTGGGGGGAGGGCAGCGGCCTGCTGGTCCTGGAACGGCTCTCCGACGCCCGCCGCAACGGCCGGCGGATCCTGGCCGTGATCCGGGGCGCGGCGGTGAACTCCGACGGCGCGTCCAGCGGCATCACCGTGCCGAACGGGCCGGCCCAGCAGCGGGTCATCCGCCAGGCCCTCGACGGCGCCGGGCTGCGACCGGCCGACGTGGACGCGGTGGAGGCGCACGGCACCGGCACCCGGCTCGGCGACCCGATCGAGGCCCAGGCGCTGCTCGCCACGTACGGGCGGGACCGGGCGGGGGAGCCGCTCTGGTTGGGGTCGGTCAAGTCCAACCTCGGGCACACCCAGGCCGCCGCCGGGGTCGCCGGGGTGATCAAGATGGTGCTCGCCATGCGGCACGGGCTGCTCCCCGCCACGCTGCACGTCGACGCGCCCACCCCGCAGGTCGACTGGTCGGCCGGGCGGGTGGAGCTGCTGACCGAGGCCCGGCCCTGGCCGGAGACCGGCCGGCCGCGCCGGGCCGCCGTGTCCTCCTTCGGCATCAGCGGCACCAACGCACACGTGATCCTCGAAGAGGCGCCGGCCGAGGGCGGGGACGCCCCCGCGCCGGCGCCGGGCTGACGGGCGGGAGAGCGATGACATCGCGTACGGGCACCACGGCGGGCCGGGTCGACCCCGGCGCCTTCCGGCACGTCCTCGGACTCTTCTGCACCGGGGTCACCATCATCACCGCCGCCGGCGACGGAGTACGTCCGGTCGGCTTCACCTGCCAGTCGTTCGTCTCGCTCTCCCTCGACCCGCCGCTGGTCTCCTTCTCGGTGTCCCGCACCTCCCGCTCCTGGCCGCTGATCCGGGCCCGGGGCGCGTTCGGGGTGAACATCCTGACCGCCGAGCAGGAGGGGCTGTGCCGGACCTTCGCCAGCCGGGTCACCGACAAGTTCACCGGGGTGGACTGGACGCCCGGCCCGGTGACCGGCTCGCCCCGGCTGCCCGGCTCGCTGGCCTGGGTGGAGTGCACCGTGGAGGCGGAGTACCCGGGCGGGGACCACGTCATCGCCGTTGGCCGGGTACGCGACCTGGAGGTGGTCGACGGCGACGCCGACCCGCTGCTGTTCTTCCTCGCCGGGTTCCGCCGTCCCGCCCCGGCCGTCCCGGGCACCCCCTAGGCCGCGCCGGCCGACCCCTGAACGGCCCCCGCCGGCCCCCTGATTACCGCCTCAGCCAGGCCGGATCCAACGGTCGCGGCCCTAGCGTCATGGCCACCGGGCAGCTTCTCGTCACGCGGAGGAACGCATGCGCTTCGGCTTGACCTATCACCACCAACTTCCCCGGCCGTGGGCCGAGGACAGCGAGGAACGCCTGTTCCAGGAGGCGCTGGCGCAGATTGAGCTGGCCGACCGGCTCGGCTTCGACTACGCCTGGGGCACCGAACACCACTTCTTCGAGGAGTACTCGCACTCCTCGGCGCCGGAGGTCTTCCTCGCCGCCGCCGCGGCCCGGACGAAGAACATCCGGCTCGCGCACGGCATCATCCACATGCCGCCGGCGGTGAACCACCCGGTGCGGATCGCCGAGCGGCTGGCCATGCTGGACCTGATCTCCGGCGGCCGGGTGGACTTCGGCTCCGGCCAGGGCAGCTCCCAGCTGGAGGTGGGCGCCTTCGGCATCGAGCTGGCGGACAAGCAGGAGCAGTGGCACGAGGCGCTCGAGGTGGTCATCCGGATGATGACCGAGACCCCGTTCACCGGCCACCAGGGGAAGTGGGTCGACGTGCCCGTCCGCAACGTCATCCCCAAGCCGAAGCAGAAGCCGCACCCGCCGCTGTGGCGGGCCTGCACCCGCCGGGAGAGCATCCAGGAGGCGGCCCGCGAGGGCATGGGCGCGCTCGCCTTCTCCTTCGTCAACCCGGAGGAGGCCGAGGAGTGGGTCGAGGCCTACTACCGGACGCTGGAGTCGGACGACTGCGTCCCGATCGGCCAGGCGGTCAACGCCAACGTCGCCATGGTGCTGCCGTTCATGTGCCACGAGGACGAGGAGGTCGCCCTCGACCGCGGGCTGGAGGGCGCGTACTTCTTCTCGTACGCCCTGATGCACTACTACATCACCGGTCAGCACCAGCCGGGCGTGACCGACATCTGGCAGAGCTTCCAGGACGCCCGGGAGAGCATGGGCTTCACCCGGGACGCGATCGTGCCGGACGAGAAGGACCTCCAGTCGGCCGAGTCGCAGGCCATGATGGACCAGGTCGGGCAGCTGCGCCGGGGCATCGGCACGCCGGCGCAGATCGCCGACATCATCCGCCGGTACGAGGCCGTCGGCGTCGACCAGATCATCTTCTCGGTGCAGATCGGCAAGAACAAGCACGAGCACATCATGGAATCGCTGGAGCTGTTCGCCCGCGAGGTGATGCCGGAGTTCGTCGGCCGCCGGGAGGCCCGCGAAGCCGCCAAGCGGGACCGGCTCGACGTCGCCGTCAAGGCGGCCCTCGGCCGCATCAAGCGGCGGACCAGGGACGTCTCCGACTTCGTCATCGCCCCGGAGATGTCGCTCTACGGCGACGCCGACGACGACGACTGACCACCGCCGTGTCCCCGGCCGGGTCGACCCCGGCCGGGCCGGCGGCGGCCGGGCCGTTCCTCCCGCGCCGGCCGCGCCGGCGCACCGACGCGAAGGATGCACGAGATGGCCGTACCCACGGACAACGGCGCCTGGATCCGCCGCTTCCACCCCGCCCCGGACGCCCCCACCCGGCTGGTCTGCTTCGCCCACGCCGGTGGCTCCGCGTCGTACTTCTATCCGGTGTCCCAGGCGCTGAGCCCCGGCCTGGACGTCCTGGCCGTGCAGTACCCGGGCCGCCAGGACCGCCGCGCCGAGCCGGCCTTCGAGGACGTGCCCCGGCTGGTCGACGCCCTCGTCGACGAGGTGGCCGTCTGGGCCGACCGGCCGCTGGCGCTGTTCGGGCACAGCCTGGGCGCGACCGTGGCGTTCGAGGTGGCCCGGCGGCTGCAGGCGCGCGGGACCGAGGTGTCCGCGCTGTTCGCCTCCGGCCGGCGGGCGCCGTCGCGGCACCGCCCCGCCTGGGTGCACGAGGGCGACGACGACGCGCTGATCAGCGAGATGCTGAAGCTGGAGGGCACCGACGCCCAGATGCTCACCGACCCCGAACTGGTCCGCATGGTCCTGCCGGCGCTGCGCGCCGACTACCGGGCCGCCGAGACCTACCGCTACCAGCCGGGCCCGCCGCTGACCTGCCCCGTGTACGCGCTGACCGGTGACGCCGACCCGCAGGTCGACGTGCCCGACGCGGAGAGCTGGCGGGGGCACACCACCGGCCCGTTCGCGCTGCACGTCTTCTCCGGCGGGCACTTCTACCTCAACCGGCACGCCCCCCAGGTCCTGGCCCTGATCCGCCGGCACGCGGCGGACGGGGTGGTGGCCGGCCACGCCCGCGCCTGACGCGCGCCGCCCCGCGGCCGGCCCCGTCGGAGCGTCGCGGTGGCGGGCCGGGGCGGCACGGGCGCGAGGTGCCCGGCGGGCCGGGCCTCCGGAACGCTACAGACCTGATGTCGGGGATGGCTCAAGCCGCTTGCGGGCAGGACGGTGGTGTCGCGGGCGTTGTCGAGCTGATGTCGTGGACGGCTCAGGCCGCCGCCGGCAGGACAGCGGTTCGCGGGACGCTGTCGAACTATGACGTGGCGGACTCGTGGCCCTCGCCGGGCGGGCAGCGGCGGTCGGCCCGCGACCCGAGGTCCCGGGCGGGACGGCGCGGGTCACCGCGACGGATCAGCGTGCGGGCTGAGTCGTTCACGACATCAGGTCCACAGCGACGGGACCAGGGTGTGCGTCGGTCGGCGGGGGCGGGCCGTCCGGGCGGAGGGTCAGTGCCCTTCGCCGCCCGCGCTCCTCGCCGCGGCGCGCTGCTCGACCAGGGCGCCGACCCCGTCGAGGATGCGCTCCAGGCCGAAGACGAACTCGTCGTCCGGGCCGGCCGGGGTGTCCAGCACGCCGGCGTCGATCACCGCGTTGAACGCCGGGAAGCGGTCCGGCCCGGCGAGCTTGCGGACCAGCTGACCGTAGGAGGACATCGCGGCCAGCTCGTCGGGGGCCTTGGCCATGAACGAGGCCTGCACGTCGGCGGAGACGGTGGCATCGTTGCGGCAGAAGCCGCTCAGCAGCATGATCACCGACAGCTTCTCGCCCTCGCCCAGCGCGGTGCCGCCCAGGCACTCCAGCCCCCGCTCCAGCCAGATGATCTGGTTGGGGGTGACCGGCGGGCCGAGGGTCGGGATCTGCAGCGCCCAGGTGTGCTTGCGCAGGATCGCGTGCTGCTCCCAGGTCCACCGGGCCAGCCCGGCGCGCCAGCCCTCGTCCGGCGCGTCGGGCCCGGACGGCGGCGTCTGGTAGATCGCGTCCATCATCAGCTGGAGCAGTTCGTCCTTGGCGGACAGGTAGCGGTACAGCGACATGGTCGAGGCGCCGAGATCCGACGCGACCCGGCTCATCGACACCGCCGACAGACCCTCCGACGCGGCGATGGCGACCGCCGCGTCGACGATGCGCGGAAGGCTCAGTGCGCGCTTGGGGCCCTTGTTCGGTCGGTCCCGCAAACCCCAGGCGTCCCCGATGTATCCCGGCAGCCCCGGATCAATGCTTCCGCCCATCGACTCCACTTTCCCTCGAGACGCCCGGCCGCGGTCATCCGCCCTTCGCCGCTGCCCGTCGCTGCAGATCAGGGTATGCCGCCGCCCGAACGATGTCTGCACGGGATTGGGAACCGGACCGTCGGTGCCGTGACAGTAACCGTTCCGCCCCGTCCCGTGGTGCCGGCATAGGGGGCTCATCGCCGACCTTAGGGGGTGCGGAACCTGTCCGCCGTGCCGGCGCGCTGCTTGAATCGATCCGATCGATTCCCCGCCGCCCCCTGAAGAGAGAGGCGTCGCAGCGATGACCGAAACAGCCGATGCCGTGACCACCGGTACCGAGCGCCCGGATTTTCCGCTGGACCGGCGCCGGTGCCCGCTCGCCGTTCCGCAGGAATACGAGCGGATGCGTGAGGAGAACCCACTCGCTCCGGTGACCAACCGGATGACCGGTAAACCCGTCTGGGCGTTGACCCGATACCGGGACGTGCGCCAGGTGCTCGGTGACCCGACGATGAGTTCGAATGCGCGTAACCCCGCCTACCCGGCGCAGTTCCACGTGCCGGAGGAGATGCTGCCGTACATCGCCTTTCCGTTCCCGGCGATGGACCCGCCGGAGCACACCGTCCGCCGGCGAATGGTGATCCCCGAATTCACCGCCGCGCGGATCAACAAGCTCCGCCCGCGGATGCAGCAGATCGTCGACACGCAGATCGACCAGATGCTGGCCAAGGGCGGCCCGCTGGACCTGATGGCCGAGCTGGCGCTGCCCGTGCCGGCGCTGCTGTTCTGCGAGATGCTCGGCGTCGACCCGGTGCACATCGGCTATTTCCGCCGCTACGCCGAGACCACCACGGGCCGGGACTCGACGCAGGAGGCGGTGGCCGGCGCGATCGCCGAGATGGACGAGTTTCTCGACGAGCTGATCACCGAGAAGACCAAGAACCCGGGCGACGACCTGCTCAGCCGGATCGCGGCCCGGCTGCCCGACGAGCCCACCCTCGAACACGAGGACCTGGTCGCCATCGCCCGGGTGCTGGTGATCGCCGGCTCCGACACCACCGCCAACGTCGTCTCCCTCGGCACGGTGGTGCTGCTGGAGCACCCGGAGCAGCTCGCGGAGCTCAAGGCGGACCCGTCGCTGTGGCCGGGCGCGGTCGAGGAGCTGCTGCGCTTCCTCAGCATCCTCGACTCGGCCACCGTGCGGGTGGCCACCCACGACGTCGAGGTCAGCGGCGGCACCATCCGCCAGGGCGAGGGCGTGCTCGCGCTCAACGGCGCGGCGAACTGGGACCCGGGGCGTTTCCCGGAACCGGAGAAGTTCGACATCCACCGCAACGCCGAAGGACACCTGGCCTTCAGTTACGGCAACCACATGTGCCCCGGCGCCAACCTGGCCCGGATGCAGCTGGAAACCGTCTTCCGTACGCTCTTCGAGCGCATTCCGGATCTGCGCCTGGCCGCCGACGTCGACAAACTGTCGTACATGTTCGACGCGCACGCGTACGGGTTGCACGAACTGCCCGTCACCTGGTGAGCGACGGGTCGCCGACAATGCGTGTCGAGGTCGACCGGGAAACCTGCGTCGGTTCCGGCAACTGCGTGTACTTCGCGCCCACGGTGTTCGACCAGGACGACCGCGACGGTCTCGTGGTCGTGCTGGTGGAATCGCCGGAACCGGCGCTGCGCGCGGCGACCCGTACGGCCGCGCTGAACTGTCCGGTCGGCGCCATCTCGGTCGATCGGATCAATTCCGGCAGCCCGCCGGTCCGGCCCGCCCCCTAGGGGCGCGGTCGGGCCGGCGGAAGCCGTTGAGGGGTTGCCCCGGAATTAGGGGGTCGCCGCTATGGAACCGCACTCCCGCGAGTCGCTTGAATTGTGCCGACTCGATCCAGACGACGGTTCGGAGCAGAAAAAATGATCAAGCTTCCGGAGTCGGACGGCACCCTGACCGTCTACCACCCGACCCAGGCGCCGCGCGTGGTGCAGCCCGCCGACCCCTCCCCGTTCCGGACCCGTTCCGTGCTGGCCACCGCGCACGTGCTGGGCGACCCGCTGGCCGACAACGAGCCCTTCGGGCCGCCCGGCGGCGACCCGCCGCCGCAGTCGCTGGACTGGGAGGCGACCCTGGCCTTCCGCCGGCACCTGTGGTCGTACGGCTTCACGCTCTGCGAGGGCATGGACACCGCCCATCGCGGCATGGGGCTGGACTGGCCCGGCGCCGCCGAGCTGATCCGCCGCTGCGGCGCCGAGGCGAAGGCCGTCGGCGGCCGGCTGGCCGCGGCCGTCCTCACCGACCAGCTGGAGCCGTTCGCCCCGGTCACCCTCGCCGAGGTCCAGGCCGCCTACGAGGAGCAGCTGGCCGTGGTCGAGGAGGCCGGCGCGCAGCCGGTGATCATGTGCAGCCCGCACCTGAACGTCGCCGTCCGCGGCCCGGAGGACTTCGCCACCGTGTACGGCAACCTGCTGCGCCAGTCCAGCCAGCCGGCGATCGTGCACTGGATCACCTCGGAGTGGGACCCGCGCAACTCGGAGTACTTCGGCTACGAGGAGCCCGACGACGCGTACGACGCGCTGATCGCGATCGTCCGCGACAACCTGGACAAGGTCGACGGCGTCAAGATCGGGCCGGCGTCGCTGGCCCGCCAGGTCGAGTGGCGCAAGCGGCTGCCCGAGGGCGTGAAGTTCTACACCAGCGACACCACCGAGTACCCGGAGATGTTCGTCGGCGACGGGTCCGGGCACAGCCACCCGCTCACCCCGGTCATCGACGCGGTCGTCCCGATCGCCGCCGAGGCCTTCCGGGCGCTCGACGCCGGCGACGACAGCCGGGCCCGGGGGCTGCTGGAGGAGACCCTGCCGCTCAACCGGCACCTGTTCAGCGGCGAGGGCCGCAGCATCTTCTTCTTCAAGACCGGAGTGGTCTTCCTGGGCTGGCTGGCCGGGCACCACGACCACTTCCGGATGGTCTGGGGCGAGCAGTCGGCCCGGTCGGTGCCGCACCTGGCCGCCGCGTACCGGCTGGCCGACAGCCTCGGCGCGCTGCCGGACCCGGAGCTCGCCGAGCGGCGGATGAAGCTCTTCCTCGCCACCTCGGGGATCGAGCAGTGAGCCGGGCCGTCGTCCTCGGCGGCGGCCTCGCCGGGATGCTCGCCGCCGCCGCGCTGGCCCGCGCCGTCGACGAGGTCACCGTCGTCGAACGGGACCAGCTCCCCACCGAGCCGCAGCCGCGCAAGGGGCTGCCGCAGGGCCACCACAGCCACATCCTCATGCGCGGCGGTGTCGAGGCCCTCGACCAGCTGCTGCCCGGCGTCACCGACCGGCTGTACGCCGCCGGCGCCAAGCGCCGGGGGCTGCCCTCCGGGGCGCTGGCCCGCGGCCCCGAGGGCTGGATGGAACGGCTGGACACCGACGCGTACCTGCTGCTGTGCAGCCGGGAACTGCTCGACCACGTGGTCCGCGAGCAGGTGCTGCGTGACCCGCGGATCGGCGTCCGGGAGGGCTGCCGGGTCACCGGGCTGGTCGGCGACGCCGACCGGGTCACCGGCGTGCGGGTCGAGCAGGGCGGCGCGGAGCGCACCCTCGACGCCGACCTGGTGGTCGACGCCACCGGCCGGGCCACCAGCGCCCCGAAGTGGCTGGTCGACCTGGGCCTGCCCCAGGTCCGCGAGGACGTGGTGGACGCCGGCATCGTCTACGTCAGCCGCTGGTTCACCGCGCCGCCCGGCACCCGCGACGACTTCCCCGGCGTGATGATCCAGATGCAGGCGGGCACCGGCCGCCCCGGCCAGGGCGCCGGGCTGCTGCCGATGGAGAACGGCCGCTGGATCCTCAGCCTCTTCGGCAGTCGGGGCGGCGAGCCCCCCACCGACGAGGAGGGCTTCGCGCAGTTCGCCCGGGAACGGCACCACCCGATCATCGTCGACCTGATCGCCCAGGCCCGCCCGGCCGGGCCGATCCGCGCCTACCGGAGCATCCCGGACCAGCGGCGGCGCTTCGAGAAGCTGCCCGTGCCGGAGGGCTTCCTGGTGATCGGCGACGCCGCTCAGGCGCTGAATCCGGTGCACGGCACCGGCATGTCGGTCGCCGCGCAGTGCGCGCTGGCGCTGCGGACCGAGCTGGACGTACGGGGCCTGCGCCCCGGCTTCTCCCGCAACGTGCAGGCCGCGATCGCGAAGATCAACCAGGGCGCCTGGCAGATCGCCGTCAACACCGACCAGGGGCTGCCGCACGTGCGGGCCAACGTGCCGCTGCGCGGCGGCGCGTTCGCCAACAAGATGGCCGCCCGGGTCGCCCGGACCGGCTGCGGCAACCGCATGGTCATCAACACCGTGTTCAACGTGGCGTCGCTCTGCGCGCCGATGACCCGGATGATGACGCCCGCCTTCCTCTGGGCCGTGCTGCGCGGCCCCCGTACGCCGGCGCTCACCGCCGAGCAGGCCATCGCGCAGTTCCCCGAGTTCGGCGACCTCGTCAAGGTCGACGCGGCGCCCCGGTCCACGGCCAGCCCGGCCTGACCCATGCACCACCCGCAGACGGCTCACCTCGCGATCGGAACAGGCGGTGGTACCCGGTGAACCAGGAGATGCCGTCGCGGGACGGCGCGGTGCTGCCCTGGGTGCTCTCCGGGCGCGGCGCCGACGCGCTGCGCGGGCAGGCGGCCCGGCTGTCGGCGTACCTGGGAAAGGCCGCCGACGCGCGGGCGGCGGACGTCGGCCACTCGCTGCTGACCACCCGGGCCCGGCTCGGCCACCGCGCCGTGGTGCTCGGCGCGGACCCCGCCGAGCTGCTGACCGGGGTACGCGCGCTGGCCGACGCCGCCGACGCCCCCGGCGTGGTCACCGGCACGGTCCTGCCCGATGCCCGGGCGGTCTTCGTCTTCCCCGGCCAGGGCTCCCAGTGGCCCGGGATGGCCCGGGCGCTGCTCGACGAGGCGCCGGCCTTCGCCGCCCGGCTCACCGAGTGCGCCACCGCGCTCGAGCCGTACGTCGAGTGGCGGCTGCTGGACGTGCTGCGCGACCCCGACTCCCCGCTCTGGGACTCGGTCGACGTGGTGCAGCCGATGCTCTGGGCGGTCATGGTGTCGCTGGCCCACCTCTGGCAGGAACACGGGGTACGGCCCGCCGCGGTGGTCGGCCACTCGCAGGGCGAGATCGCCGCCGCCTGCGTCGCCGGCGCGCTCACCCTCGACGACGGCGCCCGCGTCGTCGCCCTGCGCAGCCGGCTCATCGGCGCGGAACTCGCCGGCCTCGGTGGGATGATGTCCGTGCTGCTGCCCCGCGACGCCGTCGAGGCCCGGCTGGAGCGGTGGGCCGGCCGGCTCCAACTCGCCGTCGTCAACGGTCCGTCATCCATGGTGGTCTGCGGCGAGGTCACCGCCCTCGACGAGTTCCACGCCGAGCTGACCGCCGACGGCGTGCAGGTCCGCCGGATCGCCGTCGACTACGCCTCGCACTCGCACTACGTCGAGGGCATCCGGGAGAAGCTGATCGAGGCGCTCGCCCCGGTCAGCCCGCGTACCGCCGGGGTGGCCTTCTACTCCACGGTCACCGGGGGGCCGCTGGACACCGCCACGGTGACCGCCGACTACTGGTACCGCAACCTGCGCCAGACCGTCCGCTTCTCCGAGGCCGTCCGGGCGCTGCTCGCCGACGGGCACCGCGTGTTCGTGGAGTCCAGCGCCCACCCGGTGCTCACCTCCGCCGTGCAGGAGACCGCCGAGGCGGCCGGCGTCACCGCCGTACCGATCGGGTCGCTGCGCCGCGACGACGGCGGGCTGCGCCGCTTCGCCACCTCGCTCGCCGAGGCGTACGTGCACGGCGCGCCGGTGGACTGGGCCGGCTTCCTCGCCGGCGGCCGGGTCGTCGACCTGCCCACCTACGCGTTCCAGCGGCGGCGCTACTGGAAGAACCCGACCGGGCGCACCACCGGCGCCGGCGAGGGCGCCCCGGGCCACCCGCTGCTGACCGGACTGGTCCGGCCCGCCGACGGCGACGGGCTGCTGCTCACCGGCCGGCTCTCGGTGACCCGGCAACCCTGGCTCGCCGACCACGAGGTCCACGGCCGGCCGGTGCTCCCCGGCGCCGCCCTGGTGGAGCTGGCGCTGCACGCCGGCGAGCAGGTCGACCTGCCAGCAGTGGCGGAGCTGACCCTCGGCGCGCCGCTGGTGCTGCCCGAACGCGGCGCCGTCGCGCTCCAGGTCGTCGTCGGCGCCCCCGCCGCCGACGGCGCGCGCCCGGTCAGCGTCCACTCCCGCCCCGAGGACTCCGACCGGCCGTGGACCCGGCACGCCGAGGGACTGCTGGCGCCCGCCGCCCCGGCCCCTGCCGCCGCCCCGGGCGACTGGCCGCCGCGCGACGCGACCGCCGTCGACATCCGCGACGGGTACGCCCGGCTGACCGGGCGGGGCTACGGCTACGGCCCGGCGTTCCAGGGCCTGACCGGGCTCTGGCGGCACGGCGACGACCTCTTCGCCGAGGTGACCCTGCCGGAGGCGGCCCAGCCGGACGCCGACCGGTTCGGCGTGCACCCGGTGCTGCTCGACGCCTGCCTGCACGCCGGCGTGATCGAGGACGCGGGTGGGGACACCCTGCTGCCCTTCGCCTGGACCGATGTCACCCTGCACGCCGTCGGGGCCACCGTGCTGCGGGTACGGGTGCGGCGCCTCGGGCCGGACCGGGCCACGATCGAGGCGGTCGACCCGGCCGGCGCACCGGTGATCTCGGTCGGCGCGCTGGTGGCCCGCCCGGTCGCCGCCGAGCAGTTGGCCGCCGCCGGCGGTGCCCCGGCCGTGGAGCCGCTGCGCCTGCACCGCCGACCGGTCGACCTGGCGGTGGGCGTCGGCTCGTTCGACGGCTGGGCGGTGCTCGGCGCGGACCCGCCGATCGGCGCGCCCGCCACCAGCCACCCCGACCTGGCCGCGCTCCGGGCCGACCTGGGCGCCGGTGTCGCCGTACCCGAGGTGGTGCTCTGGCCGGTCACCGCCGGAACCGGCGACGTGGTCGACGCCGCGCACGCGGCGGCCCGGCGGGCGTTGCGGGTCGTCCAGGAGTGGCTGGCCGACGAGCGGTGGGCCGGCGCGACGCTGGTGGCGCTCCTGCCCGACGCCGACGACGACCTGTCCACCGCGCCGGTGCGGGGCGTGCTCCGGGCCGCCGCGGCCGAGCACCCGGGGCGCTTCCTGCTGGTCGACGCCGACGACGATCCCGCCTCCCTGGCGGCGCTGCCGGCCGTGCTGCGCCTCGGCGAGCCCGAGGTGACGCTGCGGGCCGGCACGGCGGCCGTACCCCGGCTGGTGCGCGCCCCCACGAACGGCGACGCCCCGCCGGCGCTGGCGCCCGACGGCACCGTCCTGGTCACCGGCGGCACCGGCGACCTCGGCGCCCTGGTGGCCCGCCACCTGGCCGCCGTCCACGGCGTGCGGCACCTGCTGCTGACCAGCCGCCGCGGCCCGGACGCCCCCGGCGTCGACGCGCTGTGCGCCGAGCTGGCCGAACTCGGCGCGCGGGTCACCGTCGCCGCCTGCGACGCCGCCGACCCGGTGGCGCTGCGCGCCCTGCTCGACGCCGTCGACGCCGCGCACCCGCTGACCGGGGTGGTGCACGCCGCCGGGGTGCTCGACGACGGCCTCGTGCAGTCGCTGACGCCCGAGCGGATGGACGCCGTGCTGGCGCCGAAGGTCGACGCCGCCTGGCACCTGCACGAGCTGACCCGCGACGCCGACCTGGCGCTGTTCTGCCTCTTCTCCTCGGCCGCCGGGGTGCTCGCCCCGGCCGGCCAGGCCAACTACGCCGCCGCGAACCTCTTCCTGGACGCCCTCGCCGCGCACCGCCGCGGCCGGGGCCTGCCCGCCCACTCGCTGGGCTGGGGGCTCTGGGCCGGCGGCACCGGGATGACGGGGCACCTCGACGAGACGGCGCTGCGCCGGCTGCGCCAGCAGGGCTTCGACGCGCTCTCCGCGGCCGACGGCCTGGCCCTGCTCGACGCCGCGCTGGCCGGCGACGTCACCGCGCCGGTGCTGCTCCGGCTGGACCCGGCCGGCCTGCGCGCCCAGGCCACCTCCGGGGCGCTGCCGGCCGTGCTGCGCGACCTCGTCCGGGTGCCCCGCCGGCAGGCCCACCGGGGTGCCGGCGCCGCCTCGCTGGCCGACCGGCTGCTGCGGTTGCCCGAGGAGGACCGCCGCCGCACCCTGCTGGACCTGGTCCGGGTCGAGGTCGCCGGGGTCCTCGGCCACGCCACCCCGGACGCCGTGGACGCCGGCCGCGCCCTCAAGGAACTCGGCTTCGACTCGCTGACCGCGGTGGAGCTGCGCAACCGGCTCAACGCGGCGACCGGCCTGCGGCTCCCCGCCACCCTGGTCTTCGACCACCCGACCGTCTCGGCGGTCGCCGCCCACCTCGCCGCGACGCTGCTCGGCGCGGCCCACCCGACCACGCCGGTCGTGACGGCGCCGGCGGTCGCCGACGAGCCGATCGCGATCGTCGCAATGGGCTGCCGCTTCCCCGGCGGGGTCGGCTCGCCGGAGGAACTGTGGCGGCTGGTCGCCGACGGGGTGGACGCCATCTCCGGCTTCCCTACCGACCGGGGCTGGGACACCGACGGCCTGTACCACCCCGAGCCGGGACTGGCCGGGCGTACGTACACCCGGGCGGGCGGGTTCCTGGCCGACGCGGGGGAGTTCGACGCCGACTTCTTCGGGATCAGCCCGAACGAGGCCGTGGCGATGGACCCGCAGCAGCGGCTGCTGCTGGAGTGCGCCTGGGAGACCCTGGAACGCGCCGGCATCGACCCGGCCACGCTGCGCGGCAGCGACACCGGCGTCTTCGCCGGCCTGATGTACCACGACTACGCCGGCAGCACCGCCACCGGCTCCATCGCCTCCGGCCGGATCGCGTACGCGCTCGGGCTGGAGGGGCCGGCGGTCACCGTCGACACCGCCTGCTCGTCGTCGCTGGTCGCGCTGCACTGGGCGGTCCGCGCACTGCGCGCCGGGGAGTGCTCGCTGGCCCTCGCGGGCGGGGCGACCGTGATGGCCACCCCGGAGGTGATCCTGGAGTTCAGCCGGCAGCGGGGCCTCTCCCCGGACGGCCGGTGCCGCTCGTTCGGCGCGGGCGCCGACGGCACCGGCTTCTCCGAGGGCGTCGGCCTACTCCTGGTCGAGCGGCTCTCCGACGCCCGCCGCAACGGGCACCCGGTCCTGGCAATGGTGCGGGGCTCGGCGGTAAACCAGGACGGCGCGTCGAACGGGCTCACCGCCCCAAACGGTCCGTCGCAGCAGCGGGTGATCCGGGCCGCCCTGGCGTCGGCCGGCGTGCCGGCCGCCGAAGTGGACGTGGTCGAGGCCCACGGCACGGGTACGACCCTCGGGGACCCGATCGAGGCGCAGGCGCTGCTGGCCACCTACGGTCAGGACCGGCCCGCCGACCGGCCGCTGTGGTTGGGGTCGATCAAGTCGAACCTGGGCCACACCCAGGCCGCCGCCGGTGTCGCCGGCGTGATCAAGATGGTCCTGGCGATGCGGCACGGGGTGCTGCCCCGGACCCTGCACGTCGAGGAGTCCTCGCCGCAGGTGGACTGGTCGGCCGGCGCGGTGGAGCTGTTGAGCGAGGCGCACGAGTGGCCGGTGGACGGCCGCCCCCGCCGGGCCGGGGTGTCGTCGTTCGGCATCAGCGGCACCAACGCCCACGTCATCATCGAGCAGGCACCGGACGACGCGCGGACCCGTGCGTCCGGCCCCGGCGGGGACGGCCCTGGCGCGGACTCCGGGGTGACCGGCGCGCTGCCGTGGCTGGTGTCCGCGAGGTCGGTACCGGCGCTGCGGGCCCTCGCCGGTCGGCTGGCGGAGGTCGCCGGGTCGATGGACCCGGTGGACGCGGCTGCGGCGGCTCGCGCCCTGGCGACCGGCCGGGCGCTGCACCCCCAGCGGGCCGTGGTGCTCGGCGCGGACCCGGCGGAACTCTCCGCCGGCCTGGCCGCCCTGGCGACCGGCGAGACCGCGCCGCACACGGTGGTCGGCACGCCCCGGGCCGGTCGGTTGGCGGTCCTGTTCACCGGTCAGGGCGCGCAGCGCCTGGGGATGGGTCGCTCGCTGCACGCGGTGTTCCCGGTGTTCGCCGCTGCTTTCGATGCGGTGGTGGCGGAGTTGGACGTGCACCTGGATCGGCCGTTGCGTGAGGTGGTCTGGGGTGATGACGAGGAGCTGATCCGCCGGACGGGTTACGCGCAGGCCGGCTTGTTCGCCGTCGAGGTGGCGTTGTTCCGGCTGGTGGAGTCGTGGGGCGTGCGGCCGGACTTTGTCGCCGGGCATTCGATCGGTGAGTTGGCTGCCGCGCATGTGGCTGGGGTGTTGTCGCTGGCGGATGCGGCTCGGTTGGTCGCGGCGCGGGGTCGGTTCATGCAGGCGTTGCCCGAGGGCGGCGCGATGGTGGCGGTGCAGGCGTCGGAGGAGGAGGTGCGGGCGGCGCTGGCGGGTCCGGGTGTGGTCGTCGGATCCTTTGGAGCTGATGTCGTAAACGATTCAGCTTCCACCGGCACCGGCACCGGCACTGGCTCCGATTCGGTCGCGGTCAACGGCACCGGCCCCGGCGCCGTCCCGGCCGACGGCCACGGCGCCCGCGCTGGCACTGGCACCGGCACTCGCGCTGGTCGGGTCGCGGCCAGCGGCTTCGGCATTGGCGACGGCAACAGTCGGGCAGCAGGTGCCGCCGGTGTGGACATCGCGGCCGTCAACGGCCCCCGGTCGGTGGTCATCTCCGGCCCCGGAGCCGCCGTCCTGCACGTGGCCGAGCACTTCACCAGGCTGGGGCGGAAGACGACGCGGCTGCGGGTCAGCCACGCGTTCCACAGCGGGCTGATGGACCCGATGCTCGACGACTTCCGGGCCGTCGCGGCAAGCCTCACCTACACCGAGCCGCAGCTCCCAATCGTGTCCAACCTGACCGGCGCCCTGGCGAGCAGCGAGCTGACCGACCCCGACTACTGGGTCCGGCACGTCCGGGAGGCGGTCCGCTTCGCCGACGGCATCACCGCCCTGCACCAGGCAGGCGCGACGACGTTCCTGGAACTCGGCCCGGACGCCGCGCTCACCCCGATGGTCGAGGGCATCCTCCCCGACGAGACCACGACCATCCCCAGCCTGCGGCGGGGACACGACGAACACCGCCAGGCCATGACCGCCCTGGCCAGGCTGCACGTCACCGGCACCACCGTCGACTGGACGCCGCTGCTCCCCACGACCACCCGCACGATCGACCTGCCCACCTACCCGTTCCAGCGGCAGCGGTACTGGCTCGCCGCGCCCTCCACCGCCGACCTCTCCGGCTTCGGGCAGGTCGCCACCGGCCATCCGCTGCTCGGCGCCAAGGTGAGCGTCCCCGACGACGACCTGCTGGTGCTCACGGGCAGGATCTCGCTGCCGGGGCAGCCCTGGCTGGCCGACCACGACCTGCACGGCCGGGTCGTCTTCCCCGGCACCGGCCTGCTCGACCTCGCCCTGCACGCCGGTGCGCAGATCGGCTGCGACCGGCTGGTCGAGCTCACCGCCGAGACCCCGCTGGTCCTCACCGACGAGGCGGTCACCGTACGCGTGGTGGTCGGGCCGCCCGACGACCACGGCGCACGGCCGGTCGGGGTGCACACCCGCGGCGCCGACGAGGAGCTGCCGTGGACCCGGCACGCCACCGGCGTGCTCGCCCCCGGCGGACCCACCCCCACCCCGCCGCCGGCCGCCTGGCCACCCCCGGGCGCGGTCCGCGCGGACGTCGAGGACGTCCACCGCGGCCTGCTGCGCCACGGCTACGGGTACGGCCCGACCTTCCAGGGCCTGCGGGCGGTGTGGCGACGGGGCGCCGAGCTGTTCGCCGAGGTGAGCCTGCCCGAGGGGGCCACCGCCGACGGCCACGAGGCGCATCCCGCGCTGCTCGACGCGGCCCTGCACCCGCACCGCCTCGACGATGCGGCCGGACCGGTCCAGCCGTCGGTCTGGCGGGACGTCACCCGCCACGCCGCCGCCCCGGCCACGCTGCGCGTACACCTGGTGCCGGTCGGCGGCGGGGTCACGCTGACCGCCACCGACGCCGACGGCCGCCCGGTGCTCACCGTCGGGCACCTGGAGAGTCGGCTGGTCGGCCCCGACGAACTGGCCGCCGTCACGGGCGCCGGCGACGAGAGCCTGCTCCGCCTCGACTGGGTGCCCGCGCCCGAGGTCGCCCCCGACGCCGCGCCGGTGGCCTGGGCGGTGCTCGGCGAGGACCCGTTCGGGGTGGTTCCCGACGCGGCGGCGTACCCCGACCTGGCCGCGCTGCTCGCCGCCGTGGACGCCGGGGCGCCGGAACCGGCGTACGTGCTGCACGCCCCGGCCACCCCCGCCGGGCAGGGGCCGGAGGCGGTTCGCGCCCTGCTCACCGGCCTGCTCGGCACGCTGCGGGACTGGCTGGCCCAGAGCCGGCTGCCCCGGACCCGGCTGGTGCTGCTCACCCAGGGCGCCGTGGGGGCGGGGGAGCTGCCCGCCGACCTGGTGCTCGCGCCAGTGTGGGGGCTGGTCCGCGCCGCCCAGTCCGAGCAGCCGGGGCGGCTGGTACTCGTCGACACCGACGGCAGCGGACCCTCCTGCGTGGCCCTGCCGGCGCTGCTCGCGTACGGCGAAGCGGAGCTGGCCGTCCGCGACGGCCGTGCGCTGCTGCCCCGGCTGACCAGGGCCTCCGCCGGGGCCGGCGCGCCACCGCGCTGGGACACCGACGGCACGGTGCTGGTCACCGGCGGCACCGGCGGACCCGGCGCGGCCATCGCCCGACACCTGGTCGCCGAGCACCGGATCGACCACCTGCTGCTCGCCGTCGACCCCGCCGAGGACGCCGACAAGGACCTCCTCGCCGAGCTGGCCGGACTCGGCGCCGACGTGACCGTCGCCGCGGGCGACCTGACCGACCGGGACGCGGTGGCCGCGCTGCTCGACTCGATCCCCGGGAAGCACCCGCTCACCGCCGTCGTGCACGCCCCCGCCGTACGCGAGCAGAGCCTGCTCGCCACCACCGCGCCGGAGGCGTTCGCCGCCGCCCTGCGCGCCACCGTCGACCCGGCCTGGCACCTGCACGAGCTGACCGCCGACCGGCCCCTCGCGGCGTTCGTGCTGGTCTCCTCGGCCGCCGGGCTGATGTTCGGCGCCGGCCGGCCGGCCACCGCGGCAGCGGCCACCTTCCTCGACGCGCTCGCCGCCCACCGGGCCGCCCGCGAGCTGCCCGCCACCGCTCTCGCCTTCGGCGCGTGGGCGGCCGGGCCACCCTGGCTGGACCGGATGGGCCTGCACCCGCTCGGCATCGCCGAGGGACTGGCCCTGCTCGACCGGGCGCTCGGGCAGGCCACCCCCGCCCTGGTCCCGGTACGCCTCGACGTCGCCGCGCTGCGCGCCACCGCCGACACGCTGCCGGCGTTGCTGCGTCAGGTGGTCCGGGTACCGGCCCGCCGCGCCGCGCCGACCGGTCCCGACCTGGCGCAGCGGCTCGCCGGGCTCCCCGACGACCAGCGGGACCGCTTCCTGCTGGAACTGGTCCGCACCCACGTCGCCACCGTCCTCGGCCACCCCGACTGGCGTTCGGTCGAGCCGGACCGGGCCTTCCAGGACCTCGGCTTCGACTCGCTGGCCGCCGTGGAGCTGCGCAGGACGCTCAGCGAGGCGTGCGGGCGGTGGCTCTCGCCGACGCTGGTCTTCGACTACCCGACCTCGCGGGAGCTCGCCGCCCACCTCGCCGCCGAGCTGGGCGCGCGGGACGTCGCCGGGGACGACCCGGTGCTGACCGAACTGGACCGGCTCGCGGCGGTGCTCGCCGGCCCCACCGACGGCGACCCGGCCCGGGTCACCGCCCGGCTGGAGGCGGTGCTGCGCGAATGGCGGACCCGGCACGACCCGGCCGGACCGGACGGCGCGGACGACGACCTGGCCACGGCGACCGACGACGAACTGTTCGCGGTGCTGGACAACCTGGGGATGGGCTGAGCGGCGATGGCGACCGACGACAAGCTGCGCGACTACCTCAAGCGCGCCACGGCTGATCTCCAGCAGACCCGGCGGCGGCTGCACGACGCCGAGCAGCGCTGGCACGAACCCATCGCGATCGTCGCCGCGGCCTGCCGGTTCCCCGGCGGTGTCCGCACCCCCGACGACCTGTGGGAGCTGGTCGCCTCCGGCGGCGACGCGATCAGCGGGTTCCCGCAGAACCGGGGCTGGGACGTCGCCGGCCTGTACGACCCGGAGCCGGCCACGCCCGGGCGGACGTACTGCGTCAACGGCGGGTTCCTGCACGACGCGGGGGAGTTCGACGCCGACTTCTTCAAGATCAGCCCACGGGAGGCGCGGGAGACCGACCCGCAGCAGCGGCTGCTGCTGGAGACCGCCTGGGAGGTCGTCGAGCGGGCCGGCATCGACCCCGCCTCGCTCAAGGGCAGCGCCACCGGCGTCTTCGCCGGCCTCGTCTACCACGACTACGCCGCCAAGGGCGTCGGCAGCCTGGCCAGCGTCGCCTCCGGCCGGGTCGCGTACGCGCTGGGCCTGGAGGGCCCGGCGGTCACCGTGGACACCGCCTGCTCCTCGTCGCTGGTCTCGGTGCACCTGGCCGCGCACGCGCTGCGGGCCGGCGAGTGCGGCCTGGCCCTGGCCGGCGGGGTGACGGTGATGTCCACCCCGGACTCGTTCGTCGGGTTCAGCCAGGACCGGGGGCTGGCCCCGAACGGCCGGTGCAAGTCGTTCTCCGCCGACGCCGACGGCACCGCCTGGGGCGAGGGCATCGGCCTGCTGCTGCTGGAACGCCTCGCCGACGCCCGCCGCCACGGTCACCCGGTGCTCGGGCTGGTCCGGGGCAGCGCGGTCAACTCCGACGGCGCCAGCAACGGCCTCTCCGCCCCCAACGGGCCGGCCCAGCAGCGGGTGATCCGGGCCGCGCTGGCCGCCGCGCAGCTCACCGCCGACCAGGTCGACGCCGTCGAGGCGCACGGCACCGGCACCACCCTCGGCGACCCGATCGAGGCGCAGGCGCTGCTGGCCACGTACGGGCAGGGCCGGCCGGCGGACCGGCCGCTCTGGTTGGGCTCGTTCAAGTCCAACGTCGGGCACGCGCAGGCCGCCGCCGGGGTCGGCGGGATCATCAAGATGCTGGCGGCGATGCGGCACGACACGCTGCCGCAGACCCTGCACGTCAAGGAACCGACCCCCAACGTGGACTGGTCCATCGGCAACGTGCGGCTGCTCACCGAGGCCCGGCCCTGGCCGCGTGGCGACCGCCCCCGCCGGGCCGGGGTCTCCGCGTTCGGCCTCAGCGGCACCAACGCCCACGTCATCGTCGAGGAGCCGCCCGCCGAGCCCGCCCCCGTCCAGGGCACCGCCGCCCCTGCCCGCGACGACGCGGCCTCAGCGCGGGACGACGCCGGGACTCTGCCGGCGCGGCCGGTGGCGCTGCTGGTCTCCGGGCGGGACGAGCCGGCGCTGCGGGCGCAGGCCCGCCGGCTCGCCGGCCACCTGGAGGAGCACGCCGACCAGGCCCCGGCCGACGTGGCGTACTCGCTGGCCACCACCCGCGCCGCGCTGGAGCACCGGGCCGCCGTCATCGGCGGCGACCACGGCGCGCTCCGCGCCGGCCTGGCCGCGCTCGCCGACGGCACCGCCGCCGCACACCTGGTCCGCGACGCGGTACGCGTCGACGGCCGCACCGCCTTCTGCTTCACCGGGCAGGGCGCCCAGCGCCCCGGCATGGGACGGCAGCTGCACGTCGCCTTCCCGGCCTTCGCCGACGCGTTCGACGCCGCCGTCGCCGCCCTCGATGAGCACCTGGCCCGACCGCTGTGCGAGGTGGTGTGGGGCGCCGACGCCGACCCGCTGAACGACACCGGGTACGCCCAGCCGGCGCTCTTCGCGCTGGAGGTGGCGCTGTACCGGCTGCTGGAGAGCTGGGGGGTGCGCCCGGCGTACCTGGTCGGGCACTCCATCGGCGAGCTGGCCGCCGCGCACGTCGCCGGCGTGCTCACCCTGCCCGACGCGGCGGCGCTGGTGGCCGCCCGGGGCCGGCTGATGGGGGCGCTGCCCCCCGGCGGGGCGATGGTCGCCGTGGAGGCGACCGAGGAGGAAATCCGGCCGCTGCTCGACGATCGGGTCGACCTGGCCGCGGTGAACGGCCCCAGGGCCCTGGTGGTCTCCGGCGTGGAGGAGGCCGCGCTGGCCGTCGCCGAGCAGCTGCGCGGCCTCGGCCGGCGGACCCGCCGGCTGGCCGTCTCGCACGCCTTCCACAGCCCGCTGATGGCACCCATGCTCACCGACTTCGCCGAGGTCGCCCGGTCGCTGCGCTACACCGCGCCGAGCCTGCCGGTGGTCTCCACCCTGACCGGCCAACCGGTCACCGGCGAGCTGACCGACCCGGAGCACTGGGTACGCCAGGTGCGCGGCACCGTCCGCTTCCACGACTCCGTACGGTGGCTCGCCGACCAGGGCGTCACCACGTTCCTGGAGCTCGGCCCGGACGCGGCGCTCTCGGCCACCGGCCCGGACTGCGTCGGCGACGGCCGGGACGGGGTCTTCGTGCCGCTGCTGCGCCGGGACCGGGACGAGGAGCGGGAGCTGGTCACCGCGCTGGCCCGCGCGCACACCCGGGGCACGGCGGTCGACTGGGCGGCGGTGCACCCCGGCGCCCGGGTCGAGCTGCCCACCTACCAGTTCCAGCGCCGCTGGTACTGGTGGGAGGCGCCCGAGCCGGTCGCCGCCGACCCGAGCTTCCTCGACGACCTCGCCGCCGCCGACCCCGCCGCCCTCGCCGTCGACCTCGGCGTCGACCCGGCCGCCCTCGGCCAGGTGCTGCCCGCCCTGTCCGCGCTGCGCCGCCGGCACGCCGACCGGTCCGCGGTGGACGGCTGGCGCTACCGGGTGGTGTGGGAGTCCGTCGCCGACCCCGAGCCGGGTCCGGCGCCGGCCCGCTGGCTGGTCGCCGTGCCCGACGGGTACGACAACGACCTGCGCGTCGGCATGATCGCGGCCACCCTGGCCGAGCACGGCGGCGAGGTGGTCCGCCTCCCGGTGGCCGACGCCGACCGGAACGCCCTCGCCGCCCGGCTGCGCGAGCTGCCCGGCGCCGGCACGGTGCTGCTCTCCCTGCTCGCCCTCGACGACCGGCCGCACCCCGAGCACCCGGCGCTGACCCGCGGCCTCGCCGCGACGGTCGCGCTGGTCCAGGCGCTCGGCGACGCCCAGCTCGACGCCCCGATCTGGTGCCTCACCACGGGCGCGGTCGCCGTCGACCCGAGCGAGTCCGCCGACCCGGCCCAGGCCGCCGTGCACGGCCTCGGCGCCGGCCTCGCCCTCGACCTGCCCCGGCACTGGGGCGGGCTGGTCGACCTGCCCGAGTTCCCCGACCCGGCCGCCCTGCGCCGGCTGCGCGCCCTGGTCACCGCCACCGGCGGCGAGGACCACGTGGCCATCCGCGACGGCGGGGTGCGCGCCCGCCGGATGGTCCGGGCCGCCCGGCCGGTGGCGCCGCCGTCGTGGCGGCCGCGCGGCAGCGTGCTGGTCACCGGCGGCACCGGCGGCCTCGGCGCGCACGTGGCCCGCGCCCTGGCCCGGGCCGGGGCCGAGCATCTGGTGCTGGTGGGCCGGCGCGGCAGGGACACCCCCGGCGCGGAGGCGCTGGCCGCCGAGCTGACCGGCCTCGGCGCCGAGGTGACCCTCGCCGCGTGCGACGTCGCCGACCGCGACCAGCTCCGGGACCTGCTCGACGGGCTGCCCGCCCGGTGGCCGCTGACTGCCGTGGTGCACGCCGCCGGGGCCATGCAGCGCATCGCGCCGGTCGGGGAGCTGACCCTCGCCGAGATCGCCGACGTGGCCGCCGCCAAGGTGGCCGGCGCCGCCCACCTCGACGACCTGCTCGCCGATACCGAGCTGGACGCGTTCGTGCTCTTCTCCTCCGGCGCCGCCGTCTGGGGCAGCGCCGGGCAGGCCGGCTACGCCGCCGCCAACGCCTACCTGGACGCGCTCGCCGCCCGCCGCCGAGCCCGGGGCCTCGCCGCCGCCTCGATCGCCTGGGGCTCCTGGGACAGCGGCATGGTCGACGCCGACCTGGCCGCCGGGATGCGCCGCCTCGGCGCGCCGCCGATGCGACCGGAGCTGGCGATCACCGCGCTGCCCGAGGCGTACCGGGCCGACGCCGGGGACCTCGTCGTCGCCGACATCGACTGGTCGCGCTTCGCCCCCGTCTACACCATGGCCCGGCGGCGGCCGTTGCTCGACGCGCTGCCCGAGGTGGCCAAGGCGGTCGCCGGCGACACCACGAACGCCCCGACCGGGCTGGCCGACCGGCTCGCCGGGCTGCCGCCGGCCCAGCGGGCGCGGGCCCTGCTGGACACCGTCCGCGCCGAGGTGGCCGCGCTGCTCGGCTACGACAGCGCGGCCGCCCTCGACCCCGCCCGCCCCTTCGCCGAGCTGGGCTTCGACTCGGTCGCCGCGATGGACCTGCGGCAGCGGCTCACCGCCGCCACCGGCCAGGCGCTGCCCGCCACGCTGGTCTTCGACCACCCGACGCCGGCCGCCGTGGCGGAGTTCCTCGGTGCGGAACTGGGCGTCGGCGCCGGCGACGCGACGACCGGGCCGGGGGCCGACCTGGACCGGCTGGAGGCGTCCCTCGCCGCGCTGCCCGAGGACGACGCCGACCGGCCCGCGCTCGCCGCCCGGCTGCGCGCCCTGATCGGCCTGGTCGATCCCTCCGCCGGCGACGACCGGCTCGGCGAGGCGGCGACCGCCGACGAGATCTTCGACTTCATCGACAACGAACTCGGGTTGCGCTGACCGCGCAGGGGTGAGGACGGGCATGGCGGAGGACGGCAAGCTTCTCGACTACCTGAAGCGGGTGACGGCGGATCTCACGCAGACCCGCCAGCGGCTCCAGGAGGTCGAGGGCGTCGAGCGGGACCCGATCGCGATCGTCGCGATGGCGTGCCGCTACCCCGGGGACGTGCGGACCCCGGAGCAGCTCTGGGACCTGGTGGCCGGCAGCGTGGACGCGGTCGGCCCGCTCCCCACCGATCGGGGCTGGGACCTCGCCCGGCTGCTCGCCGACGACCCCGACCGGATCGGCACCAGCTACGTCGCCGAGGGCGGCTTCCTCGCCGAGGCCGCCGAGTTCGACGCCGCCTTCTTCGGCATCTCCCCGCGCGAGGCGGCGGCGATGGACCCGCAGCAGCGGCTGATGCTGGAGGTCTCCTGGGAGGTGCTGGAACGCGCCGGCATCGCCCCCGACGCCGTCCGGGGCAAGCCGGTGGGCGTCTTCACCGGCTCCGGCTACCAGGACTACGGCGACCTGCTCAACGCCGCACCGGAGGCGGCCGAGGCGTACCTGGGGACCGCGGCGGCGGCCTCGGTGATCGCCGGGCGGGTCGCGTACACGCTGGGGTTGGAGGGGCCCACGCTGACCGTGGACACCGCCTGCTCGTCGTCGCTGGTCGCGCTGCACCTGGCCGGGCAGGCGCTGCGCCGGCGCGAGTGCACCCTCGCGCTGGCCGGCGGGGTGATGGTGATGTCCACCCCGGCGCCGTTCGTGGCGTTCAGTCGTCAGCGCGGGCTCGCCCCCGACGGCCGCTGCAAGGCGTACTCCGACGACGCCGACGGCACCGGTTGGGCCGAGGGCGCCGGCGTGCTGCTGCTCGAACGGCTCTCCGACGCCCGCCGCAACGGCCACCCGGTGCTCGCCGTCGTGCGCGGCAGCGCGGTCAACCAGGACGGCGCGTCCAACGGCCTCACCGCACCCAGCGGGCCGGCCCAGCAGCGGGTCATCCGCGCCGCCCTGGCCAACGCGCAGCTCCCGCCCGGCGAGGTCGACGTGGTCGAGGGGCACGGCACCGGCACCACCCTCGGCGACCCGATCGAGGCGCAGGCGCTGCTCGCCACGTACGGGCAGGACCGGCCGGCGGACCGGCCGCTCTGGCTCGGCTCGCTGAAGTCCAACTTCGGGCACGCGCAGGCCGCCGCCGGGGTCGGCGGTGTGATCAAGATGGTGCAGGCCATCCGGCACGGCCTGCTGCCGAAGAGCCTGCACGTCGGCACCCCGTCGTCGCACGTGGACTGGACGCCGGGGACCGTCCGCCCGCTCGCCGAGGCGCTGCCCTGGCCCGAGCTGGGCCGCCCCCGCCGGGCCGGGGTCTCCTCCTTCGGCGTCAGCGGCACCAACGCGCACGCCATCATCGAGCAGGCTCCCGAGGAGGAGCCGGCCGAGGTCACGACGCCGGAGCCGGCGCCGTCGGGGCGTACCCTCGCCTGGGTCCTGTCGGCCCGCGACCCGCAGGCGCTGCGCGCGCAGGCCGCGCGGCTCGCCGCCGTCGCGGCCGGGCCCGACCCGGCCGACGTCGGGCACGCCCTGGTCACCGGCCGCTCGGCGCTGGACCACCGCGCGGTCGTCACCGGTACGGACGCCGCCGCCCTGCTGGCCGGACTGGCCGCCCTCGCCGACGACCGCGACGCCGCCAACCTGGTACGCGGCACCGCCCGCACCGACGCCCGGGTGGCCTTCGTCTTCCCCGGTCAGGGCTCGCAGTGGGCCGGGATGGCGGTCGAACTGCTCGACTCGTCGCCGGTCTTCGCCGCGAAGATCGCCGAGTGTGCCCACGCGCTGGCACCCTTCGTCGACTGGGACCTGGTCGACGTGCTGCGCGGCGTGCCCGGCGCGCCCACCCTCGACCCGGTCGACGTGGTGCAGCCGGTGCTCTGGGCGGTGATGGTCTCGCTGGCCCAGCTGTGGCGCAGCCACGGCGTCGAGCCGGCCGCCGTGGTCGGCCACTCGCAGGGCGAGATCGCGGCGGCCTGCGTCGCCGGTGCGCTCACCCTCGACGACGGCGCCCGGGTGGTCGCCCTGCGCAGCCAGGTCATCGCCGCCGAGCTGGCCGGCCTGGGCGGGATGATGTCGGTCTCGCTGCCCGCCGACGCCGCCCGCGAGCGGCTCGCCGGCTGGGCGGGGCGGCTCTCCCTCGCCGCCGTCAACGGCCCCGGCTCGGTGGTGGTCTGCGGCGAGGTGGACGCCCTCACCGCGTTCCAGGCCGAACTGGCCGCCGAGGAGATCCGCACCCGGATGATCCCGGTGGACTACGCCTCGCACTCGGTCTTCGTCGAGGGCATCCGGGACCGGCTCGCCGAACTGCTCGCCCCGGTCCGACCCCGCACCGCGGAGGTGCCGTTCTACTCGGCGGTCACCGGTGCCCTGCTGGACACCACCGCCCTCGACGGCGGCTACTGGTACACCAACCTGCGGCAGACCGTGCTCTTCGCCGACGCCACCCGGGCGATGCTCGCCGACGGGCTGACCGTCTTCGTCGAGCCCAGCGCCCACCCGACGCTCAAGGTCGGTATCGAGGAGACCGTCACCGACGCCGGTGTCCCGGCCGTCGTGGTCGGTACGCTGCGCCGCGACGACGGCGGACCGGACCGCTTCGCCGCCTCGCTCGCCGAGGCGTACGTGCACGGCGTCGCGGTGGACTGGCTGCCGCTGTTCCTCCGGCGGCCGGGGCGGCGGGTACAGCTGCCGACGTACCCGTTCCAGCGTCGCCGGCACTGGCTGGACGCGGCCGCCACCGGCGCCGGCGACGTCACCGGCGCCGGCCAGCGCCCCGCCGACCACCTGCTGCTCAGCGCGGTCGTCGCCACCCCCGCCGACGACGGGGTGGTGCTCACCGGACGCATCTCCACCGGCAGCCACCCGTGGCTGGCCGACCACGCCGTCGCCGGCGCCGTGCTGGTCCCCGGCACCGGCCTGGTCGAGCTGGCGCTGCGCGCCGGCGACGAGGTCGGCTGCCCGGCCGTCAGCGAGCTGACCATCGGTGCGCCGCTGGTGCTCGCCGACGGTGCCGGCGTGCAACTGCGGGTCGCCGTCGGCGCGGCGGGGGAGCGCGGGACCCGCCCGGTCAGCGTCTGGTCCCGGGCCGAGGACGCCACCCCCGACGCGCCCTGGCAGCGGCACGCCACCGGCCAGCTCGCGCCGGCCACCGCCCGTCCCGCCGACGACCTGCGGCAGTGGCCGCCGGCCGGCGCCACCGCCGTGGACGTCGCCGGCCTCTATTCGGAGCTGGCCGACGCCGGGCTGGCGTACGGGCCGGTGTTCCAGGGGCTGCGGGCCGCCTGGCGCGCCGGCGCCGAGGTGTACGCCGAGGTGGAACTGCCCGAGGAGGCCAGCGCCGACGCCGAGCGCGCCGACCTGCACCCCGCCCTGCTCGACGCCGCGCTGCACGCGGTCGCCCTCACCGACGCCGTCGACGACCGGGCGCTGCTGCCGTTCGCCTTCACCGGCGTCACCCTGCACGCGGTCGGGGCGTCCAGCCTGCGGGTGCGGATCACCCCGCTGCGGGCCGGCGAGGTCGCCGTCTCCGCCGCCGACGCCACCGGCGCGCCGGTGCTCTCACTGGACTCCCTCGTCCTGCGGCCGCTTCCGGCCGACCTCGCCCCGGCGGCGGTCGGGCCCGTCGCCGAGGCGCTCCACCGCACCGCCTGGACGCCCGTGCCCACCCCGCCGCCGGCGCCCGTCCAGGTCGGACGGTGGGACGCCCGCGAGGTCGCCGACGTGGTGGTGCTGCCGGTCACCGGTGGCGCCGACGCGGCGTCGGTGCACGACACCACCCGCCGCGTGCTCGCCGACCTCCAGGAGTGGCTGGCCGACGACCGGTACGCCGCCAGCACCCTGCTGGTGCTCACCCGCGGCGCGGTCGGCCGCGACGGCGAGGACGTCACCGACCTGGCCGGCGCCGCCGTCTGGGGGCTGGTCCGCTCCGCCCAGTCGGAGCACCCGGACCGGATCGTCCTCGCCGACCTGGACATCGAGGTCGCCGACGCGGTGGCCCTGGCGCCGACCCTCGTCGCCGCCGGTGAGCCGCAACTGCTGCGACGCGACGGTGACCTGCTCGCGACCCGGCTGGTCCGCGCGCCGGCCACCGACGAGGAGCCGCGGGCCGGCCGGATCGACCCGGCGGGCACCGTGCTGGTCACCGGCGCCAGCGGCACCCTCGCCGCCATCGTCGCCCGCCACATGGTCCTCGCCCACGGGGTACGCCACCTGCTGCTGCTCAGCCGGCGTGGACCGGCCGCCCCCGACGCGGCCGACCTGGCCGCCGAACTGACCGGCCTCGGCGCCTCGATCGACCAGGTCGCCTGCGACGTCACCGACCGGGCCGCCCTCGCCGCAGTGCTGGCCGACGTCCCGGCCGGACGGCCGCTGACCGCGGTGGTGCACACCGCCGGCGTGCTCGACGACGGCACCATCGCCTCGCTCACCCCCGAACAGCTCGACGCCGTGCTCGCCCCGAAGGTGGACGCGGCGCTGCACCTGCACGAGCTGACCCGCGACGCGGACCTCGGCGCGTTCGTCCTGTTCGGCTCCGCGGCCGGCGTGATCGGCGCGCCCGGGCAGGGCAACTACGCGGCGGCGAACGCGTTCCTCGCCGGCCTCGCCGCGCACCGCCGGGCCCACGGGCTCGCCGGCCAGTGCCTGGCGTGGGGGTTCTGGGCGCAGGCCACCGGCATGACCGGGCGGCTCGGCGGCGTCGACCGGGCGCGCATCTCCCGCAGCGGCATGATCGGCCTCACCGTCGACGAGGGGCTGACCCTGCTCGACGTCGCCCTGGACCGCCCCGACGCCCTGCTGCTGCCGGTCCGCTTCGACCTCGCCGCCGTACGCGCCCAGGGCGACGTGCCGGCGCTGTTCCGTACCCTGCTGCCGGTCGCCCGGCGCAGCGCCGCCGGGGTACGCGCCGACGCCGGCTCCCTGGTGGACCGGCTGCTCCGGCTGCCCGAGGCGGACCGCGAGCAGGCGCTGCTCGACCTGGTGCTGGACCGGGTGGCGCTGGTGCTCGGCTTCACCTCCGCCGCCGCCGTCGCCCCGGAGCGGGCGTTCCGCGAGCTGGGCTTCGACTCGCTCACCGCGGTCGAGTTCCGCAACCGGCTCAACCAGACCCTCGGGCTGCGGCTGCCGGTCACCGCGGTCTTCGACTACCCCTCACCGGCCGGGCTGGCCCGCTTCCTGCTCGACGAGCTCTCCGGCACCGCCGCCGTGGCGTCCGCCGTGGCGGCGGCGAAGCCGGTCGACGAGCCGATCGCCATCGTCGCGATGAGCTGCCGTTTCCCGGGCGGGGTCAGCTCGCCGGAGGAGCTGTGGCGGCTGGTCGCCGACGGGGTGGACGCGATCGGCGACTTCCCGGCCGACCGGGGCTGGAACGTCGACCAGCTCCACGACCGCGACTTCACCACGCCGAACAGCAGCTACACCCGCTCCGGCGGCTTCCTCCACGACGCCGCCGACTTCGACCCCGCGTTCTTCGGGATCAGCCCGAACGAGGCGCTGGGCATGGACCCGCAGCAGCGGCTGCTGCTGGAGTGCGCCTGGGAGACCTTCGAGCGGGCCGGCATCGAGCCGGCGACGCTCAAGGGCAGCCCCACCGGCGTCTTCGCCGGCCTGATGTACCACGACTACCCGGCCAACAGCGGCACCGGCGCGGTGGCCTCCGGCCGGGTGGCGTACGTGCTGGGTCTGGAGGGGCCGGCGGTGACCATCGACACCGCCTGCTCGTCGTCGCTGGTGGCGCTGCACCTGGCCGCGCAGGCGCTGCGGTCGGGGGAGTGCGACCTGGCGCTGGCCGGCGGGGTCAGCGTGATGGCCACCCCGGAGATCTTCGTCGAGTTCAGCCGGCAGCGGGCACTGTCGCCGGACGGCCGCTGCCGCGCCTTCGCCGCCGCCGCGGCCGGCACCGGCATCGCCGAAGGCGCCGGGTTCCTGCTGGTCGAGCGGCTCTCCGACGCCCGCCGCAACGGTCACCCGGTCCTCGCCGTGGTGCGCGGTTCGGCCGTCAATCAGGACGGCGCGTCCAACGGCCTGACCGCGCCGAACGGCCCGTCACAGCAGCGGGTGATCAGGGCCGCGCTCGCCTCGGCCGGCGTCCCGGCCGCCGAGGTCGACCTGGTCGAGGCGCACGGCACGGGCACCATCCTCGGCGACCCGATCGAGGCGCAGGCGCTGCTCGCCACGTACGGCCGGGAGCGCCCCGTCGACCGGCCCCTCTGGCTGGGCTCCGTCAAGTCGAACCTGGGCCACACGCAGGCGGCGGCCGGGGTGGCCGGGGTGATGAAGGTCGTCCTCGCCATGCGGCACGGGGCGATGCCCCGGACGCTGCACGTGGACGCGCCGTCGCCGCAGGTGGACTGGTCCGCCGGTGCGGTGGAGCTGTTGACCGAGGCGCGGCAGTGGCCGGTGAACGGGCATCCGCGCCGGGCCGGCGTGTCGTCGTTCGGCATCAGCGGCACCAACGCGCATGTCATCATCGAGCAGGCCCCGGCCGACACCCCGGCGCCGGCCAGCCCTGCCCGGGACGCCGCCGGTCCGCTCATGCCCTGGCTGGTGTCCGCCCGGTCGGAGGCGGCGCTGCGGGCCCAGGCCGGGCGGCTCTCCGCGTACGCGGGGGAGCACCCCGACCTGCGCGACGGCGACATCGGGTGGTCCCTCGCCACCGGACGGGCCCGGTGGGAACGGCGGGCCGTCGTCCTCGGCGCCGACCGGACCGAGCTGCGGCGCGGCCTCGACGCCCTCGCGGCCGGCACGCCCGACCCGACGCTGGTGTCCGGCGTGGCCCGATCGGGTGATCGGTTGGCGGTGCTGTTCACCGGTCAGGGTGCGCAGCGCCTGGGTATGGGTCGCTCGCTGCACGCGGTGTTCCCGGTGTTCGCCGCCGCGTTCGACGCGGTGGTGGCGGAGTTGGACGCGCACCTGGACCGGCCGCTGCGTGACGTGGTCTGGGGTGACGATGAGGAGCTGATCGGCCGGACGGGTTACGCGCAGGCGGGGTTGTTCGCGGTTGAGGTGGCCCTGTTCCGGCTGGTGGAGTCGTGGGGTGTGCGGCCGGACTTCGTGGCGGGGCATTCGATCGGTGAGCTTGCTGCCGTGCACGTGGCCGGAGTGCTGTCGCTGGCGGACGCCGCAAGGTTGGTGGCGGCGCGGGGTCGGTTGATGCAGGCGTTGCCGGCGGGTGGGGCGATGGTGGCCATTCAGGCGTCGGAGGAGGAGGTGCGGGCGGCGCTGGCGGGTCCGGGTGTGGTGGTCGGGTCCTTTGGAGCTGATGTCGTAAACGACTCAACCGCCACCGACACCGCCACCGACAACGGCGACGGCACTGGCGCTGGTCGGGGCGCGGCCAACGGCTTCGGCATTGGTGACGGCATCAGTCGGACCGCAGGTGCCGCCAGTGTGGACATCGCCGCCGTCAACGGCCCCCGGTCGGTGGTCATCTCCGGCCCCGAAGCGGCCGTGCTGCACATGGCCGAGCACTTCGCCAAGCTGGGACGAAAAACGACCCGCCTCCGGGTCAGCCACGCGTTCCACAGCCAACTGATGGACCCGATGCTCGACGAGTTCCGGGCCGTCGCCGCGGAGCTGACCTACGCCGAGCCGCTGTTCCCGGTCGTGTCGAACCTGACCGGCGCCCTGGCGAGCAGTGAGCTGACCGACCCGGACTACTGGGTGCGTCACGTCCGGGAGGCGGTCCGCTTCGCCGACGGCATCACCGCCCTGCACCAGGTGGGAGCGACCACGTTCCTGGAACTCGGTCCGGACGCCGCGCTCACCCCGATGATCCAGGGCATCCTTCCCGACGACGCCACGACGATCCCCACCCTGCGCCGGGGACACGACGAGCACCGGCAAGCCCTGACCGCCCTGGCCAGGCTGCACGTCACCGGCACCACCGTCGACTGGACCGCACTGCTCACCGGCACCCGCGTCGAGCTGCCCACCTACCCGTTCCAGCGGCAGCGCTACTGGGCCGACGCGCGGGAGTACTGGGCCGACGCGTGGGCCGGGGCGGGCGACGGCGAGGTGGTCGCCGCCGGCCTGGCCGCGCTGCGCCACCCGCTGCTCGGCGCCGAGGTGGTCGTACCGGACTCCGGCGAGGTGGTGCTGACCGGACGGGTCTCGCTCGCCACCCACCCGTGGCTCGCCGACCACGCCGTCGCCGGGACGGTGCTGCTGCCCGGCGCCGCCCTGGTCGACCTGGCCGTGCACGCCGGTGACCGGGTCGGCTGCCCGCACCTGGTCGAGCTGACCCTCCAGGCGCCGCTGCCGCTGCCCGACCGCGCGGCGGTCGTGCTGCGGGTGGTCGTCGGCGGGGCCGACGAGGCCGGCAACCGTACCGTCGCCGTCTACTCCGGGGACGACGCCGAGGACAACGCCTGGACGGCACACGCCACCGGGCTGCTCTCGGCGTCCGTACCCGCACCGGGCGCGCCGCTGGACGCCTGGCCGCCGGCCGGCGCGAGCCCGCTTCCGGTGGACGACGGCTACCGGCGGCTGCTCGCCGACGGCTACGCGTACGGGCCGACGTTCCAGGGCCTGCGGGCGGCCTGGCGGCACGGCGACGAGGTGTACGCCGAGGTCGTGCTCCCCGAGCCGGCCCAGCCGGACGCCGCCCGCTTCAGCCTGCACCCCGCGCTGCTCGACGCCGGCCTGCACGCCGCCCTGCTCGACGCCGCCGACCGCGACGCCGCCGACCCGTCGACCGGGGACGCGTTGCTGCCCTTCTCCTGGAGCGGGGTGTCCCTGCACGCCGCCGGCGCGACCGCGCTGCGGGTACGCATCACCCGCCGCGGCCCCCGCAGCGCCACCGTCACGGTGGCCGACGCGGCGGGGCAGCCGGTGCTCACCGTCGACTCGCTGGACTACCGCGCGGTCAGCGTCGACCAGCTCGACCCCGGCGCCCGGCCCGAGGCGATGTACCGGCTCGACTGGGCGCCGCTGACCACGCCCGCCCCGCCGGCCGGGACCGGGTCGGTCGTGCTGGTCGGTACGCCACCGGCGGGCGCGGCGGAGCTGCCGGCCCACCTCGACCTCGCCGCGCTCGCCGATGCCGTCGACGCGGGTGCCCCGCTGCCCGACCGGGTGCTGGTCACCGTGCCGTCGTTCACCGGAGACGACGTGCCGGCGCGACTGCGCGCGGCGGTGGCGTGGACGTTGCGGCTGACCCAGGACTGGATCGCCGACGCCCGCTTCGGCGCGGCCCGACTGGTGCTGGTCACCACGGCGGCCGTACCGGTGGCCGCCGGCGAGGTGGACCTCGCCACCGCGCCCCTGTGGGGCCTGGTCCGGGCGGCGGAGGCCGAGCATCCGGGCCGGTTCGCGCTGCTGGACGTCGACCGTACCGTCGAATCGGGTCGCTGCCTGCCCGCGGCGCTGGCCTGCGGCGAGCCGGAGGCGGCGCTGCGCGGCGGCGAGATCCGCGTGCCGCGGCTGGTCCGCGCGGCGGAGGCCGTGACCCCGGCCGCGCCGCACGAGCACGGCACCGTCCTGGTCACCGGCGGCACCGGCGGCCTCGGCGCGCTGGTCGCCCGGCACCTCGTCACCGAGCTGGGCGTCCGGCACCTGCTGCTGACCAGCCGGCGCGGCATCGACGTGCCCGGCGCCCGCGACCTGGTCGCGGAGCTGGCCGACCTGGGTGGCGACGTCACCGTCGCCGCCTGCGACGTCGCCGATCGGGACGCGCTGACCCGGCTGCTGGCCAGCGTGCCCGCCGCCCGTCCGCTGACCGGGGTGGTGCACGCTGCCGGAGTGCTCGACGACGGCGTTCTCGCCGCGCTCACCCCCGAGCGGGTCGACGCCGTTCTCGCCCCCAAGGCGACCGCCGCCTGGCACCTGCACGAACTCGCCCGTGACCTGCGGATGTTCGTGCTCTTCTCGTCGGCGGCCGGGGTGCTCGGCGCGCCCGGCCAGAGCGGCTACGCCGCCGCGAACGTCTTCCTCGACGCCCTGGCCGCGCACCGCCGCGCCGCCGGGCTGCCCGCCGTCTCGCTGGCCTGGGGACTGTGGGCGGCCGACGGGATGGGCGACCGGCTCACCGCGGCCGAGCTGCGCCGGCTGGGCCGCAACGGCTTCCCCCCGCTCACCCGCACCGAAGGGCTGGCCCTGTTCACCGCGGCGCTCGACGCCGCCGATCCGCTGCGGGTGCCGGTCAAGCTCGACCTGCCGGCCCTGCGCGCGGTAGCCGCCAGTCAACCCCTCCCGGCCGCCCTGCGCGGCCTCGTCCCGCCGGCCCGGCCGGTCGCGCGAGCCGGCGCGACCGCGCCGGCCGGCGGTCACGACCTGCGCCGCCGGCTCGCCGGCCGGTCCGGGTCCGAGCGCCGCGAGGCCCTCCTCGATCTGGTACGCGTCGAGATCGCCGCCGTGCTCGGCCACGCCACGGTGGACGCCGTCCAGCCCGACCAGGCGTTCAAGGACCTCGGCTTCGACTCCCTGTCGGCGGTGGAACTGCGCAACCGGCTGACCGCGGTGACCGGGCTGCGGCTGCCCGCCACCCTGGTCTTCGACCACCCCACGGCTCTCGCCGTGGCCGCGCACCTCGACGAGGTGCTCACCCCCGGCGAGGCGGCCCCGACCACCGACGCCCCGGCGGCGCGGCCGGCCGACGAACCGATCGCCGTCGTCGCGATGAGCTGCCGCTTCCCCGGCGGCGTCGGCTCACCCGAGCAGCTGTGGCGGCTGGTCGCCGACGGGGTGGACGCGATCAGCGACTTCCCCGCCGACCGGGGCTGGGACGTCGACGGCATCTTCCACCCGGAGCGGGGCGCCGAGGGGCGGACCTACTCCCGTTCCGGCGGCTTCCTCGCCGACGCCGCCGAGTTCGACGCCGGCTTCTTCGGCATCAGCCCGAACGAGGCGGTGGCGATGGACCCGCAGCAGCGGTTGCTGCTGGAGTGCGCCTGGGAGACCTTCGAGCGGGCCGGCATCGACCCGGGCAGCCTCAAGGGCAGCTCCACCGGCGTCTTCGCCGGCGTGATGTACCACGACTACCAGGACAACACGAACACCGGATCGATCGCCTCCGGCCGCGTCGCGTACGCCTTCGGGTTGGAGGGGCCGGCGGTCACCGTCGACACCGCCTGCTCGTCCTCGCTGGTCGCGCTGCACCTGGCCGCCCAGGCGCTGCGGTCCGGGGAGTGCACGCTCGCGCTCGCCGGCGGGGTGACCGTGATGGCCACCCCCGACACCTTCGTCGAGTTCAGCCGGCAGCGCGGGCTCGCCCCGGACGGCCGGTGCAAATCCTTCGGGGCGGGCGCCGACGGCACCGGCTTCTCCGAGGGCGCCGGCCTGCTGCTGGTGGAACGCCTCTCCGACGCCCGCCGCCACGGCCACCCCGTCCTCGCCGTGGTACGTGGCTCGGCGGTCAACTCCGACGGCGCGTCGAACGGCCTGACCGCGCCGAACGGCCCCGCCCAGCAACGGGTCATCCGCGCGGCGCTCACCGCGGCCCGGGTGCCGGCCGCCGAGGTGGACGTGGTCGAGGCGCACGGCACCGGCACCACCCTCGGTGATCCGATCGAGGCGCAGGCGCTGCTCGCCACCTACGGGCAGGACCGTCCGGCGGACCGGCCGCTCTGGCTGGGTTCGGTCAAGTCGAACGTCGGCCACACCCAGGCCGCCGCCGGGGTGGCCGGAGTGATGAAGATGATCCTGGCGATGCGGCACGGGCTGATGCCCCGCACCCTGCACGCCGAGGAGCGCTCGCCGCAGGTCGACTGGTCCGCCGGCGCGGTCGAGCTGCTGACCGAGGCACGCGAGTGGCCGGCGAACGGGCGTCCGCGCCGGGCCGGCATCTCCTCCTTCGGACTCTCCGGCACCAACGCCCACGTGATCATCGAGGAGGTGCCCGCCGACGCTGACGCGTCCACGCCCCGACCGGTCGACGGCCCGGTGCCCTGGCTGCTGTCGGCGCGGTCCGACACCGCCGTACGCGACCTCGCCGGACGGCTGGCCGATCTCGCCGCCCGGATCGACCCGGCCGACGTGCCGGCGGCGGGCCGGACGCTCGCCACCGGACGGGCGCTCTTCGCCCACCGGGCCGTGGTGCTCGGCGCGGACGCGGCGGAACTGTCCGCCGGCCTGACCGCCCTGGCCGCCGGCGCTCCCGGTGTGGTCACCGGCGTGGCCCGGCCGGGTGGTCGGCTGGCGGTGCTGTTCACCGGTCAGGGTGCGCAGCGCCTGGGGATGGGTCGCTCGCTGCACGCGGTGTTCCCGGTGTTCGCCTCGGCCTTCGACGCGGTGGTGGCGGAGCTGGACGTGCACCTGGCTCGGCCGTTGCGTGAGGTGATCTGGGGTGATGACGAGGAGCTGATCCGCCGGACGGGTTACGCGCAGGCGGGGCTGTTCGCGGTTGAGGTCGCTCTGTTCCGGCTGGTGGAGTCGTGGGGTGTGCGGTCGGACTTCGTCGCCGGGCACTCGATCGGTGAGTTGGCTGCCGTGCATGTGGCTGGGGTGTTGTCGCTGGCGGACGCGGCGCGTCTGGTGGCGGCGCGGGGTCGGTTGATGGAGGCGTTGCCGGCCGGTGGGGCGATGGTGGCCATTCAGGCGTCGGAGGAGGAGGTGCAGGCGGCGCTGGCGGGTTCGGGTGTGGTGGTCGGGTCCCTTGGAGCTGATGTCGTAAACGAATCGGCCTCCAACGGCAACGGCAACGGCAACGGCGTCGGCGGGGCGGCAGGCGCTGGTGTGGACATCGCGGCCGTCAACGGTCCCCGGTCGGTGGTCATCTCCGGCCCCGAAGCGGCCGTGCTGCACGTGGCCGAGCACTTCACCAAGCTGGGGCGGAAGACGACCCGACTGCGGGTCAGTCACGCGTTCCACAGCGGGTTGATGGACCCGATGCTCGACGAGTTCCGGGCCGTCGCCGCGGAGCTGACCTACGCCGAGCCGCAGCTTCCGGTCGTGTCGAACCTGACCGGTGCCCTGGCGAGCAGCGAGCTGACCGACCCCGACTACTGGGTCCGGCACGTCCGTGAGGCGGTCCGCTTCGCCGACGGCATCGCCTCCCTGCATGAGGCGGGAGCGACGACGTTCCTGGAACTGGGTCCGGACGCCGCGCTCACCCCGCTCGTCGAGGGAATCGTGACCGACGCGGTCGTGGTGCCCAGCCTGCGACGGGGACACGACGAGCAGCGGCAATTCCTGACCGCCCTGGCCAGGCTGCACGTCACCGGCACCACCGTCGACTGGACCGCGCTGCTCCCGCAGACCACCCGCGCCGTCGACCTACCCACCTACCCGTTCCAGCGGCAGCGGTACTGGCAGCGGACCAGCACCGCCGACGGGGACCTCGGCGCGGTCGGGGTCGACGTCGCCCGGCACCCGCTGCTCGGCGCTGCCGTCACCCTCGCCGGCTCGGACAGCATCGTCCTCACCGGACGGCTCTCCGTGCACACTCAGCCCTGGCTCGCCGACCACGTGGTGGGCGACGCGATCCTTCTGCCGGGCACCGGTTTCGTGGAACTGGCGCTCAGCGCGGGCGGACAGCTCGGCTGCGACAGGCTCACCGAACTGGTCCTCGAGGCGCCGCTGGTCGTACCGGACCGCGGCGGGGTCATCGTCCAGGTGCTGCTCGGCGCGGCCGACGAGGCGGGCGGCCGGGCGGTCACCGTCCACTCCCGGGACGGCGGACCGGACCAGCCGTGGACCCGGCACGCCACCGGCGCCGTCGCCCCGGCCACCCGGCCGCCGTCGGTCGACCTGGCCGCGTGGCCGCCGCCGGGCGCCGTCCCGGTCGACCTCACCGGACGGTACGCCGCCCAGGCCGCCGCCGGACTGGCGTACGGGCCGGCGTTCCAGGGGCTGCGCGCCGCGTGGACCGCCGGCGAGCAGGTGTACGCCGAGGTGGCCCTGCCGACCGGGAACGGTGCCGACGACGGGTACCGGATGCATCCGGCCCTCCTCGACGCCTGCCTCCAGGCGGTCGGCCTCGACGCCGGCCAGGTCGGGCCGGTCCGGCTGCCGTTCGCCTTCGCCGGCGTCACCGTCGCGGTGCCCGACGCCACCACCGTCCGGGTCCGGGTCACCCCGGCCGGCGACGGGGTGCGCCTCGACATCGCCGACGCCGCCGGTCTGCCGGTCGCCTCGGTGGAGTCGCTCACCCTGCGGGAACTCTCCGCCGCCCAGCTCGCCGCCGGCCGGCCGGAACCGCTGTACCGGCTGGCCTGGCAGCCCGCCGCACCGGTGGCCGTGCCCCCGGTGCGCTGGGCGGCGTGGGAGGACGTCCGCGAGGACGTACCCGAGGTGGTGGTGCTGCGGTCGGAGCCCGGCCGGGACGCCGCCGCCGTGCACCGGGCGACCCACCGGGCCCTGGAACGGGTCCAGACCTGGCTCGCCGACGACCGGAACGCCCGGTCCAGCCTGGTGGTGGTCACCCGGGGGGCGGTCGCGGTGGCCGACGAGGAGGCCGGCGACCTGGCCGGCGCCGCCGTCTGGGGGCTGGTCCGCTCCGCGCAGTCGGAGCAGCCCGACCGGATCGTCCTGGCCGACCTCGACGCCCCGGACGACCCGGCAGCGCTCGCCCTGGCCGTCGCCACGGGGGAACCGCAGGTCGCCGTCCGCGCCGGCGTCGTCCACGTCGCCCGGCTCGCCCGGCTCGCGGCCACCCCGGACGCCCCGGCGGCCAGCGTGTTCGCCGGGCAGGGGACGGTGCTGGTCACCGGCGCGACCGGCCTGCTCGGCCGGCTCGTCGCCCGGCACCTGGTCACCACGCACGGCGTACGCCGGCTGCTGCTCACCAGCCGGCGGGGCGCCGCGGCGGCCGGGGCGGACGACCTCGTCGCCGAGCTGACCGCGCTCGGCGCGGACGTCCGGCTCGCCGCCTGCGACATGGGCGACCGGGACGCCGTGGCGGCCCTGCTGGCCGGGCTCGACCCGGCGCACCCGCTCACCGGGGTCGTGCACTCCGCCGGGGTGCTCGACGACGGGGTGATCGGGTCGCTCACCCCGGACCGCGTCGACGTCGTGTTCCGCCCCAAGGTGGACGCGGCGCTGCACCTGCACGAGCTGACCGCCGACCTGCCGCTCACCGCGTTCGTGCTCTTCTCCTCCGCCGCCGGTGTGGTCGGCAACCCGGGCCAGGGCAGCTACGCCGCCGCCAACGCCTGCCTCGACGCGCTCGCCGCGCACCGCCGGGCCGCCGGCCTGCCCGCCCAGTCGCTCGCCTGGGGAGCCTGGGCCGGCGACGCGGGGATGGCCGCCGACCTCACCGCCGGCGACCGGGCCCGCGTCGAGCGGACCGGCGTCCGCCCGCTCACGCCCGCCGAGGGGCTCGCGCTGCTGGACACGGCCGCCGCCACCGACGCGGCGGTGGTCGTACCGGTGGCGCTGGACCTGGCGGCGCTGGCCGGCGTACCCGACCTGCCGCTGCTCTTCCGCGGCCTGGTGCGGCGACCGGCGCGCGCCGGTGGCGGGGCCGGACCGGACGCCGCGGCGCTGACCCGGCGGCTCGCCGCGCTGCCGGCCGACGAGCGCGAGGCCGCGCTGCTCGACGTCGTGCTCACCCAGGCGGCGGCGATCCTCGGGCACGCCGGCCCGCAGGACGTCGACCCGGACCGGGCGTTCCAGGAACTCGGCTTCGACTCGCTGAGCGCGGTGGAGTTCCGTAACCAGCTCAACACCGCCACCGGCCTGCGGCTGCCCGCGACGCTGATCTTCGACCACCCCAACGCGCGGGTCCTCGCCGCGGAACTGGGCACCGCGCTCGCCCCGGCGCCGGCCGACGGGCTGCCCGAGGACCGGGTGCGGGAGGTCCTCCAGGGCATCCCGCTGAGCCGGCTGCGGGAGGCCGGGCTGCTGGACCGGCTGCTCGAACTCGGTGGGCTCGCCCCCACGCCGGACCCGGCCACGGAGGACGACGGGACCGGCCGCTCGATCGACGAGATGGACGCCGACGACCTGATCAGCATGGCGCTGGGCGACCAGGACCTCGACGACCTCATGACGGGAGACCCTCGATGACCGACGACAAGCTCGTCGCCGCGCTGCGCAGCTCGCTCAAGGAGACCGAGCGGCTGCGCGCGCAGAACCGGCGGCTCACCGCGGCCGCCCACGAGCCGGTCGCGATCGTCGGGATGAGCTGCCGCTTCCCCGGCGGGGTGAGCACGCCGGAGCAGCTGTGGCGGCTGGTCGCCGACGGGGTCGACGCGATCGGCGACTTCCCCGACGACCGGGGCTGGAACGTCGACGAGCTGTACGACCCGACCGGCGAGCGGCCGCACACCAGCTACGTCCGGCAGGGCGGGTTCCTCACCGACGCCGCCGCCTTCGACCCGGCGTTCTTCGGGATCAGCCCCAACGAGGCGACCGTCATGGACCCGCAGCAGCGGCTGCTGCTGGAGTGCGCGTGGGAGGCGTTCGAGCGGGCCGGCATCGACCCGGGCACGCTGCGCGGCAGCCGTACCGGGGTGTTCGCCGGGTTGATGTACCACGACTACGCCAGCAGCCACGCCACCGGCTCGGTCGCCTCCGGCCGGGTGGCGTACGCGCTGGGGCTGGAAGGGCCGGCGGTCACCGTGGACACCGCCTGCTCGTCGTCGCTGGTCGCGTTGCACCTGGCGGTGCAGGCGCTGCGGTCGGGGGAGTGCACCCTGGCGCTCGCCGGTGGCGCGGCGGTGATGGCGACGCCGGAGGCCTTCGTCGAGTTCAGCCGCCAGCGGGGGTTGGCCCCGGACGGCCGGTGCAAGTCGTTCGGCGCGGGCGCCGACGGCACCGGCTGGGGCGAGGGTGCCGGCTTTTTGCTGGTGGAACGCCTCTCCGACGCCCAGCGCCTCGGCCACCCGGTGCTCGCCGTGGTGCGCGGCACGGCCGTCAACCAGGACGGCGCGTCGAACGGCTTCTTCGCCCCGAACGGCCCCGCCCAGCAGCGGGTGATCCGCGCCGCCCTCGCCTCGGCCGGCGTCCCGGCCGCCGAGGTGGACGTCGTCGAGGCGCACGGCACCGGCACCACCCTCGGCGACCCGATCGAGGCGCAGGCCCTGCTCGCCACGTACGGGCAGGACCGGCCCGCCGACCGGCCGCTCCGGCTCGGGTCCATCAAGTCGAACCTCGGGCACACCCAGGCCGCCGCCGGCGTCGCCGCCGTCATCAAGATGGTGCAGGCGATGCGGCACGGGATGATGCCCCGCACCCTGCACGCCGAGGAGCGCTCCCCCCAGGTGGACTGGTCGTCCGGCGCGGTCGAGCTGCTGACCGAGGCACGCCAGTGGCCGGCGGACGGGCACCCGCGCCGGGCCGGCATCTCGTCGTTCGGCCTCTCCGGCACCAACGCCCACGTCATCGTCGAACAGGCCCCGGAGTCCGCCCCGCAGCCGGACGCCGACGTGCCCTCGTCGCTGGTTCCCTGGGTGCTGTCGGCGAAGTCCGACCCGGCGCTACGGGAACTCGCGGACCGCTTCGCCGGCGTCGCCGCGCACCTCGCGCCGGTGGACCTGGGGGCCGCGGCCCGGACCCTGGTCACCGGCCGGGCAGGGTTCGGCCACCGGGCGGTGGTGCTTAGCGCGGACCCGGCCGAGCTGTCGGCGGGACTGGCCGCGGTGGCGGCGGGCGAGCGGACGCCGAACGCCGTCTCCGGTGTGGCCGGGACCGCCCGGTTGGCGGTGCTGTTCACCGGTCAGGGCGCGCAGCGCCTGGGGATGGGTCGCTCGCTGCACGCGGTGTTCCCGGTGTTCGCCGCTGCTTTCGACGCGGTGGTGGCCGAGCTGGACGCGCACCTGGATCGGCCGTTGCGTGATGTCGTCTGGGGTGATGACGAGGAGCTGATCCGGCGGACGGGTTACGCGCAGGCCGGGTTGTTCGCCGTTGAGGTGGCCCTGTTCCGGCTGGTGGAGTCGTGGGGTGTGCGGGCCGATTTCGTGGCGGGGCATTCGATCGGTGAGTTGGCCGCGGCGCATGTGGCTGGGGTGTTGTCGTTGGCGGATGCGGCTCGTCTGGTGGCGGCGCGGGGTCGGTTGATGCAGGCGTTGCCCGAGGGTGGGGCGATGGTGGCGGTGCAGGCGTCGGAGGAGGAGGTGCGGGCGGCGCTGGCGGGTCCGGGTGTGGTGGTCGGGTCCTTTGGAGCTGATGTCGTAAGCGATTCAGCCGCCACCGCCACCGCCACCGCCACCGCCACCGGCCTGGCGGCAGGTGCTGGTGTGGGCATCGCGGCGGTCAACGGCCCTCGGTCGGTGGTGATCTCCGGCCCCGAAGCGGCCGTGCTGCACGTGGCGGAGCACTTCACCAAGCAAGGTCGCAAGACGACGCGGCTTCGGGTGAGTCACGCGTTCCACAGCGGGCTGATGGACCCCATGCTCGACGAGTTCCGGGCCGTCGCCGCGGAGCTGACCTACGCCGAGCCGCAGCTCCCAATCGTGTCCAACCTGACCGGCGCTCTCGCCACCACCGAGCTGACCGACCCCGACTACTGGGTGCGCCACGTGCGCGAGGCGGTCCGCTTCGCCGACGGCATCAGCGCCCTGCATGAGGCGGGAGCCACGACCTTCCTGGAACTCGGCCCGGACGCCGCACTCACCCCGATGATCGAGGGCATCCTCACCGACAAGGTCACCGTCGTGCCCAGCCTGAGGCGGGGACACGATGAACAGCGGCAGACCCTGAGCGCCCTGGCCAGGCTGCACGTCACCGGCACCACCGTCGACTGGACCCCGCTGCTCCCGCAGACCGGCCGCACCGTCGAGCTGCCCACCTACCCCTTTCAGCGGCAGCGGTACTGGCTGCACACCCTCGACTACCTCGCCGAGTCCTGGCTGGCCGGCGCGCTCGGCGACGACCCGGCCGCGCTCGGCCTGACCCCCGTCGACCATCCGCTGCTGCGGGCCGCCGTGGCCACCGCCCAGGCCGACGGTCTCGTCCTCACCGGCCGGCTGTCCCAGCAGGCCCAGCCCTGGCTCGCCGACCACGACGTGCTCGGCACCGTGCTGCTGCCCGGCACCGGCCTGGTCGAACTCGCCCTGCGCGCCGGCGAGGAGGCCGGCTGTCACCGTCTCGACGAGCTGACCCTCACCGTGCCGCTGGTGCTGCCCGAACGTGGCGACGTCATGGTGCAGGTGGTCCTCGGCGATCCCGACAGCGACGGGCGTCGCACCGTCGGCGTCTACTCCCGGGCCACCGGCGGCCGCTGGACGCTGCACGCCGACGGGCTGCTCGCCGCCGACGCCGCCGAGCCGTCCGTCGACCTGACCGCCTGGCCGCCGCCGGGCGCGACCCCACTCGACACCGAGGGCGCGTACGAGCGGTTGCGCGGGCGGGGGTACGCGTACGGGCCGACGTTCCAGGGGCTGCGGGCCGCCTGGGAACGCGGCGACGAGCTGTACGCCGAGGTGGCCCTGCCCGACGAGGCGCACCCGGACGCCGCCCGGTTCGGCCTGCACCCGGCCCTGCTCGACGCCGCCATGCACGCCTCCCTGCTCCAGGACCACGACGGCTCCGGGGCGACGCTGCTGCCGTTCGCCTGGAACGGCGTCTCCCGGCACGCCGTCGGCTCCACCGCGCTGCGACTGCGGATGGCGCCCACCGGCCCGGACAGCGTCACCCTCACCGTCGCCGACCCGTCCGGGCAGCCGGTGCTCACCGTCGGGTCGCTGGTGTCCCGGCCGGTCTCCGCCGCGCAACTCGACGGCGTCCGGGCCGGCCGCGACCAGGTGCTGCACCGGGTGCGCTGGCAGTCGGCGGCCACCCCGGACGGGGCGCCGGACCCGTCCCGCTGGGCGGTGGTCGGCGACGCCGTCGCGGTGCCGGGAGTGCCGTCGTACGCCGATCTGGACGCGGTCGGCGCGGCGGCCGACGTACCGGAGGTGGTGCTGCTGCCGCTCGCTGCCGGCGACGGCGACGTGTCGACTGCGGTCCGGGAGGTGACCGGGGCGGCGCTGGCGGCCGTGCGGGCCTGGCTGGCCGACGACCGGTTCGCCCACTCGCGGCTGGTGCTGCTCACCCGGGGGGCCGTGGTCACCGGCCCCGACGACCGGGTGGCGTTGGACCAGGCGCCGGTCTGGGGCCTGGTCCGGGCGGCGCAGGCGGAAAACCCGGAACGGTTCGTCCTCGCCGACACCGACGGCCGGCCGGAGTCCTGGGCCGCGCTGCCGGCGGCCCTCGCGGCGGGCGAGCCGGAGCTGGCGCTGCGCGCCGGCCGCCTGTTCGTGCCCCGGCTCGTCCCGGTGTCCGACGCCGCGACGCCCGGGACCGCCGCCGCCGCAGCCGCTACGACGCCCGGCGACACCGCCACCGACGCCGGTACGCCCGAACGCGCCGGGACGGACCCCGGCACGCGCGACCACCGCGCGATCGGTGGCGACCAGGTGACCGCCGGCACGGCACTGGTCACCGGGGGAACCGGCGGGCTCGGCGCGCTGGTGGCGCGGCACCTGGTCACCGTGCACGGCGTCCGCCACCTGGTGCTCACCAGTCGGCGCGGGCCTGCCGCCCCCGGCGTGGACGCGCTGGTCAACGAGCTGACCGCGCTCGGCGCGACGGTACGCGTGGCGGCCTGCGACGCCGCCGACCGGGAGGCCCTGGCCGCCGTGCTGGCCGACATCCCCGCCGCCCACCCGTTGCGGATCGTGGTGCACGCCGCGGGGGTCGCCGACAACGGCGTGGCCGCCACGCTCACCCCGGAACGGCTCGCGGCCACCCTCGCGCCCAAGGTGGACGGTGCCTGGCACCTGCACGAGCTGACCCGCGAGGCGGACCTGTCCGCGTTCGTGCTCTTCTCCTCCGCGGGCGGGCTGGTGCTCGCCGCCGGCCAGGCCGGCTACGCGGCGGCGAACGTCTTCCTCGACGCGCTCGCCGAGCATCGGGCCGCGCGGGGACTGCCGGCGACCTCGCTGGCGTACGGGCTGTGGGGGACCGACGCGGGACTGGGTGCCGCGCTCAGCGACGCCGACCTGGAACGGATGGCCCGACAGGGCTTCCCCGCGCTCACCGAGGCCGACGGGCTGGCCGCGTTCGACACCGCACTGCGGGACCGGCCGGTCACCCTCGTCCCGCTCCGGATCGACCCGGCCGCCGTGCGCACCGACACCGGGATTCCCGCGCTGCTGCGCGCCCTGGTCCGGGCGCCCCGGCGGTTGCGCCGGGCCACCGACACCCCGGCCGCCGCCGGGCGGTTCGCCGGCCTGTCCGGGCCCGACCGGCTCCGCGCCCTGCGGGACCTGGTCCGCGCCCAGGTCGCCGCCGTCCTCGGGTACGACTCCGCCGAGGCGGTGGAGCCGGAGCGTGCCTTCTCCGAGCTGGGCTTCGACTCGCTGTCGGCGGTGGAACTGCGCAACGCGCTGGGTGCGGCGACCGACCTGCGGCTGCCCGCCACGCTGGTCTTCGACTACCCGACCGCCGACGCCGTCGCCGCGTACCTCGACTCGCTGCTCGGCGGGGTCTCCGCCGACGCGCCCGCCCTGGCCGGGCCGCGCCCGGTGGACGAGCCGATCGCCATCGTCGGGATGAGCTGCCGCTTCCCCGGCGGGGTCGGCTCGCCGGAGGAGCTGTGGCGGTTGGTCGCCGACGGGGTGGACGCGATCGCGCCGCTGCCCACCGACCGGGGCTGGGCCGACGACCTGTACCACCCGGAGCCGGGCCGCCCCGGCCGCTGCTACGCCCGGGCCGGCGGGTTCCTGCCCGACGCCGCCGACTTCGACGCCGGCTTTTTCGGCATCAGCCCGAACGAGGCGTACGCGGTGGATCCGCAGCAGCGGCTGCTGCTGGAGTGCGCCTGGGAGGCGTTCGAGCGGGCCGGGATCGATCCGGGCCCGCTCAAGGGCAGCCCCACCGGCGTCTTCGCCGGCCTGATGTACCACGACTACGGGTACGGCAGTTCCGCCGGCGGCAGCGCGGCGGCCGGCCGGGTGTCGTACGTGCTGGGCTTGGAGGGCCCGGCGGTGGCCGTCGACACCGCCTGCTCGTCGTCGCTGGTGGCGTTGCACCTGGCGGTGCAGGCGCTGCGGTCGGGGGAGTGCTCGCTGGCGCTCGCCGGCGGCGTGACCGTGATGGCCACCCCCGAGATCCTGATCGAGTTCTCCCGGCAGCGCGGCCTCTCCCCGGACGGCCGGTGCCGCTCCTTCGGCGCGGGCGCCGACGGCACCGGCTGGGCCGAGGGCGCCGGCTTCCTGCTGGTCGAGCGCCTGTCCGACGCCCAGCGGCTCGGCCACCCGGTGCTGGCGGTGGTGCGGGGCTCGGCGGTAAACCAGGACGGCGCGTCGAACGGCTTCTTCGCGCCGAACGGTCCGTCGCAGCAGCGGGTGATCCGGGCCGCCCTGGCGTCGGCCGGCGTCCCGGCCGCCGAGGTGGACGTGGTGGAGGCCCACGGCACGGGTACGACCCTCGGGGACCCGATCGAGGCGCAGGCGCTGCTGGCCACCTACGGTCAGGACCGGCCGGCGGACCGTCCACTGTGGCTGGGGTCGATCAAGTCGAACCTGGGGCACACCCAGGCCGCCGCCGGTGTCGCCGGCGTGATCAAGATCGTGCAGGCCATGCGGCACGGCCTGATGCCGCCGACGCTGCACGCCGAGGAGCGCTCGCCGCAGGTGGACTGGTCCGCCGGGGCGGTCGAGCTGCTGACCCGGCCCCGCGAGTGGTCGGCGAACGGGCATCCGCTGCGGGCCGGCATCTCCTCCTTCGGGCTCTCCGGCACCAATGCGCACGTCATCCTCGAACAGGCCCCGCCGCCCCCGACCACCCCCGGGAAGCCGGCAGCCGGAACGCAGGGACCGCTGCCCTGGCTGCTCTCCGCCCGCTCCGAGATGGCGCTGCGGGCCCAGGCCGCCCGGCTGCACCGGCATCTGTCGGTCCGGCCGGAGTTGCGGCCGCCGGACGTGGCGTACTCGCTGGCGACCGGCCGCGCCGCCCTGGAACAGCGGGCCGCCGTGCTCGGCGCCGACCGCGACGAATTCCTCGCCGGGCTGGCCACCCTCGCCGACGGCGGGGCGGCGGCGACCGTCCTGTCGGGGGCGGCCCGGGCCGGGCGGCTGGCGGTGCTGTTCACCGGTCAGGGTGCGCAGCGCCTGGGGATGGGTCGCTCCCTGCACGCGATGTTCCCGGTGTTCGCCTCGGCCTTCGACGTGGTGGTGGCGGAGTTGGACGTGCACCTGGACCGGCCGTTGCGTGATGTCGTCTGGGGTGAGGATGAGGAGCTGATTCGGCGGACGGGCTACGCGCAGGCCGGGTTGTTCGCCGTTGAGGTCGCCCTGTTCCGGCTGGTGGAGTCGTGGGGTGTGCGGCCGGACTTCGTGGCGGGGCATTCGATCGGTGAGTTGGCTGCCGCGCACGTCGCTGCGGTGTTGTCGCTGTCGGACGCGGCGCGTCTGGTGGCGGCTCGTGGGCGGTTGATGCAGGCGTTGCCGGCCGGTGGGGCGATGGTGGCCATTCAGGCGTCGGAGGAGGAGGTGCGGGCGGCGCTGGCGGGTCCGGGTGTGGTGGTCGGGTCCTTTGGAGCTGATGTCGTAAACGATTCAGCTTCCACCGGCACCAGCACCAGCACCAGCACCAGCACCGGCACCGGCACCGGCACCGGCACCAGCACCAGCACCGGCACCGGCACCAGCACCGGCACCAGCACCGAGGACGGCGTCGGCCGGATCGCTGCCAACGGCATGGGCATGGGCATCGGCGCGGGCACGGGCACGGGCACCGGCACCGGCACCGGCACCGGCCTGGCGGCAGGTGCTGGTGTGGACATCGCGGCCGTCAACGGCCCCCGGTCGGTGGTGATCTCCGGCCCGGAAGCCGCCGTGCTCACGGTCGCCGAGCACTTCACCAACCTGGGCCGCAAGGCCACGCGGCTTCGGGTGAGTCATGCGTTCCACAGCCAACTGATGGACCCGATGCTCGACGAGTTCCGGGCCGTCGCCGCGGAGCTGACCTACGCCGAGCCGCAGCTCCCGGTCGTGTCGAACCTGACCGGCGCTTTCGTCACCTCCGAGCTGACCGACCCCGACTACTGGGTGCGTCACGTCCGGGAGGCGGTCCGCTTCGGCGACGGCGTCAGCGCCCTGCATGAGGCGGGAGCGACGACGTTCCTGGAACTGGGTCCGGACGCCGCGCTCACCCCGATGATCCAGGGCATCCTCACCGACGACGCCACGACCATCCCCACCCTGCGGCGGGGACACGACGAACAGCGCCAAGCCATGACCGCCCTGGCCAGGCTGCACGTCACCGGCACCGCCGTCGACTGGACCGCACTGCTCACCGGCACCCGCGTCGAGCTGCCCACCTACGCCTTCCAGCGGCAGCGCTACTGGCGCCCGGAACGGCCCGGCGGCGAGGGGGCCACCGCGGCCGGCCTCGCCGCGACCGAGCACCCGCTGCTCGGCGCGTCGGTCACCGTCGCCGACACCGACGGCGTGCTCTTCACCGGCCGGCTCTCCGTCGACAGCCAGCCCTGGCTCGCCGACCACACGGTCGGCGACACCGTCCTCTTCCCCGGCACCGGCTTCGTCGAGCTGGCGGTCGCCGCCGGCGAGCGGACCGACGCGCCGGTGGTCGAGGAGCTGATCCTGCACGCACCGCTGATCCTGCCCGAGAACACGGCGGTCACCCTCCAGGTCGCCGTCGGTCCACCCGACGAGGGCGGCTCCCGGTCCGTCACCGTCCACTCCCGCAGCGGCGAGGCCGACCCATGGATCCGGCACGCCGACGGCCGGATCGGTGCCGGCGGCACGGCGCCCGCCGTGGACCTGACCGCCTGGCCGCCGCCGGGCGCGACCCCGCTGCCCACCGGCGACGCGTACGAGCGGATGGCCGAGCGCGGCTACGGCTACGGCCCCACCTTCCAGGGGCTGCGCGCCGCCTGGCAGCGCGGCGACGAGCTGTACGCCGAGATCAGCCTGCCGGACGCCGCGCACGCCGAGGCCGAGCAGTTCGTGCTGCACCCGGCCCTGCTCGATGCCGCGCTGCACGTGCTCGGGCTCGCCGACGGCGACGCCGACGACCAGGGCGGCACCATGCTGCCGTTCTCCTGGAACACGGTCACCCCGCACGCCACCGGCGCCCGGGGGCTGCGCGTCGCGATCCGCCCGACCGGGCCCCGCGAGGTCTCGCTCGACCTGGCCGATCTGTCCGGCGCGCCGGTCGCCGCCGTCGGCTCGCTCGCCCTGCGGGAGGTTGCCGCGGCGCGGCTCCGGGCCGCCGCTCCGGGCCGGCAGGACGGCCTGTACCGGCTCGCCTGGACCCCCGCCGAGCTGTCGACCGCCACCACCGGCACCGGGTGGGCCGTCATCGGCCAGCCCGGCTCTCACCACGCCGCGTCCGGCACCGACACCGGTCCGGCGAACGCCCCGACTCCTGCCGCTTCCGGCATCGACGCCGTTCCGGCGACCGCCCCGGACCTTGACCCGCTCGGCCGGGCCGTCGGCCCGGCGAACGACGGGGATCTCGCCGCGCTTGGCAGCAACGGCGGCCCGGCACACGACCGGAATCTGGCCGCGCTCGGCGGGGACGGCGCCCCGGCGAACGACCGGAATCTCGTCCTGCGCGGCGACGGCGGCCCGGCGAGCGACCTGGATCTCGTCCCGCTCGGCGGGGACGGCGACCTTCCCAGCTACCCGGATCTCGCCGCGCTCGACGCCGCCGTGGACGCCGGCCTTCCGGCGCCCGACGTGGTGCTCTTCCGGGTCCCCCGCCCGGAAACCCCACTCGCCGCCGCCGACCGCACCGAGCCGAACACCGGCGTCAACGTCCTGGCCGGTGTCCGCGGCTGCGTGTACGAGGTCCTGGCCCTCGTTCAGGGCTGGCTCGCCGACCCCCGCTTCACCGGGGCCCGGCTGGTCCTGCTCACCGAGGGCGCGGTCGGCGCCGACGGGGCGGACGTGGCGCTGACCCAGGCGCCGGTCTGGGGCCTGCTCCGGGCCGCGCAGGCGGAGAACCCTGGCCGCTTCGTGCTGCTGGACACCGACCGGGCCGCCGCCTCCCGGGAGGCCCTCGCACCCGCCCTGGCCAGCGACGAGCCGGAACTGATGATCCGCTCCGGCCGAGTCCTGGTGCCCCGCCTGGTCCGCGAGCCGTACGCCCCGGCCGACACCCCGGCCGGGCTGGACCCTGACGGCACCGTGCTGATCACCGGTGGCACCGGTGGGCTGGGCGCGCTGGTGGCCCGGCATCTCGCCGGGGCGTACCGGATCAGGCACCTGCTGCTGACCAGCCGGCGCGGGCCGGCGGCGCCCGGGGTGGACGAGCTCCGCGCCGACCTGGCCGCGCTCGGCGCCACCGTCGATGTGGTGGCCTGCGACGTGGGCGACCGCGACCAGCTCGCGGCGCTGCTCGCCGGCGTGCCCGACCGGCGTCCGCTGACCGCCGTGGTGCACGCGGCAGCGGTGGTGGACGACGGGGTGGTGGGCTCGCTGACCCCGGAGCGGATCGACGGGGTGCTGCGCCCGAAGGTGGACGCCGCCTGGCACCTGCACGAGCTGACCCGCGACGCCGGCCTGGCCGCGTTCGTGCTCTTCTCCTCGGCCGGCGGGCTGGTGCTCGCCGCCGGGCAGGGCGGGTACGCCACGGCGAACGTCTTTCTCGACGCGCTCGCGCAGCACCGGGTGGCGGCCGGCCTGCCCGCCACGTCGGTCGCCTACGGGCTCTGGGGCACCGACGTCGGCCTGGGCGCCTGGCTCACCGAGGCGGACCTGCACCGGATGGCCCGGCAGGGCCTGCCCGCGCTGACCGTGCCGGAGGGGCTGGCCGCCCTCGACACCGCGCTGCGCAGCCCCCGTGCCACGCTGGTGCCGGTGAAGGTCGACGTGGCGGCGCTGCGCGCCCGTGCCGACGAGCCGCCCGCGCTGCTGCGGGGTCTGCTGCCCCGGGTACGCCGGCGCAGCGCCGCGGCCGCCGTCGACCCGCAGTGGTTCGCCCGCCGGCTCGCCGGGCAGTCCCCGGCCGAACAGGAGCGACAGGTCACCGAGCTGGTACGCGGCCACGCCGCCGCCGTGCTCGGCCACGACGGCCCCGAGGCGGTCGACCCGGAGCGGGACTTCCTCGAACTGGGCTTCGACTCCCTCGCCGCGGTGGAGCTGCGCAACCGGCTCAACGCGGCGACCGGGCTGCGGCTGGCCCCGATGGCGGTGTTCGACAACAAGAATCCCGCCGCGCTGGCGCGGCACCTGCGGGCCGAGCTGGCCCCGGCGGCCGGCGGCGCGCCCGCCCCGGAGCCGGCCGGAGAGCCGGACACCCTGGCCGGGCTGTTCCGGGCGGCGGTGCTGGGCGACGAGGTGCTCAAGGGCTTCAACCTGCTGCGGGCGGTGGCCGACCTGCGACCCCGGTTCACTTGCGCCGCGGATTTCGGGGCGCTGCCACCGGGCGCCACCATGGCCGACGGCCCCGGGTCACCGGTGCTCATCGGGATCAGCACCCCGATGGCCACCGGCGGCCCGCACCAGCACGCCCGGCTGGCCGCCGCTTTCCGTGGCCGGCGTCCGATGGTCTCGCTGACCAACCCGGGCTTCGTCGCGGGGGAGCGGCTGCCCGACTCGGTGGACGCGGTGGTCGACGTGCTCGCCGAGAGCGTCGTCCGGGCCGCCGCCGGACGCCCGTTCGTCCTCGTCGGCTACTCCTCGGGCGGGACGCTCGCCTACGCCACCGCCGGGCACCTGGAACGGAGCCTGGGGGTGCGCCCCGCCGGGGTGGTGCTGATGGACACCTACCGGGTCGACACCGACGACCGGGACCAGTCCCGACTGATGGAGCAGCTCACCGTCGGGTTGGTCCAGGCCGACGCCCGCTTCGGGATGCTCAACAGCGCTGCCCTGTCGGGGATGAACCGCTACTTCGACCTGGTGCCCCGGTTCCGGCTGGACCCGGTCGAGGCGCCGGTGCTCTTCGTCGGCGCGGCCGAGCCGTTCGCGCCCGACGCGGCCGACGACGGCCCCTGGCAGGCCCGGCCCTGGGAGCCGACGCACGAGTACCGCACCGTCGCGGCCACCCACTTCACCATGATCGAGGACCGGGCGGCGGTCGCCGCGGCGGTCGTCGACGAGTGGCTCGGGACGCTCGCCCCTAGGGGCTGATAGGGGTATGGACCGCCCGCCCCGATCCATAGTGTCTGCCACGGGAAGCGACCGACGCACGATAGGGAGCAACGGATGAGCACCGACGGCAGCTGGCAGCTGGACATCGAGAGCCCGCTCGGCAAGCAGAGCCTCTGGGTCGAACTGACCGAGGAGGGCGAGAAGCTGATCGGCAAGGCCCGGGCCAACGGCCAGGTCATCGACCCCGACATCATCGACGGCGAGATGGTCGGCGACGTCGCCGCGTGGAAGATCAAGTGCCGCAAGCCGGTCCCGCTGACCATGAAGATCACCGTCACCGTCAACGGCGACACCATGACCGGCAAGGCCAAGCCCGGCATGTTCGGCACCTTCCCGGTCACCGGCCGCCGCGTCTAGTGACCGCACCGACGACCAAGGGGACGGCGCCGTTCGGCGAATTCCGGACCTGGTACCGGGTCACGGGGGAGCTGTCGCCGCAACGGACCGCGCTGGTGGTCGTGCACGGCGGCCCCGGCAGCACCCACGACTACCTGACCAGCCTCTCGATGTTCGCCGACGGCGGCACCCCCGTCGTCCACTACGACCAGCTGGGCAACGGGGGCTCCAGCCACCTGCCGGGCCGGCCGGCCGACTTCTGGACCGTCCAGCTCTTCCTCGACGAGTTGGACAACCTCCTGCGCCACCTCGGGATCGCCGACAACTACGTCCTGTTAGGACACTCCTGGGGCGGCCTGCTGGTAGCCAGGCACGCGGCGGCGGCGCCGGCCGGCCTGAAGGGCCTGATCATCGCCGACGCGCCGGCGTCGTACCCGTTGTGGCTGGCGGCGATGGCGGAGCTGCGCGCCGCGCTGCCCGCCGGGGTCGACGACACGCTGCGCCGGCACGAGGCGGCGGGCACCACCGACAGCGACGAGTACCACGCGGCCACCAAGGTCTTCTACGACCGGCACCTGTGCCGGCTCGACCCGTGGCCGCGCGACTACCAGGCCTCCTTCTACGAGCTCTACAACGACCCGACCGTCTACCTCGCGATGAACGGACCGAGCGAGTTCCACGTCATCGGGTCGCTGAGGGACTGGGGCGTCACCGACTGTCTCGCCGACATCGCGGTGCCCACCCTGGTCATCTCGGGCCGCCACGACGAGGCCACCCCGGCCACCGTCCGGCCCTTCGTCGACCTCATCCCGGACGCGCGCTGGGAGCTGTTCGACGACTCCAGCCACGTGCCGCACCTGGAGGAGCCGGAGCGGTTCCGCCAGAAGGTGGGCGACTACCTCAAGACCGTCGCGCAGGTGTGACGAAGGACGGACATCCGATGACCGACGCGGTCGGGCGGTTCCCCGCCGACACTCTGGACCAGTTCGTACTCGGCCCCGCCGCCCGCACCCCGGACAAGCCGGCGGTGATCGAGCGGGCCGGCGGCGCGCTGGTGACGGTCACCTACGGCGAGCTGGCCCGCGCGGTCGACGCGCGGGCCACCGCGCTGGCCGAGGCGGGCGTCGGCACCGGCGACCGCGTCGTCATCGAGTCGCAGACCTCCGCCGCCGCCATCGCGCTGCTGCTCGCCTGCTCCCGGCTCGGCGCGGCGTTCGTGCCGGTCGACCCGGACACCCCGGACCTGCGGGTACGCGCCATCGTCGAGGCGACCGACCCGGTGCTGCACATCCGCGCCGCCGGCCGCCCGGCCCGGGACCTGCCGTCGCTGACCGCGGTCGCCGAGTTCAGCCCGGACGGGCTGGTCGCCCCCGCCGGCAAGCCCCGGCAGCGCCGCCGCCGCGCGGTGGTGGGCACCGACCCGGCGTACCTGATCTTCACCTCGGGGACCACCGGGCAGCCGAAGGGTGTGGTGCTCAGCCACCACGCCGCGCTGGCCTTCTACCGGGGCGCCCAGCGCTTTCCGGTGGTGGCCGCCGACGACGTGGTGGCCAGCACCTCGCCGTTGGCCTTCGACGTCTCCCTGTTCGACCTCGGGGTCACCCTGGGCAGCGGGGCGACCCTCGCGCCGGTGCCCCGCGAGTTCCTGAGCTTCCCGCGCCGGCTGCTCGGCTTCCTGCGCGAGGCCGGTGCGACCGTGGTGCACGGCGTGCCCTCGCTGTGGCGGCCGTTGCTGCGTCACGAGCCCGACGGCCTGGCCGCCCTGGACCGGTTGCGCGGCATCCTCTTCGCCGGCGAGAACTTCCCGCTGGCCGAGCTGCGCCGGCTGCGCGAGCTGCACCCGGGACTGCGGGTGGTCAACGCGTTCGGCGCCACCGAGACGGTGGCCTGTTCCTTCGCCGAGGTGCCCGACCCGCTGCCCGCCGACGCCGAGCGGCTCTCGATCGGCGACGGCTACCCGGGCGCCGAGCTGCTGCTGGTCGACTCCGACGGCAGCGTGGTCGATGCGCCCGGCGCGGTCGGCGAGATCCACGTCCGCTGCCCGTCGCTGTTCAGCGGCTACTGGGACGACCCGGCGGCCACCCGGCAGGTGCTGGTGCCCGACCCCCTGGAGCCCCGCTCCGGGCAGCTCGTCTACCGCTCCGGCGACCTGGCGTACCGGGGGGCCGACGGGGAGCTGTACTTCTGCGGCCGGACCGACTCGATGGTGAAGATCCGGGGCAACCGGATCGAGCTGGGCGAGGTGGAACGCCGGCTGCTGGACCATCCGACGGTCGGCGCGGCGGTGGCGGTGGCGGCCCCGGCGGCCGACGGCGAGCCGAGCCTGCACGCCTTCGTGGTGCCCCGGCCGGGCGCCACCGTCGGTGCGGCCGAGCTGGTGGAGCGGTGCCGGCGGACCATGCCGGCGTACATGGTCCCGGCGCGGTTCCACTTCCTCACCGAGCTGCCGCTGACCGCCAACGGAAAGGCGAACCGGACCGCGCTGGCCGAACTGGCCCGCGCGGCCCGGTAGGCCGCCGGCTCATCCCACCAGGGTCCGCTGCCGCGGCCGGGGCCGCAACGCGAGCGCCGGGGTCAGGGTCAGCACGTCGAACGGTCGCCGCGCCGCGTCCACCCGGCCCCAGAGCCCGTCCGGTCCGGAGACGCAGAGCCGGGACACCCCGTGGGCGCGCAGCGTCTCCAGCGCTCCGGGCCAGCGCACCTGCCGGACGATCCCGTCCAGCAGCAGCCGGCGCACCTGCTCGCCCCGGGTCAGCACCGCGCCGTCGTGGTCGGAGACCATCGGCAGCCGGGGGTCGGTGAACGGCAGCCCGGCCACCAGCTCCCGCTCCACCGTCGCCCGCAGCGGGGCGAAGGCGGCCGAGTGCATCGGCGGGCTCATCGTGTACAGCGGCAGGCCGCCGCGCGCCCGCACGGCCGCCTGGAGCCACTCCAGGCGGTGCCGGCGCACCGAGAGCATCCAGAAGTCGTCGTCGACGTGGCAGGCCGTCTCGTACCACTCGCCGGCCTCGTCCAGCTCGCCGAGGATCTCCGCCAGCCGGGCCCGGGGCGTCCGGGCGAAGGACTGGGTGACCACGTCGCGGTGGGCGTGGGCGAAGTATTCGTCCAGGTGCCGGTTCCAGCCGACGGTGAGCCGTACCGCGTCGGGGAAGCTGAGCGCCCCGGCGTAGACGGCGGCCGGCGTGCCGCCGAAGCTCGGCCCGACCACGATGTCGGGCCGGACCTCCAGCGCGTCCTCGGCCCAGTACGCCAGCGCCAGGCAGACCACCAGGAACGCCACCCGCTCGCTCTCCGAGTAGCCCCCCTCGGCCTGCCGGTAACGGTCCACCAGCGACCAACCCAGCGCCTCGTCGGCCTGCGCGGTCAACCGGCGCGCCTCCGGGTTGATCAGCAGGAAGCGCCCGACCTGCGTGAACGAGCTGGGGCTGATGCCGGGGAAGACCACGGCGGTGGCGCCGGCGCCGTCCGGCGCGGGGCCGGTCACAGCAGGACCTCCGACCGGTACGCCGGCGGCGCGGCCAGGATCTGGGTGGCGATCGCCTCGACGTAGTCGGTGATGGTGACGTCCCGGTCGAGGTAGGGAACCAGCTCGCGGGTCCGCTCGTAGAGCTCCCGGGTGACCGGGGAGAGCCCCTCGTTGCCCCGGATGTCGACCGCCTGGGCGGCGCAGAGCAGCTCGAAGGCGACCACGTAGGTGGCGTTGGCGAGCACCTCGCGGGCCCGCCGGGCGGCCACGAAGCCGAACGAGACGATGTCCTGGAAGTCGCCGGTGCTGGTCAGCGACTGCACGGACATCGGCACCGCCAGGGCCCGCGTCTCGGCGGTCAGCGAGGCGGTCATGAACTGCCCGCCCATCAGGCCGAGCCGCAGGCCCGGGTTCTCCCGGCACAGGAAGGCCGGCAGCCCGTTGCTGTTGCTCTTGTCGAGGAACCGGTCGATCCGCCGGTTGGCCAGGTTGGTCAGGGTGGTCAGCGAGATGACCAGGTGGTCCATCGCCATCGCCACGTACTGGCCGTGGAAGTGCCCGTTGTGGAACACGTCGTTCTCGTCCGGCACCACCAGCGGGTTGTCGTTGGACGAGTTGAGTTCGGCCTCCAACGTCTCGCCGATCCGGACGAAGCTGTCCAGCACCGGACCGAGGATCTGCGGTGTGCACCGGATCGAGTACGCGTCCTCGATGGGCTGCGAGCCGGCCTTGGCCGAGGAGCCCATCTCGGCGGCGAGCACCGCCTCGGTCTCCTGCTCGTTGACCGCGAGGGTGGACTCCTGCAGGGTGCGCCAGAGCCGGGCGGCGATCTCGCGCTGACCCTTGTGCGGCTTCAGCTCGTGCACCCGCGGGTCGAACGGCTTGGTCATCCCGCGCAGCCCCTCCACGGACAGCGCCGAGACCGTCAGGTACGTCTCCAGCAGCCGGCTGGCCTGGGCGAAGACCAGGCCGCCCAGGCCGACCATGCCGGAGGTGCCGTTGATCAGCGCCAGCCCCTCCTTGAAGCTGAGCGTCATCGGCTCGATGCCGGCCAGCCGCAGCGCCTCCGCGGCGGGCATGGTCTCGCCCCGGTAGCGGGCCCGCCACTGGCCGACGCAGGCCAGCGCGATCGCGGCGAGCGGGCCGAGGTCTCCGCTGGTGCCCAGCGACCCCTTCTCCGGCACGCACGGGATCACCCCGGCGTTGTACACGGCGATCAGCTTCTCCAGGTTCGCCGGCGAGATCGCCGAGTTGCCCCGGGCCAGCGACACGATCCGGGACAGCATGATCGCCCGGACCGTCCGGTCGTCCAGGTGCGGCCCGACGTTGGTGGCCACCGCGTTGATCAGGTTCTCCTGGAGCTGCTGGGCCATGGTGACCGGCACCAACCAGTCGACGAAGCCGCCCATGCTGGTGTTGACGCCGTAGATCACCCGGCCCTCGTCGACGAAACGCTGCAGCGTCTCCCGGGAGGTCTGGACGCGCTGCCAGACCTTGTCGTCGAGGCCGACCGGCACCGAGTGCGTGGCCGCCGCCTCCAGTTGCTCCAGCCGGACCCACTGGTCGGCTGCCACAGTGAATTCCACGAGATCGAACCCCCTCCGCGGGACGGATGTCAGCGTTGTCCGCGTCGGGCGGGACCATCGGGCAGCGCGCTGTCGCACTGCCGCTGAGCAGGTGCCCCGTGGAACCCGACCGGTGCGCAGGGTCAGTCAAGCCGCCGCCGTCACGGGTGGAACAGACCGGGCGTACCCCTAGAAGGGCGCGACCGGCCCCTAACCCGGGCCGGGTCCGGACCCCTTGCCCCGGCGGGCGCCGGGCCCGGGGGAGTGCGTTCCCTCGGCCGGGGGAGGCTCCGGCGCCGGCGGGTTCGTAGCGTCACCGGCATGGAAACGACAGGTGCCGCCGCGCTCACCGACGGGGGTGGGCGCTGATGCTGGTGCGGACCACGACCCTGGTACGCCGGCCGCCGGAGGCGGTCTGGCCGCTGCTCTGCGACTCGCGGATCACCTCGACGCCCCGCTGCCCGGTGTTCCGGCTCGGCGCGCCCACCCCGGTCGAGTGCTTCCTGCCGGCCGGGCCCGGTGCGGTGGGCGCGCCCCGGCAGTGCGTCTCCGATCGGGGCGTGGTGTACCAGCGGATCACCGAGTGGTCGCCGCCGGCCCGGCTGGCGTTCCGGATGGAGCGCACCGACCTGGGGTTCGGCTCGTGCGTCAGCGCGTTGAGCGACACCTTCGAGCTGACGCCGGCGGCCGGCGGCCGGGCGACCCGGCTCACCCGCAGCACCCGGGTCGAGGTGCGCGGTCGGTTCCGGTGGGCCCGGGCCCTGGCCGTCGGGATCGGGCTCAAGGCGGTGCACCGGTTCGTCTTCCGCGACTGGCGCCGCTGAACCGGTGCCCCGGGTGTGTCTACGCCTCGCCGGTGCGGTGGGCCGCGGCGAGGCGCTTCGGCGCGCGGGCGTACCAGGCGTCCAGGACCAGTTCGGTCAGCTCCGGCACGGTGATCCGGTCCAACCGGACCAGCACCGCGGGGTAGCCGTCGAAGTGCGGGGTGGTGAAGTAGACCGTCGGGTCGTCGGCGAGCAGTGCCTGCTTGGCGCCCAGGTCGGGCACCCGCGCGCCGAGGATCGGACCGTCGGGAGCGGTGTCGCCCAGGGCGTCCAGGTCCGCCCGGCGCAGCGGTCGCTCCCACACGAACGGCTTGTCGCGTACCCGCCAGGCCGGCGCGCCGTCGTACGACGGCCGCTCCGTCGTCTCGGGCAGGGCGAGCGCGAGCCGACGTACGTCGTCCCAGGTGGCCACGGTCCGACCATACGACCGGCGGCGCGGCGGGGAAAGGACCTGCGCGCCGGGGGGCGTGACCGTCGCGTTGTCGTGCCGATGTGTTGTGCTGCCGGTCCACGACGGACGGGGAGACAATGCACGGTGAGCAGTGGGAACGGCCGCCGGCCGCCACGATGGACGGACGCGGGACCGACGGGGTGCGACCGGATGTGCCGGTCACCGTACGGCCGCTGGCCCCGGCGGACTGGCCGCCGCTGTGGCCGATGCTGCGCGACATGGGGGTCACCGACGAGCCGCCCGAGGCGCACCGGGCCCGGTACCTGTGCCTGCTCGCCGACCCGCGCTGGGTGATCCTCGGCGCGGAGGCCGGCGGTGACCTGCTCGGCTACGCCGCCGCCCAGGACAACGGCCCGCACCTGCGCGGCGGCGACGAGCACCGGACGGCCCGGCTGCACGACCTGTACGTCCGCCCGGAGCTGCGGCGGGGCGGGGTGGGCCGGTCGCTGCTGGCGGCGGTGCGCGAGTGGGCCGCCACCCGGGTGCGTCACCTGGAATGGCAGGCGCACCACGAGCGGGCCGCCCCCTTCTACGAGCGCCTGGGCCACCGGGGCGACCCGTGCCCCCAACCCGACCACCCCACTTTCCAGATCCACTTCGACCCACCCTCCTGACCGCCCCGCCCTGCCCTCGTCCGGCGCTGTCCCCCGTGATCAAGAGATTTCGGGAGGCGGAGTCCTGACGCAAACTTCTTGATCAACGCGCCTGGGGGAGAGGGACGCGGGAGGCGGGGGCGGGTCAGGGGAGGGGGTGGGAGATGTCGCGGGCGTGGTCGGCGACGGCGGCGGCGACCACCGTCGCCTCCAGGGGCAGCATCTCCAGGCACCGTCGGACGGCGGCGGCCATCAGCACGTTCGGCACCCGCATGGACAGGGTGCAGTGCGGCACCCAGCGCCCGGGCCGGTACTGCTCGGACAGGGTGACCCCGGCCCGGGTCAGCCGCTCGTGCACCAGGGCGTGGTGGGCCAGCAGCTCGACGGTGGGGGTGACGCCGAGCCAGAGCACCCGGCCGACGAACTGGCCGGCGTGGTCGAAACCCAACCGCAGCGGCGCGGCGACCACCGTCCCGCGCAGCGCGTCGGCCACCCGCTCCGGGTCGAGGCGGGGCGCCACGGCGAGGGACACGTGCGGCCGGTGCCGCTGCTCCAGCAGCGAGCGCATGCTCTGTACGCCCTCGGCCTCCAGCGCGTCCCAGAGGACCCGGATGCGACGGGTGGCGTCGGTGTCCAGATACAGCTCCAGCGCCGCGACCACGTGATCACCCTAGATGCCGGGTTTACCGGCCCCGGCCGGCGGTACCCGAGGGGAGACGGCGGCCCGCGAAGGAGTGTTCCGGTGGACGTGGACGACCTGCTGACCGAGATCTACGACCGGCTGCCCGACCTGGTGCGCGCGGCGGTGGACGGGCTGAGCCCGGCGGAGCTGCGCCGAGCGCCGACGGCCGGCGGCAACCCGGTCGGCTGGCTGGTCTGGCACCTGACCCGGATCCAGGACCACCATGTCGCCGACCTGCTCGGTGCGGAGCAGGTCTGGACCACCGGTGCCTGGGCCGCCCGGTTCGGCCTGGACCCCGACCCGAACGACACCGGCTACGGCCACACCCCGCAGCGGGTCGCCTCGGTACGCCCGGAGAGCTCCCGCACCCTGGTCGACTACCACGACGCGGTCGCGGGGCGTACCCGGACGTTCCTGGCCGGGCTGCGGCCGGCGGACCTGGACCGGGTGGTGGACGAGGCCTGGGACCCGCCGGTGACCCTCGGGGTACGACTGGTCAGCGTGGCCGACGACGGCCTCCAGCACGCCGGCCAGGCCGGCTACGTCCGGGGCCTGCTCCGCGCCGGCTGAGCCGCCGTCACCCGGCCCGGCGCAGGGCGGCGTACGCGAGCAGGTGGAACGCCTGCGCCTCGGGGGAGGTGCCGGGGCGCGTGAAGTCCGGCGCGCCACTGACCGGCCGGACCAACCCGTGCCGGTCGACCTGGCGGGTAGCGGCGGCCAACAGGTCCCGCCCGACGTCCCGGTACGCGGCCGGCAGCCAGCCGTCGGCGACCCCGGTCAGCGCCGCGTACGCCAGCATCTGCGCGACGTTGGCCTCGACGAAACTGCCGGAGTCGTCGAGCACGTCGTGGAAGAGCCGGTCCGGCCTCCGATGGGTCAGGCAGGCGTCGAGCACCGTCCGGGCGTGTCCGGCCAGCTCCTCGCGGCGGCCGGCCGGCCAGTCGGGCCGCAGCCGCAGCGCCCGGGCGATGCCGGCGACCACCCAGCCGTTGCCGGTGCCCCAGTGCTGCGGGTGGTCCAGCCGCGCCCGATCCTCGTCCCAGCGCGCCGCGTAGAGCCCGCTGCGCTCGTCGTACAGTCGGCGACGGTGCCCGTCGACCTGGGCCGCCGCCGGTCCGGGATGCCCGCAGAGGGCGAGCAGCGGCACCACCATGTACACCGTGTCCGCCCAGACCTGCCGGTTGCCGAGCAGGTGGAACAGGGTGCCGTCGCCGGCCCGGGGCGCCCGGGTCAGCAGCCAGTCGAGCTGCCGGTCCAGCGCCGCCGACCAGCGCTCCTCGGGGTGCGCCCGGACGCCGTGCCGCAGCGCCTCCCCGCACGCCGCGCCGTTGACCGCGCCGTCCTCCCCGGAGACGTCGCCGAGCCGGCCGTCCGGGTGCTGACGGGTCACCGCCGCGTCGGCGAGCAGCACCGCCTGCTGGTCGAGCCCGAGGTCGAGCAGCGCGTGGCCGGTCACCCCCTGCTCCCACGACTGCCGCTGCATGGCCAGCAGCGCCGCGAGCACCCGGCCCACCCGGGGGTCGTCCAGTTCACGCATCATCGCCTCCCCTCCGCTCCTGCTACCCCGGATCCGGCGGCGCACCCCCGGGCTACCCGGACTCGGAGGGGAGGGACCGGGCCGCTTCACCCGGTGCGGGTGAGGCGGCCTCACCCCGACACCTGCGACCGTGCCTACCGGGCTGCGGACCGGACGGGGAGGGGTGCCATGGCGACGTCGGGAGCGGAGTTCCTGGAGCGGCTGTCGTCGCGCCGCCGCCCGCACCTGCCCGAGACCTTGTCCGGCACGATCCGGCTCGACCTGCACGACGGGGGCCGCACGGAGCACTGGTACCTCACCGTGCACGACCAAGGTGTCGACGTGACCCGCTCGCCCGACGACGCCGACCTGGTGGTGCGGGCCGACCGGGAGGTCTTCGACCGGCTCGCCGACGGCCGGACGGAGGTGGTGCAGTCGTTGATGCGCAACGAGGTGACCGTGCAGGGCGAGATGCGGTTGCTGCTGGCCCTGCGGCGGATCTTCCCGGGCCCGGCCGACGCCCGGCACCCTCGCGACGTCGCCCGAGAGAGCCTGGGCCGGTGAGGCAGGAACGCGTCCACGTCGTCGCCGGCAACGCCTTCGCGGCCAGTGACGCCCAGGGCGACATGGAGGTCGACCCGCGGGCGCCGGTCGGCCTCTTCTCGTTCGACACCCGGTTCCTGTCCCGCTGGGTGCTCACCGTCGACGGTCAGCGGCTGGACGCCCTGTCCCGGGACGACATCAGCCACTTCGAGACCCAGTTCTTCCTGGTCCCCGGCACGGCCAGCCACTACGTCGACGCGGACGTCTCGATCATCCGGTACCGCTCCATCGACGACAGCTTCAACGAGCGGATCACGGTGCTCAACCACTCCGCCGGCCCGGCTGAGTTCGTCGTCCGGATGGACATCGACGCCGACTTCGCCGACACCTCGGAGATCCGCAGCCCCCGACCCCGCCAGACGACCGCGACCGCCTTCCCCGACGAGGGAGTGCTCCGGCTGCGGTACCAGCGGGACCGGTTCTGCCGGGAGGCGGTGGTCTCCACCACCGCCCCGGGCCACGTCGACCAGGGTGGCATCACCTACCGGATCACCGTGCCCCCGAACGGGCGGTGGGTCACCAACCTGCACGTCAACATGATCGTCCGCGGCGAGGGCGGCCGGGACGTGCGGGCCAGCCTGGAGACGCACCGGCAGCGGGTGCACCATGACATGCGTCACGACCTGCGGGACTGGCTGGATCGGGCCCCGCGGCTGGTGGCCGAGCGCGACGTCCTGGCGGACGTCTACGAGGACGCGCTGACCGACCTGGCCGCGCTGCGCTACACGCCGCTGTCCTACCCCGGGCGGGTGCCGGTGGGCGGCCTGCCGTGGGCGATGGCGCTCTACGGCCGGGACGCCATGATCACCTGCCTGCAGACGCTGCCGTTCACCCCCGAACTGGCCCCGGCCACCCTGCGGCTGCTCGCCCTGCTCCAGGGCGGGCGACTCGACGACTACCACGACGAGGAGCCCGGCAAGATCCTCGGCGAGCTGCGCTACGGCGAGTCCGCCGGCTTCGGCGAGGAACCGACGGCGCTCTACTACGGCGCCGCCGACACCACGCCGCTCTTCCTTGTCCTGCTCGACGAGTACGAGCGCTGGTCCGGCGACGCCGCGCTGGTCCGGGAGCTGCAGCACCCGGCGCGGATGGCGCTGGACTGGATCGACGAGTACGGGGACCTGACCGGCGACGGCTACCTGCGCTACCAGCGGCGCAACTCGCGCAACGGGCTGGTCAACCAGACCTGGAAGAACTCGCCCGACGCGATCGTGCACCGCGACGGCCGCGAGCCCGCACTGCCCCGGGCGACCTGCGAACTGCAGGGGTACGCGTACGACGCGAAGCTGCGGGGCGCCCGGCTGGCGCGGGAGTTCTGGGGCGACCCGGCGTACGCCCACCGGCTGGAGCGGGAGGCGGCGGTGCTCAAGGAGCGGTTCAACCGGGACTTCTGGCTGCCCCGGCGCGGGTACTACGCGCTGGCGTTGGAGCCGGACGGCACCCCGGTGGAGACGCTCACCTCCAACATCGGTCACCTGCTGTGGAGCGGGATCGTCGAGGCGGAGCGGTCCGCGCAGGTCGCGGAGCACCTGCTCGGACCGGAGATGTTCACCGGGTGGGGCGTGCGGACGCTGGCCGAGGGGCAGCTGCCGTACAACCCGGTGGGGGCGCACGTCGGGGCGGTCTGGCCGTCGGACAACTCGCTGATCGCCGCCGGCCTGCGCCGCTACGACCACGACGACGAGGCGGCCCGGGTCGCGGCCGGCGTCCTGGCGGTCGCGGAACTGCTCGGCGGTCCGGTGCCCGAGGTGATCGCCGGCTACCCACGGGAGCTCACCGGGTACCCCGTCCAGCTGCCGATGGCGGGCCGCCCGCAGTCCTGGGCCGCCGGAGCGCTGCTGATGCTGTTGGGCACCATCCTCGGGCTGCGGCCCTGCGGGGACGATCTGCTGGTCACCCCGGCCGTGCCGCAGGGCTTCGGCCGGCTGGAGCTGCTGGACATCCCCGGTCGGTGGGGCCGCGCCGACGCGTACGGCCGGGACCGCTCGGCCCGCGCGGACGGGCGGCGTCCCCGGCTGCGCTGACGGCGACGGCGTCGCGCGTACCCGCCCGCGACCGTCGCCGCGGCCGGGTCACCGCCGGGCGGCGGGTGTCTCCGTCGCGGCGTCGTCGAGGGCCGGGCCCGGCGCGGGAACGGCGGGCGCCGGGGCGTCGGCCGGTCGGGCGGCGACCCGCCGGGACAGTCCGCGGTCGACGCCGACGAAGAGCAGGCCGAGCAGCCAGAACGCGAAGGCGAAGAAGACCGCGCTGACCGACACCCCGGCGTAGCCGAGCTGCCCGGCGTCGATGAACGGGTACGGGTACCGGTGCACGACGAGCCCGCGCACCAGCGCGAAGCCCAGGTACGCCAGCGGGAAGGCCAGCCACCAGGCGGCGTAGCGCAGCCGTAGCCGGCCGCGCGGGTCGAACAGCGCCCAGTCGGCGATCGCGAGCAGCGGCACGACGGTGTGCAGGAACTGGTTGCCCAGCGCCTCGCCGAGCGCGCGGTCCGGCTGGGGCATCGCGAAGGGGCTGGCCGGGTTGGCCAGGACCAGGTGGTAGACCACCCCGGTGATGGTGATGTAGAGGGTGACCGCGCCCTTGAGCGCCGACGGCGGCTCGGGCCGTGCCCGCCAGGCCCGCCAGCCGGCGTGGGCGGCGAAGAGCCCGACCGCGACGTTGCTCTGGATGGTGAAGTACGGCAGGAGGCCGGTGACCGTGGCCGGACCGAGCGCGGTGAGCACGATCCCGGCCAGCACGCTGATGACGATCGCCAGGCGGAAGGCCACCGCCACGCGTCGACGCCGCAGAGTCATCGGCGCAAGCTACCAGCCCGCCGCTCACCAGCCGGCGGGGGCGGCCGGCCGGAGCTGGGTCAGCTGGTCGGGCGGGACGGGTCGGTCCGGGCGGGGGCGTCCGGCTTGCCGGCCGTGGTGGAGGGTGCGGGCGAGGGCCGGCTGGTCGGTCGTTCGGTGGGCGTCGGGTGGTCGGCCGAGGGGGGTGCCGAGGTCCGGGCGTCGCGGACCACGCGCTCGCAGTAGCCGGGCACCTCGTCCCGGCCGCCGGCACTGGTGACGAGGTCGGCGAAGGCCGGGTTGTCCAGGGCGCGACCGGGGTTGTCCGCGGCCGCGGCGCGGTAGGAGCGGCACAGCCCGAGGATCGACGCGGCCGGGGTCGGCCGGCTCGATTCCGGCTTGTCGCTGGGCGGAGCGGCGGACCCGCCGGGCCCGGCGGTGGTGGGCGGGGTGCGCTGCGGCGCGGCGGACGGCGGGGTGACCGGCGCGTCGCGGTGCAGCGGTCCGGGCAACGTGCCGGTGGCGGCGGCGAGGGCGACGCCCCCGGTGGCGGCCACGGCGAGGCCGGCGAGCGCGACCTTCAGCCCGGCCAGTCGGGCCAGGGGGAATGAGCGGGCGGGCGACGGAGCCGGCAGCGGAACCCCGGCGCGGGCGCTGCGGAACGCGTGCATCGCGGCGCTCTCCCCGCGCAGCTCGCCGGGGTGCGGCGCGGCACGCACCGCCGTCAGCAGCCGGACGAGCGGCTCCGGGCCGTCGTACGGGTCGACGACCGGGCCGACGAGCAGCCGCTCGACGGTTTCCTGGTCCATCCGATGTGCGTTCATCTCGTGTCCCTCAGCGCCGGGCACCCCCCCGACGTCACATCTCCGCCCTGAGGGTGGCGCTGATCACGCGGCGACCCCCGCCAGATCAACCGCGACGCGTCAGCACCCGCACAGCGCGTGACGATGAGGGTGTTGTGCTGCCGGATTCGCCGAAGGGGCGGCCCGCGAGATCGGCGGGATCCGGGTCAGCCCATCGTCTTGGCGCCGTCGATCGCCTCGCGGAGGATGTCGGCGTGCCCGGCGTGCTGCGAGGTCTCCGCGATGAGGTGCAGCAGGACCCGGCGCACCGACCAGCTCGCACCCGGCTCGAACCAGGGCGCCACCGGCAGCGCCTGCGCGGCGTCCAGGTCGAGGGTGGCGATCAGCTCGTCGGTGCGCGCGGCGACCTGCGCGTAGTGGTCGAGCAGGCCGGCGAGCGTCTCGCCCTCGACCATCCGGAAACCGTTCGCCCAGTCCAGCGGCTCGCTCTGCATCGCCTCCGCGCCCCCGACCGCGAACCGCATCCAGCGATCCTCGGTGACCGCCACGTGCTTGATCAGCCCGCCGAGGCAGAGCTCGCTGACCGTGGTGCGCGCCGCGGCCTGCTCGTCGGTCAGCCCGTGCACCGTCTGCCGCAGGAAACCCCGGTGCCGGCCGAGGGTCTGGGTCAGGTCGGCCCGCTCGCCGGTGAGAACCCGCTCCGAAGTGGTCATCGCTGCACCTTCCGTCGATGTCGTCGAGGCCCAGGCTAGGCCGGTGCACCGACAGTTCCGCGCCCGCCACGCGACGCCAGCGGTTGCCGATCCGGCGCTCCGGCGGTCCACTGAACTACATGGGTGACATTTTGGTCGGCACGTCCTCCTGGGCGGACCAGACCCTGCTGCGCTCCGGCTGGTACCCACGGTCGGCGAAGACCCCCGCCGACCGGCTCGGCTTCTACGCCCGCCACTTCGGACTGGTCGAGGTGGACACCTCGTACTACGCGGTCCCGGCACCGGAGACCACCGCCGGCTGGGTCGAGGCCACCCCGCCCGGCTTCACCTTCGACGTCAAGGCGTTCAGCCTCTTCACCGGCCACCCGACGCCGGTGTCGATGCTGCCGAAGGACCTGCGGCCGGCCGGTGGACCGGCCCGGATCCGCCGCCGCGAGCTGCCCGAGCGGGCGTACGAGGAGCTGTGGCGCCGGTTCCGGGCGGCGCTGGAGCCGCTCGCGGCGGACGACCGGCTCGGCGCGGTGCTGTTGCAGTTCCCCCCGTGGCTGACCCGAGGTGAGGCCGCCCGGCGGCGGATCGTGGAGCTGGCGGGGCGCTGCCGGCCCTGGCCGGTGGTGGTGGAGCTGCGGCACGCCTCCTGGTTCGAGGACGCGGCCGCCGCCGAGACGGTCACCTTCCTGCGCGACCACGACCTCGGCATGGTGTGCGTGGACATGCCCCAGGGCCACCCGTCCTCGGTGCCACCGATCATGGTCGCCACGGCCGAGCCGGCGGTGGTCCGGTTCCACGGCCACAGCGCCCACTGGGAGGGCGGCAGCAAGGAGGACCGGTTCCGCTACGCCTACTCGGACGGGGAGCTGCGCCGCTGGGCGGAGCTGCTGACCGACCTGGCCGAGAGCGCCGGCGAGCTGCACGTGCTGTTCAACAACTGCTGCGCGGGGCAGGCCCAGCGCGACGCGGCCCGGCTGGCCGAGCTGCTCGGCGTGACCCCCGCGCCCGAGCGTGCCGCGGTGTGAGGCGGTTTGTCGACCCGGGGCACGGGTACCGCGCCGGCAACGACAGAAAGGTGCCGCGATGACGCAGGAACAACAGCCGGGCGTGCCGGACGACGCCGAGGCCCGCCGGGTCCGCGAGGCGGAGGAGGCGCACGGCGGCAGCATGGCGCCGGGACTGGTGGACGAGACCGGCCGGCCGGTCGCCGAGCCGCCGCCGCCACCGGCCGGTGACGAGGACGGCACCGGCTCCTGAGGCGGACGACGGACCGCTGGGTCGGTCCGGGACGGACGCCGGCGGGACCGGCCACGCTCGCCGTGGCCGGTCCCGTCCGCGTAACCGGCGGTGACCGGGCCGAGGTGCGGCCGGGCCGTGCCGGGGACAGCCTGTCCCGGGCACGGCCCGTCGCCCCGGCGTCAGTCCCGGGTGATCCCCTCCGGGTGCATGCCGGTGTCCCGCTCGAGCGGGTTGTCGGGCAGGTCCCCGTCCGCGACGTCGTCCGGGAAGGTGCGCCGGGACGGCGCCGGGTCGGGCGGCGCGCCCGGCCCCGCGTCGGTGTAGCGGGTCGGCTCCACCGAACCGAAGCCGTGCCGGCCCTCGCGCCCGGACGGTCCGCTCGGCGCGCCGGCGCGGCGCTCACCCCGCCGGCCCTCCGGCACGGCGGTCTCCTCGCTGCCCTCGTCCATCGGGTCGTGCTTGCCCGCGCCCCAGGGCGGGTCCGCGTCGAAGCCGTCCGTGGTGCCCCAGGGGGCGGCGGACTCCGGCCCACGCCCCGCGCCCCGCCTCGGTCCCTTGTTCGCCGTCATGGCCACCTCGCAGCTCGTCTTCCCGACCGGCCGTTGTCGCGCCCCGTCCCGACCGGTACGCCGGCCGCCGTCGCCGACGGCTACCGGCGCACCGGTCGGGTACGGCGTTCAGCCGGCCATCGCCATCCGGCGCTGACGGTTGGCCGTGCCCATCGCCGCGAGCTTCCCGATCGACGACGGCATGCTCATCATCCCGCCGGTGCGGCCCAGCATCCCGCGGAACACCTCGCCGGGCTTCTGCTGCTCGCCCATGTACGAGGTGACCACGACCAGCGCCCCGGTCAGCGCCGGAACGGCCCACTGGAGCAGCTTCATCTGCCGCTGGCAGGAGGCCACGTCGGACGGAGTCTGGTAGTTGGGCTCGGTGGTCCCCTGGACCGGCGGGTTGCCGGCCTTCTCCAACCGCATGCCGAGCAACCGGCTGTATCCGGTCACGGCGAGCGCGCCGATCGTCAGCGCCGTCTTGACCGCGCTCATCTTCCCCACGCCCCGCTGTTTGGCCACCCGCGGGCTCTCCGCGGCCAGTTCGCCGACCGCGCCGGCCAGGTGGGCGCCGATCGCCGCCGCGTTCACCGGCGTCCAGCGGGACCATCCCGCCGAGGCGACCGGGAGTCGCTGAGTCGAGTCGCTGATCCGCCCCGCCGCCCCGTTGACGCCGAGCGCTCCCATCAGAGAGCCACCGAACCAGGCTGCCAGGCCCAGATCGTGCATCGAGCGCAGTGCGGTGTGCCGTTCGGACATCTGATCCCCCTCCACCGTATTCGGGCGCAGCGGCATACCCGCCCGACGCGCGGCTACGCACCCGATCTCGGCGGCGGTCGGGACGTCCCCTGCCGCGCCGTTCGTCCCGGCGGGGTCAGCGGGAATCCGGCGGTGGGGCGGGCCGGAGGGGCGCTCAGCGGCGGGGCAGGCCCGCCGCGAAGGCCGCCACCCGGGCGGCCAGCGGCCGCCCGGCGCGGACCCAGGTGAAGTGGTCCAGCGGGGCGCCGGCCTCGGCGGTCGGGTAGTGGTCCCGGGTGACCGGCGCGGCGGTCAGCTTGGCGCAGAGGTGGTCCAGGGTGCCGTGCGGGGTGTACTGGTCGTCGTCGACGCTCACCGCCAGCACCGGCGTGCCGATCCGGCCCACCGCCGCCTCGGCGTCCACCCCGTCCAGCACCGGGAAACGCCCGGTCCGGGCGGTGTACGCCCAGTCCCGGATCACCCCGCGCGCCTGCCGCCCGCCGAAGCCCCAGCCCGGCCAGACGCCGAGCGCCGCCGCGGTCGCCGCGATGCCCTGGGTGTACGGCAGCACCCCGTACCGCCGGGCGCCGGGGTAGCTGCGCCAGTACGGCACGCCGACGGCGAGCAGGGCGAGCCCGTCGACCGCGTCCGCGCCGTGCAGGGCGAGGTGCAGCAGGGCCGCCTGCCCGCCGAGGGAGTGCCCGAGCAGCAGCCGGGTACGCCCGTCCAGCCGGGGCTTGAGCGCGTCGAGCACCGCGCCGACGTCACCGGCCAGCTCGGCGTAGCCGTAGCGGCAGGCGCGGCTCGGTGCGGGAGTGCTGGCGCCGGTGCCGCGCAGGTCGGCCACGACCACGGCCAGGCCGGCGTCGCGGAGCACGGCGGCGAACGGGCGGTAGTAGCGGGCCCGGACGCCCATCGCCGGCCAGAGCACCACCACCGGCGCGCCGGCCGGCCCGTCCGGTTCGGGGTAGACCTGCACGCCGATGCGCGCGCCGTCGACGTCGACGAACTCCTGGCTGTACTCGATGTCCCCGCTCACCGCCCCAGCCTAAGCGGAAGCTACCGGCGGGTAGCAAGGGGTGTGCCGCGCTCCACCCGCGCCACGGCGGCCAGCACCGCCGGCACGTCCAGCGCGGCCAGCGCCGGGTGCACGCCGGCGGCGTCGACCGGTTGCCGCTGCCCCACCCAGAGCGCCTGGTGCCAGGGCCGGTCCGGCGGGGGACCCCACTGCGCGGGCGGCACCGGGCCGAAGAGCAGCACCGACGGGGTGGCGTAGGCGGTGGCCAGGTGACCGATGCCGGTGTCGCCGCTGACCACCAGGCGGGCGTGGGCGACCAGCGCCGCCAGCTCCCGGAGACCGGTCTCCCCGGCGAGCACCGCGCCGGCCGGCAGCCCGGCCAGGGCGCGCACCTGCTCGGCGATGCTCCGCTCGCCGGCGGTGCCGGTGAGCACCACCCGGTGCCCCCGATCGATGAGCGCCCGGGCCACCTCGGCGAACCGCGCCGGCGGCCAGCGCCGCTGCGCCGCCTTCGCTCCCGGGTGGACGATGCTCACCCCGGTCGGCGTCCGCCCCGGTTCCGGGCGGCGCAGGGCGAGGTCGGTGCGGTCGGCGGGGATGCCGTACCAGGCCAGCATCCGGCACCAGCGGTCGATCTCGTGCTCCTCGGCCCGCCAGTCCGGGCCGTCGCGGTGGCCGGCCTCGGCGTTGGCGAAGGCGAGCAGCCGGCCCGGCCGCACCCCGGCGAGCATCCGGTGCGACTGCGGGCCGCGACCGTGCAGGTTGACCGCCAGCTCCGGCGGCGGGCCGGGCCACGCCAGGTGGCCCAGCCCGTCCGCCGCGACCAGCCGGTCGACCCCGCCGACCAGGTCGACCAGCGGGGCCAGCCAGCGCGGCGCGACCAGCGCCAGCTCCTCGTCCGGGTACGCGGCCCGCAGCGCGCGCAGCGCCGGCACCCCGGTCGCGAGGTCGCCGACGCCGAGCGCCCGTAACACCAGGATCACGGGTACGACGACTCCTGTTCGGCGCAGACCACCAGCTCGCGTACCGCGCAGCCGGGCGGCTGGGAGAGGGCGAACATGACCGCCGCGGCGGTGTCGGCCGGGTCGTTGAGGATAGCGTCCGGACCCGGCTTGTACTGCTCGTCCCGGTCGTCGAAGAAGGCCGTCCGCATGCCGCCCGGGATCAGCAGGGTCACCCCGACCCGGCCGGCCAACTCGGCGGCGAGCGCCCGGGTGAAGCCGACCACCCCGAACTTCGCCGCGCAGTACGCGGTCGCGTCGCTGACCGCCTTGATCCCGAGCGTCGAGGCCACCGTCACCACCGTGCCGTGCGCGCGCTCCAGGTGCGGCAGGGCCGCCCGGACGACGGCGGCGGTGCCGAGCAGGTTGATGCCGACGATCCGGTCCCAGGTCGCGCCGTCGATGTCGGCGAGCTTGCCGGGCACGTCCATCCCGGCGGCGGTGACCAGGCCGGTCAGCCCGCCGGCCTGCTCGGCGACGCGCCGGGTGGCCTCCTCGGCGGCGCGGGTGTTCCCCAGGTCGCACTCGACCCACGGCACCCCGTCGGCCGGCGGCTGCCGGTCCAGCACGTACGGCCGCCCGCCGGCCTTCGTCACGGCGGTCACCACCGCCGCGCCGAGGCCGCTCGACCCGCCGGTGACCAGCACCGCCGATCCGTTCAGATCCCTGCTCATCTCGCTCCCTTGACCAGTCGGGCGCCGCGCGAGCGCGCGGCGCTGATCGTCGCGGTGGTGGACCGGCCCGCCAGGTAGGGCACGGTCACCACCCGGCCGCCCCAGCCGCGTACCAGCTCGGCCTCGGGCAGTTCGGGGGCGCCGTCGCCGGCGTAGTCGCCGCCCTTGACCCAGACGTCGGGGCGCAGCCGGGCCAGCGCGGTGGCCGGGGTGGGCTCGTCGAACACCACGACGGCGTCGACGCAGTCCAGCGCGGCCAGCAGCCGGGCCCGGTCGGCCTCCGGGTTGACCGGGCGGTCCGGGCCCTTGAGGGCGCGGACGCTGCGGTCGGAGTTGAGGCAGACGACCAGGCAGTCACCCAACCGGCGGGCCGCCTGGAGAGTGGCGACGTGCCCGGCGTGCAGGATGTCGAAGCAGCCGCCGGTGGCCACCACGGTGCCGCCGTCGGCGCGTACCCGGGCCACCAGCTCCTCGGTGGCGGACGCCGGGCGGCGCGACGCGGCCGGCTGGGGCTCCCGGCGGGCCAGCCCGGCCGCCCCGCCGGCGGCGACGTACGCGGACGCGGCGGCGACCGCCTCCTGCACCGCCTCGGAGGTGACCGCCCCGGCGGCCAGCGCGGTGGCGGCGGTGGCGGCGAAGCGGTCCCCGGCGCCGCAGGTGTCCTCGGCGCGTTCCACGTCGGACGGCGGCGGCACCACCAGCGGGGTGCTGCCGGAGTGGCAGAGCACCGCGCCGTCGGCGCCCATCGTCACCGCCACCGCGCCGACCCGCCAGCGCCGGCGCAGCTCGTGCCCGGCGCGGGTGGCGGTGGACAGCGCCGACCCCGCGCCGGCATCGCCGGTGAGCTGTCGCAGCTCGGCGAGGTTGGGGGTGGTCAGCCGGGCGCCCGGCACCGCGACCGGCCCTCGGGGGTGCGGGTCCCAGACCACCGGGGCGCTCGCGTCGGCGAGCGCGGCCCGCAGCGCGGGCTGCCGGACCAGGCCCCGGCCGTAGTCGCTGACCAGGATGGCGCCGGCCGAGGCGAGCACCTCCAGCGCGGCCTCGGGCGGCTCGCCGGGGGGCCGTGGCTCACCGCCGCGGTCGAGTCGCAGCAGGGTTTGCCCGCCCGCCCGGAGCCGGATCTTCTCCGGCGTCGCTCCGGGCAGCCGCAGCGGGTACAGGCGTACCCCGGCGGTGATGAGCAGTTCCGCGATGCGGGCTCCGGCCGCGTCGTCGGCGAGCGCGGTCACCAGCGCCACCTCGGTGCCCTGGGCGGCGGCGAGCAGCGCGGCGAGCCCGGCGCCGCCGGGCCGGTCGGTGCTGACCCGCTCGTCGAGCACCGGCACGGGCGCGTCCGGGCAGACCCGGTTGACCGCGCCCTCGACGTCCCGGTCGAGCAGGGCGTCACCGACGACCACCAGCGGCCGGCTCACGACGGGCACCCGCGGCGGCTCGGCCCGTGCCCGTTGCCGCCGTGTCCGTTGGTCGTGTGTCCGTTGGTGGTGTGGCCGTTGGCACCCTGGCCGTTGGTGGTGTGGCCGTTGGCGCCGTGGCCGTTGAGGGCGTGCCGGTTGATCCCGGGGCCGCTGCCGGCGGCGGCGAGGGCGGGTGCGTCGGCGCCGCCGGGGAGCCGGCCGGTGAACTCGGCCCTCCGCTGCCCCGGGGCCGCCGTGCGCGGCAGCCGGCGGACCAGCGGCAGCGCCTCGTCGACGTACTCGCAGAGCAGGTGCAGTGAGACCAGGTGCAGCTCCTGCACCACCTGACTGTCCGGCGAGGGCACCGCGAGCACGTCGTCGCAGACCTCGGCCAGCGGGTTCGGTGCGGGACCGGTGAACGCCCAGCAGCGCACCCCGACCTCCCGGGCCGCCGCCACCGCCCGCAGCAGGTTGGTGCTGGTGCCGCTGGTGGACATCAGCAGCAGGATGTCGTTCTCCCGCCCGTGGGCGCGTACCTGGCGGGCGAAGATCTCGTCGTAGCCGTAGTCGTTGCCGATCGCGGTCACCGACGACGTCTCGGCGTGCAGCGCGATCGCCGAGTAGGGCTCCCGGTCGTCGCGCAGCTTGCCGACCAGTTCGGCGGTGAGGTGCTGGGCCTCGGCGGCGCTGCCGCCGTTGCCGGCGGCCAGCAGCCGGCCGCCGGTGGCCAGCGTCCAGGCCAGCTGGGTGCCCCAGCCGGCCAGCCGCTCGGCGGTACGCCGGTACGGCAGCAGCGCGGCGGCCAGCCCGGCCAGGTGCCCGTCGAGGGCGGACATCGTGTCGTTCATCAGGCCACCGCCGGGGCGACTCGACTGACCGTGCTGACCGTGGTGTAGACCGCGCTCAGCTGCTCGGCGCAGCGCTTCCAGGAGTACCGGCTGCGGATGCGGTCCAGCGCCGCCGTGGCGTACGCGAACCGCCGCACCCGGTCGGCGAGCAGCCGGCGGATCGCGGTGCCCAGCGCGCGCGGGTCGCGCGGCGGCACCAGGTCACCGGTCAGCCCGTCGACCACGGTGTCGGCGATGCCGCCCACGTTCGTGCCGATCACCGGCACGCCGCAGGCCATCCCCTCCAGCGGGGTGAGCCCGAACGGCTCGTACCAGGGGGCGGCCACGAGGACGTCGGCGGAGCGGTACCAGGCGCCCATCTCCTCACGCGGGACCGCGCCGACCAGCTTGACCCGGTCGGCGACCCCGCAGGACTCGGCGAGCGCGCCCAGTCGGCGGGCGAAGCTGTCGGCGGGCAGCAGCTCGGCCGCCGGGCCGCCGACCACCACGCACTCGGCCTCCGGCACCGCCGGCAGCGCCCGGATGACGTCCTGGAAGCCCTTGCGCTCCACCATCCGGCCGACGGTGAGGATGCGCGGGCGGGCCGGGTCGCGGGGCGCGACCGGCCCCTCCGGACGGAACATCTCCTCGTTGACCCCGGACGGGACCAGCGCCATCCTCGACCGCGGCACGCCGAGCCGGACCAGCTCGCCGATCTCGTCCTGGCACTGGACGATCACCCGGTCGGCGGCCCGGCCCAGCGCCCGTTCGTAGCCGACCCGACCCGGTGGACTGGTGTCCCGGGCCCCCTGGTGGCGGCGCTTCACCGAGCCCAGCGCGTGGTACGTCAGCACCACCGGCGTGTTGGTGCGCCGGCCGGCGTGCAGGGTGGCCAGGCCGCTCATCCAGAAGTGGGCGTGCGCCACGTCCGGCCGCCAGCCCTGTTCGCCCCACTGTTCGGCCATCCACCGCCCGAACTCGCCCATGTACGGCAGCAGCTCGTCCTTGGGCACCCGCTGCGCCGGCCCGGCGGGCACGTGGCGCACCTGGTAGCCGGCGGCGGCGTCGACCACGTCGGGCAGGTCGACCGAGTCCCGGCGGGTGTAGACGCGCACGTCGTGACCCTCGCCGACCAGCGCCGCCGCCAGTTCGGCGACGTGCGTGTTCTGTCCGCCCGCGTCCTCCTCGCCGAGGACGGCGAGCGGGCTGGCGTGCTCCGAGATCATCGCGATGCGCATGTTTCCTCCTCAAGGATCCGGTCCCAATCCGCGAGGAACCGGTCGAGCCCGAAGCGTTCCTTCGTCACCTCCCGCGCCCGCGCACCCAACCGGTACGCGGCGTCGCGGTCCTCCGTCAGCCAGCGGGCCGCCTCGACGAGCGTGTCGACCCGGGTGGAGAGCACTCCGGCGTCGGGCGGCACCGCGTCCACGGCCTCGGTGGTGGCCAGCGCGACGACGGGCATGCCGATCGTCATCGCCTCGATCAGGCTCAGCCCCAGCGACGTCCACCGGCACAGGTGCAGGTACGCCCGCCGCCGGGCCACCTCCGTGTGCATGACGTCCTGCGGCAGGTCGTCGTGGCTGGCCAGGCGCTGCCCGGGCAGCCCGAGCCGGTCGGCCAGCCCGGTCACCCCCATGCCGAAGACGTCCAGCGGGGCGACCTCGGCGAAGCGGGGCATCAGGTCGGTGCCGGTGACCCGCCAGCGCCGGATGGGCTCGTTCGTCACCACGGCGAGCCGGTCCAGCTCGCCGGTCCACTCCACCCTCGGCGGCACGATGCCGTGCTCGACGACGGCGGTGCGGGTGCCGCCGTTGTCCCAGAACAACTCGTTGAAGTGGGTGACGTGGGTGAGCAGCAGGTCGTCCCGGTCGGCCATCGGGTGGCGGGTGCTGGGCACGTCGCCCTTGGGGGTGTTGTGTTCGACGTAGATCGCCGGCACGTCCCGCCCCGGCCGCCGGCGCAGCCAGCGCTCGGCCAGCTCCAGCTCCTCGGGGCGTTGCAGCACGACCACGTCCACGTCGGCGTCGGCCAGTTCCTCGGGGGTCATTTCGACCGCGCTCGCCGGCCACGGGTAGGTGCGGGCCCGGCCCAGCCCGTACGGGCCGCGGTCGGGGGTGACCGGCACCAGGTAGCGGTGCCTGCCGTGCACGAAGGACGTGGTCCAGGAGCCGTGCACATGCCACAGCAGGACGTTCATGACCCTCCTTCAGCGTCGGATTCCGGTGGTGAGCAGGCGGACCGCGGCGACCACCTCGGCCGGGTCGACCCCCGCGGTGAGGCAGGGGTGGCCGGGTACCGGGCAGCGGGTGGCCCGGCTGTCCCGGCAGGGCGCGGTGGCGTCGCCGAGGCGGACCAGCGGTACCCGGTAGGGCGCCCACTGGCCGAAGGGGACGGTGGGGGCGAAGAGGCTGACGACGGGTACGCCGACGGCGGCGGCGAGGTGGGCGGGGCCGGTGTTGCCGACCACCACGCAGCTCGCTCCGGCGATGACTCCGGCCAGCTCCGCCAGGCCGGTGCGCCCGCCGAGGTCGGTGCCACCGGCGGCGGCGACCCGGGAGGTCAGCACGGTCTCGACCGGCCCCCCGGTGACCACTACCCGATAGCCGCTCGCGGTAAGCCTGGCCACGATCTCCACCCACCGCTCGGGCGGGCAGGCCCGGGCCGGCACCGACGCCCCGGGGTGCACCACCACGTACGGGCGGTCGGGAAGTGCGGTCGCGGGCGCCTCGACGCGCAGCGTCGGCTCCTCGCCGACGGGCAGGCCGAACCCGGCGGCGGCGGCGAGGGAGAGCGCCCGCTCCGGCTCCGGCACGCCGACCGGCACCCGGTGCCGCACGTCCAGCAGCGAACCGGGGTAGTCGTCGCTGATCGCGCTGATCCGGCCCACCCCGGCCAGCCGCAGCAGCAGCGCGAGGGGGAGCGCCGACTGGTGGAAGGAGGTGAAGACGACCGCCTCGTCGGCGCCGACGGCCGTGAGCCGGGCGGTCAGCGCGCGGATGTCGTCCGGGTCGACGGGCGCGGGATCGCCGTCGATCCAGGGCAGCGACCACTGAACGATCTCGTCGACGCCGGGGAGCAGGTCGGCGGCGGCCCGGCCCCGGGGGCCGCAGAGCAGCACGACCCGCCGCGCCCCGGCCGCGACGGCCCGGATCGCCGGGCCGGTGACCAGCACGTCGCCGGCGGAGTCGCTGCGTACCACCAGGACGGTGCCGGCGCGGCGCGGCGCGGTGGGCCGGACGGCGGCCTGCCGGCGCAGGATCTCGTCGACGGCCGCGGGCAGGTCCGGGGCGACGTGCGGGGCGGCGGCAACCTCCTCGGGCCGGGTGACCGGGGTGGGCACCAGCACGCCGGTGGCGCCGGCGGCGAGCGCGGCGGCCATGTCCCGCCCGATGTCGCCGACCAGCACGCAGCGTGCGGGGGAGGTGCCGAGCGCGGCGGCGGCCGCGTGGACCATCCCCGGCGCGGGCTTGCGGCAGCCGCAGCCGTCGCCGTCGTCGTGCGGGCAGATCTGCCAGTCGTCGAACGGGCCGAGCAGCTCCTCGACGCGGGCGTGCACCGCCCGCATCTGGTCGGCGGTGAAGAGCCCCTTCGCCAGGCCGGACTGGTTGGTGACGACGCCCAGGCGCAGGCCGGCGGCGCGCAGCCGGTCCAGCGCCTCACGCGCCCCGGGCAGCAGACGCACCTTCTCCGGGTCGCCGTTGTAGGGCACGTCCTCGATCAGCGTGCCGTCCCGGTCGAGCAGCACCGCGTCGAAGAGGCCGTGCGTGATCGCCGCGCCCCCGTTCATGGCAGACCAGTTGCCCGGGGCAGGAGAGGTAAACATCAACTCTGCGCTCCGGCAAGGTCACCGTCCGCACCGGAGAGTCGGTGCCGCCACCAGCCGCGTACCCAGTGGGCGACGGCGACCGGCGGGATGAGCGCGCTGGTCAGCAGCATGGTCGACACCTCCTCGCGGGTGCGCGGCCCGGGCGCGATCCGCACCGCGGCGAACTCGGCGCTGCCCGCCACCCAGCCCAGCGCGCCGGCGGCGGCGACCGCGCCGAGCACCCGGCGCGGCGCGCCGTCGCGGGGCAGCACGGTCCGCAGTGTGGCGGCGGTCACCGCCAGCGCCCCGGCGGCGGTGACCGCGACGTGCCGGGGCCGCCGGCCGGGCGGCAACCCCAGCTCGGCGCGCCAGTGCGGGCCGTAGAGCCGGCGCAGCAGCGCGTCGTCGGCGTTGCCGCGCTGCACCCGCAGGCTGACCCAGCGGTCCTCCGGCCGCACCGGGTGGGTGACCACCCGCCGGCCGCGGACCAGGTCCCAGCCGGCGCGGCGGACCCGGTGGGCCAGCTCGGCGTCCTCCCGGTAGGCCCGGGGGAAGCGTTCGTCGAAGCCGTCGACCGCCGCCAGCGCGGCCCGCCGGTACGCCATGTCCGCCGTGATCCACTCGCCCTCGGCCAGGCCGGCGGTGCTCCGCTCCCAGTCGGTGGGGCGCCGGTCGCCGGGCAGCGGCACCGCCACCGCCCCCTGCACCCCGCCGACCCGGTCGCCGACCGCCAGGTCGGCGAGCAGCCGCCGGGCCCAGTCCGGTGCCGGCACCACGTCGTCGTCGAGGAAGACCACCCAGGGCCGGCGGGCCGCCCGCCAGCCGACGTTGCGCGCCGCCGCCGGGCCCGCGCCGGGACCGGTCACCACCTTCGCGTACGCGGACAGCGCCCCCGGCACCGTCAGCTCGCCGGCGGCGTCGCGCCGGTCGTCGACCAGCAGGATCTCCACGTCGGACAGTTCGGCGAGCTGCGGGCCGAGGGCGTCGAGCAACGTGCCGAGGCTTGGCCGGCCGAGCGTCGGCACCACGATGCTGATCATCGGCCACCGCCGAGCGCGCCGCGGCGCACCGCGAACGGGCCGAGGGCCAGCAACTCCACCGGGGCGGAGCCGAACAGCTCCATCGCCTCGCGCGGGGTGTCCACCATGGGTCGGCCGGCGGTGTTGAGCGACGTGTTCACCACCACCGGCAGCCCGGTGAGCCGTTCGAACTCGGCCAGCAGCTCGGCGACGAGCGGCTCGGTGTCGGTGTGCACGGTCTGCACCCGGGCGGTGCCGTCGACGTGGGTGACCGCCGGGATGCGGTCGCGCCACTCCGGCTTCACCCGGTGCACGAAGAGCATGTACCGGCTGGGGAAGACCCCGTCGAAGATGTCGGCGAAGCGTTCGGCGCGGACCATCGGCGCGATCGGGCGGAACTGCTCCCGCCCCTTGACGTCGTTCATCCGGGCGGTGGTCGCCGGGTCGCCGGGGTGGGCCAGCAGCGAGCGGTGTCCGAGGGCGCGCGGTCCGTACTCGCTGCGCCCCTGGTACCAGGCGACGATGCCGTTGTCGGCGAGCACCCGGGCCGCCTCGGCGGCGATCGAGTCCGGCCGGAAGTACGGCAGCGCCGCCCGGCGCAGTTCGGCCTCCAGTTCCTCGTCCGACCAGCCGCGGCCGAGGTCCGCCCCGCTCATCGGCGTCGCCCGGTCGCCGAGGGCGCCGGCGACGTGCAGGGCGGCGCCCAGCGCGGTGCCGGAGTCGCCGGCCGCCGGCTGCACCCAGACGTCCCGGTACGGCCCCTCGGCCGCGAGCCGGGCGTTCGCGACGCAGTTCAGCGCCACCCCGCCGGCCATCGCCAGGGTCGAGGCGCCGCCGGAGGCGTCGTACAGCCAGCGGGCCAGGTCGAGGATGACCTCCTCCAGCCGGGCCTGCACGCTGGCGGCCAGGTCGGCGTGGTCCTCGGTCAGCTCGCCGCCCGGCTCGGCGGCCTTGGCCAGGCTCGCCCAGTCGATCCGGTCCACGTGGAAGCCGCCGGGGTCGGTGACCCGTACCAGCTCGCGCAGCAGCCCGAGGTGCTTCGGCCGGCCGTACGAGGCCAGCGCCATCACCTTGTACTCGTCGCTGGAGTGCAGGAAGCCGAGGTGGCGGGTGAGGTCCTCGTAGAGCAGGCCGAGCGAGTGCGGCAGCTCCTGCGAGTACAGCGGGCTCAGTTCGCCGTCGCGGTAGACGCCGGCCAGGTGGCTGGCCACCTCGCCCCGGCCGTCGAGCACCAGGACGGCGGTGTCGTCGCCGGCCGGCGGGGCGGCCAGCCCGGCCGAGGCGGCGTGGGCCACGTGGTGCGGGACGAACCGTACCTTCTCCGGGTCGAGGCCGGGCAGGGCGGCGGCGAGGAACTGCGGGGCCCGCCGGGCGTAGTCGACGCGCAGCCAGTCCCACGGGTCGGCCAGGCCGAGGTCGGCGGCGTCGCGGCACAGGCCGGGGTCGAAGGAGTAGGCCACCGCGTCGAGGCTGTCGACGTCGACGCCGGCGCTGGACAGGCACCAGGCCGCGGAGAGTTCGGGCAGTTCCCAGGCGGAGAACGGGACCGGTCGCTTGCCGTGCTTGCGGCGGCTGAACCGTTCCTCTTCGGCGGCGGCCACCACCTGTCCGTCGACCACCAGGGCGGCGGCCGGATCGTGGAAGATCGCATTGATACCGAGGACGCGCATGCCATGGTCCGTACCCTCGCCTTCTCCTCCTAACCTGTAGATCATCGACTTCTCCCGCCGGCCGCGAATCTCCAGGTTGGAGATTCGCGGCCGCCGCGGGTCCCGCCGGAGGAGTCAGACGCCGCCGCGCAGCATCCCCGGCCCGAACACCTCGTACGCGATCCGCTCCACCGGTACGCCCCGGCGCAGCAGCCCGCCCCGGACCTCGTTCATGAACGGCAGTGGCCCGCAGAGGTGCACGTGCGCGTCGGGGGAGAGCGGGATCAGCTCGGGGTCGACCCGGCCGCTGGCCACCTCGGCGGTCAGCGCCACCGGGTCGTCGCCGTCGGTGGTCCGCTCGTACCAGAGCTTGAGCCGCAGGTTGGGCAGCCGGGCGTGCAGCCGGGGCAGTTCGTCCCGGTGTGCGTGCGCGGCCCCGTCCCGGTCGGCGTGCACCAGCACCACCGGCCGCTCGGGCGCGGTGGCCGCCAGGTGCTCCAGCGCGGACATCGCCGGAGTGAGCCCGATGCCGGCGCTGACCAGCAGCAGCGGCCCGTCGCCGGCCACCGCGCTGACCTCGCCGAAGGGCGGGCTGAGCCGGAGCGTGTCGCCGGGCGCGGTCCGCTCGTGCAGGACGGTGGAGACCAGGCCGTCCGGCGCGCCGCCGACGCCGCGTACCCGCTTGACCGTGATCCGCCAGTGGTCGGCGCCGGGACGGCCGGAGAGGCTGTACTGCCGGATCTGCTGGCCCAGCCCGCCGTCGAGGTCGACGGCGACCGAGACGTACTGCCCGGGGACGAAGCCGGGGACCGGGCCGCCGTCGGCCGGCACGAGGGTCAGCGAGATGACGTCGGTGGCCTCCGGCACCACCCCGGTGACCCGCCAGTCGCGCCAGACCGCGCCGCCCCCGGCCACGCCGGCCGTCGTGTAGAGGCGGGCCTCCCGGGCGATGAGTTCGCAGGCCATCAGCCAGTACACCTCGTCCCAGGCCGCCGCGACCTCCGGCGTGACGGCGGCGCCCAGCACCTCGCCGATGGCGGCCATCAGGTGCCGGCCGACGATGGTGTACTGCTCGGGGGTGATGCCGAGCGAGGCGTGCTTGTGCGCGATCCGGTCCAGGATCGCGTCCCACGCCGGCCCACCGGCGCCCGTCAGGTGCTCGGCGTACGCGACGACGGAGGCGGCCAGCGCGGCCTTCTGCTGGCCGGTCGCCTGGTTGCCCCGGTTGAACAGGTTGAGCAGCTCCGGGTGGGCGGCGAACATCCGCGGGTAGAACCGGCCGGTGATCTCCTCCCCGTGTGCCCGTACGACGGGCAGGGTCGCGATCACCACGGCCTTGGACGATTCCGAGAGCACGGCTCTCCTCCTTCTGCGTTGCCTACGCGAGCACTTAAACAGGAATCTGAGATGCCTCTTCAGGGCCGAAAGTCCCGGGTCCGGTGTTGCCGGCGTCACGGTCTCCCGGCCCCTGTCCGGGCCGGGACGCGCTGGCTAGGGTCGGTACGTGAAGCTCAACCGGTCCACCGACATGGCGCTGCGGATCGCCATGCTGACCGCGCCGGCGTCGGCCCGTACCACCGTCGACGAACTGGCCGAGCGGCTGGACCTGCCCCGCAGCCACGTCGCCAAGGTGGTGCAGCGGCTGCAACGGCTCGGTGTGCTGGTCACCATCCGGGGGCGCTCCGGCGGCGTGGCCTTCGCCGAGGGTGCGGAGGAGTTGACCGTCGGCCAGGTCGTACGGGCCTTCGAGGGCGAGGGTGAGGTCGTCGCCTGCGAGGAGTCCGGCTGCACGCTGCGGGCCGACTGCCGGCTCCGCGTCCAGCTGCGCCGCGCCCAGGCCGCCTTCCTCGCCGTCCTCGACGACGTCCGCCTCGGCGACCTCGCCGGCAGCCCCGCCGCCCCCGTCCTGCTCACGCTCAGCGCACGCCCGCGTACCCCCTGAGGCGTTGCGCTGGTCACCGCCCCGCCTCCCCGCTGCCGGCCCTTAGCTGCCGGGCCTGCGTGGGCTGCCCCGGTGGTGCGGGCGCGGGGCGGCGGTGCGGTGCGGGCGGGCGGTAGCCTGCGGACGAGCGGCCCCACGTCGATACGGAGCGCCGATGTCCAACTCCCGGGTGTCCCACCCGCTGTTCGCCCGGTTGTTCGCGCGGGCGAGCGTGGCCCTGGACCGGGCCGGCGCGGCCGAGCACCGGCGTCGACTGGTCGCCGGCCTGCACGGGCGGGTCGTCGAGGTGGGCGCCGGCAACGGCCGGATGTTCGCGCACTACCCGCCCGAGGTGGACGCCGTGCTCGCGGTGGAGCCCGAGCCCTGGCTGCGCGCCGCCGCCCGCAGCGCCGCCGACCACGCGCCGGTGCCGGTCACGGTCACCGACGGGCTGGCCGAGGCGCTGCCGGTCGCCGACGCCAGCGTCGACGCCGTGGTGCTGTCGCTGGTGCTCTGCTCGGTCCCCGACCAGGCCGTCGCGCTGCGGGAGGCGTACCGGGTGCTGCGTCCCGGCGGGTGGCTGCGCTTCTACGAGCACGTCGCCGCGGGTACCCCCGGGCTGCGCCGGACGCAGCGGGTGGTCGACGCGACCTGCTGGCCGCTGCTCTGCGGCGGCTGCCACACCGGGCGGGACACGGTGTCGGCGATCGTCGCGGCGGGCTTCAGCGTGGTCCGGCTGGACCGGTTCCGCTTCCCGCCCGGACGGTTGCCCGCGCCGGCGTCGCCGCACGTGCTCGGCGCCGCGATCCGGCCCTGAGGCGTCGTCGGGTGGGCGCGCGTCGGGGACGGTCCGGGCGGGCCGCCCCCGACGGGGAACTCAACCGACGCTGACGGCGCCGTCGGGCGCGCGTACGCAGGAGACCGCCCGGGAGGCGGTCGCTGCGGCGCCGGTCAGGCACCGGCCGAGCACCTTGTGCCCGGCGGCGTTCGGGTGCCAGGACTCCTGGCAGGTCTGGAAGTACGTCCCGCAGGTGTTGGCGATCCGCTGGATGTCCAGCTTGTCGTAGCCGGAGAGGCTGGTGACGAACACGCCGGACGGGCCGTCCTGGAGGCGGATCGGGGTGGCGAGCGTGCCGGTGGGGCTGCCCGCCTGCTCGCAGAGCCGGGCGCCGTCGAAGGCGCGCTGCACGTTGAGGTAGACCAGGTCGGCGGCGGGGAACTCGGCGGCCAGGGTGGTGCGTACCGAGTTGACCAGCGTGCCGAGCCCCTGGGAGAAGCGGTGGCCGGGGGCGAGGCTGGCCCGGTGGATCGGGCAGCCGGCGGCGTACCGCTCGGCGCCGAGCGCGCGGAACTTGTCCCGGGTGTCGTCCCGGTCGTCCTCGCTCCAGTAGACCTGGGCCAGCTCCGGCGGCAGCGGGTTGGTGTAGTCCTGGAACACGATCCGGTGCTGGCCGTCGGCGTCGATCTGGTCGAGGGTGGTGAGGATCTGGCGGACGGCCGCGGTGGTCTCCGCGGTCGCGGCGCCGAACTGCGCGGCGGTGGCCAGGTCGGCGTCGTCGCAGGGCTCCTGCTCGACCGGCCCGCCCAGGTACGCCCAGAACTCCCACCAGCCGGTCCAGGCGTCGGCGATGAACCGGTTGGCGCACTTCTCGGCGACGCTGCCGAAGGTGAACGAGCTGTTGTTCGAGCCGAGCCCGATCAGCACCAGGTCGATGTCGTGGCTCTGCCCGACCGCGCGGAGCTGGTCGAGCTGCGCGGCGACCTGCCGGCCCTTGGCCCGGGTGGCGGACGCGGCGGCGATGTCGTACGGCTGGCCGCCGGAGCAGGCGAGGTTGAACCGGGCCTGGATGCCCGGCAGGTCCGCCTGGTGCAGCGAGGCGTTGGGTGAGCGGTGGCAGAAGTAGGCGTTGCTGTTCGGCGCCGACCAGCCCGGGAAGGACTGGGTCACGCCGGTGACGTCGACCACCGGCGAGTACGCCCCGGCGCCCTCGCCGCTGATGAAGCTGTCGCCCAGCGCCACGGCGGCGGTGGGCAGCGCCGCGGCGGCGGGAGCGGGCAGGCCGACGGCGGCCGAGAGCGCGGCCGTGGCGACGGTGAGCGAAGCGGCGAGAGCGGTACGACGGAACCTGACCATCGCGTCCCCCATCTGTCCATCGAAATGTGAAAGATCCTCCGATGGTCGCGATCAGATCACTTCGGCGTGATGGGCGTCAATGGGTGGCAACGCGTTCGTTCAGCGTTCGACACAGACGCGGGTGGCACGCGGGGCACCGGCCGGCCCGCCCCGGGGAACACCCCGGCCGGGACCGGCGTTGCTGCCGGGTGACCGACGACCGGCGCCCCGGCCGCGATGGCTCCAGCGGGGCTGCGCGGATGTGTCGGGGCGGGCGGCTAGGCTCGCTGCGGCGCGCCGCGCGTGGAGATCGAGTCAGGGTGGATCAAGACGGTGAGCGGCACCACACCGCCGAGACCTGGGAGTACGACCAGTTGACCGCACAGCCTGAGACCCTCTACGGGGCCGACGACCTCACCCACCTCGAGGGCCTGGACGCCGTCCGCAAGCGTCCCGGCATGTACATCGGCTCCACCGACAGCCGTGGCGTGGGTCACCTCGTCAACGAGATCCTCGACAACTCCACCGACGAGGGTGTCGCGGGTCACGCCCGGAAGGTAGAGGTGACGCTGCACGCCGACGGTTCGGTACAGGTCGACGACGACGGCCGCGGCATCCCCACCGACGTGCACGCCAAGTCCGGCATCTCCGGGGTCGAGCTGGTGCTCACCCGGCTGCACGCCGGTGGCAAGTTCGGCGGCTCCGGCTACAAGACCTCCGGCGGCCTGCACGGCGTCGGCGCCTCGGCGGTCAACGCGCTCTCCCGCCGCTTCGACGTCACCGTCCGGCGCGGCGGCAAGGTGCACGCCATGTCGTTCCGGCACGGCGTGCCGGGGATCTTCGACGGCGACGGCCCGGACGCCCCCTTCACCGCCGGTCCCGGGCTGCAGATCGTGGGGGCGATGAAGCGCGGCCAGCGCACCGGCACCTCGATCCGCTACTGGCACGACGCCCGCTACTTCGAGACCGGCGCGGCGCTCGACGTCGACGCCGTCCGGATGAAGCTGCGCAACACCGCCTTCCTGGTGCCCGGGGTCGACTACCGGCTGCGCGACGAGACCGGTGAGCAGCCCGCCGAGGAGCGGTTCCACTTCCCCAACGGCCTCACCGACATGGTCGAGTTCCTGGCACCGGCCGGCGACCGGCCGGTCTCCGGCACGCTGCTGGTCACCGGCGAGGGCACCTACCGGGAGAACGCCGCCGACGCCAACGGCGTGATGCAGTCCAACGTGCAGCGCCGCGCCGAGGTCGAGGTGGCCTTCCGCTGGGGCACCGGCTACGAGCGGACCGTGGAGTGCTTCACCAACACCATCCGCAACGCCCACGGCGGCACCCACCGCAAGGGCTTCGAGCGGGCGTTGGCGCGCACCCTCGCCGACGCCGTACGCAACACCCGTGGCCTGCTCAAGGCCAAGGAGGAGCCGCCCACCCTGGACGACGTCCTGGAGGGGATGACGGCCGTGGTGCACGTGCGCATCCCGGAGCCGCAGTTCACCTCGCAGACCAAGGACGAGCTCTCCACCGCCGGCATCACCAAGGTGATGCAGTCCGTGATCGAGCAGCACGTCAAGGCGTGGCTGGAGGACCGGCGCACCAAGGCCGAGGCGCGCACGGTGCTCCAGAAGATCGTCGACGCGGCGCGGGTCCGGCTCACCCAGAAGCAGCAGAAGGACGCGGCCCGGCGCAAGACCGCCCTGGAGGGCGCGTCGATGCCGGCCAAGCTGGTCGACTGCCGCGCGACGGGGGTGGATCGCAGCGAGCTGTTCATCGTCGAGGGGGACAGCGCGCTGGGATGCTTCACCGGTGACACGATGGTCGCGCTAGCATCCGGCCAGAGCCGATCATTCGCCGACCTGACTGCCGATTGGGCGCGAGGCGTGACCCATTTCGGCTACACAACCAACAAGGCTGGCCGGGTGGTGATCGCTCCGCTGGTCGAGCCTCGCCTGACCAAGCGGGATGCGCCACTGGTACGGGTGACCCTCGACAGCGGCGAGTCGATCCGGTGCACTCCGGACCACCTGTTCAGGCTGCGTGACGGATCCTACCGGCGGGCCGACGCTCTCGGACCCGGTGATTCCCTGATGCCGCTGTACCGAAGCCTGTCCAGCAAGGCGGAGGGGCACAAGCTCCAGGGTTACGAGCGGGTCTGGATGAACGATCGCGAGGAGTGGGTCTACACCCACTACCTCGCCGACGCCTGGAACCTGCGCAACGGCCGGGACAACGCCGCCAACGGCAACGTTCGCCATCACATCGACATCAACAAGCGCAACAACGACCCGCGCGATCTGCGACGGATGACCTGGGCGGACCATTCCGCCCTGCACGCCGCAATGATGGGCGAGCACGTCCATGCAGGTTGGCGGGAGTGGTTCGACAATGGTGGCCGGGAGTTCCGGTCGGCCATGCTCACCGCGCAGTGGCAGGATCTGGCCTTCCGGGAGGCTTGCCTCGCCCGCCTGTTCGCGCTCAACGAGTCGCCCGCGTTCCGCGCCCGGTTCGACAAGGGTTTCCAGGACTGGTACCACGCGCTCAGCGATGACGAGAAGCGCGCCTACGCCGAACGGATGCGCGAGCGGCAGGAAGAGTACTGGTCCCACCCGGAGCACCGGGCGGACGCAGCCGAGCGGGCGCGGCAGTACTTCGCCGATCCGACTCGTCGCGAGGAATGGCGGCAGCGTTCGGTGCGCCAGTGGGAGAACCACGATCTACGTGCTTGGCGATCCCGAAAGACCGTCGAACAGTTCGCCGATCCCGCCGAGCGGGAACGTCAGCGCAATGCGGTGTTGGCGTGGCACCAGGACAATCCCGAGTTCGGCGAGCGGCATGCCCGCCGCATGAAGCAGCGGATGACCGATCCGGGCACCGGCCAGCTTGCCAAAGTGCAGTCCGGACGAGCGCGCTACGTCGCTACCGTCCCCCGTGCGCAACGGGTGGGACGGCAGACGAACGGTCGTAGGTTGGCAGCGCTCCGTCGGCTCGCCCCGCTGCTGTCCTTGGCCGATGCGGACATGGCAGTGGCCTACGAGGCCGAACGCATGCGATCGGCGCGCACGGGCCTCCGATTCGATCGACTCCTGGCCCTGTACGACGGAGACCACGGACGCTTGCGCGAGGCGGCGTCCCTCGTCAACCACAAGGTGGCGTCGGTCGAATTCCTCAGCGAAACGGCGGACGTCTACGACCTGACGGTGGACGGGCACCACAACTTCGCGCTCGAAGCGGGAGTGTTCGTACACAACAGCGCCCGGGTGGCAAGGACGGCCGAGTACCAGGCGCTGCTGCCGATCCGCGGCAAGATCCTCAACGTGCAGAAGGCGAACCTCCAGCAGGTGCTGGACAACGCCGAGTGCGCCGCGATCGTGCAGGTGCTCGGCGCCGGCTCGGGGCGTACCTTCGACCTGTCGGCCCTGCGGTACGGCCGGGTCCTGATCATGGCGGACGCCGACGTGGACGGCGCGCACATCCGTACCCTGCTCATCACGCTCTTCGCCCGCTACATGCGGCCGCTGATCGAGGCCGGTCGGCTCTTCGCCGCGATGCCGCCCCTGCACAAGATCACCACCAAGGGGCGCAACCCGCAGACCATCTACACCTACACCCAGGCCGAGATGGAGGCGACGGTCCGCAAGCTGGAGAAGGCCGGCAAGCAGATCGTCACCCCGATCCCGCGCTTCAAGGGCCTCGGCGAGATGGACGCCGACGAGCTGTGGGAGACCACGATGAACCCGGCCACCCGGGCGGTCCGCCGGATCACCCTCGACGACGTCGACGCCGCCGAGCGGATCCTCGAACTGCTGATGGGGGAGAAGGTCGAGCCGCGCCGCAACTGGCTGATCGACTCCTCCGACCGGGTCGACCGGGAGGCGATCGACGCATGAGCACCGGGTCCGTTCGAGGGGAAAGCTGACGATGGCACGCCGCAAGGAAGACCGCGCCAAGGTGGACCTGTCCGCCTTCGACCAGGCCGGCGCGCGGGTGTTCGACAACCCGCTGGTCACCGAGGTCTCCGACTCCTACCTGGAGTACGCCTTCTCGGTCATCCACTCCCGCGCCCTGCCCGACGCGCGCGACGGGCTCAAGCCGGTGCACCGGCGCATCCTCTACGCGATGAACGAGGCGGGCTTCCGCCCCGATCGGGCGCACGTGAAGTCCGCCCGCGTGGTCGGCGACGTGATGGGTCGCTACCACCCGCACGGTGACACCGCTATCTACGACGCAATGGTCCGGATGGCCCAGGACTTCTCGCTCAACGCGCCGCTCATCGACGGGCATGGAAATTTTGGAAGCCCGGACGATGGACCTGCCGCGGCGCGCTACACCGAAGCACGGATGTCCCGCGAGGCGATGCTGCTCGTCGGCGAGTTGGGCGAGGACACCGTTGACGTCGAGCCCAACTACGACGGCTCGCTGACCCAGCCCACCGTGCTGCCGGCCGCCTTCCCCAACCTGCTGGTCAACGGCGCGTCCGGGATCGCGGTCGGGATGGCGACCAACATGATCCCGCACAACCTCGGCGAGGTGGTCTCCGCCGCCCGCTGGCTGATCAACCACCCGGACGCCGACCTCGACAAGCTGATGGAGTTCGTTCCCGGCCCCGACCTGCCCACCGGCGGTCTGCTGCTCGGCCTGGACGAGGTGCGTCGAGCGTACGAGACCGGACGCGGCGTGGTGCGGATGCGCGGCAAGGTGGAGATCGGCCCGCTGGAGGGCAGCCGCGGCCGGCAGGCGATCACCGTCGTCGAGCTGCCGTACGGCGTCGGCGCGGAGAAGGTCATCGCGGCGATCACCAACGAGGTCACCAAGACCAAGCGGCTGACCGGCATCGCCGACGTCAAGGACCTCACCGACCGGGAGAGCGGCACCCGGCTGGTCATCGAGTGCAAGGTCGGGGTCAACCCGCAGGCGCTGCTGGCCGACCTCTACCGGCTCACCCCGCTGGAGCAGTCGTTCGGCGTCAACAACCTGGTGCTGGTCGACGGCCAGCCGCGCACCCTGGGGCTGAAGGCGCTGCTGGAGGTCTTCCTGGCCCACCGGTACGAGGTGGTCACCCGGCGCAGCGCGTACCGCCGGCGCAAGCGCGAGGAGCGGCTGCACCTGGTCGACGGTCTGCTGATCGCCCTGCTCGACATCGACAAGGTGGTCAAGCTGATCCGGGCCAGCGAGGACGCCCAGGCGGCCAAGGACGGCCTGATGCAGAAGTTCAAGCTCTCCGAGATCCAGGCCACCTACATCCTGGACACTCCGCTGCGCCGGCTGACCAGGTACGACCGGATCGAGCTGGAGGCCGAGCAGGAGAAGCTGCGCGGGGAGATTACCGAGCTGTCCAAGATCCTCGATGACGACAAGGTGCTGAAGAAGGTCGTCTCCGACGAGCTGTCGGCGGTGGTGAAGCAGTTCGGCGCGCCTCGGCGTACCACCCTGGTCGACGGCGACCTCAAGGAGGTGCTGGCGGCGTCGGTGCCGGCCGGCCCGCTGGAGGTGGCCGACGACCCCTGCCAGGTGATCCTCTCCGCGACCGGGCTGGTGGCCCGCACCGCGGCCGAGTCGGAGGAGGCCGCCGAGGGGCGCCGGCGCAACGGCCGGGTCAAGCACGACGCGGTACGCGCCGTCGTGCACACCACGGCCCGGGGCCGGGTGCTCCTGGTGACCAGCGCCGGCCGGGCGTTCAAGATCGACGTGCTGCCGCTGCCGGTGCTGCCGGAGCAGGCCGGCACGGTCTCGCTGCGCGGCGGCATGTCCGCCGCCGAGCTGCTGCCGCTGGCGGCCGGCGAGACGGTGGTCGGCCTGGCCCCGCTCGGGGCGGCCGCGCAGGGCTCGCCGGGCCTGGCGCTCGGCACCCGGCAGGGCGTGGTCAAGGTCTGCGCGCCGGAGTGGCCGGTCCGCTCGGACGAGTTCGAGGTGATCGGCCTGCGCGAGGGCGACGAGGTGGTCGGGGCGACCTGGCTCACCGACGGCCAGGAGCCGCTGACCTTCATCACCTCGGAGGCGTCGCTGCTGCGCTTCGCCGCCACGCTGGTCCGCCCGCAGGGGCTCAAGGGCGGCGGCATGGCCGGCGTCAACGTGCCCGACGGGGCGCGGGTGGTCTGGTTCGGGGCGGTCCGCACCGACGACCCCGGGCACGGGGAGCCGATGGTGGTCACCTCCACCGGCGCGACGGTCAAGGTGACGCCGTTCAGGGCGTACCCGGCGAAGGGGAGGGCGACCGGCGGCGTGCGCGCGCAGCGGTTCCTCAAGGGCGAGACGGACCTGGTGGTCGCCTGGGTCGGCGCCCGGCCGGTCGGCGCGACCGCGACCGGCGACCCGGTGGAGCTGCCCCCCGCCGACCCGCGCCGCGACGGCAGCGGCTTCGCCGTCATGCTCGGCCCCACGGTCCTCGGCCACCTCATCGAACGCAACTGACCCGCACGTGCAAGGGCCCGGCGGCTGACGCCCCCGGGCCGCTGCACGCCCCCCGCGCCCCCGCTTTCTCCCCGTTGATCATGAGGTTGTTGTGCCGCCCGGCGTGTCGCGGCAATAACTTCATGATCACCGAGCTGAGAGGGGGAGGGGGAGGGAGGGGCGGGGACCGGGTGGGGGGTCAGGCTACGCCGGTGGGGCGGAACTGGACGCTGACGCGGGGGCCGACCGGGCGGGCGGTCTTGGGGATGGCGTGCTCCCAGGTGCGCTGGCAGGAGCCGCCCATCACCACCAGGTCGCCGTGCCCGAGCGGGAAGCGCAGGCTGGTGCCGCCGCCGCGCGGGCGCAGCAGCAGCGGCCGCGGTGAGCCGAACGAGACGATGGCGACCATGGTGTCGGTGTGCGCCGACCGGCCCTGGGTGTCGCCGTGCCAGGCGACGCTGTCCCGGCCGTCGCGGTAGAGGCACATGCCGGCGGTGACGAAGGCCTCGCCCAGCTCGGCGGCGTAGTGTCGGGTCAGCGCCTCCCGGGCCTCGGTCAGCACCGGGTGCGGCAGCGGGCGGCCGCCGGCGTACCAGCAGAGCAGACGGGGGACGTCGACCTCGGCGTCGTACATGGTGCGGCGCTCGGCGCGCCACGGCACCGCGGCCAGCAGGGTGTCGAGCACCGCGTCGGAGCCGCGCACCCAGCCGGGGAGGTGGTCGACCCAGGCGCCCCGGGTCAGCACGTGCCGGCGCAGCGCGCCGGGCAGCGGCCCGAGCGACGGACCGGCGTCGGCGAGGTCGAGCATCGACGGCTGGTAGGCGGCCTGCGTCATGCCGTCACTCTATCAGCGGTTTAGTACAGGCGTACGATCGCCGCGCTGGACCAGGTCGAACAGCGCGTCGGCGACCCGGGCCCGGCCGCGCCCGTCGACGGTGGCCCAGGCCCGGGCGGCGAGCGCGGCCCGCCGCCGGGGGGAGCCGAGCAGGCCGGTCAGGCTTCGCGCGGCCGCCGCCCGGGCCGCCCGCCCGGCCACCCCGGCCCCGGCCAGCTCCGGCAGCTCGCCCAGGCCGGCGGCCAGCCCGTGGTCCACCACCCGGCGGTACGACTCGCGCTGGTTGTCCACCACGCAGACCAGCGCCGACGGCGCGCCCAGGCAGCACAGTTCCCAGGTGGACGTGCCGGCGGCGCTGACCACCAGGTCCGCCGCCCCGATCAGGGCGGGCAGCTCGTCGGTGGGCGGGACCGGACGCAGCGACTGGCCCCGGCCGGGGGTCAGCGCCGCCAGCTCCGCCTCGACGTCGGGGCGGCCGACCACCACGGTCAGCTCCATCGGGTGCCCGGTGGCGAGCAGCACCCGGGTCAGCACCGGGGCGGCGCCCAGCGCGTCGGTGCCGCCGAAGAAGGCGAGCACCCGGGGCCGGTCCACCGGCGCGGGCTGCTTCGGGGCGGCCGGCCGGGCGCCGATCACCGAGTCGCGCAGCAGCGCGTACCGGGTGCCGGCCAGCAGCCGCCCGGCGGGCGCGTCGGTGCGGGCGCCGAAGTTCTGGTCCAGGTAGAGGTCGGCGTCCTGGCCCCGGGTGTCGCCGTCGACCACCGCCAGGGTGACCACGCCCGCCGCGCGCAGCGCTCCGGCTCCGGCCGGGTCCAGCTCGTACGAGTCGAGCACCATCGCGTCCAGCCGGTGCCGGTGGGCCGCCTCGACCAGCCTGGCCGGGGTGTCCGGGCCCGGGTGCGCCGGGATGCCCCGCGCCGCCAGCTGCGCCTGCGCCCAGCCGATCCGCTCGACGGTGCCGAACAGCTCGACCCAGGCCCCCCGGGCCAGGAACTCCTCGCCGAGGGCCAGGCAGCGGACCAGGTGCCCGAGGCCGCGTCGGGGCCCGGCGTCGCAGCGCAACCCGATCCGTGGCGTGTTCAGGACTCCTCCAGGCGCTTCTGGCGTACGTCGGCGTTGAGGGCGCGCAGAGCGGGCTGGCCGTCCAGCCAGTCGGCGAGCTTGGCCAGCGGCACGCTGACGTCGCCGAAATGGTCGGTCACCGCGCGCACCAACGCCCAGTCCCGCTCGGTGTCGAGGGTGAGCCGCAGCGTCGACCGGTCCGGGGTGAGGGTCACCCCGAGCACCCGGAACAGTTCCGGGTGGGTGTACGCGTACGAGGTGACGTGCACCCGGTGGTGGTCGGTGGCGAGCCGGTCCAGGGTGCGCAGCGCGTCCGCCCGGATGATCTCGACGTCCAGCCCGCGGGGCAGCGTACGGGCGATCGACGTGCTGGCGTAGTCGAGCCCGGGCACCGCCCGGTACACCGAGGCCACCAGCGCGATGATCTCCGGGTCCAGCAGCGGGCAGTCGGCGGTGAACCGCATGATCGCGTCACCGGGGTGGGCGGCCAGGGCGCCGACGAAGCGACCCAGCACGTCGTCGACCGGGCCCCGGTGGCACGGCACGCCCAGCCGGTCGCACTCGGCGGCCACCGCGTCGTCGACGGCGTCGGTGCTGGTCGCCACGACCAGGTCGGCCAGCACGTCGCTGTCCCGGGCGGCCCGGACCACCCGGCCGAGCACGCTGCGCCCGGCCAGCGGGCGCAGCACCTTGCCGGGCAGCCGGGACGAACCCATCCGCGCCTGCACGATCCCCACGATCCGCGGCCCGTCCGCCGGCCGCACCGACCCGGTCTCCCCGCTCACTGCTGCTCCTCCCGCGGGCCGCGCTGGTTCAGCGCCTCCCGGGCGCGGCGCTTGGCCGCCCGGGCGCCCCGCTTCGCCAGCCGGGCCGGCGTGATCGCCAGCCGGCCCACCCGGTAGCTCAGCGAACCGCTGAGCAGGTTGATCGTGGCGTCGGCCCGGCGCAACGCCCGCTCCCGCGAGGTCAGCAGCTCCTCGGTCCACTTCAGCAGCGCGCCCAGCCGGGTCAGCTCCTCCCGCTGGCGCAGCCAGGCCTCCCGGAGCTGCTGGTAGCTGCGCGGACCGGCCGGCGGGTCGGTCGGCTCGACCGCGCGCAGCTCGGTGGCGAGGCGGACCCGCCCGTCGGCGTCGAGGCCGCGCAGCGCGGCGGAGACCGCCGCCTCCGCCTCGATCGCCGCGTGGACGGTGCGCCGGTCCAGCTCCCGGCCGGCGAGGCCGCCGAGCACGACGGTCAGGCCGGCGACGTCCAGCGTGGACGGCCAGGGGTGGGCGTACCCGCCGGTGAGCAGCGCGGCGGCGAACCGCCACAGGCTCCGGGCCAGCACCACGTCCACGTCCATCGGCGCGGCGGCCCGCCAGCTCGGGTCGAGCACCGCGTACTGGTCGCCGGCCACCACCACGTTGTCCGTGCCGGCGAGGGCCACCGCGCCGCCCAGTCGACCGTCGGCGTCGGCGCCGGCGGCGAGCCAGGTCGCGTACCCGCGCAGCAGCCGGCGCACGGTGTCCAGGTCGCGGCGCAGGCAGGCGTCGAGCAGCAGGGTGCCCAGCAGCCGCCCCTCGGGCACCGGCCCGTCCAGCGCGCCCGCGTCCCGGTAGGCCGCCTCCCGGGTGGCGAACGGCGCCGGCGCCGGCCGGCTGACCCGGCCACCCACCCGCCACCGCCAGCCGTCCGGCCCGTCGACCACCTCGACCACGCCGATCCCCGGCGGCCCGGTCTGCACCAGCGCCACGGGCAGCGCGTCCGGCCACGGGTCGGTCGGCCCGGTGTCCGGGTCGGCGGGCCGGCGGGCGAGCAGCAGCCAGCCCGGCGCCAGCGCCGAGCCGAGGCCCGCGTGCAGCGCGTCGACGGCCAGCCGGACCGGGTCCTGGAGCACGGTGGCCGCGCCGCCCGCGCAGGCACCGTGCAGCACCGCGTCGAACAGTCCCGACGTGGTCCGCCGGTCCAGCTCGTCGGCGGCCACCAATGCGGTCGGCGCGCTCGGATCGGGGTACGCCGCGAAGCAGGCCGCCGGCCGCAGTCCCGCCACGGTGAGCCGGTCGCGCAACTGCTCCGGGTTGGCCGGCCGGTCGGTGTCGAGCACCCCGCCGATGGTCCAGGCGGCGTCGGCGCGGTCGGCGTACCAGGGGGCGGTGGCGACCAGCCGGTGCACGCCCAGCGGGTTGTCCAGCCGCAGCAGCAGCGTCCCGCCCGGGCGCAGCGCCCGCGCCAGCCGGTCCAGCACGCCGTCCCAGCCCAGCCGGGGGCCCTCCACCGACTCCACCGCGTCCAGCCCGGCGGCGGCGACCACCACGTCGAAGGTCTCGCCGGCCGGCAGGCCGGACGGGCCGCCCACCACCACCCGGGCGCCTCGCTCGGCCAGCGCCACCCCGTCCGGGTGGCTGCGCAGCAGGCAGGTCACCTCGGCGTGCGCCAGCCGGGTCGGCAGCGCCGGGTCGTGCGGCCCGGCCAGCAGCACCCGCGCCCCGGCCGGTACGACCCGGGCCGCCAGCGCGGCCAGCGGCCCGCCCTCGGGCAGCCGCTCCTCGGGCAGGTCGGACCAGGCCAGCATCTCCCCGCCGGGCAGCGCGATCCGGGCCGTGTCAGTGGTCAACTCTTCTCCTCCTGGAGGTTCGCCCACCCGAGCAGCTCGCGCAGCTCGGCCGGCGTACAGCGGTGGTCGGTGCCCAGCTCGGCGCGGGCGATCTCGACGGCGGTCGGCAGGTCGACGGACTCGCCGTGCAGCTCCGGCCACTGCCGGCGGATCCGGGCGGTGCCGCCGAAGGTCGGGTCCTCGGCGGCGAGGATCATCGGGTCGCCGTAGACCGCGGGTTCGCAGCCGGCGGCGATGCCGTAGAAGATCGCGCTGGTCAGCCGGTTGGAAGCGACCCGCTTGTGCCGGCGCAGCTCGGTGAGCTGCTTGTCGAGGAAGAGCGGGTCGGTGTCCTTCCACCAGTGGCCGCGGTAGCCGTGGCAGATGACCCGGAAGCCGGCGTTCTCGTAGAGCCGGCGCACCCGGCGCATGCCGTACTCGTGCCAGTAGAGGCAGACCGTGACCGGGCCGGGTTCGGTGGCCCGGATCCGGGCGATCAGCTCCTTGTGGTCGCCCTTGACGTGCTGGCCCTCCCAGCCGTGGAACGGGTACCAGATGGTGCCCTCCCGCTCCGCCTCCCGCTCCGCCTCCCGCTCCGCCTCCGGCGGGTCCTCCGGGCGCAGCGACAGCAGGTACGCGAACGGCGCGCCGACGGTGACCACGTTGCGCCGCCCCACCGACCAGGCCCGCCGTCGGGTCTGCTCGGACCAGAGCAGGCTGGGGGTGAACTCGGCGTACGGGTGGCCGGGGGCCAGCCCGTCGCCGATGTTCCAGCCGTGCTGGACGTACCCGTTGATCCGGGGCGGGTGCCCGTCGCCCAGCCCGCAGTAGCGGGCCAGCACGTGCGCGTGGCCGTAGAAGTGGTTCGCGTGGTGCATCGGTTCCCCCGTCAGGCGGCGGCGGGACGTGCCGTGCCGCCCCGCAGCGCCGCGCCCAGCGCGTCGATCACGCGATCCTGGTCGGCGTCGGTCAGGGTCGGGAAGAGCGGCAACGACAGCTGCTGTTCGTAGAACGACTCGGCCACCGGGCAGGATCCGCGCCGGTAACCGAGGTCGGCGAAGGCCGGGTGCCAGTGCGCGGGCAGGTAGTTGACCTGGACGCCGATGCCGGCGGCCCGCATCCGGTCGTACACCTCACGGCGGCGGCCGTCGAGCACGCGGATCGGGTAGAGGTGCCAGGCCGGGGCGGCCCACGGGCGGCGGCCGGGCCGCAGCACGCCGTCCAGGTCGGCCAGCGCCTCGTCGTACCGGGCGACCAGCCGGTCCCGGGCGGCGAGGAAGTCGCCGAGCCGGCGCAGCTGGCTGCGACCGAGCGCGCAGAGCACGTCGGGCAGCCGGTAGTTCAGGCCGAACTCGTGCACCTCCTGGTGCCAGCCGCCCTCGTCCGGCCAGCGCAGCGCGTCCCGCTCGCGGACCAGCCCGATGTTGCGGAACCGGCGGGCCCGGGTCAGCAGCTCCGCGTCGAGCGCGGCGACCGCGCCGCCCTCGGCCGTGGTCAGGTTCTTGGTGGGGAAGAACGAGAAGGTGGTCAGGTCGGCCAGCGAGCCGACCGGCCGGCCCCGGTAGGTGGCGCCGATGGAGTGCGCCGCGTCGGCCAGCAGCAGCGCGTCGCTGCCGGCGAGGGCGCCGCGCAGGGCGTCGTAGTCGGCCGGGTGGCCGGCGTAGTCGACGGCGGAGACCACCCGGGTACGCGAGGTCGTCGCGGCGGCCGCCGCGGCCGGGTCGAGGGTGAAGGTCTCCTCCTCGACGTCGGCGAAGACCACCTTCGCGCCGAGGGCCACCGCGCTGCTGGCGGTGGCGACGAACGTCATCGGCGGCACCACCACCTCGTCGCCGGGGCCCACCCCGGCCGCCGCGTACCCGACGTGCAGCGCGGCGGTGCCGTTGGAGACCGCCGCGCAGCCGACCCCGCCGGTCCAGCTCGCCAGGTCGGCCTCGAAAGCGTCGACCTGCGGGCCGGTCGTGAGCCAGTCGCTGCGCAGCGCGGCCACCACGGCGGCGACGTCGTCGGCGGTGACCGACTGCCGCCCGTACGGCAGCATCGCCGTCACGCGCCCAGGCCGAGCATGTCGCGCAGGTGCTCGACGCTCAGCCACTCGTCGTTGGTGTCCGACTGGTACGCGAACCCGTCCGGCACCGGCTCGCAGCCGACCGGCGGCTGGTAGCCCCAGGTGGCGATGGTGGGCTGGACGATGAACCGGTCCTTGGCGCGCAGCGTCCGCCGGCTGTCGTCCGGGGCGATCATCTCCTCGTGCAGCTTCTCGCCCGGCCGGATGCCGATCTCGTGCGTGGTGGCGTCCGGGGCGACCGCCTCGACCAGGTCGAGGATGCGCATGCTGGGGATGCGCGGCACGAACAGCTCGCCGCCCTGCATCTGGTCGAAGCTGTCCATGACGAACTGGACGGCCTGGTCGAGGGTGATCCAGAACCGGGTCATCCGCTTGTCGGTGATCGGCAGGCTCTTGCCCTCGGCGGCCAGCCGGCGGAACAGCGGCACCACCGACCCGCGGCTGCCCACCACGTTGCCGTAGCGGACCACCGCGAAGCGGGTGGGGTGCTGGGCGGCGTAGTGGTTGGCGGAGACGAAGAGCTTGTCGCCGACCAGCTTGGTGGCGCCGTACAGGTTGATCGGGCTGGACGCCTTGTCGGTGGAGAGCGCGATGACCTTCCTGACGCCGGCCTCGATCGCGGCGTCCACCACGTGCTGGGAGCCGGTGATGTTGGTGGCGATGAACTCCGACGGGTTGTACTCGGCGGTGTCCACCTGCTTCAGCGCCGCCGCGTGCACCACGTGGTCGACGCCGTGCATGGCCCGGGTGAGCCGGTGCCGGTCCCGGATGTCGCCGATGAACCAGCGCAGCCGCGGGTCGTCGCCGAGCTGCTGGCGCAGCTCGTACTGCTTCAGCTCGTCGCGGGAGAAGACCACCACCCGGGCCGGGTCGGCCTCGGCCAGGATGTGCCGGAGGAAGGTCCTACCGAAGGAACCGGTGCCGCCGGTGACCAGGATGGAGGATCCCGTCAGCTCGCTCAATGTGGTGCTCCCATGATCGCAGGTTGTGCGCCGGCGGCCGGGGGCCACGCGACCGGACGGACGCTAGCCACGGCGGGTTAACACCCCGACGCGCCCGGGTGAACCGACCGCGCTGCCTCCGTGAATGCCGGACCCCCGGCAGGCGAACACTTGAGCCGACCCCGCCGAGCGGCTGACCGGCGGGAACTGTGCTGGCTACAGTGGCCGCGCGCCGCCCGGCGGGTCCCCACCGTCGGTCGCCCCCCACCGTCCCGGCGCCTCGGATCGATGGCGCCCCACCCCCTCCGCAGACGCGGCAGCGGGCTGGAGATCTTGGACAGTTTCCGTTCGAGCGGAACGGTAAGTGTCCAAGATTCGGCCGGCGCCGGGCGGCACCAGGCACCGACCCCTGCCGACCGACGGTCGCCGGGGGCACCCAGCGAGCAGGAGACGACGATGGCGTCCGGTATCGACGTACGGGAACGGGCGGCTGCCCCGGCCGAGGCGGCGTCGGCCCGGCGGCGCCGGCTGGTGCCGGCGCTGCTGGTCCTGGGCTGGCTGGCCGGGGTGGCCTGGCGGATGTGGCTCGCCCGGCACGTCGCCCTGCCGATCGCGCACACCGACGAGGACAGCTACCTCAACACCGCCCGGGCGCTGGCCGGCGGGCCGGGCGGCTTCAGCAGCGAGAACGGCCCGCTGCGCCGGGTCGGCTACCCGATGCTGATCTGCCCGGCGTTCCTCGGCGAGCGGGACTTCACCGACAGCTACCGCCTGGTGCAGCTGATCAACGCGGCGGTCAACGCCACCGTGCTGCCACTGGCGTACCTGCTGGCCCGTCGGCTGCTCGCGCTGCGCCGGTCGTCCGCGCTGGTCGCCGCCGCGGTGGCCGCGACCCTGCCGGCCACCGCCTTCTACGCCCAGGTGGCGATGATCGACGCGGTGCTGGCGCCGCTGGTGCTGGCCTGGCTGCTGGCCGTGCACCGGTGGGTCGCCCGCCCGGGGGCGCCGGCCGCCGCGACGGTGGGCACGCTGGTCGGCGCGTTCCACCTGCTGCACTCGAGGGGCCTGGTGATCGTGGCGGTGCACGTCGGACTGGTCCTGCTGCTGCTGGTCCGCCGCCGGGTCACTGCCGCGCAGGTCCTCGCCGCGGTGCTGCCGGTGCTGGCGCTGGCCCTGGTCAACGAGGCGGGCATCCGGCTGCTCGGCGACCGGGTCTACCTGCTCGGCAACCCGCCCGGCGGCGGCACCGTCCGGGCCGTCGCCTCCGGCCAGGGGCTGCTGCGACTGGGGGCGGCCGTCGCCACGCAGCTCTGGTACCTGGTGGTGATCACCTTCGGGATGGCCGGGATCGCCTGGGCCGCCGCGGTGCGCGAGCTGCGCCGGCGCGGGGGCGACCCGGCCGTCCGCTGGACGCTCGGCGTCGCCCTGGTGACCAGCGTCGGCGTGGCCGGCGGCGCGTCGGTGATCCTGGCCGGCATCACCACCAAGCCGCTGGACGCCATCTACGGCCGGTACGTGCAGATGCTGGCCCCGTTCTGGCTGCTGGTCGGGGTGGGGGTGCTGCTCACCGTGGCGTACCGGGTGCTGCTGGCCCGGGCGGCCGTCGCGGTCGCGCTGCTGGTGGGGGGCGCGGCGCTGATCGCCGCCCGGCTCGCCTACGTGGCGGGCCGGGGGCACGAGCTGCGCTACGGCGGCTTCGGCGCCCCCGACCTGATGGCGCTGACCGGCGGCTGGCGCGAGTTCCGCCCGTTCACCGGGGCGGCGGTGGGCGCGGTGGCCTGCCTGCTGCTGGTGGCCGCGGTCCGGGTGCCGAGGCTGCGGGTGCCGGTGCTCGCCGCGCTGGTCGTGGTGAACCTCGGCACCATGCAGGTGATCACCGACCGGCTGGTCCGGCCGATGGTGGCGGCGACCGCGCCGACCCCGCGCGTCGCCGACCTCGGGGTACGCCCCGGCGAGCGGGTCTACGCCTCCGTCGGGGTGCACTACCTCCTGCGGTTCAACCTGAGCCACCAGGTGACCTGGAGCGACGTGCGATGGTTCGACGACCGGCCGCCGGCCGCCGCCGACGTGGTCTTCGCCCGCTGGGCGCCCGGCGCCCCGGACGACTGGGACGGCACCCGCTACGGCTTCACCCGCCTCGGCGGCAATCCGGGCCAGCACTGGGCGGCCTGGCGGCGCGGCTGACGGCTCTTTCCCGACCTCGATGAACGGGGAATGGCCGGCCGGTTAATGCGCGGCGGACAATTGTCGACATCAGCGCCGTCGACGATTCTCCCGAGTCAGCGAAACGGGGACGACGGTGATTTCCCGGCCGTCGTGCACCTGCTTTTCGGGGATGCCCTCGACGAACCGGAACCGTCGGTTCATCCGGCGTACCACCGTGTTGTCGGCGAGCACCTCGCCGTCGAGCCGGTCGAGCCGCAGCTCGTCGAAGGCGTGGTCCACCGCCGCCCGCATCACCTCCAGCCAGGCGGGCAGCGTCTCGCCCCGCTCGGCCAGCCCGTCGGCGTCCAGGTAGAAGCCCCAGGAACCGGTACGCGGACCAGTCAGGCGCAGGTCGAAGAAGGTCACCACGCCGCAGGGCCGGCCGTCGCGGACGTACACCAGCACCCGGCGGGTGGGATCGGTGCGCACCCGGGACCACCACGCGGCGTGCTCCTCGGCGGTGATCTCGTGACTGTTCTTGCTTACCTGCCGGTTGGTTTCCTGATTACGCCAGGACAACATCAGGTTAACGTCGTCCTCGGTCGCCCCACGCAGCACGCCGACCTCTTTCCATCTGATTCCTACGGGCCCCGGAAACCGTACCCGGGAAATGCCGGGACCAATTCCCGGGCTGTACACTCCGCCGCATGAACGAATTGAGTCGCGCGCAGATCCGCGACCTCATGGCACAGGTGCTCGCCAACCAGGGCAAGGCGCTGCCGGACGACGACGCCGCCGACCTGCGGGAGATCGGCTTCCGGTCGCTGGACTTCTCCGAGCTGGCCCTGCGGGTCGAGGACTGCACGGGGGAGGAGCTCAACTTCGACGCCCCCGGCCTGCGCCGGATCGCCACCGTCGGCGACGTCCTCGACTTCCTCGGCACGCTCCAGCGGCAGTGACCGTCACGATGTCCACCCCGGCCGGCCTGGACAACCGGGTCGTCGTCGGGGGCGCCGCGCGCACCTGGCGGGCGCTGCCCGCGCCGGCGCTGCCGTCGCCCGCCGCCGTCCTCGCCGCCGGCTCCGCGGACGCGCTGGCCGCCGCCCGGCGGCACGCCGAGCACGGCACCGAGCTGCTGCTGAGCACCGCGCACCGGGTCGACCCGGCGATGCGGGACGAGCTGCGCGAGGCCGGCTTCGCGCTGACCACCCTGGACGCCGCCGGGCCGGTGACCGTCCCGCCCACCCGCCCCCGCCCCGCCGAGCCCGGCCGGCTCTGGCTGCTCACCTCAGGGTCCACCGGACGGCCCAAGCGGGTCGGGCACACGCTGGGCTCGCTGACCACCGTCCGGGGCGCCCAGCCGCAGCGGACCTGGCTCTGCCCGTACGCCCCCGGCACGTACGCCTGGTGGCAGGTGGTGACGCTGTCGCTCACCCAGCCCGGGCAGCACCTCGTGGTGGTCGACCCGGACCAGCTGGACGAGTGGCCGGCCGTCGCCGCCGCGCACGGCGTGGACGCCGCCTCCGGCACCCCGACCTTCTGGCGGCGCACCCTGCACCGCGACGGCGCGGCGCTGGCCCGGGTGCCGCTGCGCCAGCTCACCCTCGGCGGGGAGCCGGTCGACCAGGCCGTCCTGGACCAGCTCCGCGCGGTCTTCCCGACCGCCCGGATCTCCTGGATCTACGCCTCCTCGGAGGTCGGCGCGTCCATCGTGGTGCACGACGGCCGGGCCGGGTTCCCGGTCGACTGGCTGGACCGGGAGGTGCCCGGCCGGCCCCGGCTCTCGGTCGACGGCGAGGAGCTGGTGGTCAGCTCGCCGTACCACGGGGTCGGGCTCGACGGGCCGGTGCGCACCGGCGACCGGGTGCAGGTGGTCGACGATCGGGTGCTGATCACCGGCCGGCTCGACTCCGACGAGATCAACGTCGGCGGCAGCAAGGTCTCCGCCGGGCTGGTCCGCGGCGTGCTCACCGCCCACCCCCGGGTGGCCTGGGCCCGGGTCACCGGTCGGCGCGCCCCGGTGCTCGGCCGGATGGTCGTCGCCGAGGTGGTGCCGACGCCGTCCGGCGACCCGTTGGACGAGGCCACGCTGGTGCGCTGGTGCGCCGACCGGCTCCCCGAGTACGCGGTGCCGCGCCGCATCCGCATGTTCACCGAGATCCCCGTCAAGGAGACGTTGAAGAGCGATGTCTGACTCCCCGCTCGTCCCGCCCAGCACCGTGGTCCTCGTCTCCGGCGGCTCCCGGGGGCTGGGCCTGGCCATCGTCACCGACCTGCTCGACGCCGGCGTACGGGTGGCGGCCTTCGCCCGCACCGTCAGGCCCGAGCTGGAGAAGCTGGCCGCCGAGCAGCCCGACCGGGTGCACGTCGGCGCGGTCGACGTCACCGACCCGGCCGCCACCCAGGCCTTCGTGCGGGAGGTGGAGGAGCGGCTCGGCCCGATCGACGGCGTCGTCAACAACGCCGCCGTCGGCCAGGACTCGCTGCACGTGCACACCTCCACCGGCGACATCGCCCGGATCATCGAGACCAACCTGACGGCGCCGTTGCAGCTCACCCGCCTGGTGATCCGGCGGATGCTGGGCAAGGGCCTGCGCGGACGGATCGTCAACATCACCTCGATCTGCGCGCAGCGCGGCTTCCCGGGGCTGGTGGCGTACTCGGCCACCAAGGGCGGCATGGACGCCGCCACCCGCTCGCTGGCCCGGGAGCTGGGCGGCCGGATGCTGGTCAACTCGGTGGCGCCCGGCTTCTTCGCCTCGGAGATGTCCGCCGTGCTGGGCAGCACCCAGCTCGACCAGATCGTCCGGCGCACCCCCACCGGCCACCTCACCGAGCCGGCGGAGGTCGTGCCGGTGGTGCGGATGCTGCTGTGCGAGCAGACCAACATCAACGGCCAGGTGATCGTGGTGGACGGTGCGGCCTCCGTCTGAGCCGGGGGTCACCGGCCGCCGACCCGGACCGGTGCCCGCGCTGCTCGCCGCCGCGGAGCGGTTCCTGCGGGTGGGCACGCCCGCCGAAATGGCGTACGCGGCCACCCGCAGCCACCTCGACGACGGACGCTGCGTCGGCTGGTACGGCCCGCCGACCCCGGGATGGCGGATCGCGCTGGACGCCGAGCGCGCCCAGGCGGCGGTGCCCCCGGCGCTGGCCCGGCGCTTCGGGCCCGCCGACTTCTGGGCACGCTGGACCCGGGCGGAGAGCCTCTGCAAGCTGGCCGACGTGCCGGTGGGCGCCTGGTGGCGGCGGCACGGGCTGGCCGTACCGCCGGACATGCCCGCGGTGTGGCGGACGCTGCGCCTGGGCGACGTGGTGGTGACCGTCGCCTTCGCGCCCTGACCCGCCGCCCCGCGCGGCACTGCGTCGCCTCTAGCCCTGCCGCTGCGGGTGCCCCGCGCTGCGTGTGCCTCGGGCCGCGTGTGCCTCGGGCCGCGCGACCGCCTGTGCGTGGCCGCGGCCCGGGTCGGCTGAGTCGTTCACGACATCAGCTCGAAAGGGAGCCAGGACACCCCTGCCGGCCGGCAGACGGCGACACCGGCCCCGGAAGCCCGGAGCCGGTGTCGGTCAGCGACGGCTCAGACGAGGTCCCAGCTCAGCGCGGTGCCGCGCGGGACGTCGACGGCGAAGGTGCGGCCCAGCACCCTCTCAATCTCCACCGGCGGCAGCCCGCCGGCGGGCCGGATCGACCGCACGTTGTCGGCGGTCACCGGGTCGCCGGCGCGCACGTCCGCCACCACGTAGAGCGAACGGCGGAACCGCAGCCCCTCCCGCTCGGCGGGGGTGGGGCCGATCGCGGTGCCGCCGAGCGCCGCGTACGCCCGCCCCGACTCGACCACCAGCGCGGCCAGCTCGTCCGGGTTGAGGGAGAAGTCGGAGTCCACCCCGCCGTCGGCGCGGTCCAGCGTCACGTGCTTCTCGATGAAGCAGGCGCCCAGCGCCACCGAGGCGACCGGCACGCCGATGCCGGGGGTGTGGTCGGAGAGCCCCACCGGCACGCCGAACGCGTCGGCGAGCACCGGGATGCGGCGCAGGTTGCTGTCCGCCGGCGGCGCCGGGTAGGAGGCGGTGCAGGCCAGCAGCACGATGCCGCCGGCCCCGCCCTCGCGGGCGGTCCGCACCGCGGCGTCGACCTCGGCCACCGTCGCCATCCCGGTCGAGATGACCAGCGGCTTGCCGGTGCCGGCGACCAGCCGGATCAGCGGCAGGTCGACCAGCTCCGACGAGGCGATCTTGTACGCCGGCGCGTCCAGCTTCTCCAGCAGCTCGACCGCCGTGGCGTCGAACGGCGAGGAGAAGACGGTCAGCCCCCGCTCGCGGGCGCGGGCGAAGATCGGCGCGTGCCACTCGTACGGCGTGTGTGCCCGCTCGTAGAGCCGGTACAGGTTCTGCCCGCCCCACAGCTCGTGCCCACCGGAGATTCGGAAGGCCGGGGTGTCGACGTCGATGGTGATCGTGTCCGGCCGGTACGTCTGGAGTTTCAGCGCGTGCGCCCCGCTGGCCGCGACCGCGTCCACGATGGCCAGCGCCCGGTCCAGGTCACCGTTGTGGTTGCCGGACATCTCGGCGACCACGAAGGGCCGCTCCCCGGCGCCGACCACGTGCGGCCCGATCTTCACTGTCGTCATGCCCGACCTCTGTCCGCTGTGCGTCCGCGCAGGCGCGCGGTCCCTGCCTCGTCGTCGTCCGGGGACGACCTGGAAAACCCCGCCGCCGGGTCAGTGGCGATCCGATCCGTACCCGCCGACGCGACGGCCACCTGGGCCGGGGGCGCGGCGGGGCGGCGCAGCCGACCGGCCAGCCGGTGGGCCTGGCGCAGCGCCGCGTACGCGAGGTAGTTGTCCCGGCCCACCAGCCGGTGCTTGAGCCCGGCCACCCCGCCCGGGCGGGGGTAGCCGCCCGCCGGCAGGTGGCGACGGTACTGGGCGGCCACCCGGTGGAAGAAGTCCCGGCGCAGGTGCGGGTGCAGCCGGTCGTCGTTGCCGACCACCACCAGCATGTGGTTGACCATCAGCCCGAACAGCTCGGCCCGCAGCCGCTCGTCGGGGTACCGCCGCCCGACCCAGTCCAGCAGCCGGTCGTACTGGTCGAAGGCGTCGAAGTGCCGGCCGCTGCGGGTGGAGGTGATCGCGCCCTGCCGGCCCTGCCGGTACAGGTAGCAGACCCGGTCCAGCACCGAGATCTTCTCCGCGCCGATCAGCAGCGGATGGCTGAACGGGATGTCCTCGTACCAGCCGGGGTGGAAGCGCAGCTCCAGCTCGTCCATGAAGGCGCGGCGGACCACCTTGTTCCAGGCGGTGTGCTGCACCCGCAGCAGCTGCGGCCGGTCGGCCAGGCGGACCACCTCGGGCCCCCCGCGCAGCAGGGGACTGCTGGCGTCCAGCTCGCGCCGCCCGCCCTCGTGCACCCGCACGTGGTCCACCAGCAGCACGTCGGGCCGGTGCGCGCGCAGCCGGTCCAGCACCGCGGGGATGGTGCCCGGCGGCAGCCAGTCGTCGCTGTCGACGAACCAGACGTAGTCGCCGGTCGCCACCGCCAGGCCGGCGTTGCGGGCCGGGCCCAGCCCGACGTTGCTGCTCAGGTGCACGGTGCGGACCTCGGACCGGCCGGCGGCGTACGAGCGCAGCATGTCGCCGCACCGGTCCGGGGAGGCGTCGTCGACGGCGACCAGCTCGACCGTGCCCCGCTCGCCGGCCGGGACGTCCGCCCGGATCGACTCGAGGCACTGGTACAGGTACGCCTCCACCCCGTGGACCGGCACGACGATGCTCAGCAGCGGGGTGGCGCGCGTCGGCTCGTTGACCACGCCGCCACCCTGGTGCACCCGGGTGGACGGCCCCGGAACCTGGCGTATCCGGTGGAGATGGAGTTACTGAACAGCCGCCGAGCGGCGGGTTAACGACTCAGGATCCGCCGTACCGGCGCGCCGACCGCCCGCCTGACCCGGGCCCGCAGCCGCTGCTCCTCCAGCGTCCGCACCTGGCCGTCCAGCGCCGTGTTGCGGTCCCGCAGCCACTGGATCCGCTCCAGCAGGGCCTCCGGGGAGGTCGCGGTGGCCGGGCGGACGGCCGGCGGGAAGCTGGTGGCACGGACCCGCTCGTCGAAGCGGGTGGTGGCGTCCCCGTCGTCGAACGCGTTGCCGAGCCGGTGCGCGGCCAGGAACGCCGCCATCCGCTCGTAGCGGGCCCGGTGGCCGGCGTGCAGGGCGGTGTAGTCCGCCTCGGCGTAGAGCTGCGCGGCGTCGACGTCGGCGGGCACCTCCTTCATCGTCCGGTGCGGGATGTCGAAGTACCGGGCCAGCTCCAGGGTGCGCGAGTCGTGCGCGAAGAGGTAGCCGGGGGTCCCGGCGACCAGCGCGGTGATGGTGCCGTGGATGCGGGTGCCGAAGGCGAAGTCGAACCCGGAGAGGTAGTCCATCCAGGTCCACGGGTCCACGAACATCCGCACCTTGTCCTCGACGAACAGCGGGTGGGAGGTGTGCACCGGGATCGGGCTGGTCTTGCCCCGGTCCTCCGGGGCGTCGCCGTAGAGCAGCGTGCCGAGGGTGGTGAGGTCCTGCGGCAGGTAGCGCAGGTTCGGGTAGCGCCGGTGGTGCGCGGCGATGATCTTCGCCATCGACTTGACGTACGGGGAGACGGTCAGCGCCACCCGGGCGTCCGGCTCCAGCGTCGGCCTGGTCTTCTCCACCGTCAGCCGGTCGCCGTGCAGGAACATTGACGGACAGCCGATCACGTCCACCGCCGAGAAGCCCAAAGTGCGCAGGTAGCTCTCGGTGATCTCGCCGCGTACGCCGATGCTGGGCGAGCGCTCGAGCACGGCCCGGACGAACCGGCTGACCACGGCGTCGATCGGGCGCAGGTACTCCCGGTCGCCGCTGACGTCGGTCTGCACCCCGACGCCGAGCACGACCACCGGGATCTTCAGCCGCTCGACCAGCCGGGTCATCAGCTCGATGCGGTGCGCGTAGCTGCGCCGGAAGGCGTTGGCCAGCGGGACGACGTAGACGTCGTACCGCTCGTTGATCTCGTCGGCGTCGCGCGGGTCGACCTTGAACTCGGTCGGCGTGATCTCGGCGGTCGTCGTGCCGAGCAGCTTGTGGGCGGCGTGGCTGAAGACGAGGTTGCCGTTGTTGAGCCCGATCCAGTCGCCCTCGAAGGCCTCCTCGGCGGAGCGGACGTCGAACGGGCCCTTCTTCGCCCGCATCAGGATCCGCTGGGGCATCGCCGCTCCATTTCGTGGTCCACGCGTGCCGGGGCGGCCCGGAGGGAGGACGCCGGCCGGCCCGCCGCCGGCACGACATCGGCTGCGGGTCCGGGGAATATTAGGGCAATCTGCAGCCCGCGTACATCTCCCGGTGGTCCGCGCCCCCGGCCCGCTCGTCCCGGCCCCACCAGCCGGTAGGGTGCCCGGACGGTGGCACGACCGGTGCCGCCGTCCGGCGCCGGGCCGCGGTCGCGGCGGCGAGCGGCCGGGGGAGGAGAGGTACGTGCGGGTGAGCGTGGCGACGGCGGGGTGCCCGGCATGACGGGCGCGGTGGGCGCACCGACGGCCACGGCGAGCCGGCTGCCCTCGCTGACCGGGCTGCGCTGGGTGGCCGCGATGCTGGTCTTCGGCTACCACGCGGGCACCATGCGGATCGTCGGCGAACCGGACTACCAGGCGGTCGTCGGCGGGGTGTTCACCCTGGGCCTGTCCGGGGTGCAGTTCTTCTTCATCCTCAGCGGGTTCGTGCTGGTCTGGTCCGCCCGCGACGGGGACCGGCGGCGCGACTTCTGGCGGCGACGGCTCGCCAAGATCTACCCGAACCACCTGCTGACCTGGGTGGCGGCCCTGCTGGTGATGTGGTGGTTCGCCGACACCATCGTGCCCCGCGCCGCGCTGGAGAGCCTCCTGCTCGTGCAGGCCTGGGACCCGACGCCCGGCTACTTCTACGCCATCAACACGGTGAGCTGGTCGCTCTCCTGCGAGCTGTTCTTCTACCTCTGCCTGCCGCTGGTGCTGCCGGCGCTGCGCCGGGCCCGCGCCGGCCTGCTCTGGGCGGTGGTGGCGGCGGTGCCGCTGCTGATCGTGGCCCTCTGGCCCGGGCAGGCGCTGGTGCCGGAGGGGAGCACCTGGTGGTTCACCCAGATCTTCCCGGTGGTCCGCTCGCTGGAGTTCTGGCTGGGCGTGGCGGCCGCCGAGCTGATGCGGCGCGGCCGCTGGCGGGGCCCCGGCCTGCCGCTGGCCAGCCTCATCTTCGTGGTCACCTGGGCGGTGGCGGCGCAGTGGATCCGCGCCGAGCTCTGGGCGGCGCTGCTCTCGGTGGCGTACATCCTGGTCATCACGGCCGCGGCGGACGCCGACGTGCGCGGTCTGCCCTCGCCCTGGCGGCACCGCCGGCTGGTCTGGCTCGGTGAGGTCTCGTTCGCCTTCTACCTGGTGCACGTGCTGGTGATGGTCACCGTGCTGCGGGCCACCGGTCACCTCGGCGTCGGGCTGCCCGGCTGGTGGGGACCGCTGGCGGTGCTCGGCTTCCTGGCCGTGAACCTGGTGCTGGCCGCCCTGCTGCACCGCTGGGTCGAGACGCCGATGATGCGCCGCCTGGCCCCCCGTCGCCGGCCCCGCCCCGCCCCGACGCCCGATCCGTCCACGCCGGACGCGGAGACCACGCCGACGTCGCGCCCCACCCCGGCGCCGCGGGCGGCCGCCGACGGCGCGCCGGCCGGCCGACCCATCGAGTACGCGGGCCCGCGCGACCCCCACTGACGTGAGCGCCGCCCCGACACGCCCGGCGACGCTGCGATCACCCGGCATCGGCGGTAGCGTGTTGCCGTGCTCCCGGTCGCGCTCACCAGTCCTCTGTGGTGGGTGGCGCGCTGGAGTTCCCGGCTGCTGACCGGCCTCGCCCTGGCGGTCGCGCTCTCCCTCGGCGGTCCGGCCGTGCCGGATGCCGGCGCGCTCTCCGCCGCCCCGAGCCCGGCCGCCGCCCCGGTCCTCGCCGACCTGGCGGTGCCCGACGGGTCCGCCGTCCGGGCGGCCGCCGTCCCCGCCGTGACGATCGCCGCGGGGGACGCCCAGAGCGCGGGCCGCGCGTTCGTCGCCCCGCCCGCCCCGCCCGCTTCGGTCACCTCGATCGACCCGGCCGGCCGGCCGGCCCATCCGGTCACCGCGTCGCCGCTGCCCCTGACCGGGCTCGCCGCCGGCGCGGCCGGTCCCCGCGCCCCGCCGGTCGACTGACCGCCACGCGGGGCCACCCGCGACCGCGCCTTAGAAACTCACCACCGCACCCGCCCCCGGCACGCGGCGCCGCCCCCGGCCTCGCCCGTCGCCCGGGCCGGTGTGGGACTCCTCTTTCCGCATCCCGCTTCCGGGAGGTGCCCACCGTGAACACCGTCCTCTACCAGTTCCTCGTCGAGGTCCCGACCGCCGCCGCCATCTGGTCGGCCCTGCTCGTGCTCGCCCTGACCGTGCTCACCGTGCTGGTCGCCCGCCCCGAGCGGGATCCGGCCCCCGACGAGCCGGTCGTCGACCCGTCCCCGGCCGCCGACCCCGCGACCGAACTGGCGGACCTGCGCCGGTACGCCGAGGAGGTCGCCGTCGCCGCGGCGGGCGCCGCCCAGACCGCGCGCCGACGGCGGGATGCCTGGCTGGCCGCCCAGGAGGAGGTGGACCGGGCCTGGACGGCGTACGACGAGGCGGAGACCGCCGCCCGCCGGTTCGGCGGCGCCGCCGCGCTGCCCGCCCCGCGTACCCCGCGTACGCCGGCCGAGTACGCGGGCCGGGAGCGGTGGCTGCACCAGGCGACGGTGGCGGCCCACTGGCGCGGCGAGCTGCCGGTGGAGCGGCTGCGGGACGTCTTCGCGCACCGGGACGGTTGGGACCCCCGGCGGCACCCCGTCGAGCAGGAGGTGCTGCTGGCCCGGGGGGTACGCGACGGCCGGCGGGACGCGTACCGGGCGGCGGCCGGGCGGGAGCGGTCGGCGTGGCGGGACGCCGAACTGGCCGCCGAGGCGGCCCGCGCGCTCGCCGTCGAGACGTACGCGGCGGCGGAGCGGCTGCGTCCGGCGCGGCTCCCGGCCCAGCGGACGGCGACGGCGACGGCGCGGACGGCGCTCGCGGCACGGTGGCGGCCGGCCCGGGTGGGCTGAGGACGCGACCGAATTGTTACCCGTATTTCCGTGAGTCGCGTCACGACAACCAGGAAACCGGTCATCCGGTCACAGCCGGTGACATCGATCGCGACGATCGGCGGGGTTTGCCGCCGCGCTGTCCGGTTGTGGCCCGACGGTCCCGGAACAACCGCCTGTCCCATTGAGTGACGTCAGTGCCGAACTGTACGGCAAATTTGTCGCCCTGATCATGTTTACGCAGCTGGCGGCGCTTGGCCGACAGGTGACCGACCAGTAGTGTCGCCCGGGTCCGGTGCGGTTTCCGATCGCAAGAGGCGACGCCGCGCCGACCCGCTAAATCGTGATTTCACGAACCGGGGACCCATGCACGTCCGGGGTGAATCCGCGGGCCACGGCCCGTGGTAGGGCGCTCTTCCCGCCCGAATCCGTCAGCTAACCCGGTAGGCGGTGTCGGAAGGAGTTCCAGCTTTTGCTGTCCCCTCGCATTCCTCGGCTTGCTCTCCACCTCGGTACCGGGGTGTTCGTGCCGGTCCGCCGCGCCCTCGCGCGCTGATACCGGCCCCATCCCGACGCCCGGTCACCGACCGGGCGCACCCCCGCCGAGCGGCCTCGCACACCGGTTCTGACACCGCGCGTGACGTTCCGTCACGCGCCGGTCCGGCACGCCGCTCCCGCCCTCGTACCGTGGAGGAAAACACGTGAAGCACACCCTGAAGCGGCAGCTGCGACGCCTGGCCACCGAGCGGCCGTACCAGCTGGTCGCCGGCTCGGCCGCCGCGCTCGTGCTCGTCTCCGGCGCCAGCACGCTGCTCGCCGACGAGGCGCCCGCCCGCCAGCAGGCCTCGGCCGCCGTCGCCGAGGTGGCGCCCCGGCTGGACGACGTCGCGACCCGCAGCCAGGCCCGCGTCGCCGCGCCGTCCGCCAGCCCGTCGCCCTCGGCCAGCCCCTCGGCGTCGGCGAGCGCCACCAAGGCCAAGGCGGACCCGGACCTGACCCGCAAGGCGGCCCCCAAGCCGCCGTCGACCAAGGTCCTCCGCTACGACTACCAGGCGCAGACCACCTACTACAACTGCGGTCCGGCCGCGGTGCGCAACGCGCTCAGCGCCTCTGGCGTCGAGCGGACCCAGGACGAGCTGGCCGGCCCGCTCGGCACCACCGAGATGGGCACCAACTCGGCGCTGGACACCACCCGGGTCCTGAACCAGATCGTCAAGGGCGACCCGTACCGGACCCGGATGTTCCAGGGCACCCCCAGCTCCGCGCAGATCGACCGGCTCCAGGCCGACGTGGTCGCGGCGATCACCGACGGCCGGGGCGTCGTGGCGAACGTGGCGGGGACCGCCACCGACACCGACGGCGGCTGGCACTCCTTCCCGGGCGGCCACTACATCGCGGTGGTCGGCTACAAGAACGACGGCCGCACCGTCCGGATCGCCGACTCGGCGGACCCGAACCTGCCGTCGTACTGGCTCAGCACCATCGACCTGGCGAACTGGATCGCCACCCGCGGCTACTCCGCCTGATCCACACCGTCGCACGCACGGGCGCCGGCTCCCCTGGGGGCCGGTGCCCGTCGCCGTTGGCACGGGTCTCGCGCGGCGGAACCGGGCGGTGGCACACTGCGGCCCATGACCGACGACTCGGGTACCCGCCGGCTGCTGTTGCTGCTGCACGGGATGGGCGCCACCGGCGACGTGTGGCTGCCCTGGGCGCCGCTGCTGGAACACCGCTGGCCGGGCCGCTGGCTGGCGCCGGACCTGGCCGGCCACGGCTTCTCGCCGCCGCTGCCCGGCTACTCCTTCCCCGGGTTCGCGACGCAGGTCGCGGCGGGGCTCGGCCCGGTGGCCGAGGGTGCCCGCCCGGGTGACCGGCTGGTCGTCCTCGGCCACTCCCTCGGCGGGGTGGTCGCGCTGGCGCTGGCCGCCCGCGACGCCGGGCTCCCGGTGGACGCGGTGGTCGGGCTGGGCATCAAGGCGGTCTGGTCGCCGGCCGAGCTGGCGAAGGCACGCGAGCTGGCGGAGCGCCCGGTGACCTGGTTCGCCACCCGGGACGAGGCGGCCCGCCGCTACCTGAAGGTGGCCGGTCTCGGCGGGCTCTTCGCGCCGGACCACCCGGTGGTCGACGCGGGGCTGCGTGCCGAGGACGGCCGCTGGCGGCTGGCCATGGACCAGGCCGCCTTCGCGGTGGGCGCGCCGGAGCTGCCGGCCCTGCTGGCCGCCACCGACGTCCCGGTGCTGCTGGCCCGGGGCGAGCACGACCCGATGGTCAGCGACGCGCAGCTCGCCGAGCTGGGCGAGCCGGTGGCGACCCTGCCCGGCCTCGGCCACAACGCGCACGTGGAGGACCCGGCGGCGGTGCTGGCCCTGCTCGACCCGTACCTGTGACCGGTTGCGAACGGCGGGCGTCGCCGCCGCAGGTCGCGTGCGGCTCGGAACCACCTGCCGACCTGGACGTCCGAGCTCGCCGTCCACACCGGACCTCGCCACGGCGCTTGGTGTACCGCCGGACGCCGTCCGCCACTGACCGCAGTCCGTTCGTGAGTCCTGACCAGGGATAGCGCCGCGCTGGTCGAAGATCTCGCCGCCGGCCTCGGGAAGCGCGGCCAGGTCGCTCTGGTGCGCACTGAGCGGCCCCACTGACGTCGTCGGCGTCGGGTCGGGTGCCGATCTCGTCAGTAGGGCGTCAGCATGACGGCGCTGTTGGCCTATTCCAGGGCGCTCAGGGGCGCACGCGGATGACGGTCTTGCCCTTGCGCCGCTCGGTCGGGTTGAGCGCGGGGATGGCGTCGTCGAGAGTCGCGACTGTTCCGATGTGCGTGCGAAGGCGCCCGTCTCGCACCCGGTCGACGATTTCCACCAGCTGACTCGGAACGGACTCGACGACGAAGTCGACCGCCAAGCCGTCGACAGGGCGAGCCTCAACAGGTCCGACCACCGACACCAGCGTCCCGCCAGGCCGGATGATGCTCGCCGAGCGCCTTTGGATATCACCGCCGATGACATCGAAGACCAGGTCGACCCCGCCGATGTCGTCGAGATCCTCGTGGTCGAGGTCGAGGAACTCGTTCGCGCCGAAGTCGAGCGCCGCCTGGCGGTCCGCCGCCCGACCGGTACCGATGACGTAGGCGCCGAACTCCCGGGCGAGCTGCGTCACCACTGACCCGACGGCGCCGGCGGCGCCGTGTGCGAGGACGCTCTGCCCCGCCTGAAGACGACCGTGCTGGAACAGGCCCTGCCACGCGGTCAGGCCGGAGATCGGCAGACTCGCACCCACCGTGAAGTCGACGTTCCCCGGCAGCGGCGCGAGGTTGCGTGCCTCCACGGCCGCGTACTCAGCCAGCGTTCCATCGCGGTGCCAGTCCGTGATCCCGAACACCCGCTGCCCCAGCGAGAGTCCCGTCGTGCCGTAGCCGAGGGAGGAGACCACTCCGGCGAACTCGTGGCCGATGATCGCCTGGGCGCGATCGTGACCGGAGCGATCGACCCACGTCGAAGGCCACTCCCACTCCGCGGGGACGAAACCCGACGCGTGGACTTCAACGACGACCTCGTTGATCGCCGGCGTCGGCTCAGGCCGCTCCGCGAGTGTGATCCCGGCTGCTTCTGCGGCCTGATCCATCGCGACGATTGCCTTCATGGGTGCCTCCGTATATCTCGTGCTCATCGGCTCTGTGCGCCGCTTTTTGGGCCTGCTAGCCCACTAGCGGCAGTCAACGCGACGCGAATGTGGGCTGTCAAGCCCAATCCGGGTTATCGTGTGTGTCATGGAAGCCACAACGGAAGCTCGGGTGCGGCAGAGGCTCACGGACAAGGGGCAGGCGACCCGAGCCCGCATCCTCGAGCACGCCGCGGAGCTCATCTACACCAAGGGCGTCCACGCGACGAACAACGAGCAGCTCCGTCGCGCGGCAGGCATCAGCGGGTCACAGCTCAACCACTACTTCCCGACCAAGGAGAGCCTTGTCCTCGCGGTCATCGAGTGGCAGGCCGAGCGCGTCCTCACGTTCCATCGCAGTGAGCGGTTTACCCACTTTGAAAGCCTCGACTCCCTTCGGGAATGGGCGGGCTTCTACATCGCCTACGAGCGCTCCTACCAGGAAGGCTGCAGCCTCGGCTCGCTCGCCAGCGAGATCATCAAGACGGACCTTGACGTTCGCACGGAACTCGCGAACGCGTTCGAGCAGTGGAGAGACATCTTCCGAGATGGACTCGAACGGATGCAGAGGCTCGGCCACATCAGCGTTGAGGCGGATCCCACCCGACTGGCCTATCTCCTGCTCTCCGCCTTTCAGGGCGGCATGCTCCTCGCCCAGGTCGCCCGCGACATCGCCCCGCTGAAAGACACCCTGCGGGCAGCCATCGACTACGTGCAGACATTCGCGATGCCCCCTGCTGCCGGCGCACTCGAAGATCTCACTGAGGCCCAGCGCAAGCAGCCCGGCCGGCCCCGCAAGCTCGACCCGAACCAGTTCGCCACGGCCCGGGCCGCTCTCGCCGCCGGCCAACCGGTCGAGCAAGTCGCAGCGGCCTTCGGCGTCAGCCACGCCACCCTCTACCGCCACCTCGCCGAACACGACGACGAACAAATTTCCCCCTGAGCAGCAGCGATCAGGGCTGGCCGTGCTCGTTTTGCGGCTGGTGACACGATCCTTACCGGCACCCCCACTCCCACTGATGGCTGCGCAACGGCGGCGGTCACCGCGCCCTCGGCGACGTCGAGCAAACCCGCCAGCACCTCCGGCGCATGACCGCACCCTGACCCTGCACGACATCCGGTGGGCCGGCGCGAGCGTGCCGGCCCGTCCCACGGGCTACGCGGCCGGGCCGCGAGGGAACAGCCCACGGGGTTCCAGATCCAGCCGGGTGGTCGGTACTGCGTCGGGCGGGTCGAGCACCAGGTCGCCGAGCCGGCGGATGGTGTGTGTGATGTATGGGGTGATGGTGGCCAGGTCGTCGTGGTCGACTGGGTGGCCCTCGGCGGCCAGCGTGTTCGCCGCGTCGGTGATATCCAGCGCGGTGGAGTAGATGGCGCAGTTGGCCATCTGTCGGTGCACTAACTGACGTGCCCATTGAGCACCGCTGCTGTACTTAGCTGCTGTACGACAGCAGAAAGGCCACCTCCCGAGACTGGGAAGTGACCTTTGACCTGCGTGGGCGATACTGGGATCGAACCAGTGACCTCTTCGGTGTGAAGCAGGACGCTGCACCCACTCTGACCTGGAAAAACGAGAAGCAGCAGGTGGCGGCGGGTGCAGTTAAGGGCCGTCAAGGAACAACACCGAGGCTGATGTTCACTCAGCGTGACCGATGTCCTGAGGCGGCGCGCACGGTCGGCGGCAGATGTGCCCACCTAATCAAGCCTGGACCGCGCCCGTTCGGCTACCCAAACGACCAGCGGCAAGAACTGACTCCCAGCGTTTGGGTGAAGCCTCCGGGGCGGCCACTTTGCCCCCTAGCAGTCGTTGCTATCGGAGTTCCTTGCGGACCTGCGGCAGGACCTCGGTGCCGAGTAGCTCGATGCTCTTGAGGAAGGTGTCGTGGGGCATGCCGCCGACGTCCATCTGCAGGATGTGGCGGCTGTGTCCGAGCAACTGGTGCAGGTGCAGGATGCGGTCGGCGATCTCGTCGGGTCCGCCGGCGAAGACCATGCCGCCGGGCTCGTAGTTGTTGCCCCTGCCAGTGGGCGTCATCGCGGCGCGGCCGAGTTCGGCGGCGCCGGTGGTGAACATGCGCAGCTCGTGCTCGAGGTAGGTGGCCTTCGCTTGCCGGTCGTCGGTGGCGACGAATCCGTGCACGGCGACGGCGATGTCCGCGGTCTCGGCGGGATGCCCGACTTCGGCCCAGGCTTGCCGGTAGGCGGTGCCGTACTGCGCCCAGTGCTCTGCGGTGCCGCCGAGGATCCCGAGGAACATCGGTAGGCCCAGCTCGACGGCCCGCAGTACCGACTCGGGGCTGCCGCCGGTACCGAGCCAGATCTTGAGTGGCTGTTCCGGGCGGGGCACGATCAGCGCGTCGTTGAGGGGCCGCTGCCGGTGGGGGCCTTTCCAGGTGACGCGGTGGTGCTCGTTGGCGGCGATCAGCAGGTCGAGCTTGGAGCGGTAGAGCATGTCGTAGTTGCGGACATCAAGGTCGAACAGCGGGAAGGTGATGTCGGAGGATCCGCGTCCGGCGACGACCTCAATGCGCCCGGGGGCGATCGCTGCGGCGGTGGCCAGTTGCTGGAAGACCCGTAGCGGGTCGTCGGTGGACAGCACCGTGACGGTGGTGCCGAGCCCGATGCGCTGGGTGGAGGCTGCTGCGGCGTTGACCAGCGAGGTCGGGGACGACAGTGGCATCGAGGGGGTGTGGTGCTCGCCGAAGCCGAAGAAGTCGAGACCGGCCTGTTCGGCGACGTGCACGGCTTCGAGCACGTTGCGGATCGCCTGAGCGGTGTTGCCACCTGCGATGGGCGGGGTGTTGCCGAACGAGTAGACGCCGAGCTCGAGTGTCATGCGGGGTGCTCCTTGGTTCGCGGCCGCTCGCGTTGGTGGCGGGTGGCGCGCAGCATGGCCTTGTACATCTGCCGGGGTGCGGGCGGATCGGGTAGCGGCTGCGCGGCCTGGGCGGCGCAGGCCTGGATGAGGTAGCCGACGAGCCGGCGCCAGGTGTCGGGGGCGGCGTCCACGGTCGCGGTGAGCACGCCGGCGTTGGCCATGAGGAACATCGGCATGTCCTCGGTGACGAAGTCGGCACGCAGTTTGCCCGCAGCCTTGGCTCTGTCGATCAGGGTGGTGAAGTCGGCGAAGGCGCGGGCGCGGTCGGCCTCGAACTGCTTCGCGGTGGGGAAGGTCATCGTCAGCACGGTGGTGAAGCCGCGGTCGCCGGCCTGCATGGCGCAGATCTGCTCGACGTAGCCGCAGAACCCCTGCCACGGGTCCGGATCGGCCAATGCCTGGCGGGCGGTGTCGGCGTACGCGGTCATCTTGGTCTCGAAGGCCGCGGCGATCAGGTCCGCCCGGGTCGGGTAGCGGCGGTAGAGGGTGCCGACGCCGACTCCGGCCCGCTTGGCGATGTCCTCCATCGGCACCTCGAGGCCCAGCTCGGCGAAGACCTCACGGGCGGCGGTGACGATGCGCTGCCGATTCCGCTCGGCGTCGACGCGCAGCCCAGCGCCGCCTTGGGTCCGGGGTGCGGGTGGCGAGGTCATACGGATCACCATACGGGCAAGTGGAAGGCATCGTCCACTTCCGTGCTACGGTCGGTAGGCGTAGTGGAGGAAAGCTTCCACTTCCTTGGAGGAGATGAACATGAAGGCTGTTGTGACTACCGCGCAGGGTGCGAAGCCCGAGGTCGCCGAGGTGCCGACCCCGCAGCCGGCCGCCGGTGAGGTGCTGGTGAAGGTGCAGGCGTCGTCGATCAACGGCTTCGACCTGTCGGTCGCCAACGGCTACGTCGTCGGGATGATGGAGCACCGTTTCCCGGTCGTGCTGGGCAAGGACTTCGCCGGGACCGTGGAGGCGCTCGGCGAGGGTGTCACCCGCTTCGCCGTCGGCGACAAGGTCTTCGGCGTGGTCACCAAGGCGTACCTGGGTGACGGCGGTTTCGGTGAGTATGTGACCGTTCCCGAGGCGGTCGGCATCGCCAAGCTGCCCGAGGGTGTCGACGTGACCGCCGCCGGCGCCGTCGGCCTGGCCGGCACCGCCGCGGTCGACGCGCTGGACGCGGCCGGCCCACAGGCGGGCGAGACGGTACTGATCAGCGGCGCGACCGGCGGCGTCGGCGCGATCGCCATCCAGTACGCCGCCGCGGCCGGTGCCAAGGTCATCGCCACCGCGAAGCCCGGCGAGGAGGCCGACTTCGTCCGCGGTCTGGGCGCCCACGAGGTGGTCGACCACACCGGTGACCTGCCCGCGCAGGTCCACGCGGCCGCCCCGGAGGGTGTCGATGTGATCGTGCACCTGGCCGGCGACGGGTCCGTCCTGGCCGAGCTGCTGACCGAGAAGGGTCGAATCGCCAGCACCGTCGGTTACGGCGCCGACCAGCACCCGGCGGCCACGTTCATCATGGCCAACCCGACCCCGGCCACCCTGGAGCGGCTCGCCGCTGACCTCGCGGCCGGCCGCCTGAGCGTGCCGGTCGAGCGCACCTTCACCCTGACCGAGGTGCCCGCGGCGTTCGGCGAGTTCGCCGGCGGCACCCGCGGCAAGATCGCCATCACGGTCGCCTGATCACCACACCCCTCGGAGACCCCCGCTCATGAACGTGTTCCTGTGGATCGTGCAAATCGTTCTGGCCGCCGCGTTCGTCCTGGCCGGCGTGATGAAGGCGACGCAGCCGAAGGAGAAGCTCACGCCCAACCTGCCGTGGGTGGAGGACTTCTCCGTCGGCACGGTGCGGCTGATCGGTGTCGCCGAGCTGCTTGGTGGCCTCGGCCTGATCCTGCCCGCCGCCACCGGCATCGCCCCGGTGCTCACCCCGATCGCCGCGACCTGCCTGGCGGTGGTGATGGTGCTGGCGGCCATCACCCACATCCGTCGCAAGGAGCCGTCCGGCGTCGCGGTCAACGCCGTCCTGTTCCTGCTCTCCGCGTTCGTCGCCTGGGGCCGGTTCGGCACCTGGAGCTTCTGACCGGCGACGCGCCGGGGCTGCCGGTCCCGCGCCCCCAGCGGCGACCGGCAGCCCCGGCATCGGCCGGTTCTTCGCCCAGTTCGACTGGGGCGGTCTGCCCCGCCCATGGTCGAGACTCGATCTACCGCTTCGCCACCGAGGTCGCCCCGGCGGTACGCGAACACCCCCACCCTGACCCCACAAGCCTGAACGGAGACTCCTGCATGTCTGTCCTCGTCATCGGCGCCACCGGCGCCCTCGGCCGCCTGCTGCTGCCCGAACTGCAAAAACGTGGCCTGGGCGCGGCCGACATCACCGCCGCCGGCCGCAACCAGCAGGTCCTCGACGCCCTCGCCGCCGACGGCTACCGCACCGTCCGCGTGGACCTCGACGACGCCGACCAGATCCGCGGCGCCGTCGCCAGACACGACCAGGTGGTGCTCATCTCGGGCAAGGACCCCCACCGGCTGCAGCAACACCGCGCCGTCGTCGACGCCGCCAGGGCCGCCGAAGTGGAGCATTTCTTTTACACCAGCGGCGTCCGCGCCGACGACCCGAGCTTCGCGCTCGGTGCCGACCACAAGGCCACCGAGGACGCCATCAAGGAGTCCGGCCTGCGCTACACCATCCTGCGCAACGGCTGGTACATCGAAAACTACATCCAGGCTATGCAGGGTGCCGCGAAGACGGGCGTCTTCACCGCCGCCGTCGGCGACGGCCGCGTGGCTCCGGCCGGCCGACGCGACTTCGCCGAAGCCCTCGCCGCCGTGGTCACCACCGACGGCCACGAGGACAAGAACTACAGCCTCACCGGCGACACCGACTACACGTACGCCGATCTCGCCGACGCCATGGCGAAGGTCCTAGGCAAGCCAGTGCAGTACCAGCCGGTCAGCGCCGAGCAGTACCAGGCCATCCTGACCGGCGCCGGCCTGGACGAAGGAACCGCCGGGTTCCTGGCCGCCCTCGACGTAAACATGGGCGCCGGGATCATGGCGTACGCCGGTGACGACCTCACCCGCCACATCGGACACCGCACCATGTCCCTGGTCGAAGGGCTGAGCCAGTGAACGTCACCGTCTTCGGCGCCACCGGCGCCATCGGGCAGCTCATCGTCGCCGACCTGCTCACAGCCGGGCACACCGTCACCGCCTACGTGCGCAACGTCGGCAAGGTCCCGTCGACCTGGCCCCAGGGCTTGCGCCTGATCGTCGGTGAGATCACCGACGCCGCCGCGATCGACCAGGCCGTGGCCGGCGCGGACGCGGTCATCTCCGCGCTCGGCCCCAGCATGGACCGCAAGGCCACCGGCCTGCCGCTGGTCGAGGGCACCCGGCTGATCATCGAGGCGATGAGGCGCCACGGCGTCGGACGGTTCATCGGCAACGGCACGCCCAGCATCGTCGACAAACGCGACAGGCCGACCCTGCAGCAGAAGCTCATCGGGTTCATGGGTCGCAACCTGGTGAGCCGCGCCTACCAGGAGATGCTGGGCATGTCCGACCTCATCATGAGCAGCGGCATCGACTGGACCATCGTGCGGTTCAGCGCACCCAAGAACGGCCCCGCACGCGGCGTGAACCGCTACGGCTTCTTCGGCACCAACAAGATCGGCATGGCAGTGACCCGCGCCGACATCGCCGCCTTCACCGCTGCGCAGCTCACCGACGACCGGTTCCACAACGCCGCGCCGGCCATCAGCAACTGACGATCAGAGCACGTACGGCAGACCGCCGACCGACGTCACGCCCGTGCCCGGCGGCGGGCATGCGCGACACCCGGTCGGGCGTGCCGGCCGGGGCCGCAGTCGGCAGTGCCCGCACCCCGGCGAGACAGGCGGCCGCGGCTGGGGGGGTGTCGTATCCGGGGCGGCCCATCGGGGTCGGCGCCACCTACCAGCAGGCGCTGCAGGACGAAGCCTTGCCCGAGGCCGAGCATGGGGGCGCCGACCTGCTCTGGAATCGCGTCGGCGGGCAGATTCCCGGCCGCCTGCCAGCGGCGTGCGACCTCGGCGAGGTGCCCCTGCAACCGCCAATACACAGTAGCGCAGCGGGGCGAGCCGACCTGCCGCGCGATCAGCATGACCTCTTCGGAAGGGCCGAAGAGGTCACCGAGCTGGAGGCCCTGCTCACAGAGTTCCCCGTGAGATTGAAGTTCCAGTCCTCAGGATCCGCGCTGCCGCCGGCACAGGCACAACCAGAGCCACACATCGATACGGCGGAACCCTGGACGCCGGCGCCGGCAAGATCGAGACGACAACCGGCACGAGTCAAGCGGGACCAGCGGAGCGTGACCTCTTCGGTGTTCTCTGCGAGGTCACGCCGGACCGCTCGACCGCATCACCGCAGGCCGAAGCCCTCGTTCCTGGCCGGCGTTGGTGAGCACTTCGGGCGCGGTGACCACTTCGCCAACCTGCACCCAATCTGCTCCCAAAAGCAAGGCCAGGCCATCCAGGGGCTCCTTACCGCTGTGACCTGCGCATACTCCCCTGCCAGGCGACATGGGTCGCTGTCGATCGCTGCGCAAAACCGCTGAGCACTCCGTGTGAACTCTCGGCAAGGCGGTCGGTTCGGGCTTGATGCGAGGTCAGACGGCCTGCTGACGCGTCCGGCTCGACTGACACGGTTGCTGTACTCCGCTGCTGTACTGCTGGCATCACACGAGGCGCTGGACACGGACCTTCGGGCGCTCGTTCTTCAGGTGGCCCTGCTTGTGCTGGCGGACCTGCTCGTCCCAGATCTCCTGGTCGTACTCCGGGTCCGGCGGGATCCACTTGTGGGAGCCGTCGCTGTAGTGGAACTTCTCGTCGCCGGGCCGCAGAATGCTCACCGCATCCAGCCGAGGAAACGCCGATACAGCGTGCCGGCGGGTGCCCAGGTCAGATCGGCGGTCGCACGAACCAGTTGCGCCCCCATGTAGAGAGACAGGGACACCGGAGCATCCTCGAACTCTGCTCGCAGCTCCCGGCGTCGGGTAGTGCATGGCCATGGTGCGCCACAGCCGCCGCAGCTCCAGATCGGCAGCACTGGCCCGTGGGCGCTCACTTGCCGCCCTCCGCAGACTGCGGCGCCGGGTGATAGTCGAGCGACCGGTCTTCTACCGTCGAGGGCTGCTGCTCCGTGCCTCGCGCCTGATCCAAGAGCCGCCGCCGGGCAGCCTCCTGCTCCCGTGCCTCAATGCGCTGTCCGGTGCCGGGGAGCGCCGGTGGCGACGGGAAAAGCCGGCTGACGATCTGTCGTAGAAGCCCGACAATCAACGTCACGAATTCGCCCCCTCTTCTTTGCAGGGCGCGGAGAGGCAGCGGCTGATGTGCCCTGTTCCGCACCCCGGTGCAGTGAGGAACAGCGTCACGCCACAAACATCGTCGATCCAGAAGGTGACTGTCCGCTAACCGGATGTGCTGTCCGCTGATGGCCGCCGCCCGGGGGCGAACTCGATGCACAGGTCGCGTAAGGTCGCGGCCTCCGGCACTCCCGCCTGCTCCACCTTGGCCAGCAGCTCCGTAGCCCGCCACCAGTTCGACGGCACCACCCGTCCGGACGCCACGGCCTTCGCCCCGAGAGCTACCGCCTCGTCTGACTGGCCAGCGGCGACCAAGGCAAGGCCCAGGTCAAGACGGGCTGACGCGGACCGGCGGGGCCGCGCTCCTCCATCGCCGTCTGGGTCCAGGTCCGCCAGCACGGCTCGCGCAACCTGCTCGGCACCAGGGTCCCCCGCCCACGACAACGTCGTAGCCGTGTACGCGGCAGCCTTGGCCGGGTCATAGCGATAGTGGTGCTCCGCACGCTCAGGAACCGGCAAATTCGCCGCCAGTCGCTCCACCCGATCCAACGCACGCCGCGTCGCACCAACGTCACCCATCCGCGCCCACGCACGCGCCTCCTGGGCAGTTGCCTGAATGTAGGCGGAGCTACCCTTCGGAGCGACCCGCTGGGCCTGGCGGGAAAGGTCGAGTGCTGCCCGGTAGTCGCCCTGAGTCAGCACGTCCCAGGCGCGGGTCTCCAGACACCAAGCCCGGATCTCGGCGTGCTCGGCGTGCTCGGCGAGGTCATGCCCGGCCCGCAAATGGGCAGCCGCCGCAGACCGCTGCCGCAGATCGATGTGAACCGTGGCCCGCAGCACCGCCAACCACCCGCCAGCAACCAACAGCCGTCGTTGCTGAGCAAGCGTGACACGACCGTCGAGTAGCCGCCCGACGTAGGCCAGGTGCCGTCGCACCAGAGGCAGGAGATCAGCTGGGGCCATTGTCGGATAGGCGCTGGCAAGGTCATCAACGCCCTGCTCGATACGGCCGAGCACGTCCTTACTGACATCACTGGCGACAACCCTCGCCCGGAGCTCGCCGGCCTCGGCAGCATGGTCTATGGGTGCATCGATCAAGCGAGCGAGAACGCCTCCCGCGTCGAGGATCCGGTCCAGGTGGCGCGCGGTGTCGACGGTCGGAGCCTTGAGCCCCGTCTCCAGCTCGTGCAGATGGCTCTTACTCCGATGGGCGAGCTGCCCAAGAGACCGAAGCGACAGACCACGGCGCTCTCGGAACTCACGCAGAGCTACGCCGAAGCGCGGGTCGACGAATGAGGCCATAGCGCCGCTCCCAGCTGAAGGTCCAAGCTGACTCGCCGGCCGCCACCCAGCGAGCCATCGCTCTCGACCGTACCCCTCCACGTGGCGCATCGATGTCAACCGGCAGGACGATCGACCGACGCAGACGGCCTGCCCGTCGCCTCGGTCCCGTGAACAGCAACGCGTGCCGCCGGGCCTCTCGCTTGTAAGTTCTGGGCGTTCGTCCGGTGGGGTCCGTCCGGATCCACGACCTCGGGCGGCTGTCTGCGCCCGGCCGCCGGCGGCTGCCCTCGTGCTCGCTTGACTCATCGTGCTGTTCGAGCCCATGTGGGGGTCATACCGGGGTCAGTCTCGGCCCTTAACGTCCGATGTCGAACAAGGTTGCGGCGGTGCCATACACCAGGGCAAGCAGTAGCGGAGCCACCAAGGCGCCCCACACCAGAGCGAAGGCCATGGCTGGCCACCAACCGGGTGTGTGGGAGTCCCGGTCGTAGCGAAGCCAGACCAACGGACCCAGCGAAATCGTAAACGCCGGCCAGGCAACCAGGATGATCCAGAACGGCGGAGGGTTCGGCTCCCACCAGACCAACATGATCCAAACGGCGATGCACGTCAACAGCATCCAGACCGCGGTTGAAGGCAACGACCGCAAGAAGGCCCGTAGGGATATCTCCTTCTCATCCGTGCCCATAAGTGCCTCGTTCTAGGGAGCAGTCGCGCCGGCTCGCAGCTCCAGCATGACTGACAGGCGTGCCTCGCGTCGACACCCCAGTTGGGGTTGCCGCAGGGCTATGGGTGTTCCCCTCTGAAGCTGATGGGCTCGCCTGGGCGGCGCAGCATCGGCTGTCTGGCATCCGCGGGGTATCTCATCTGGCCGTCGCCATCGGCATCTGAGCGAAGGCGCGCTGGACTAGCCGGACCGGAGCCGGTGGACGCGCCCCGGGCCGACGTTCAGGCGGTGGGGGAGAGGGGTGACCCCTCCTGCGCCACCGCGTCGGCGGCGCGCGGCGACGGGGGCTCCCACCCCGGCTCCAGCTCGCGCCGGGCCGCCTCGAGGAACCCCTCGGCGTACGAGTCGGCCGGGAAGTCGCCCAGGTAACGGCGGCGGGTCTCCCACCGGGCCGAGGCCAGCGGATCGGTGTCCAGCAGCCCGGTCAGCACGTCGTCCACGTTGGACATGTCCCGCCGCAGCACGTAACCCGAGCGGGCGAGGGGGAACCGCGCCACGAAGTCGTCGCCGTCCACCCCCATGTCGGTCACCGCGTACGGCTTGCCGGAGTAGAGGAAGTCGGAGATCACCCCGGAGACGTCGGAGACCAGCGCGTCCGCCCGGTTGACGCAGTCGACCAGGGACAGCTCCCGGCTCGCCGCGGCGCCCCAGAGGTGCTGCCGGCCGGTGCGGTTGCGGTCGGCCGCCAGCAGCTCGGTCAGCCGGGCCAGCTGCCGGGCCGAGGCCGGGTTCTGCGAGGTGTACGGGTGGGCCCGCAGGATCACCGTCGCCCCGCGGTCCAGCAGCCGGCGCAGCAGCGTCTCGGCCACCGGCAGCGAGCAGTAGTTGGCGTCGGCGTGGTGCCCCGTCCAGGTCGGGGTGTAGAGCACGGTCGGGTGCGCCAGGCCGGTGACCGGCTCGGTGCGTACCTCGATCGCCTCGACCTGCGGGCGGCCGACCACGACGAACTTCTCCGCCGGGATCTCCACCCCGGCGCGGGCGTACCGCTCGACGGCGGCCGGACCGGCCACGAAGATCCGGTCGAAGATCGCCGACACCGGGTTGGCGCTCGGCGCCTTGTCGCTGTCGCCGTGGTGCAGCTGCACGTGGGTGAGCTGGGAGAACCGGATGCAGTGGCTGTTCTTCGCGCCGTGGTTGACGTAGAAGGCCACCCGCAGGCTCGGCACCAGCGCCTCGTCCATCGCCTTGAGCGTCGGGCAGTAGACGACCGGGGCGCTCGTCGCGGCGGCGACGGTCGGCAGGAACTCCGGCTCCCGCAGCAGCACCAGGAACGGCCGGCCGAGCCGCTCCAGGTACGGCAGCCACATGGTGACCTGGTACTCGGAGCCGGGGGGAGCGGAGAAGTAGAGCAGGAACTCCGGCTGGTGCGCCCGCAGCGCCCGGGCGATCGGCCCGCCGCCCGCCACCGGCCGGAACCGCCGGCGGGCCAGGTCGAGCCCGACCGCGGCGCACGCGCCGGCCACCAGCAGGCTGGCGGCCAGCGCGACGACGGCGGGCAGGGCGAGCGCGGCGCACACCGCCACCACCCCCAGCAGGGCCAGCAGCGCGCCGCCGAGTCGCGCGGCGACCAGCGGGGTCCAGGTGCGCACCGGCAGGTTGGCCGCCCGGATCTCCAGGTTGCCGGCGTCGCGCAGCGGCCCGACCAGCAGCACCAGGCCGAGCAGCGCCAGCGCGGTGAGCACCAGCGCCGGGTCGAAGCCGCCGTCGAGCCGGCGGGCGTACCCGACCAGGATCCCGGCGGCGAGCAGCACCGACTCGGCGTTGATGTCGGCGCCCGGCCGGACCCGGCGCTCCGCCGCGGCCGCGACGAGCGCGGCCACCGCCAGCGCCAGACCCCAGCCGGTGGCGCCGGTCAGCGCCACCACCAGGAACGCGACCACGGCCAGACCGGTGGTCAGGCACCGCGCGATCAGTTTCCTGACCAGGTCACCACGCATGTCGCCCACTCGTCTCCGGGTCGCGGGTCAGCCGGCGTCGACGCCGCTGGCCAGCCGGTCCTGGTCGGCGGCGGTGGGCTGCGCCGGCACCGGCGTCGGCTCGCCCGGCGCCCGACGTACGTCGATCACCTGGCCGGTCAGGTCGGAGATCAGCACGTCCAGCGAGGACTGGGCCACGGTCTCGGCGGCGAGCAGGGTGTGCTCGGGCTCCTCGCCGAAGGCCTTGGTACGCATCGGGGTGGCGGTGCGCTCCGGGTTGATGCAGTTGACCCGCACACCGAACTCGGCCCACTCGTCGGCCAGCGCCTGGGTCAGGTTGACCAGCGCCGCCTTGGTGGCGGAGTAGAGGGCGTACTGGGCCCGGCCCCGGGTGTAGGAGCTGGACGTGTAGAGCAGCAGCTGACCCTTGGTCTGCTGGAGGTACGGCAGGGACTGCCGGGCAGCGATGACCGGGCCGACGAAGTTGACCTGGAGCACCCGGTCCATCGTCTCCTGGTCCATGTCGGTCAGCGAGCCCTTTTCCAGGATGCCGGCGGTGACCACCACGTGGTCGATCCGGCCGGTGGCCTCGAAGGCGGTCTTCAGCGCGGCCTCGACGTCCTCGGCGCGCTCGACGTGGGTGCCGGTGGAGGAGCGGCTGAACGGGAAGACCTGGGCGCCGTAGCGGCGGGCCAGACCGGCCAGGTCGTGGCCGATGCCGTAGCTGCCGCCGAAGATGACGATCGTGCGGCCGGCCAGCTCCTCGGTGTAGCTGCGGTGGTCGGTCAGCCGGGGCGCCTGGGCGGCGGCGAGCTGGAAGAGCTTGTCCGCCAGGTGCACGTCGACCGGGTGGGTGACCTTGATGTTCTCGTCCGAGCCGTCGATCACCTTGATCGGCGTGCCGGGCAGGTAGCGCAGCACCACGCCGCAGTCGTCGGTGGCGGCGAAGTCCGGGTCGCCCTCGGCCCGCCGGTACGCCTCCCGGATGGTGCCGGAGCGGAACGCCTGCGGGGTCTGGCCGCGGCGCAGCGTGGCGCGGACCGGGATGTCGGTGATGCACTCGTTCTCGTCGACCTGGATGATCGTGTCGGCCGAGGGGATCGCCACGTCGACCGCGGAGTAGCTCCAGAGCGCGTTCACGCACTCCCGCACGATGCGGGCGCTGACCAGCGGCCGGACCGCGTCGTGGAAGAGGATGTTGACGTCGCCCTCGCCGACCGCGTCCAGGGCGATCCGGGTGGTGGCGTTGCGGGTGTCGCCGCCCTCGATCACCTTGCTGACCTTGCGGAAGCCGGCCTTGTCGACGATCTGCTGGGCGTCGGCGACGTGGCCGGTGGCCATCAGCACGATGATCTCGTCGATCTCCGCCGCGGCCTCGAAGACGGCCAGGGTGTGCTCGATGATCGGCTTACCGGCGATCTTCAGCAGCTGCTTCGGGATGCCCAGGCCGAGCCGCGTCCCGGTGCCACCGGCCAGCACCACCGCCACCGTCCGCGAGGGCCGCCACGGCGCCGGGGTCTCCGGTGTGGCGTCCGGGCCAGTGGTGTGGTCCTGCGTCATTGCCGATCCTCACTTCCAGGAAAGCCTGAATGAAAGATTGCGCCCGAGTGGCGACGGGTTGAACCTTAACGCGCGGACCACGCCGCCCCAACGGGGCGACGCGGCCCGGGTTGTTACTTACCGTTCGAGAACGCCTCGTATGCCCGGATGACCTCGTCGGTCGGTCCGTCCATCCGCAGCACGCCTGATTCCAGCCAGATCGTCCGTTCGCAGGTGTCCCGGATCGAGGAGAGCTGGTGGCTCACCAGGAACACCGTGCCGGCGCCCTCCCGCAGCTCCCGGACCCGCTGCTCGCTGCGCTTGCGGAAGCCCTTGTCGCCGGTGGCGAGCGCCTCGTCGATCAGCAGCACGTCGTGCTTCTTGGCGGCGGCGATGGAGAAGCGCAGCCGGGCCGCCATGCCGGAGGAGTACGTCCGCATCGGCAGGCTGGCGAAGTCGCCCCGCTGGTTGATCCCGGAGAACTCGATGATCTCCGGGGCCATCCGGGCCACGTCGTCCGGGTGCATGCCCATGGCCAGGCAGCCGAGCGTGACGTTCCGCTCACCCGACAGGTCGTTGAGCAGGGCGGCGTTCACGCCGAGCAGCGAGGGCTGGCCCTGGGTGTAGACCGCGCCCCGGTTCACCGGCAGCAGGCCGGCGATGGTGCGCAGCAGGGTGGACTTGCCGGAGCCGTTGCTGCCGATCAGCCCGATCGCCTCGCCCCGGTACGCGGTGAAGGAGACCCCCTTGACCGCGTGCACCTCCTGGATGTTCGGTGCGGAGGAGCGCTTCACCAGCCGCCGCAGCGCGGCCACCGGCGAGCTGCCCCCACCGGCGCCCTTGTGCACCCGGTAGATCACGTGCGCGTCGTCCACCACCACGGTGGGGATCCGCTCCGTCAGCCGGGGCAGCGTGACGGTGGCGTCGTTGGACGCCTCGAAGTGGTCAACCACGGCCGTACTCCTGTTCGCCGCGCCAGAAGTAGATGAAGCCCCCGACACCCGCCAGCACCGCCCACGCCGCACCGACCAGCCAGAGCTGGGCCAGCGACTCGTTGAGCAGTGGCGCCTGCTCGAGCAGGGAGTAGCGGGCCAGCTCGATGTAGACCAGCATCGGGTTGAACTGGACCACGGTCGTCGCCCAGCCCGGCAGCCGCTCGAAGAGGCTGACGTTGTAGAGGACGCCGGAGCCGTACATCCAGGTGCGCAGGAGGAAGGGCATGACCTGCTTCAGGTCGCTGGCCTTCGCGCCCATCCGGGCGACCACCATCACGATGCCGGCGTTGAAGACCGCCTGGAGCAGCAGCGCCGGCACCACCATCAGCCACTTGAGGGTGATCGGCTCGCCGGTCACCAGCACGATCCCGACCAGCACGATCATCGAGGCCAGCAGCTGCTGGAACTGGGTGAGCGTGGCGGCCAGCGGCAGGCTGGCCCGGGGGAAGTGCAGCGCCCGGATCAGCCCGAGGTTGCCGCTGATCGACTGGGTGCCGGCCAGTACCGCGCTCTGGGTGAAGTTGAAGATGAACAACCCGGTGGTCAGATACGCGATGAAGTTCGGGATCTCGTTCTGGGCCAGCACCACGCCGAAGATCAGGTAGTAGACCAGGGCGTTGGTGAGCGGGGTCAGCACCTGCCAGACCTGGCCCAGCCTGGCGTTGCTGTACGAGGCGACGAGCTTGGCGTTGGCGTACGCGGCGATGAAGTGCCGGTAGGACCACAGCCGGCGGCTGTATTCGGCCAGGGAGGGGCGCTCACCGGCGACCCGTAGTCCGTGCCGGGCGGCCAGTTGCGCCTGGGTCAGGCCCGTTTCGGGGTCGACCAGCGCGGTGTCGGCCATGGAAGGGCGCTCCGATCTTTCGTGCCAACGGGATGCGCGCGACGATGGAATCTTACGAGGGACTGTTCGCGGGGGCCGCCTCGTCGCTGGGTGGACGGTAGTCCAAAACACGTCGGGACGCAACCGTACCGTCGTTGCGGTACATTGGCCCATGTGACAGCTGCGGAAGGTCCCCGATGACCAGCGAGAAGAGGCGTGCGCCGGCCGGCGCCGCGGTGCTCCGGGGCGACATCACGAAGGCCATCCGGCGCGCGCTGATGCAGGAGCTCGCCGCGGTCGGCTACGGCCGGCTCTCGATCGAGGCGGTCGCCCGCCGGGCCGGGGTCAGCAAGACGGCCATCTACCGGCGGTGGAGTTCCAAGCTCGAGCTGGTCCTGGAGACCGTGGTCGCCGCCGCCGGCAGCAAGCTGCCCGCGCTGGACACCGGCACCCTCCGCGGCGACCTGGCGCTGCTGTTCCAGGTGGTGGCGCACGCGCTGAGCCACCCGCTGGCCTCGCAGATCATCCCGGACCTGCTCGCCGAGGCGGCCCGCAACCCGACCATCGACCAGAGCCTGCAGCAGGTGCTCCGGGGCAAGCAGCAGGAGATCGGCGGCCAGCTCATCGGCCGGGCGATCGAGCGCGGCGAGCTGCCGGCCGGCACCGACCCGGACGCCGCGGTCGACCTGATCGTGGGGCCGCTCTACTGGCGGCTCGCCATCGCCCGCACCCCGCTCACCGACACCTACCTCGACACCCTCGCCGAGGCGGTCGCGGCCGGCCTCGGCGCCGAGCCGGCGCTGCCCCGCCAGCGCGAGGCGCCGGTGTCCGGCTGATCCGGGACAGACCGGTGGGCCCCGACGCGTCACCGCCACGCCACCTGTCGGACATCACGAAAAGGTGGTTCGGGCTACTCTGCAACCCGGACCGGAGTCGGGCCGCGCCGGTGGCGCCGCCCGCCGCATGCCTGTCGCGCACATCGCCCACCCAACGACAAGGACGACCCGTGTCGAACGCCGACCACGTTGCCGTCGAGGAGCGTCCCGCCCTCGCGGACGCGTCTCCCGAGAGCCCGCAGGCGCCCGGTCGGCGCCGGCTGTCCGCGCTGATCGCGGCGGCGCCCGCCGCCGTCACCGACGCGGGCGTGGTCGGCTTCGCGCTGTGGACCGTGCTCTACCACGCCGCGTTCCTGTTCAGCCTCCGCCCGTCGGTGACCTTCCTGATCTGGGTGGCGTCCGCGCTGCTGCTGGCCGGCTGGGCGGGGGTGCGCGCCTGGCGGCGCAGCGGCGCGGCCACCGCGTCGACGCCGCCGAGCCCGGCCCCCGCCGCTCACCCGCGCCGCTGGGTGCTGCCGGTCGTGGCGGCCGCCGCCGTGGCGGCGATCACCGCCGGCCTGGCCGGCACGCCGGCCGGGGACGGCATCTCCTGGTGGGTGCCGGCCGGCGCCGGGATCTTCGCGGCCGTCGGCGTGCTGCTGCTGACCCGGCGGGCCTGGCTGGCCGGGCCCGCGCCCGAGCCGGCGGCGCCCGCGCCGACCGCGCTCCAGTCGGCGTACGCGCTGCTGGTCTCGGTCGGGGTGGCGATCTCCTCGCTGTTCATCGCGCGCAACACGCCCGACGACGTCTACTACGTCGGCAAGTCGGTCTGGGTGGCCGAGCGCGACATCGTCCCGCTCAACGACTTCCTCTTCACCGAGAACGTCGCCCCGGCGATGGGCTCGCAGCCGCCGACCCCCTCCATCGAGGTGTTCGCCGGCGCGCTCGGCCGGGTGCTCGGCATCCACGGCGCCTCCGCGACCTGGTACGTGCTGCTGCCGGCGCTGGCCGTGCTGGCCATCCTGGCGCTCTGGCGGCTGGTCCACCGGTGGGCGCCCCGCCGCCCGGTGCTGGCCTTCAGCGTCGCCGTCGCCTACCTCTACCTGGTGGCCGGCGCGGACGCCGCGCTGGGCACGTTCCACCTGCCCCGGCTCTACGAGGGCAAGGGCATGTTCGTCTCGGCGGTCATCCCGCTGATGTGGCTCTACCTCACCGAGTGGTTCGACACCCGCTCGCGCCGGTCGCTGCTGCTGGTCTTCGCGCTGTCGGTGACCGCCGCCGGCCTGACCACCACCTCGGCGATCATCCTGCCGATGCTGGTCGGCGCGGCGGGGCTGGCCATGCTGCTGGTCGGCCGCTGGAAGGACGCCCTGATCGGCGGGGTGGCCGCCGTCGCGTACCCGGTCGGGGCGATCGTGGTGTCCCGGCTGGTGCTCGGCGGGATGACCGCGACCGGCGCGGACGACGCCTTCTTCGACGCCGAGTACACCTACCGGCGGACGCTGCTGGTGGGGATCGTCGGCGTGATCAGCGGCCTGGCGCTCTGGTGCGGTCCGCTGCTGGCCCGACGCCGCACCCCGGCGCTGCTGGCCGCCGGCGCCACCCTGACGATGAGCGTGCTGCTGATCCCCGGCGTGCTGGAGGTGCTGGGCGACCTCAGCGGCATCTCGGTGGTGCTCTGGCGGGTGCCCTGGCTGCTCGCGCTGCCGGCGCTGATCGGCCTGCTCTGCACGGTGGACGTCCCGTCACCCGCGCCGCTGCTGCGCGGCGCGGTCGGGGTCGTTGTGGCGGCGGCGATGGTCGCCTGCTTCGCGGTCTGGGCCACTCCGATGTGGTCGCCGGAGAGCTGGGTGCAGACGCACGACCGGCCCACCTGGAAGCTGCCCCAGCAGCGGCAGAAGATCGCGTTCTGGATCAAGGATCAGGACCGGCCGGACGGCCTCCTGCTCGCCCCGTCGGTGATCATGCGGGCCTCGCTCATCGTCACCAGCGAGGTCCGGGTGGTCCTGCCGCGCGACTTCTACCTGGTCGAGTACGACCTCAACTCGGACTTCGCCAAGGACCGGCTGCTGCTCGCCGGGTTCGCCGACGGCCGGATCCAGCCGCCGAAGGACGAGGTGGCCACGGCGGTGCGGCGGGTCGGCGTGGGCACGATCTGCGTCTACAACGGCAACCGGTACGCCCGCGACACCGTGGTCGACCTCGGCTTTGAGAAGTTCGCCGCGCGCAAGGGGCCGGGGGCGATGACCTGCTACCGACCGGCCGGTTGAGCGGTCCGACACCCACGCCCCGGTGGCGCGCCGGCCCGGGTCGCGGCGACGATGATCGTGCCCGACACCCGAGCGACACCGGGGCATCCACTCGCGTTAAGGTCGCAGTCACCCGCAGCCGGGTCGAACCGGACACGGCGCGGGACAGACCACCCACGTCGCGGCGTGACGTCGACGACAAGGGCAACGCCCGTCATCGATCTCTAGGGAGCGTAACCGTTGTTCGGCACGTTAATGGAACGCATCGGCGTCGCCGCCCGTGGCGCGCTGCTGGTGCTGTCCTACCTGGTCATGCTCGTCGCAGGTGCCCTCGGCTGGGTGCCCGTCTTCGCCGTGGCCGGGCTGGCCGCCGTCGTCGGTGAGTTCGCCCTCTCCCGGTGGTCGCCGGCGTCGGACCTCCTGCTGGAGAAGGTCGGCCTCAACCGGGGCTACCGGCAGCTCAGCCGCGACCTGGCCACGGTGCTGCTGGTCGCCGCGACCGTCCGGCTGACCGCGATCGAGGTGACCTGGCTGCTGATCCTGCCGGCCGCGGTGTGGGTGATCGCGGTCTTCTCCGGCGCGCTCAACACGATGATCGACCGTCGCAACCCGATCTCCGCGCTGGTCCGCAACATCGAGCTGGGCCCGATCCGGTCCGCGCCACGCCCGCCGCAGTGGGCGTCCGACCTCGCCGGCGTCCCGCTGGCGGTGGCGAACGTGCTGCTGATCCCGGCCGCCGTGGTGGCCGCGGTCCAGGGCGACGTCGCCCCGGTCCTGGTCGTCGGCGCGGTGGCCGTCATCGTCGCCGCGGCGGTCGGCGCGATCATCGCGCTGACCTGGCTGCGCGGCCGGGGCACCGGCCAGAGCCCGGTGCTGCCGGTGCTCCAGCGCTGGCTGGACAGCTACCGGCCCGAGGTGGCGCTCTACTTCGCCGGCCCGGCCAAGGACGTCTACCAGGCCAACATGTGGCTGGCCCCGACCGAGGCCCTGAACCAGCGCGGCATCGTGCTGATGCGCAGCAGGGAGGCCTTCCTCGAGCTGGCCGACACCCGGCTGCCGGTGGTCTGCGTACCGGCCGGGGTGGACTTCATGAACCTCGAACTGGGCAGCGTCCGCGCCGCGCTCTACGCCGCGAACGTCGGCGCGAACATCCACCTGCTCCGCGAGCCCGGCATGAAGCACGTCTTCGTCGGGCACGGCGACAGTGACAAGCAGGCCAGCGTCAACCCTTACAGCAAGGTGTACGACGAGGTGTGGGTCGCCGGCCTCGCCGGCCGGGAGCGCTACGCCCGGGCGGGTGTCGGCGTACGCGACGAGGACATCGTCGAGATCGGACGCCCGCAGCTCGCCGGCGTGCACACCTTCGGCGCGCGCGCCGAGGACCGGCCGTTCACCGTCCTCTACGCCCCCACCTGGGAGGGCTGGCTGGACGACGACCCGTACCACACCTCGGTGGTGCTGATGGGGGAGCGGATCGTCAAGGGCCTGCTGGCCACCTCGCCCGCGGTCCGCCTGATCTACAAGCCGCACCCGCTGACCGGCTCCCGGTCCAAGGAGGCCAAGGCCGCGCACGAGCGGATCGTGTCGCTGGTCCGGGCGGCCGGCGGCGACGTCGACGCCACCTCGCTGGACGGCCCCGGCCACCGGGTGGTCACCGGCCGCGTCCCGGCGCTGTTCGACTGCTTCAACCAGACCGACCTGCTGATCAGCGACGTGTCCAGCGTGGTCTCCGACTTCGTGCAGAGCCAGCGGCCGTACGTGGTCGCCAACCCGAGCGGGCTGCCCGAGGACGAGTTCCGCCGGGAGTTCCCGACCTCGCGGGCGGCGTACCTGCTCTCGGTCGACTGCGGCGAGCTGGAGAAGATCCTCGCGCTCACCCGCACCGGTGACGACCCGATGACCGAGGCCCGGCGCGAGCTGAAGACCTACCTGCTCGGCCCGGCCGAGGCGAACCCGATGGACCGGTTCGCCGAGGAGATCGGGCGGCTCTGCCGCTGACCCAGCGCACCAGGAGGCCCGGGACGACGACTCGTCCCGGGCCTCCTCGTCTGCCGGCTCAGCGCAGCAGGTCGGCCACCGCCTCGGCGGCGGGCACGTCCGCCGGTAGCTCCGCGACGCCGGTGACCGCCGCCAGTGGCAGCGCGCCGTACAGGTGCGGGAACCGGGCACCGTCGCGGGACGGCTCCCAGCGCAGGTCGTCGCCGAGCCGGTCCTCCTCGACGGTGAGCAGGGCCAGCCCGGTGGCGCCGGCGTAGTGCCGCCGGGCGGTCTCCACGATCTGGTCCGCCGCCGACAGGTGCAGGAACCCGTCCTGGCGGTCCAGCGCCGAGGCGGGGACGTACCCGTCGACCTCGGCCCGCGCCCACTCGTCGAGGGTCACCAGTTTGTAGATCATGACGGCAGCGTACGGCCCGCTCCGCCCGCCCGGGGCCGGTCGGACACGTCCGGTGGCCGGACCGGGCCTCCCGCCCGTCGCGCTCTTCTGCCACCATTCGCACGTCATCCGTACGACGAATGGGGGTCACCCGTGCGCATCCTGCTGGTCGAGGACGACCGTCGGGTGGCCGCCGCCCTCTCCTCGGCGCTGACCCGGCGCGGGTACGAGGTCGAGCACGCCGCCACCGTCGCGGCGGCCCTCTCCGCCGCCCCGTGCGACCTGGTGCTGCTGGACCTGACCCTGCCCGACGGGGACGGCACCGAGGTCTGCCGGGAGCTGCGCCGGCGCAGCAGCCAGCTCGGCATCATCGCGGTGACCGCCCGGGGCGAGGAACGCGACCGGGTGCTCGGCCTGCGGCTGGGCGCCGACGACTACGTGGTGAAGCCGTTCTCGATGGTGGAGCTGCAGGCCCGGATCGAGGCGGTGCTGCGCCGCGCGTCGCACACCGTGCCGGAGCGGGACCTGATCGAGGCCGGCGCCGTGCGCATCGACGTCGCCGGCCGTACGGTCACCGTCGCCGGGCGGCCGGTGGCGCTGACCCGCAAGGAGTTCGACATCCTGCTCTCGCTGGCCCGCCAGCCCGGCGTCGCGGTGCCCCGGGACCGGATCCTGCTCGACGTCTGGGGCACCACCTGGGCCGACCGGCACACCGTCGAGGTGCACGTGGGCTCGCTGCGCGGCAAGCTCGGCGAGCCCCGCCTGGTGGAGACCGTGCGCGGGGTCGGCTACCGGCTCCGCGGCGAGTGAGGGGCGGCCGGTGCGTCGCCGACTGGTGATCAGCTACCTGCTGCTGATGGTGCTGGTGCTGCTGGCGTTGGAGACCCCGCTGGCGGCCACCCTCGCCTCCCGGGAGACCGACCGGATCCGCGCCGACCGGCTCGCCGACGCGACCCGGTTCGCCTCGCTGGCCGGGCCGGCGCTGCGCGGCGGCGTGCCCGGACCGCTCAGCGGCGAACTGGCCGCCTACGAGGAGCTGTACGGCATCGGCGCGGCGGTGGTCGACCGGGACGGCCGGACCGTGGTGGTGTCGCCCGACTGGCGCGCCGGCCGGGACGCCGAGACGGCGCGGGACACGGCCCTGGCGGGCCAGCAGTTCAGCGGGCCGGAGGCGGTCTGGCCGTGGGTGGACGGCCCGCTGGTGGTGGCGGTGCCGATCAACGACGGTGGTGAGGTGCTCGGCGCGGTGGTGACCGCCACCCCGGCCGGCAAGGTGCGGCGCACGGTGACGGTCTGGTGGCTGCTGCTGGCCGGGATCGGGCTGCTCGCCGTGCTGGCCTGCGTCTCCACCGCGTTCGGGCTGGCCGGCTGGGTGCTGCGCCCGGTGACCGAGCTGGACGCGGTGACCCACGAGATCGCCGAGGGCGACCGGGGGGCGCGGGTGCAGCACCGGCTGGGCCCGCCCGAGCTGCGCCGCCTCGCGGCCAGCTTCAACAACATGGCCGACGCGGTCTCCGACGTGATGGACCGGCAACGTGCGTTCGTCGCCCACGCCAGCCACCAGCTCCGAAACCCGCTGACCGCGCTGCGACTGCGGGTGGAGGAGCTGGGCCCGAGCCTGACCGACCCGGACGGCCGGGCCGAGCACCGGCTCGCGCTGGAGGAGACCGACCGGCTGGCGCTGGTGCTCGACGCCCTGCTCACCCTGGCCCGGGCGGAGCGGGAGGAGAACCAGCGGGTGACCGTGGACGCGGCGGAGGTCGCCGCCTCGCGGGTCGCCGCGTGGGAGCCGCTGGCCCGGCACCGCTCGGTGGCCCTCCGGCTGCGCGCCCGTGGCCCGGCGTACGCCCGGACCGTGCCCACCGCCGTGGACCAGGCGCTGGACGCGCTGATCGACAACGCGGTGAAGTTCAGCGGGGCCGGGGGAGAGGTCACCGTCACCGTCCGGTACGCCGACGGCGGCACCGCCCTGGAGGTACGCGACACCGGGCCGGGCATGACGCCGGGCCAGCTCGACCAGGCCACCGAGCGGTTCTGGCGGGCGCCGGACGCGCAGAACATCGACGGCGCGGGGCTGGGGCTGACCATCGTCGCGGTGCTGGTGGACGCCTCCGACGGGCGGCTGACCATGCGGGCGGGGGAGCCGCGCGGCCTGGTCGCGGAGCTGTGGTTCCCGGCGGACGCCCTGGTGCCGAAGCAGGCGGGCCCGGGGCACTCCGCCGAAGACGTGGGCGTCGACGGGGCGCCGGCCGGGACCTGAGCGGTCAGGGTTTGACGGAGCGGTACCAGCCCGCCGCGCCCGGGTGCAGCGGCAGCGGCGCGGTGGCGATCGCCGAGCGGGGGCTCATCCGGCCGGCCGCCGGATGGGCCGCCGCCAGCTCGGCCCGGCGCTCCATCAGCAGCCGGGTCACCTCCCGCACCAGCGACTCCGGCAGGTCCGCCCGGACGATCAGGTAGTTCGGGTTGGCCACCGTGGTCACCGGGTCGAGGTGGTACACCGAGCGTGGGATGTCCCGCGACACGTACACCTCGCGGTAGCTGCGGCGCAGCGGCTCGGTCCACTCGCCGAGGTCGACGATGCGGGTGGCCGAGTCGGCCGTCAGCTCGCGCACCGCGCGCACTGGCAGCCCGCCGGAGAAGAAGAACGCGTCGATCTCGCCGGCCCGCAGCGCGGCCACCGAGTCGTCCAGGTTGAGGTGCTTCTGCTGGACCCGGTCGCCGCCGAGTCGGGCCACCTCCAGCAGCCGGGTCGCGGTGACCTCGGTGCCGGAGCCCGCCGCGCCCACCGACACCCGCCGGCCCTGCAGGTCGGCGACCGTCCGGACCGGGCCGCCGGCGGTGGTGACCAGGTGCAGCAGGTCGTCGTAGACCCGGGCCACCGCGAGCACCGACGGGTGCGAGGCGGGCCCGGTGGGCAGCACGTCGGCCTGGGTGAAGCCGAGTTCGGCCGCACCCGCGCCGACCAGCCGCATGTTCTCCGCGGAGGCGGCGGTGACCACCACGCTGGCCCGCACCCCGGGCAGCTCCCGGTTGAGGATGGCGGCCAGCGACTGCCCGAAGGCGTGGTACACGGCCGTCGGGCTGCCGGTGGCGATCCGGATCGGCACCGGCTCGGCCGGGGAATCACGGCAGGCGCCCAGCCCGGCCGTCGACACGAGGAGCAGCATCAGCAGCGCCGCCGGGGCGGCGGCGCGCCGCCGGCCGGGGACAGACCAGCAACGGCTCACGCGCAGCACTCTGCGCCGCGTACCGCCCCGGGCGCAAGCCCGCCCGGTCGGTGTACCGGGTCAGCGGGCCGGGGCGAGCGCCGCGCGGTCCATGATCCTGAGCCGGTCCGGGCCGTCGGCGACGCTGACCACGAAGCAGCCGGCCCCCGGCCGGAGCAGGGCCGGCACGTCCAGCAGGGCGGCGCTACGGACCAGCACGGCGGCCAGCTCCCGATCGGTCAGCCGGACCCCCAGGATGTGCCGGCGCACGTGCCGGCCGCCGGCCAGCAGCGCCGACCGCCAGGCCGCCGCGGCCAGCCGGGAGCGCCAGGCCGCCCGGGCCGTCGACGCGCCGGGGGCCGGCCCGCCCAGCAGCTCACGGCGGCCTCGCCGCCAGCCCGACTCACGCAGCTCCGCGTACGCCGCCCGGTGTTCCCGGGGCACGTGCAGCCGGTGCAGCTCGTAGCGGCGGCGCAGGCCACCGCTGACCACCTCGTGCTCCACCGGCACGTCCAGCCGGTTGAGCAGTTGCCGCATCCGCAGCGCGGCGTCCTCCCGGTTGAACTCCACCGGCCGGTACGGTTCGATCGGGACCCGCTCGGCGGCCGGCGGGGGCGTGCAGCGGACCAGGCAGGCCACCTCGAACGCGTCGCCCAGGGTGAGCCAGTCCATCGGCGGCGGGGGCGGCGGAACGCGGGGCCGGTCGAGCAAAGTGGGTTGCGGGGCCATCGGACCGCTCCTTGTCGGCGTCGGGGTCCCCATACCGTCACCCGCGCGCCGGCCGGGTTCCACCGATCCGGCCCAGCCTTGAGGAAATCTTGCGGCTCGTCAGAGCTCGGTGACCACCACGTCGAGCTGCCGGGGGCGCCCGGGCGGCGTCGGCTGCTCCTCGACCGTGTACTTGAGGTCACGCAGCGCGGTGACCAGCCCGGCGGCGGTGCGCGGCCGGGCCCCGGCCACCAGTAGGTCGCGGACCAGCCGACCCTTGGTGGCCTTGTTGAAGTGGCTGACCACGCTGCGGGTCGGCCCGGCCGGCGTGTCCCGTTCGTGCAGCACCCGCACCGTCACCGTGCGGCCGGCCTGCTCGCCGCGCGGCGCCCAGGTGGCGGCGTACGCGCCGGAGCGCAGGTCCAGCACCGGCCCGTCGCCGGCCGCCGCCGCCATCGCCGCGGCCAACGCCCGACGCCAGTACGCCGACAGCGCCCCCACCCCCGGCAGCTTCGCCCCGATCGGGCAGCGGTACGGCGGGATCCGGTCGGTGAGGCGTACGGCGCCCCAGAGGCCGGAGCTGATCAGCACGGTCCGGCGCGCCGCCCGCTGCGCCGGGGCCGGCAGCGAGGCCAGGTCGAGCGCCTCGTAGAGCACCCCGGTGTAGACCTGCCCCGCCGGTGCGGTCGCCGCCCGGTCCAGCCGTGCGTTGCGGGCCAGCTCGCCCCGCTGCCCGGCGCTGAGCCCGAGTGCGGCCAGCGCCGCCGCCTCGTCGCCGCCGCTGAGCCCGATCAGCGCGGCCAGCACCTCCTGGCGGGCGGGGGTCAGCTCGGGCAGGGAGAGCCGGGTCAGGTCGAGCCGCCGGCCCGTGCCGGCGTCGGCCTTCCCCTCGGAGGGCGGCAGCAGGATGAGCACGCCGCCAGCCTACGGGCCGGGATCAGCGCCACGGCCGCACGGCGGCCGGCGGGTGGTACACGCGATAGCCGGCCACCTCGGCCAGGGCGGCGGCGTCGGCCCCCTCGCCGAGCAGGCGGCGCAGCCGGCGGTCCGCCGCGGAGTCGACCGCCAGCACGTACCCGGGCCGCTCCGCCCGGCCCACCTGGTCCCAGTACGGCCGGTAACGGTTCTGCCCGGGGGTGAGCGCGCCGTCGAGCACCGCGCAGACCACCCGCTCGTCGGTGCTGAAGGTCAGCCGATTGCAGGTCCAGTAGTCGCCGTACACCTCGCGCAGCCCGGTACGGCGCACCGCGTCGGCCAGCTCCCGCGCCTGCCGCTCCTCGGCCCGGGCCGCCTCCGTCCCGGTCAGGAAGAGCCCGGTGGCCACCACGGCGGTGGCGGTCAGCCCGGCCAGCACCGCGGTCGCGGTCGCTCCGGCCAGCCGGCCCGCCGCGCCGACCGTGCCTCGCCAGCAGGCCACCGCCGCCGCCCAGAGCGGCCAGAGCACCGCGGACAGGGAGAGCTGGAGCAACGACAGGTAGCGGGCGTTGCCCAGCGGGTCGCTCACGGCGAGCGGGCTGCGGACGTACGCGAACAGGGTCAGGGCCGCGCCGGCGACCAGGGCGAGCTGCGCGACCGGCCGGACCCGCCGGGCCGTGGGCAGGCCGGCGGTCCGGCGGTACGCGACCAGCGCGAGCAGCGCCGCGACCGCCAGCAGCACCGGGTAGAGCAGGCCGAACCACTCCTGCCAGCGCGCGCAGCCGGTGATCGGGCAGAGCCCGGTGGCCAGCGGCACCCCCTCCGGCAGACCGCCGCGCACCCGAGCGGACCAGGGTGGCGGCGGGCCGGCGGTGGCGCTGACCTCGCGCAGCACCGACAGCGAGTCCAGCCCGGGCGGCGCGACCAGGTTGTCCCAGATCATCGGCGCCAGGCCGACGACGAAGCCGGCCAGCAGCAGCAGCGCCGGCCAGCCGAGCAGGTCCCGGCGGGCGGCGTAGAGCAGCAGCAGCCCGGCCACCGCCAGGTACGGCACGATCAGCCAGTCCGACCAGAGCGCCAGCCCGGCCAGCAGCCCGGCCAGGCCGATCGCGGCCCACCGGCGCCGCACCCGGTCCTGGGCCAGCGCCACCGCGATCAGCAGCATCGCCAGCACCGCCGGTTTCACCTCGGGCCGCCCACCCACCACGGTCAACTGGTCGCGCACCACCCGTTCCGTGCCGAGCGCCAGCAGACCCATCACGAAGGTGGCGAACCAGGGCGAGTAGAGCCGACGGGTCAGCCGGTACGACAACCAGAGGAAGAGCGCGTACAGGGCCAGCAGCGGCAGCCGCAGCACCGGCCAGCTCGGACCGGCCAGGGCCACCAGCGGCGCCGCCAGGTACGCCTCCGCCATGCCCATGTAGTGCTGCCCGTAGAGGAACACCGGGCGCTCCCTGCCGGCGGCGATGTGCAGGGCGGCCAGGCCGAAGGTGGCCTCGTCGCTGTTCGACGGGGGCACGGTCAGCAGGGTCAGCACCAGCCGGTAACCCACCCCGACCGCCCCGAGCAGCAGCGCGACGAGCGCCGGCCGGTCGAGCCGCGGCCGCTCCGCGTGGTCCTGCGATCCCGATGTCGACACGACCAACGCCCCCGTCGCCGTCCCGACCGGAGTGTTTCACGCCGTGTCGGAGGGCCGGGGCGGATCCCGGGAGCCCGGCGCCTCTCGCGTGGCCGCTTCCGCCCAGGTGTGGCAGGGTTGCAGCGTGCCACCCACTCCCGCAGGCCAGCTGGCCGTACCGAACCTGCACCGAGCCGCGCGGATCGAGGACGCCGTGCACCAGCTGGTGGAGCGTCGCCTGCGCCGCACCGGCTGGCAGGCCAACATCATCGCGTACGCCGGCTACGGCGCGCCGGGCTGGGCGCGGGTGCTCTGCCGGGTGCTGCTCGGCCGCCCAGACACCCGGCAGCGGGGCCGGCTGGAGAAGGTACGCGGCTGGCGCAGCTTCACCACCCTGCCCGCGAAGCACGTCAAGGTGACCATCGAGGCGGGCGGGGTCACCCACGAGGCACACGCCGACCGCAGCGGCTTCGTCGACACCATCGTCGAGGGCGACTTCACCCCCGGCTGGTCCTCGGTCCGCCTCCGCGTCGCCGACGCCGAGCCGGCCGAGGCGTTGGTGCGGATCCTCGACCCGGAGGTCCGGTTCGGCATCCTCTCCGACATCGACGACACGGTCATGGTGACCGCGCTGCCCCGACCGCTGCTCGCCGCCTGGAACACCTTCGTGCTGGACGAGCACGCCCGGGCTGCGGTTCCCGGCATGGCGGTGCTCTACGAGCGGCTGGCCACCGCCCACCCGGGCGCGCCCGTCTTCTACCTCTCCACCGGGGCGTGGAACGTCGCGCCGACGTTGACCCGGTTCCTGTCCCGGCACCTCTACCCGGCCGGTCCGCTGCTGCTGACCGACTGGGGCCCGACCGCCGACCGGTGGTTCCGCAGCGGCCGGGAGCACAAGCGCGCCACCCTGGCCCGGCTGGCCCGGGAGTTTCCCGAGGTGCGCTGGCTGCTGATCGGCGACGACGGGCAGCACGACCAGGAGATCTACCGCGAGTTCGCCGCCGCCCACCCGGACAACGTCGCCGGGGTGGCGATCCGCCGCCTCTCGCCGACCCAGTCGGTGCTGGCGGGTAGCCTGCCCGCCCCGGCCGGCCAGTCCTCGTCCGGCCCGGTGGGGCAGAAGTGGCTCTCCGCGCCGGACGGCGCCGGGCTCTGGAAGCTGCTGCGGGACGCGGGCCTGGTCTGACGTACGCCCGACCAGGCCGCGCCCACCGCGCCGGTCCTAGTCCGTGCGTGACCCGCTGACCGTGCCGGCCCTGCCGCCGTCGGCAGCCGTACCCGTGCCCGTGCCGGCCATCCCGCCGTCGGCGGCGGGTCCGCCGGGCTCTTCCCCGGCTGCGTCGGCACAGCCCGGCGCGCTCGGGTCGGCCACCATGTAGGCCGAACCGGCACCGCCCGCACCCTGGTGCTGTGCTCCGGCCTGGTCCTGTGACCCGGCTTGGTCCTGTGCTCCGGCCTGGTCCTCGGCACCGGCCTGGTCCTCGGCTCCGGCTTGGTCCTGCGCTCCAGCCTGGTCCTCGGCACCGGCCTGGTCTTCTGCGCCGCTCTGCTCGTGGGCGCCAGCCTGGTTCTCGGCTCCGGCCTGGTTCTGTGCGTCGGCCTGGTCGTCGGCCTCGTTCTGGTTCCCGGCTTCGTTCTGGTTCTGTGCACCGGCCTCGTTCTGCGCCTGGTCCTCGGCTGCGGCCTGGTCGCGCGCGGCCTGCCGGGCCGCCCGCGCCTGCTGCACGATCGCCCGCAGTTGCTGGATCCGGACGCGGATCTGCTGGATCCGCTTGGCGACCTGCCCGCCGGCATTCGCCGCCTTCTGGCCGCCGGCGTTCCCGGCCTTCTGCCCTGCGTTCCCGGCCTGCTGGCCGGCGGCGTTCCCGGCCTGCTCGGCGCCCGCCTCCTGCCCGCCGGCCTCCTGCTCACCTGCGGCCTGCTGTCCACCGGCCGCCTGCTGCCCTGCGCCCTGTTGCTCACCGGCCTGCTGCCCACCGGACCCCTGCGCTCCCGCGCCGGCCTGCTGACGAGCCCTGGCCGCCTCGACGATGTCGGCGATCTGCCCGAGCAGCCCACCCACGGCGTCGATGATCCGGGCCGCGCGCGCCGCGCCCGCGCCGGCCGCCGCGCCTCCGGAGGGAGTTGCGCCTGCGCCGGGATCCGCGCCTGCGCCGGGAGCCGCCTTCCCGGCCTGGGCCTGCTGCGCCCCCTGCACGATGTCGCGGATGCCGCCGAAGATCCCGTCGAGTCGCTGCACCCGGGCCTGGGTCACCCGCGGGTCCGCGAGCTGGCCGGTCCGCTTCCCGGTCAGCTGCTCGGTGACCGCCCACGCCTGGTCCAGGCGGGTGGCCATGGCCACCTCCCACGGGACCATCGGGCAGGCGGCCCCGGCGACGTCCACGTCGCCGTCGCAGCCGGCGGCGGTGCGGCGCTGCTGGATCAGGTCGACCACGGCCTGTCGGTTGGCGATCCGGGCCGGCGAGTTGGCGTCCGGATTCTGCCGCTGTCCGGCGATGAAGGTCAGGTTGTTGCGCAGGGCCGTGTCCAGGCCCTGGCAGTTCTCCGCCGCCTGACCGGTCCCGGTCGCGACCGCGAACGCCGCGCCGGCCGTCACCGCGAGCGCGACCCCGCCGGCGATCTTCCGTTGACGGGACGACCCCGTCACCCTTCGTCTGCTCGTCGTGCCCCTGCTCCACGCCATCGAAGCTCCTCCGCCTCGTCGTCACGGGTATCCGGCATCCGATGCGGGATACGGCGGCGACTGCGGAGACGGTTCACGTCGCGGCACGGCGACGACGCAAAGTTCGACGGAGGGTGAGAGTTGGGGTGTTGCCGGCTACTGCCGGTAGTGCATGGCTGGTCGATGTTCCAGTGAGCGATATGACTCTGAGGCATATTTATGACTCACAGGTATATCGCTCACCACGACCATGTCTCCCCGACGGCGACCTGACCAACCGGCCCGCGACCTGACCAACCGGCCCGCGACCTGACCAACCGGCCCGCGACCTGACCAACCGGCCCGCGAGCCGGCCAACCGGCCCGCGGACCGGCCAAGCGGCCCGCGACCCGGGACCAGCCCGATCAGTCGCGGCGGAGCCAGAGCACGCCCAGCGGCGGGACCCGCAGCGCGACCGACGCCGGCATCCCGTGCCACGGCACGTCCTGCGCGTGCACCGCGCCGAGGTTGCCGACTCCGGAGCCGCCGTAGTGGTGCGCGTCGGTGTTGATCACCTCGGTCCAGGTGCCGCCGGCCGGCAGCCCGACCCGGTAGTCCTCCAGCGGCAGCGCGGAGAAGTTCGCCACGCAGACCAGCGTCGCGCCGTCGGGGGCGATCCGGACGAACGAGACGGTGTTGTGGGCGACGTCGTCGCCGGCGATCCACCGGAAGCCGGCCGGGTCGGTGTCCTGCGCCCAGAGCGCCGGCGTCGCCCGGTAGACCGTGTTGAGGTCTCCGACGAGGCGTTGCACGCCGGCCCGGGCCGGGTCGTGGGTCAGGTACCAGTCGAGGCCGCGCTCCTCGCTCCACTCCCGGTCGTCAGCCAGCTCGCAGCCCATGAAGAGCAGTTGCTTGCCCGGGTGCGCCCACATGTACGCCAGCAGCGCCCGCACGTTGGCCAGCCGCTGCCAGGTGTCGCCGGGCATCTTGGCGGCGAGCGAACCCTTGCCGTGCACCACCTCGTCGTGGCTGATCGGCAGCACGTAGTTCTCGCTCCAGGCGTAGGCCAGGGAGAAGGTGAGCTGATGGTGGTGGTGCTGCCGGTAGATCGGGTCCTTGGCGGTGTAGAGCAGGGTGTCGTGCATCCAGCCCATGTTCCACTTGAACCCGAAGCCGAGCCCGCCCTCGGCGGTCGGCCGGGTCACGCCGGGCCAGGCGGTGGACTCCTCGGCCACCATCACCACCCCGGCGTGGTGCTTGTAGACGGTGGCGTTGACCTCCTGGAGGAACGCGATCGCCTCCAGGTTCTCCCGGCCGCCGTGCACGTTCGGGGCCCACTGCCCCTCCTGGCGGGAGTAGTCCAGGTAGAGCATCGAGGCGACGGCGTCCACCCGCAGGCCGTCGACGTGGAACTCCTCGCACCAGTAGAGCGCGTTGGCGACCAGGAAGTTGCGCACCTCGCGGCGGCCGAAGTCGAAGACGTACGTGCCCCAGTCGGGGTGCTCGCCGCGCCGCGGGTCGGCGTGCTCGTACAGCGGGGTGCCGTCGAAGCGGGCCAGCGCCCACTCGTCCTTGGGGAAGTGCGCGGGCACCCAGTCCAGGATCACGCCGATGCCGGCGCCGTGCAGCCGGTCGACCAGGTGGCGGAAGTCGTCCGGGTCGCCGAAGCGGGAGGTCGGCGCGAAGTAGCCGGTGACCTGGTAGCCCCAGGACCCGCCGAACGGGTGCTCCATCACCGGCAGGAACTCCACGTGGGTGAAGCCCATCTCGGTGACGTACCCGGTCAGTTCCTCGGCCAGTTCCCGGTAGCCGAGGCCGGGCCGCCAGGAGCCGAGGTGCACCTCGTACACGCTCATCGGCTCCTGGTGCGGCTGCCGCCGGGCCCGCCGCTCCAGCCAGGCCGCGTCCGACCACTCGTACGTCGAGTGGTGCACCACCGAGGCCGTGGCCGGCGGCACCTCCGCGTACGCGGCCAGCGGGTCGGCCTTGTCCTGCCACCGCCCGTCGGCGCCGAGGATCCGGTACTTGTACCGGGCGCCGATCCGGGCGTCCGGCACGAAGAGCTCCCACACGCCGCTGGAACCCAGGCAGCGCATCGGCCAGCCGTCGTCCGGGCCCCAGCCGGTGAAGTCGCCGACCACTCGCACGCCCCGGGCGTTCGGCGCCCACACCGAGAACGCCACGCCCTCGTCGAAGACCCGCGCGCCGAGCGCCTCCCAGAGCCGCTCGTGGCGCCCCTCGCCGATCAGGTGCAGGTCCAGCTCACCGATGGTCGGCGGATAGCGGTACGGGTCGTCGGTGACCTGCCCGTCGGCCTCGATCCGGTAGTCGAGCACGGTGCCCTCGACCCGGGTCTCGAAGACGCCGACGTCGTGCACCCGCTTCATCGGGTGCCGCTCGTCGCCGACCCGCAGCATCACGTCGCCGGCGCCCCGGCGCAGCGCGCGGATCGTGGTCCACCCGTCGGTGGGGTGCGCGCCGAGCAGGGCGTGCGGATCGTGGGTCTCGCCGGCGATCAGCTGGTCCATCGCGCGTCCTCCGGGGCGGGAGCGGTCGGGGCGGTGCCGCCCGAAAGGTCGGTCGGCACGTCGGCGACGGTGAGGTCGGCCGGGGCGTGCCCGGTGGGCTCCGCTGCGGCCGCAGCGGCCGGGCGGCGCACCGTCAACACGTGCGCGGGCTGAAGATACGGGTCGAGGCGGACGGCGTTGCGCTGCCCCCACTCGTAGCTGGCGCCGGTCAGCTCGTCGTGGACGGTGAACCGCTCGTGCCAGTCGAGGCCGAGGGCGGGCATGTCGAGGGTGGTGTTGCCCCACTGCACGGTGCGGGAGTCGAACGAGCAGACCACGATGACGGTGTTGCCGCTGTCCGGGTCGTGTTTGGACCAGCAGAGCAGCGCCGGGTTGTCGATGTCGTGGAAGCGCAGGTTGCGCAGCTGGTGCAGGGCCGGGTTGTCCCGGCGTACCCGGTTGAGGGTGGCGATGAACGGCGCCAGCGAGCGGCCCTGCGCCTGCGCGCCGGCCCAGTCCCGGGGGCGCAGCTCGTACTTCTCGTTGTCCAGGTACTCCTCGGCGCCGGGGCGGGCGACGTGCTCGAAGAGCTCGAACCCGGCGTACACGCCCCAGGAGGGGGAGAGCAGCGCGGCCAGCACCGCCCGGATCTTGAACATCGGCGGGCCGCCGTGCTGCAACGAGGAGTGCAGGATGTCCGGGGTGTTGGGCCAGAAGTTCGGTCGCATGTAGTCGGCCGCGGCGACCAGCTCCTCGCAGTACGCCCGCATCTCCGCCGCCGAGGTGCGCCAGGTGAAGTACGTGTACGACTGGGTGAAGCCGATCTTGCCCAACCCGTGCATGATGGCCGGTCGGGTGAACGCCTCGGCGAGGAAGAGCACGTCCGGGTCGACCTTCTTGACCTCGGCGATCAACCAGTGCCAGAAGTCGAACGGCTTGGTGTGCGGGTTGTCCACCCGGAAGATCCGGATCCCCTCGCCGACCCAGTGCAGCACCACCCGCAACACCTCGGCCCGGATCCCCTCCGGGTCGTTGTCGAAGTTCAGCGGGTAGATGTCCTGGTACTTCTTCGGCGGGTTCTCCGCGTACGCGATGCTGCCGTCGGCCCGGGTGGTGAACCACTCCGGGTGCTCGGTCACCCAGGGGTGGTCCGGCGCGCACTGCAACGCCAGGTCCATCGCCACCTCCAGGCCCTGCTCGGCGGCGGCCGCGACGAAGTCGCGGAAGTCCTCCGGCGTACCCAGGTCGGGGTGGATGGCGTCGTGGCCGCCCTCGGCGGCGCCGATCGCCCACGGCGAGCCCACGTCGTCGGGCCCGGCGGTCAGCGAGTTGTTGGGGCCCTTGCGGTTGACCCGGCCGATCGGGTGGATCGGCGGCAGGTAGAGCACGTCGAAGCCCATCGCCGCCACGCCCGGCAGCCGCTCCATCGCGGTGCCGAAGGTGCCCGAGCGGGCCGGGGCGTCGACGGTGGCCGGGATCGCGCCCTCGGAGCGGGGGAAGAACTCGTACCAGGCGGAGAAGAGCGCGCGGGGGCGGTCCACCCAGAGCCGGTGCTCCTCGCCGGTGGTGACCAGCTCGCGCACCGGGTGCTCCCAGAGCAGGTCGGCCAGCTCCAGGGCCGGGGCGACCCGGCGGGGCAGGTCCAGCTCGGTGTCGCGCAGCGCGGCCACGGCGGCCTTCACCCGCACGACCTCGACGGCGGGCACCAGCTCGGCCGCCGCCGTCAGCACGCGGACGCCCTCGGCGAGGTCGTTGGCCAGCTCCGCCGGCCCCTGCCCGGCGGCGATCTTCTTGGTCACCGCATTCTGCCAGGTGAGGTAAGGGTCTCCGAACGCCTCGACGGTGAAGACCCAGTCGCCGACCGCGTCGGGCCGGATGGTGGCGTGCCAGGTGTCCTGGCCCGGCTCGCCGGGGCGCATCCGGGTGAAGGGTCGCGCCGCGCCGTCCGGGCCGAGCCAGACCACGTTGCAGCCGAGCGCGTCGTGCCCCTCCCGGTAGGCGCGGGCCGACACGGGCACCACCTCGCCGACCACCGCCTTGGCCGGGTAGCGACCGCAGGCGACGACGGGGGAGACGTCTTCGATCGGGAACCGTCCGCTCACCCCGTCAACCTACTGCGCGAGATCGCTTCGCGCTCGGGTCAGCCTGCGGCGCCCACCGACCGGTACACCTCCATGGTGCGGGCCGCGACGGCGTCCCAGGAGAAGTGCTCCACCGCCCGCCGTCGCCCGGCCCGGCCGAGTTCGGCGGCGCGCGCCGGGTCGGCCAGCACCTCGTTGATCCGGGCGGCCAGGTCGGCCACGAACCGCGCCGGCTCCAGCGGCCGGCCGGAGCCGTCGCCGGCCTGCTCGATCGGCACCAGCAGCCCGGTCTCGCCGTCGGCGACCACCTCGGGGATGCCGCCGGTGGCGGTCGCCACCACGGCCGTCTCGCAGGCCATCGCCTCCAGGTTGACGATTCCCATCGGCTCGTAGACGGACGGGCAGACGAAGATCGTCGCGTGCGTGAGCACCTGGATCACCTCGTGCTTGGGCAGCATCTCGGCCACCCAGACCACCCCGGAGCGGTTGGCCCGCAGCTCGCCGACCAGGCCCTCGACCTCAGCAGCGATCTCCGGGGTGTCGGGGGCGCCGGCGAGCAGCACCAGCTGGGTGTCGGCGGGCAGTTCCCGGGCCGCGCGCAGCAGGTAGGGCAGTCCCTTCTGCCGGGTGATCCGGCCGACGTAGACCACGCTGGGGCGGGACGGGTCGATGCCGAGCCGGTCGACGACGTCGGTGCCGGTGTCCGGGGCGTACTGGGCGGTGTCGATGCCGTTGTAGACCACGCGGACCCGGTCCGGGTTCACCTCCGGGTACGCGGTGAGGACGTCGCGGCGCATCCCCGCGCTGACCGCGATGATCGCGTCGGCCGCCTCCACCGCCGTGCGCTCGCACCAGGACGAGAGCGCGTACCCGCCGCCGAGCTGTTCGGCCTTCCACGGCCGCAGCGGCTCCAGGCTGTGCGCGGTCACCACGTGCGGCACGCCGTGCAGCAGCTTCGCGGTGTGCCCGGCCAGGTTGGCGTACCAGGTGTGGCTGTGCACCACGTCGGTGCCGGCGCAGCCCGCGGCCATCTCCAGGTCGACGCCCATGGTGCGCAGCGCGGCGTTCGCGCCGGTCAGGCCGGCCGGTTCGGCGTACGCGGTGACGCCCGGCTCGGTGCGCGCCGCGCCGAAGCAGTGCACCCGTACGTCGGCGAGTCGGCGCAGCTCACGGGCGAGGTACTCGACGTGCACCCCGGCGCCGCCGTACACCTCGGGCGGGTACTCCCGGGTCAGCAGATCCACGCGCAGCCGTGCCGATTCCGTCATGCCCCCGCACCCTAGTGCAGAACTGTGCCCGTACGAGTGGTGAAGTGGCAGCCGGATGGATAGCGTCGGTACATGGCTGCCAAGGTGCTCGCGATCGTCCTGGCCGGCGGAGAAGGCAAGCGCCTGATGCCGCTCACCGCGGACCGGGCCAAGCCGGCCGTCCCGTTCGGCGGGATGTACCGCATGGTCGACTTCGTCCTGTCCAACCTGGCGAACGCGGGCTTTCTCAAGATCGTCGTGCTGACCCAGTACAAGTCCCACTCGCTGGACCGGCACATCACCCAGACCTGGCGGATGTCGACGATGCTCGGCAACTACGTCACGCCGGTGCCGGCGCAGCAGCGCCGCGGCCCGTGGTGGTTCGCCGGGTCCGCCGACGCGATCTACCAGAGCTTCAACCTGATCAACGACGAGCAGCCCGACTACGTGATCGTCTTCGGGGCCGACCACATCTACCGGATGGACCCCCGGCAGATGGTGGACGACCACATCGCCTCCGGCGCCGGGGTGACCGTGGCCGGCATCCGGCAGCCGCTGTCGATGGCCGACCAGTTCGGGGTGATCGAGGTCGGCGAGGACGGCCGGCGGATCCGGGCGTTCCGCGAGAAGCCCACCGACGCGGTCGGCCTCCTCGACGCCCCGGACCAGGTCTACGCCTCGATGGGCAACTACGTGTTCAGCACCGGCGCCCTCTGCGAGGCGGTCGAGCGGGACGCGGAGGACAAGACCAGCAAGCACGACATGGGCGGCAGCATCATCCCGATGCTGGTGGAGCGGGGCGAGGCCAACGTCTACGACTTCAAGGACAACGAGCTGCCGGGCAGCACCGACCGGGACCGCGGCTACTGGCGGGACGTGGGGACGCTGGACTCCTTCTACGACGCCCACATGGACCTGATCAACGTGCACCCGGTGTTCAACCTCTACAACTTCGACTGGCCGATCTACAGCAACCAGCCGCCGTACCCGCCGGCGAAGTTCGTCCACCAGTGGGGCGAGCGGGTCGGCCGGGCGGTCGGCTCGATGGTCTCGCCCGGCGCGGTGATCTCCGGCTCGCTGGTGGAGAACTCGATCGTGTCGCCGAAGGTCAAGGTCCACTCCTGGGCGCACGTCGACGGCGCGGTGCTGATGGAGGGCGTCGAGATCGGCCGGCACGCCGTGGTCCGCCGGGCCATCCTGGACAAGAACGTCTTCGTCCCCGAGGGCGCGGAGATCGGCGTCGACCTGGAGAAGGACCGGCAGCGCTACACCGTCTCCGACAACGGCATCGTGGTGATCGGCAAGGGCCAGCGCGTCGAGCCGTGAACCAGGTGTGATCCCGGCCGTGGCCGGGAAGCAATGAGCGTCGGAGTACCGCCCTTGGAGGTTGCAGCAGTGGCCCATCCCCGCGCCGGACAGCCCGCCGAGCCCGCCGACCTGGTGGACGTGCCGCGGCTGGTGACCGCCTACTACGCCGAGCACCCGGACCCCGACGACCCGGCGCAGCAGGTCTCCTTCGGCACGTCCGGGCACCGTGGGTCGTCGCTGCGCAACGCCTTCAACTCCGACCACATCCTCGCGGTCACCCAGGCGCTCTGCGACTACCGCCGCAAGCAGGGCCTGGACGGCCCGCTCTTCCTCGCCCGGGACACCCACGCGCTCTCCGCCCCCGCCGAGGCGGACGCCCTGGAGGTGCTCGCCGCCAACGGCGTCACCGTGCTGCGGGACAGCCGCGACGGCTACACCCCCACCCCGGCGCTCTCGCACGCCGTGCTCACCCACAACCGGGGGCGCACCAGCGGCCTCGCCGACGGCATCGTCATCACCCCGTCGCACAACCCGCCCGACGACGGCGGGTTCAAGTACAACCCCACCCACGGCGGGCCCGCCGACAGCGACGTCACGAAGTGGATCCAGGACCGGGCCAACGCGATCCTGGCCGCCGGCCTCAAGGAGGTCCGGCGGATCCCGTACGCCCGGGCCCGCGCCGCCGACACCACCGGCGGGTACGACTTCCTCGCCGGCTACGTCGACGACCTGCCCGCCGCGATCGACATCGACGCGATCCGCGACGCCGGGGTGCGCATCGGCGCCGACCCGCTCGGCGGGGCCAGCGTCGCGTACTGGGGGGAGATCGCCGAGCGGCACCGGCTGGACCTGACCGTGATCAACCCGACGGTCGACCCGACCTGGCGGTTCATGACCCTGGACGGCGACGGCAAGATCCGGATGGACTGCTCCTCGCCGAACGCGATGGCCTCGCTGATCGCCGCCCGCGCCGACTATCAGGTCTCCACCGGCAACGACGCCGACGCCGACCGGCACGGCATCGTCACCCCCGACGGCGGCCTGATGAACCCCAACCACTACCTGGCGGTGGCGATCGGGCACCTGTTCCGTACCCGGGAGCAGTGGGGTCCGGCGGCGGCGGTCGGCAAGACGCTGGTCTCCTCCTCGATGATCGACCGGATCGCGGCGGACCTGGGCCGTCCGCTGCTGGAGGTGCCGGTGGGCTTCAAGTGGTTCGTGCCCGGGCTGCTCGACGGCGCGGTCGGCTTCGGCGGCGAGGAGAGCGCCGGCGCGTCCTTCCTGCGCCGCGACGGAAGCACCTGGACCACCGACAAGGACGGCATCCTGCTCTGCCTGCTCGCCTCGGAGATCATCGCCACCACCGGGCGGACCCCCAGCCAGCATTACGCCGAGCTGACCGAGCGCTTCGGCGCCCCCGCGTACGCGCGGATCGACGCCCCGGCCACCCGGGAGCAGAAGGCCGTGCTCGGCCAGCTCTCCCCGGAGCAGGTGGGCGCCACCGAGCTGGCCGGAGAGCCGATCACCGCGACGCTCACCACCGCGCCCGGCAACGGCGCGGCGATCGGCGGGCTGAAGGTGACCACCGAGTCGGGCTGGTTCGCCGCCCGCCCCTCCGGCACCGAGGACGTCTACAAGATCTACGCCGAGTCGTTCCGGGGGCCGGAGCACCTGGCCCGCATCCAGGAGGAGGCGAAGGCGCTCGTCGACGGGGTGCTGGCCAAGGCCTGAGCCGGGGGGCGGTCAGCGCGGCGGGGGCAGCTCGCGGCGGGTCAACTGCTTTCGCATCCCGTCCGGCAGCAGCTCGCGCAGCTGCTCGGGCAGCAGCGGCAGGTCCAGCAGGCTGAGCTTGAGCTGGTTGCGTTCGGCGTAGCGGCGCGGGTCGAGGCGAACCACCAGGCCGGCGTTCTGCTGGTACCGCACGTGCACCGCACCCTCGGTCGAGCCGTCCCGGATGATCACGCCGTCCATCTCCACGGCCACCGGCGCCGAGTCGGGCAGCAGCTCCAGCCGGATGGTCTCGTCGGAGGAGAGCACCACCGACCGCGAGATGCCGGCCATCGGCGCTGACGGCGTCACCACCACGGCCTGCGTCGCCGGCGAGATCAGCGGCCCGCCCGCCGCGTAGCTGTACGCCGTCGAGCCGGTCGGCGTGCTGATCACCAGCGCGTCGCAGCGGTAGTAGCCGTACCGCTGCCCGTCGACGGCGAGGGTGGCGGTGACGAAGCCGGAACCCGGATGGCGGACGAGGGCGATGTCGTTGAACGCCACCACGTCGTCCCCGCACACGTCGCAGGCCAGGCAGGCGCGTGACTCGACGGTGAAGTCGTGGGCGACCAGCCGGTCCAGCGCCCGGGGCAGATCCGGCGGCTCGACCTCGACGAGGAAGCCGAGCTTGCCCAGGTGCACCCCGAGCACCGGCTTCGGGTCCCGCACGGCCAGGCGCAGGGCACCGAGCATGGTGCCGTCCCCGCCGATGCTGATCAACGCGTCCGACCGGTGCGCCAGCTCCGCCGCCGGCACCAGCTCCACCGACGACGGCACCCGCTGCCGGTCCTCGGCGCGCACGGCGAGGCTCTTGCCGTGCCGGACCGCCCACCGTTCGACGATCTCCACGACCGCGGAGACGTCCCGGGTGGGATGCAGCACCAGACCGAACACGTACCCCGCCACCGGTACAGCTCATCACACGGACGGACGGTCCGGCAGCCGTACGGACAGGTGCGGCGGCGGTGGGAGCCCGCCGCCGCATCCGCGTCCGCTAGCGGCGTGGCCGTCCGCTCAGGTGGGCCAGCGACCGGGCGACCAGGTCGTCGCGGACCGCCGGGGCCAGCCCCTCCAGGCCGAAGCCGAGGTAGACGGTGTCGTCGGTGACCACCGCCGCGCCCTCGGTGAACGCCTGCTGGCTACGGGCCCAGTCGTTGCCGCCCGGCGGGGAGCCCGGCGGCGGCCCGGCCACCGTCCACCCGCCCAGGTCCGGCGTCTCGAAGGAGGTCTCCGAGACGACCGTGCCGTCGGTGATCACCCGCGCGTCGTCCAGGAACACACCCAGGCCCTGGGTGCCCCAGTCGGAGACGTACGAGATGGAGATCTCGACCTGCTTGCCGGCGTACGCCGACAGGTCGACGGCGAACTCCCGCCAGCCGCCGGAGCTGCCGGTGGCCGCGTTCCAGCTACCGGTGCTGCCCGTGGGAGAGCAGTCGGCGCCCTGGTAGTGGGCGAGGAACGGGTGCAGGGTCTCCGCCCAGCCCGACTCGCAGCTGTCGCCGGTCTCGGTGCCGGTACGGCCGTTGGCGTCGGGCAGCGTCGTCCAGGCGTCGCTGCCCACCTCGTGCGCCTCGACGATCAGGAAGTCCCAGTTCTGCTCGATGTCGTACGAGGCGAAGAAGCGCAGCTCCCCGCTGGTCGCCGAGGTGAGGTCGACGGTCCGGGTGAGCCGCTTGTACGACTCGTCGGCCCGCCCGCTGTACAGGTACCAGTCGCCGGTGCGGGGGTCGAACGGCGCGCTGCCCGGCCGGGCCCAGTCCACTGCCGCCGAGCTGGCGAACTGCGGGAACCGGTCCGGGGCCAGGAAGCTCGACGTGGTGAGGAACGAGGCCGTGTGGTCCTGGTTCCCCGCCGAGCCGGCCGCGTTGAGCTGCCCCTGGAAGCCGGCGAAGGCCCCGTCCGCGCCGCGCAGCGGGTACGGCGTGCCGTCCGGGTCGCTGCCGCCGTCGCTGACGTAGTTGTAGGCCCCCAGGTAGTACTGCTGGAAGTCGTTCAACAGCGGCAGGCAGGTGGCGTCGTCCGGGTCGGCGCACTCCGCCACCGCCGGGTCCGGCTGGTAGACGTACGAGCCGTTGGCGGCCTGGGCGAAGAGCGCGTACTTGCCGCTGACCAGGAGCTTGCCGCCCTCGTTGAGGTAGTCCCGGACGGCCAGCTCGGTGTCGAGCGCCGCGCGGGCGGCGGTGCCGCCGACCTGGCCGGGCGAGCGCAGGATGGTGTCGTCGCCGGTCTCCCAGACCACCGCCCGGTAGTGCGAGAGCACACCCAGCGGGTGCGGGGCCTTACGGCCCATCGCGTCGAAGTCGTACACGTCGCTGCTGCGGCCCGCCTTGGCCAGCGACGCGGCCACCTCGTCGGCGTACTTCGCGCCTGCGCCGCCGGTCTGCGCCGGGCTGAGCCCGGTCACGTCCTCCACGGCGAGCACCAGCACGTCCCCGCCGATGTCGGTGTGTACCCGGTAGGTGAAGTGCTCGCTGGCCACCGGGCCCTGGCGCGGCTTGACCCCGGTGAACCACACCTCGACCCGGTCACCCGGCTTCGTGCCGGTGACCGTGCCGCGCAGATCGGCGTAGTAGTCGTCGTTCGTGTCGCCGTACCGCTCGCCGCCGCGCCACTCGCGGACCTTGGCCGTCTTCGGACGGCCGCCGTTGACCACGTAGTGCATCCGGACGTCCTTCAGCGCCCGCCGGGTGATCGACGTGACCTGCTGGGTACGCCCGTAGGAGGTGTCGAAGGAGTCGACCACGAAGTCGGGGGTGCTGCGGCCGACCACCGACACCGGGTCGTCCGGGTCGGCCGCCGACTTAGCCACCGACAGCGCGAACGGCAGGTTCTTCGCCACCTCGGCGGAGATCAGCTTCTCGTCGTCCGGGAAGATGAACCCGCTGATGCAGTCCTCCGGCCGCCACTGGTCGTCCGGGTCGGAGGCGGCCGCCGTCTGGCAGGTGGACATCTCCGGGGTGAAGCCGAGGGTGCCGTAGCGGACCTGGGCGTGGGAGTCGGTGTCACCGTTGGTGGTGTACAGCTCGGCGGAGATGTCCGGGTCGTAGCCGGGCACCGCCGGGTGCGCGTCGTCGCCGGCCATCGCCTGGTAGATGACGTCGTCCGGGGTCGGCGTGCTGACCTGCCAGCCGACGCCGTAGAGCAGCAGCTGGGCCGCCGAGTGGTAGTTGACGAAGAACTCGAAGCCCACCCGCTTGAAGAGCGCGTCGAGCGCCTTCGTCTCCGGCTCCGAGTTGGGGCCCGGGCCGCGGTAGGTGTCGCTGTTCGGCTCCGGCGAGGAGCCCTCGTCGTCGTACCCCCACTTGTAGCTGAAGTTGCGGTTGAGGTCGACGCCGTCGGCGGTGGTGATCTGGCCGTTGCCGTCGTTGTCGCGCAGGTTCTTGCGCCACAACCGGTTGCCCGGGGTGAAGGTGTGGTCGTAGCCGTCCGGGTTGGCGACCGGCAGGAACCACAGCTCGGTGCGGTCCACCAACCGGGTGATCTCCGGGTCGGTGCCGTAGTTGTCCAGCACGTGGTGCAGCAGGCGGCGGGTCATCTCCGGGGTGATCCACTCGCGGGCGTGCTGGGCGCTGCCGTAGATCACCGCCGGGCGTCGCCCGTCCGGCACGGTCCGCGCGTTCTTCGTGACCTTCACCGCCAGGATCGGCTTGCCCTGGACGGTCCGGCCGATGGTCTCCAGCTTCGCCAGCTTCGGGAAGCGCGCAGCGGTCGCGGTGAGCTCGTCGCGGATGCCGCCCGGCTCGCTGTACGACCGGAACGCGTCCCAGCCCGCCGCCGCCTGCTCGCGCAGCGCCTGGGAGGCGTCCTTGCCGCGCACCTTCTTGACGTCCAGCCGTACGCCCTGGTCGGCGAGGCGGGCCGCCTCCCGCTTGCTGAGCACCGTCTCCACCCGGGTGGCCCCACCCGCGTCGGTGCCACGCTGGTCGTGGCCGAGGTCGACACCGGCCGCGCGCAGCTTCTCCAGCTGTTGCGGGTCGAGTGTGCCGACGTACACCTCCAAGCTGTCGCGGCCGCCCGGGTCGGACGGTGGCCGCGCGCCAGCCGGTGCGGTCAGCGCCAGAGCGCTGACCAGAGTGAACACGCTTGCGATCGCTAACCGTGTGCGCCTCATCGCGCCTCCTGGTGGAAGGACTCGTGTGCGCAAGCCTGGTGGGAGTTCGCAACTGATGTCAATGCTTAGATGTAACGCGCCGTCATCAATGCGTAACTGCGCTGGTCGGCGCCTCGTTGGGTTCATCGTCACTAGGAAGGGGGCCACCGCTGATGCTCTCGTCGCTGCTGCGGGGCACTGTCCTCGCCGACCGTCATCGGCGCCTGGACCGCAAGATCGCCCTGTACGACGCCCGGCCGTCCCGGGAGGAGATCGAGGACCTCCAGGTCCGCCGGTTCAATGAGGTCTGGGCGTACTGCCTCGCGGAGGTGCCCTTCTACCGGTCCTGGCAGCGGGAACACGATCTCCCGGCGCGGATCGACCACCCGAGCGACCTGCGCGACTTCCCGCCCTTGGAGAAGGAGACGCTGATCGCCCGCAGTGCGGAGATCTTCCAGGAAGGTCGGATCACCGAGTTCTACACCACCGGCGGGAGCACGGGGCAGCCCACGCGCTACCCACGTGGGCCGGGTGAAGTGGATGAGGGCTGGGTCAACGCGTACCTCGGGCGGAACTGGTCGGGCGTCGCCCCGACGGATCCGAATGTGCTCCTGTGGGGACACTCCCACCTGTTCGGCAGCGGTTGGCGTGGGCAGGTGGCCCATCTCAAGCGTCGGCTCGCCGACGGGGGCATGCGAATCACCCGGCTCAACGCCTACGACCTGAGCGAACCGTCCCTGCACCGGCACTACCTGGCTTTCCGTCGGCGGAACCCGGTCTCCCTGGCGGGCTACACGTCGGCGGTGTTCAGGCTGGCCCGCTACGTGGAGCGCAACGGGCTCAAGCTGGGAGACAAGAACCGCCTCCGAGCCGTGATCCTCTGCGCGGAGACCGCCAGCGACGCGGACATCGCCCTGATCGAGCGCGTGTTCCACGCCCCCGCCGTGATCGAGTACGGGTCTGCGGAGACCGGCGTGCTGGCGATGTCCCACCAGCGCACCCGTAACATCCGAATGCTCTGGGACAGCTACGTCTGCCTGGCGGACGACAACGGCGAGCTGCACGTGACGACGCTGACTCCCCGGCTCTTCCCCCTGGTCAACTACGCCATCGGTGACCGGGTCGAGGCGAGTGACATACGCGATGGCAACGCCCTCGCCTTCCGCGCGATCCTCGGCCGGCGTCAGGACTTCGTCCAGGTCGGGTCGGCAGAGGGCGTCCTCGACCTGTCCGCGATCCTGCCCGTGCACATTCTCAAGTCCTACCCCGGTATCGTCGGAGTCCAGTTCCGACAGGAACGGCCGGACGCGCTGCGGATCCACGTCGAGGCGGACCGCTCGCTCGACCTCGACGACGTCGCCGCGTTCTTCCTTCGAGAGCTCAGTCGCGACCACCCTCTCCTGGATCCCCGGTCGGTCACCTTCGCCCAGGTCGACCAGCAGGCGAAGACCCGAGCCGGCAAGCACGCGTTGTTCGTGTCCTGACGTCACCTACGCCGCGGGGGTATCGGGCTCGTGGCCAGGTGGCGCAGGTGGTCCCGGCACTGCACGAGCTCGAGGTCACACCGGAAGTCCGCTCCCGGGCCGCTCCACGACAGGCGCTGCCGGCCCGGTCCGGTCCGACATCCGTCGACGTCTGCGGGCCCGGAGCGCCAGGTGACCGCAGAGTGCACCCACGACCACTGTCGTCAGCGCCTCGCTGGCGAGCGTGGCCGCCGCCGCCCCGGCCGGGCCGAACCGGGGTGCCTGGACCAGCAACGCGAGGCCGGCCAGGCCGGCGGTCAGCAGCGCCAGCCGAGCGGCCGCTCGGTAGTTGCCGTCGCCGAGGCGGGCAAGACCGATCGCCCGGTTGACCGTGAGGAACGGCAGCGCGAGCAGGAAGAGCCCCAACGTCGTGTCCATCCCCGGCACGGTGAGGCCGAGCACCGCGGTGGTGAGCCAGGGCGCGAGCAACCAGCCGGCCACCCCGGTGAGGGCCGCCACGACGACGACCATCACCTCGCTCTCGCGCACCGAACCGTGCGCGCCCAGCCCGTGCCGGTGCCGCACCCGGACCGCCATCGGCACCCGTAGGCCCTGGTAGACCACCGCCGTCAGCGCCTGGTAGACACCGTTCACCGCGGCATAGCTGCCCACCACGTGCGGGCTTGCCACCATGGACAGCGCGATCCCACCGGACCGCCCGGTGAACACCTCCGCCAGGCTGCACGACATCAGGTGGCCGTTCATCCGGAAGGCCGCCGCCGCCGACCGGACGGTCAACCCACGCCACCGCCCGCGCCGCGTTGCCGCGTCCCGGCAGACCAGGCCCTCCGCGGTCAGGAGCTGCAACGCGGTGGCGGCGACCAGGGCGATGGTCAGCGGAACCCCGACCAGCACCAGCACCAGTCCGGCGAGCCGGCTGCCGACCATCACCACCGATGCAGCGACAAAGCGGAACTGCCGGTACAGGTCGCTGAACTGCAGCTGCGTGAAACTGTTGCCGATGGTGCCCAGCGCTGCCGCCGCCAGTGCGACCAGGCCGTAGCCGCGGCCGACGTAGAGCAGCGAGACGCCCACCGCACTCACGATCAGCAGCGGGGAGACCACCAGCACACGTTGGCTGCGGATCGCGGCGCACTCCCGTTCGTCGCCGGTGGCGTAGAGCATCGCCGTCCCGCCGGTCGCCAGGACCGCTACCCAGGTCAGGGCGGCGGTCATGATGGCGTACGCGGCCAGTTCGTCGGTCTGACCGCCGCGCGCGCAGACCGCCAGGATGCCGGCGTTCAGCACACCGCTCAGCAGGCTCGACAACGCGGCGAAGATGGTCTGGCCCCGCACACCTGAGTCCTTCGCGGCGCCGCCCGGCGGGGTGGACGGCGTGTCGAGTCGGTCGTCGGTAGGCGGCGGAGGTGCCGAGGCGTCAGCGGCGGGTGTCAGCGGACGGATGTGCACGTGCCGGCTCCCGGGACGGTGGCAGCGGATCGCCTGCGTCCTGCAGTTGGACGCGGACGTGGTCGAGGATGTTCGATTCATCGCTGGCGGCGGCCCAGCGCCGGTACGCCTCACCGGCCACCCGCCGTGCTCGCAGTCGCTCCTCAGGGGTGAGTCGGGCGATCCGTTCCAGCTCGGCGGCGAGTGCCGGGGCGGTGAGGTCGCGCAGGACCACACCGCCGCCGTCGCGGAGGACGTCGCTCCACGGGGTGCGGTCCGAGCAGACGACCGGGCACGACGCGGAGAGACTCTCGGCGATGACGTGCCCGAAGTTCTCGCCCCGGGTCGGCATCGCGAAGGCGTCGTAGCCGGCGAACGTCTCCCGCACCCGGTCGGGTGCGAGCGGGCCGTGGTACGTGCACTGGACCGTCGGCGGCAGGTCGTCGATGAGCTGCTGGCAGCGGCTCCAGTAGACCGGGTCCTCCGCCGGCCCGAAGAGGTCCAGGCGCATCGGTGCGGTGGTCAGGCCGAGGGCGGTCAGGAGCAGGTCCACGTTCTTCATCGGGCTGATCCGCCCCACGAAGACCAGCCGTGCCTCGCTTCGGGAAGCGCCAGGAGGAAGGGGCTCGGCGGGCAGCCCGGCCTGGTTCGCCCGGACCGTCACGTTCGCCCACGGCAACGCCCGGCGGATCATCTCACCCTCCAACTGGCTGCCCGCATGCCAGTCGACGGGACCTCTGCGAAGTACGTGGACCCACGACCGCAGGAAGATCCGCTTGCGCAGCGCGCCGAGGGCCAGCGCCGCCGGGGAGAACTCACCCCTGGGGGCGATCATCACCCGGGGAACCCGGAGCAGTCCCAGACGGGCCGCGATGATGGGCAGCAGCGAGTAGGTGGACCAGAAGCTGTTGACGTACAGGAGGTCGAAACGGCGGCGCCGTATCGTGCGCCAGAGCGTCCACCAGTGGCGGGCACGCCGGGGGTTGAGGTAGAACACCCGGGCGCGACCCCGGTCGACCCACCTGCCGGAGAGGCCCGGGTAGGCCGCGGACCCGCCGAGGTCCCGGTCGCCCGTCACCAGCGTGATGGCGACCTGCTCCGAGCAGGAGTCGACCAGCCTGGCGATCGAGCGGATGGGCCCGCCGGCGCGGAACCCGGGCTCAAAGAAGTTGTAGGTCATGAGCACCGACAGGGGAGGCGGCTCCTCCCCGCAGGTCGCCCGTCGGGCCCTCCGGTCCTGTCCTTCGCTCACGATCACGACCTGTGGCAACGGGTGACGTCTGGCCGGTGGCTGAATGGCATGCTTGGACAAACGACCTGGCCACGGCCTCGGTGACGGCGCGTCGGTGGCTATGCGTAACCAAGTGGTCGGCATAGCGTTGCCTCTGGTGTCGGTTTCAGCTGGTACGGGGACTTCGACCCTGCAACCCGCACGGACGTCGCCGATCGGGCCCGATGCCTCGCGTCCGTCTGCGTGGCACGCCCGTCGACCCCCGCACGTGGATGCCACGGGGGAACGGGATGTCAGTGCAGGAGCGTCAGCAGGATGACCGGTGGAGGCGCCTGACCGAGTGGTCGGGTCCGCATCACTTGGCTCATCAGGCCGGACCGGCGGCACCCGAGACAGTGGCGGTGGCTCCGGACGGGTTGAGCCGGAATCTTCCGATCGGCCTCGGCTGGATTGCGGCCGGGATCTCGGCGCTCGGTGTCGAATCCTTCGCTGTCACCGCCCATCCGCAACACTCGGCGACGCTGCTGCTCAGTGCCCTGGCTCTCCTCTTCGGGCTCTGGGTCTTCCTCGCCGACGGAGGGATGCGGATCACCGCTGTCGGCGTGTACAACTTCAGCTTCGCCCTCTTCGTTGGCTTCGCCGCGCTGTACTCCGAGCTCAAGGCCGGACCCGGCGGGGCCCCGGTGCCGATCCTGCCGGGCCTGACGCTGTGCTACTTCCTCCATGTCTCGACCTGGCTCCTCTTCTGGAGTCGGCTACGTCGGCGCCCGGAGAGCGAGCCGGTGCGGGCGGACCCGGCGCTGAGCCGGTGGGCGCTGCGCTGGGGTATCACGCTGCTGGCCCTCGGCGTGGTGCTCAGCCTGGCCTTCCCCAGCCGTTACCACCATCTGCTCATCGATTCGGCCGGGTTTGTCGGCGTCGTCCTGCTGGGCCTCGGCCTGCTGCCTGGCCGGCGCCGTCGGCGGCGGCTGGTCTACGGATTGGTGCCGGCGGCGGGCTTCGGGCTCTACTACGCCTATCTCTTCAACGACTTCGGACGAATCGTCCTCGGCTCACTCGGCTTCGCCCTGGCGATGATTCTCGCGAACAGGGGTCGTGGCCGCCGGCACGTCAAGGTCTGGGTGCTCGCCGTCGCCGCACCCGCCGTGTTCGTGCTCGGCCAGATCAGAGCGACCTCCATAGTGGACAACCCGGACGCCGACGGTCTGGGTTCGGTCGTGACGCCGTTCCGCGACTTCACCAGGCTGCTGGAGCTCAACGCGATGGGCGTACTGCCCAAGGGGTGGGGCGAGACCTTCTGGGCGGCGGCGGTGACCCTGGTTCCGCGCGCGATGTGGCCCGAGAAGCCGGACGGCCTCGGAGCGGCCCTGGTGCCCATTCTCTCCCCGGAGATGGTGGGCACCGGCCACACGCACGCGGCGCTCTCCTTCGGAGAATGGCTGATCAACTTCGGGCTGGTCGGTCTGGTGCTGATGGTCCCGATCACCGGGCTCACGCTGCGCTGGATCGACCGGGCGGTGGACCGGGTGGCGGCGCGGCCCCTCACCACGCCGCGGCGGCTGCTGGGCTATACCGCCGGCGTCCTCGTCGTCGTCGGCATGGTCGATCTGATGTGGGTGGGCACCTCGACCTATGTGAGCCGGACGGGCTGCCGACTGCTGGTGCTTCTGCTGCTGTTCGTCCTCGTCGCCTGGAGGCACCGTCCGCCTTGGGGTCTCTCGTCCGAGGGATCCGCCGCACCACCTGCGTCCGCTTTACGCCATTAAACGCACCTTGACCGGTATGTTGCTCGTTGTCTGCATTGACCTTTCAATGAAGAGGAGCACGAGTGAGCACTGCGCTTGCCGGCAGCCGGGTCCTGATCACCGGCGGCACAGGATCGTTCGGTCAGACCATGGTGCGACGAATGCTCGACCGGGACGTCGACGAGGTCCGGGTGCTGAGTCGCGACGAGGCCAAACAGGACGCGATGCGCCGTGTCGTCGGTGACGACCGCGTCCGGTACTACGTCGGCGACGTACGCGACCTCGACTCCGTGGTGGGGGCCAGTCGCGGCATGGACCACATCTTCCACGCCGCGGCGCTCAAGCAGGTGCCGTCGTGCGAGTTCTTCCCCCTCGAGGCGCTGCGGACCAACGTCATCGGTAGCGCGAACGTCATCGAGGCCGCGGAGCGCAAGGGGGTCCGGTCGGTGGTGCTGCTCAGCACCGACAAGGCCGTCTCCCCGGTCAATGCCATGGGTATGACGAAGGCCCTCATGGAGAAGGTGGCCCAGGCCCACGCCCGCAACAACGCGCGCAGCAGCACCACCGTGTCGTGCGTGCGGTACGGCAACGTGATGTACTCGCGCGGCTCCGTCATTCCGCTGTTCATCGAGCAGATCAAGGCGGGCCGGGCGCCAACGGTGACCGATCCCGGCATGACCCGCTTCCTGATGTCCCTCGACGAGTCCGTCGAGCTGGTGGAGCACGCCTTCCGGCACGCCCGGCCGGGCGACATCTTCATCCGCAAGGCGGTCGCCTGCGCCATCGGCGATCTGGCCGAGGCGGTCTGTCAGCTCTTCGACGTGCCGTCGAAGCTGGACATCATCGGCGTCCGGCACGGTGAGAAGCAGGACGAGACGTTGGCCAGCCGCGAGGAGCTCGCCACGGCTGATGACTTCGGAGACTTCTTCCGGGTGCCGATCGACGCGCGAGACCTGAACTACGCGCTCTACACCTCCGAGGGCGAGCTGCGTGAGTACCCGGCCGAGGACTTCAACTCGGCGAACGCACCGCGTCTGGACGTACCCCAGATCATGGACCTGCTGCGCACGCTGCCCGAGATCCGGGCGGAGCTGGCGCTGCGGGACCCGGTGCTGGCGTGCTGAGGCTGGCGCTCACCGGCGGTCGCGGCTTCCTGGGCTGGCACGTGCGGGTGCTGGCCCGCGCCCTGGGCTGGTCCGAGCCGGTGCTGATCAGTGGCAGTGACCTGCTGGACGCCCCGACGGTGGCGGAGCAGCTCGACGGCGTCGACCGGGTGCTGCACCTGGCCGGCGTCAACCGGGGCGACGCCCGCGACGTCGCGGCGGGCAACGTCGAGCTGGCCGCGGCCCTGGGTCGGGCGCTGCGCCTGTGCGCGGCGCCGCCCGGCGCGGTGGTCTTCGCCAACTCGGTGCAGGCCGGCAACGGCACCCCGTACGGCGACGCGAAGGCGGTCGCCGCCGCCACCCTGGCCGCGGCCCGTCCGGACCTGCTCGACGTGCGGTTGCCGAACCTGTACGGGGAGCACGGCCGGCCCTACTACAACTCGGTGGTGGCCACCTTCTGCCGGCTGCTCGCCGAGCAGCGGTCGCCGGAGGTGCACGAGGACCGGGAGTTGAGCCTGGTGCACGTCAGCGACGCCGCGGCGCGGCTGATGGGTGCCCCGGACGGCGGCCCGTGGGACGCGGCCATGCCGGCGCTGCGCACCGGCGTACGCGAGCTGGCCGACCGGCTCGCCGGGTACGCCGACCTCTACCGCGGCGGCGAGATCCCGGCGCTGACCGACCGGCACGCCGTCCGGCTGTTCAACACCTACCGGTCACACTGCTTCCCCGCCAGCTACCCGCTGTCGCTGACCCGTCGGGCCGACCTGCGCGGCGAACTGGTCGAGGCGGTGAAGGCGCACGGCGGCGGCCAGACCTTCTGCTCCACCAGCCGGCCGGGCGTGACCCGGGGGGAGCACTTCCATCTGGCCAAGGTGGAGCGGTTCTGCGTGCTGCGCGGCAGCGCGGAGATCCGGCTGCGCCGGGTCGGCACCGACGAGGTCGTGCGGTTCCCGGTCGGCGGCGACGAGCCGGTGGTGGTGGACATGCCCACCATGTGGGCGCACAACATCGTCAACACCGGGCCGGACGAGCTGCTCACTCTCTTCTGGACCAACGAGATCTTCGACCCCGCCCGGCCGGACACGTGGACGGAGCCGGTGGAGCTGACCGCGCCGGAGCCGGCGGTGGTGGCGGCGTGAGGCAGGAGCGGACATGACCCGGGTGATGACGGTGGTCGGCACCCGCCCCGAGATCATCAGACTGTCCCGGGTGCTGGACCGGCTCGACCGCACGGTGGACCACGTGCTGGTGCACACCGGGCAGAACTGGGACCGGTCGCTGTCGGACGTGTTCTTCACCGAGCTGCGGCTGCGCCAGCCGGACCGCTTCCTGCGGGTGGACACCTCGTCGCTGGGGCGGGTGCTCGGCGGAGTGCTGATCGGCATGGAGGAGGCGATCGCCGCGCTGCGGCCGGACGCCCTGCTCGTGCTCGGGGACACCAACAGCTGCATCGCCGCGCTGATGGCCCGCCGGATGCGGGTGCCGGTCTACCACATGGAGGCCGGCAACCGCTGCTTCGACCTGAACGTCCCGGAGGAGACCAACCGGCGGCTGGTCGACCACGTCGCCGACTTCAACCTGGTCTACACCGAGCACGCCCGGCGGAACCTGCTGTCGGAAGGCCTGCACCCACGGCGGATCCTGCACACCGGCTCGCCGATGCGCGAGGTGCTGCTGCACTACCGGGCCGACATCGAACGCTCGACCATCCTCGACCAGCTCGGGCTGGCGCCGGGGGAGTACTTCGTGGTCAGCGCCCACCGGGAGGAGAACGTCGACCGGCCGGACCGGCTGGGCCGGCTGCTGGACTGCCTGCGCGCCGTGCGCGACGCCTGGGGCCTGCCGGTGCTGGTCTCCACCCACCCGCGTACCCGCAAGCGGTTGGAGGCGCTGGCCGCCGACGCCCTCGCCCTCGACGGCATCGCGTTCCACGAGCCGTTCGGGCTCTTCGACTACGTCCACCTGGAGAGCCGGGCCCGCTGCACGCTGTCGGACAGCGGCACGATCAGCGAGGAGGCCGCGATCCTGGGCTTCCCCGCGGTCACCCTGCGGGAGTCGATCGAGCGGCCGGAGGCGCTGGACGCCGGCGGCATCGTGATGACCGGGCTGGACCCGGCCGGGGTGGTGGAGGCGATCGAGGTGGTCGTCGAGCAGGTCGCCGCCGACGGCGTGCCCTGCCCGGCCGACTACGCGGTGCCGGACACTTCCCGCCGGGTGGTCGACTTCATCCTCTCCACCGTCCGCCGCCACCACGACTGGGCGGGCATCCGCCGCTGAGAACACCGTCGGGGGCCGGGACCGCGCGGCGGTCCCGGCCCCCTTTTCGGTACGCGGCGTGCGGGTCAGCGACTGATGACGGCCTGCAGGGTACGGGCGAGGATCAGCAGGTCGCCGAGGAAGCTGCGGGTCTCGACGTAGCGCACGTACATCTCGACCTTCCGGGGCAGCACCACGGAAAGGTAGTACTCCTCGGGCTGCGGTGCCCGGGCGAGTTCGGTGGACTCGTTGCGGTAGGCGATCGAGGCGGGGTCGGTGATGCCGGGCCGCACCGACAGGATGCGCCACCGCGCGACGGGCGGCCAGCAGTCCACGTACCGGCGTACCTCCGGTCGCGGACCGACCAGGCTCATGTGACCCAGCAGCACGTCGTAGAGCTGTGGCAACTCGTCGAGCTTGCTGGCCCGGAGGAACCGGCCGACCCGGGTGATCCGGTCGTCGGTGTCGGAGGTGACGGCTGAGCCGGGAGCGACCCGCATCGTGCGGAACTTGTGGATTCGGAAGCTGCGGCCCCGGCGGCCGGCGCGTTCCTGCCGGAACAGCACCGGACCGCCGTCGTCGAGCCGGATGGCGACGGCCACCGCGGCCAGCACCGGCGCGCAGAGGATCAGGGCCACCGCGGCGACGATGATGTCGAAGCACCGCTTGATCATGTGAGCACCTTGTGGACGGTGGTGACGACCCGGTCGACCTGTTCATCGGTCATCGCGGAGAAGATCGGCAGGCTCACCACCCGCTCGAACTCCGCGCTGGCCACCGGGAACATCGCGTCGGTCAGCTGGTACCGCTGCCGCCAGTAGGTGTGCTGGTGCAACGGGATGAAGTGCACGCTGCAACCGACGCCGAGGCGGGACATCTCGGCGACGAACGCGTCGCGGTCCACCGACGCCTCGGGGCGCAGGCGGACCACGTACAGGTGCCAGGCGTGCACGTCGCCGGCGGGGGCCGGCCCGGGCAGGTCGAGCGGGAGGTCGGCGAAGGCCAGCCGGTAGCGCTCGGCGATCTCCTCCCGCCGTGCCCGCATCGCCTCGGCCCGGTCGAGTTGGACCAGACCGAGGGCGGCGGCAGGGTCCGTCAGGTTGCACTTGTAGCCGGCCGCGACGACGTCGTACCGCCAGGCGGGGCGGTCGCTGCGGTACCGGTCGAAGCCGTCCCGGTCGAAGCCGTGCAGGCGCATCACCCGGACCCGTCGGGCGAGGTCGGCGTCCCGGGTGACCAGCATCCCGCCCTCTCCGGTGGTGATGGTCTTGGTCGCGTAGAAGCTGAACACCGTCGCGGCGCTGGTGCCGGCGCCGACACCGATGCCCTCGGCGGCGGCCGGAAAGGCGTGGGCGGCGTCCTCGACCACGGCGAGCCGGTGTGACTCGGCGAAGGCGCGCAGCCGCGCCGGCGACACCAGTTGGCCGGCGAAGTGCACCGGCAGCACCGCGACCGTGCGCGGGGTGACCTTGTCCGCCGCGTCGGCGAGGTCGATGTGCAGCGTCAGCGGGTCCACGTCGACGAGCACCGGTTCGGCACCGAGGTGCACGACGACCTCTGCCGTCGCGGTGAAGGTCCAGGTCGGCACCAGCACTTCCATGCCGGGCCCGACCCCGAGCGCCTCCAGCGCCAGATGCAGGCCGGCGGTTGCCGAGTTCAGTGCGACGGCGCTGACCCCGTGACCGCAGGCCTCCGCGACGCGTTGCTCGAAACGTGGCACCAGCGGCCCGCTGGAGACCCAGCCGGAGCGGAGCGCAGCGGTGACAGCGGCGATCTCGTCCTCGCCGATGTCGGGTAACGCGAAGGGAAGTCTGCTGTTTTCCACCCAGAACTCCTCTTTGCAGCTCGACGACCGGTTTTCCCTTGCCGGAGGTTAAACTGTCTTTGCACCTTATGGTGACTATTTAGGCTTTTGCGAATATCGCTCGGGAGGTTCCGAATGCGGGTTGGCCTGCTGACCCAGTGGTACGACCCCGAACCGGGGCCGGCAGCGCTGCCCGGCGCCCTCGCCCGGGCGCTGGCCCGCCGGGGCCACGAGGTCCAGGTCCTGACCGGCTTCCCGAACTATCCGACCGGCCGGGTCGTCCCGGGCTACCGGATCCGTCCCCGTCGGGACGAGGTCGACGGCGACGGCGTGCGGATCCGCCGGGTCGCCCTCTACCCGAGCCACGACCGTTCGGCGCTGCGCCGTCTCGCGAACTACGGGTCCTTCGCCGCCTCGGCGCTCGCGTTGGGCACCGGCGCGCTGCGCGGCCTGGACGCGCTGTGGGTGAGCAACTCGCCCATCACCGTCTCGCTGTCGATGTGGTACGCCCGTTACGTCCACCGGGTCCCGGTGGTGCTGCACGTGCTGGACCTCTGGCCCGACAGCGCGTACGCCAGCGGCTTCGTCGGTCCGGGTGGCACCGGCACGCTGCTGGCCCGCGGCATGGGCGGCTGGTGCGCCGCGATGTACCGGTGCGCGGACCGGATCGCGTACATCTCCCCGGGGGTGGGCGACCTGCTGGCCCGGCGGGGAGTGCCCGAGCGCAAGCTCGTGCACATTCCGATGTGGGCCGACGAGACGGCCGCCACCACGCCCGACCGGGACCTCCGGGCCGAACTGGGCCTCCGCGACGACCAGGTGGTGCTCGTCTACGCCGGGTCGATGGGGCAGGCGCAAGGGCTCGACGCCCTGCTCGACGCCGTCGCCCTCGTCGACGACCCGCGGCTGGTGTGCCTGTTGGCCGGGTCGGGGCTCTGCGAGGAGCGGCTGCGCCGGCAGGCCGCCGAGCGGAAGCTGCGCAACGTGCGCTTTCTCGGCCGGCTGCCGGCCGAGGAGATGCCGGCGCTGATGCGGGCCGGGGACGCGCACGTGGTCAGCCTCCGGCCGGGCGGCATGTCGGCGTACACCATGCCGAGCAAGGTCCAGGCAATCCTCGCCGCCGGGCGAGCGATGCTGGTCGTCGCCGAGGGCGACGCCGCGGCGGTGGCGATGGCCAGCGGGGCGGGGCTCACCGCCCGGCCCAGTGATCCGTACTCGATCGCCGATGCCATCCGGGAGCTGTGCCAGCTCGGGCGGGAGAAGTTGGAACTGCTGGGCCGGGCCGGGCGGGAGTACTACGACCGCGAGTACTCGCTGGCCTCCGGGGTGCGGCGGGTGGAGGACGCGCTGCGGGCCGTCGCGGCAGGTGCCCGGTGAGCCGGGTCACCGCCGGGGGTGTGGACGTTCTGCGGGCCGAGGACGTTCGTACGGCTGCGGCGCTGCACGTGCGGGCCTTCGAACGGTTCTTCCTCACCAGTCTCGGCGAGCCGTTCCTCCGGGAGTTCTACGCCGGCTTCGTTCGTGATCCCGACGCTGTCACGGTGGTCACCCGGGACCCCGACGGTCGGCTGGTCGGCGTGGTGGTCGGCACGGTGGCCCCGGAGCTGTTCTTCCGCCGCCTGCTTCGCCAGCGCGGCCCCCGGCTGGCGCTGGCGAGCCTGCCGGCCGTCGTCCGCCGTCCCGCGGTGGCACTGCGCCTGCTGCGCGGGGTGGCCTACCGCGGCGAGGTGCCGGTCGAGACGCACGGAGCGCTCCTCAGCTCCATCTGCGTCGACCCCGCCGTGGCGCACGGCGGCCACGGTCGGCGGCTCCTCGACGCCTGGTGGGAGGCGGTCCGGCTACGCGGAGTGAGCTCGGCGCACCTGACCACCGACGCGGACGACAACGAGCGCGTCAACGCCTTCTACCGACGGGCCGGGTGGACCCTGCGGGGCACCTGGACCACCCAGGAGGGGCGGCGGATGAACTGCTACGGCATCGCGGCGGCCCCGGTCGGGGCGGAGGCCGGCCACCCGGCCGGCTGACCGCGGTCGCGGCCGCCCCGACCGTCCTGCTCACCCACCATCCTGACCGGCCCGACCCCCGTCCCCACAGCACAACTGGCGTGGGGACGAGGGTGACCGGTCAGCTTCCGGGTGTCCGTACGGCGGCCAGGGCGCTGTCGAGCCGTGGCGCGAGCGACCGGGCGTAGGTGGCGGTGAGGTGGTTGGTGTCCCGGTAGACCAGTACGCCGCCGATGACCGCCGCGCAGCGGTCGGTGGGACAGATCGCGTCGTTGAGGTCGACCAGGTGGACCCCCGGCTGTCCCTTGGCGGCCCGCTCCTGGGCGATGCCACCGCCGGCAGCCAGCACCTCGTCACGCGGCGGTGCGCACCGGGTGAGCCGGTCCGGGTTGGCGGAGACACACTCGACCGGGTCCCGACGGTGGTACGGCGGGTCCCGGAGCACCACCACCGGCACTCCGATCCCGGTCATCTCCCGCCACGTGTTCCGTAGCCCGGTGGCCAGGATGTCGTGCGCATCCCGGGTCACCACCTCGCCGTCGCGCACCGTCAGGTATTGGGAGTTGCCCACCAACAGCAGGTCGGGCGGGTCGGCGCGCAGTTGGCCGCGGACCCGCTGGTTCCACTCCGTGCAACTGGTGTACGGCCGGCCGTCCAGCGCCACCTCCATCGCCAGGAACGGGCACGAGGACTTGGTGTGGGTCACCACCCGCCACTTCCGCTGCACCGCGACCGCCTCCAGCGCCGGCAGCCACTGCGCGGCGTGCGAGTCGCCGGCGAGCACGACGGTGTAGGAGGCGTCCTTGACCCCGTAGACACAGGTCAGGGGCTCGCTGCTGTTCTGTTGGACGTGACAGTTGGTGCGGGTCGTCGCCGGGACGTCCTTCGCGGCGACCAGCGGGTCGGGAGTGATCGAGTCGACCCGGTCGACCGGCCTCCCGGCCTGGTCACCCCGGGGCGACTTGCCCAGGACGGCGGCTCCCGGTGGCCCGGCCGGGGCGGGGGCGCCCGCCGACGCGCTGCTGCCGCCCAGTGGCGGCACCGCGGACGTGGACAGCGGCGGTCGGGCCGGCGACCAGACGGTCAGCTGGAAGAGCAGGCCGGCGATCACCGCCGTGCCGGTGGAGAGGGCGCCGATGCCCAGCGCCTGCGCCGGCTGCCAGTGCAACGTCTGCGATCGGCGGATGGGGTTCTCGACGAAGTGATAGGTGAGGACCGCCGGCACCGCGGAGAGCGCGACCACCGCCAGGCGCGCGGATGCGCTCAGCTCGCCGAACCGGTAGTCGGCGACGATCAGCAGCGGCCAGTGCCACAGGTAGAGCGAATACGACAGCGCGCCGACGCCGCGCATCGGCGGCAGGCTGAGCAGCCCGGCCGGTCCGGCCCGCCCGGCGGCCACCGCGAAGGCGATCACCACCGCTGTGCCGGCGGTGGGCAGCAAGGCGACGTACCCGGGGAAGGCCGACGCGGAGTCCAGCAGGAAGGCCGAGGCGACCACGGTGACCAACCCGGACCAGGCGAGCACGACGGCCAGCGCACGCGGGGTGCGGTGCAGTCGGGCACCGACGATGGCCACAGCGCCGCCCAGGGCGAGCTCCCAGATCCGGGTGGTGGTCACGAAGTACGCCGGGGCCCGATCGGTCGACGTCAGGAACACCGACCAGGCGAAGGACGGCAGGGCCACCACGGCGAACCCGACCATCAGCACGCCGCGGCGCAGCCGCCGCCGGCCACCGAGAACGGCCAACCCGAGCAGCAGCAGCGGCCAGATCAGGTAGAACTGCTCCTCGACGCTGAGCGACCAGTAGTGCTGCAGGACGCTGGGTGCCTGGTCGACGAACATGTAGTCCACCGACTGCTCGGCGAGCCGCCAGTTCATCACGTACAGCGCGCTGCTCACCACGTCCCACGCGGTGTTGGAGAAGCGCACCTTCGGCAGGAACAGGTACGTCAGCAGCAGGGTGACCACGAGCACCAGGCCGGCGGCCGGCAGCAGCCGCTTCGCGCGTCGGGCGTAGAAGCCCACCAGCGAGATCCGGCCGGTGCGGTCGAGTTCCTCGACGAGCAGTCCGGTGATCAGGAAGCCTGAGATCACGAAGAAGACGTCCACGCCGACGAAGCCGCCGGGGATGAACTGGCTTCCGGCGTGGCCGACCAGTACCAGCAGGACCGCCAGGGCGCGCAGTCCCTCGATGTCGCCCCGGAAGGATGCCCGTGGTGGGGCCTTCGGCCTGCTTCGTGTCTGGGTCATTGTCCCGTCCCGCGCTAGAAATCCGGTCAGCGTTACCGTTAGGGGTTATATCCCACAAACGCACGTCCGTCCGGTTTTCGCAGTCTTGCGCCGTGTCGCCGGCTCGTCGGAGTTCGGCCGTCCGCCGCCCCCGTGCGGGGCGAGCGGGGCCGAACCGGTGTCCGTCAGGCGTGGACCCTGAGGCCCGACATCCCGAAGGTGCGCCGTGGCGACGGGTGCCGGGCGCGGGCGGTAGGGTTCTCCGCGCCGCGCCCGGCGGTTCGTGCCGTGAGGGGAGCGATTCTTGCTGCACCTGAGGGTGATCGCCCCGTCGGACCAGTCGTCCGCCGTGGCCGACCTGCTCGCCGACAACCCGGGGGTGGCGCACCTGGCCGTGATCCCCGGTGCGGCCCGGCAGCCCCCCGGCGACCTGATCCTCTGCGACGTGGTCCGGGAGAGCGCCGACCGGGTGCTGCACCAGTTGCAGGAGCTGGGGGTCGAGGCGCGCGGCGGCATCTCCGCCGACGACGTCGAGTTGACCCTCTCCCGGGCGGCGAAGCAGGCCGCCCGGGACGCCCCCGGTCACGGCGAGGACGCGGTCGTCTGGGACGAGATCGCCGCCAAGACCGGCGAGCAGACCGAGCTGACCGGGACGTACCTGGCGCTGATCATCGTCGCCACGATGATCGCCGGGGTGGGCGTGCTGCTGGACCAGCCGATTCTGATCGTCGGCGCAATGGTGGTCGGCCCCGAGTTCGGCCCGCTCGCCGCGCTCTGCGTCGCGCTGCTGCGCCGCCGGCCCCGCACCATCGTCCGCTCGGTGCAGGCGCTGACGGTGGGCTTCCTGGCCGCCATGGTGGCCACCGTGCTGAGCACCTGGGCGCTGACCGCCGCCGACCTGGTCAACCGGGAGATGCTGCTCGCCGAGCGGCCGCTGACCGACTTCATCTGGCGGCCCGACGCGCTCTCCTGGGTCGTCGGCCTCCTCGCCGGGATCGCCGGGATGCTCTCGCTCACCTCGAAGAAGTCCGGCTCGCTGGTCGGCGTGCTGATCTCGGTCACCACCGTGCCGGCCGCCGCGAACGTCGCCGTCGCCGCCGCGTACGGGGTGTGGCACGAGGCGGCCGGGTCGGCGCTCCAGCTGGTGATCAACATCTGTGCGATCGTGCTCGCCGGGCTGGCCACCCTGGCCGTGCAGCAGCTGTGGTGGTGGCGGGTGGGCCGGCGCGCCGACCGGGTCACCGCCAGTCGTCCCCAGCCTCCAGTCGGCGGGTGAGCAGCGTCCGCAGCGGGATCGACTCGCCGTCCCGGCCGCCCCGGCCGAGCACCAGCGGCGCCGGGTCGGGCTCGGGGTCGACGCCGAAGAGCCGGCCGCGCAGGCTGGGCGGCACGCTGAGCAGGTGGAACCTGCCCGCCGTGTCCACCGCCCGGGTCCCGGCGCGGTCGACGTACCAGCCGGTCAGCCGGGTCCGGTAGCGACCGCGACCGTCGTGCCCACGGGCGACCAGCGGCGTGGTGCGCAGGCCCCGCCGGGTCGCCTCGGCGGCGAACCAGGCGACCAGCTCCGCGGCCTCCGCGTGCTCGGCCGCCCGCTGCCGATCGGCGGCCTCCGCGTGCGCCCGCACCGCCCGCTGCTGCCGCTCCCGCCAATCCAGGCCGTCGTCCGCACCCATCCCGCGACGGTACGCCCACCACGCCGCCCCGGGCCCCGCCCGGTCGTCCCGGCTCGTGGGATTGTCCGGCCTTGCCGCGTTGTCCGGGCTTGCGGGTCGTCTCGCCTTGCCGGGTCGTCCGGCCTTGCCGCTCGTGCGGGCCGCAGGCCGGCACGGCGTGGTCCCAGCTGAGGGCGACCACGCCGTGCCGTCGAGCGTCAGGCCAGGCCGGCCCGGCGCAGCGCCTCGGCCATCGCGTCGTTCACCGGGGCCGGCGCGGAGCCGCCACGGCCCTGCCGCGGCTGTGGTCCGCCCCGCGACCCGCCGCGCGCGCCGCCGCGCTCACCGCGCTGCCCGCCGCGTCCGTCACCGCCCCCGCGTCCGTCACCGCCCCCGCGTCCGTCGCCGCCCCCGCGTCCGTCACCGCCCCCGCGTCCGTCAGCGCCCCCGCGCCGGTCACCACCGCCGCGCCCGTCGGCGCCGGGGCGTGCCTCGGCGCCGGCCCGCTGGCCGCGGGCGTCGGAGCCGGTCCGCCCGCCCTGCTCGCCGCGCGCCCCGCCCCGCTCCCGGCGCCCGCCCTCCGCCGAGGCCGACGGGCGACCGGCGCTGCCGGCGGCGTCCTCGTCCAGCCGGAGGGTGAGCGAGATGCGCTTGCGGGGCACGTCCACGTCGAGCACCTTGACCCGGACGACGTCGCCGGACTTGACCACGTCCCGGGGGTCCTTGACGAAGGTGTGGGACATCGCCGACACGTGCACCAGGCCGTCCTGGTGGACGCCGACGTCGACGAACGCGCCGAACGCCGCGACGTTGGTGACCACGCCCTCCAGCAGCATCCCCGGGGTCAGGTCGCTGATCTTCTCCACCCCCTCGGCGAAGGTGGCGGTGCGGAACTCCGGCCGCGGGTCGCGGCCCGGCTTCTCCAGCTCGGCGAGGATGTCGGTGACGGTGGGCAGGCCGAACTTCTCGTCGACGAAGTCGGTGGCCCGCAGCCCGCGCAGGATGTTGCTCTTCCCGATCAGCGAGCGCAGGTCCTGCCCGGTGCTGGCGAGGATCCGCCGCACCACCGGGTACGCCTCGGGGTGCACGCCGGAGGAGTCCAGCGGGTCGTCGCCGCCGGGGATGCGCAGGAAGCCGGCGCACTGCTCGAACGCCTTCGGGCCGAGCCGGGGCACCTTCTTCAGCTCCACGCGGGACCGGAACGGGCCGTTGGCGTCGCGGTGCAGCACGATGTTCTCCGCCAGGCCGGCGCCGATACCGGAGACCCGGGTCAGCAGCGGCGCGGAGGCGGTGTTGACGTCCACCCCGACCGCGTTGACGCAGTCCTCGACCACCGCGTCCAGTGAGCGGGAGAGCTTCACCTCGGACAGGTCGTGCTGGTACTGCCCGACGCCGATCGAGCGCGGGTCGATCTTGACCAGCTCGGCGAGCGGGTCCTGGAGGCGGCGGGCGATGGAGACCGCGCCGCGCAGCGACACGTCCAGCCCGGGCAGCTCCTGGGAGGCGTACGCGGAGGCGGAGTAGACCGACGCGCCGGCCTCGGAGACCACCACCTTGGTGAGGTTGAGCTGCGGGTACCGCTTGATCAGGTCACCGGCGAGCTTGTCGGTCTCCCGGCTGGCGGTGCCGTTGCCGATGGCGACCAGCTCGACGTCGTGCGCCCCGGCGAGCCTCGCCAGGGTCTCGATCGAGGCGTCCCACTGCCGGCGCGGCTCGTGCGGGTAGATGGTGTCGGTGGCGACCACCTTGCCGGTGGCGTCGACCACCGCGACCTTGACGCCGGTGCGCAGGCCCGGGTCCAGGCCCATCGTCGCGCGGGTGCCGGCGGGCGCGGCGAGCAGCAGGTCACGCAGGTTGGTGGCGAAGACCCGGACGGCCTCCTCCTCCGCCGCCTGCCACAGCCGCATCCGCAGGTCCGCGCCGAGGTGGATGAGGATCCGGGTACGCCAGGCCCAGCGCACCGTGTCGGCGAGCCACTTGTCGGCGGGCCGCCCCTGGTCGCTGATCCCGAACCGGCCGGCGATCGCCGCCTCGTACCGGCTCGGGCCGGTGACCACGGCGTCGCTGTCGCCCTCGGCCTCCGGGGCCATGGTCAGGTCGAGCACGCCCTCCTTCTCGCCCCGGAACATCGCCAGGATCCGGTGCGAGGGCAGCTTGGTGTACGGCTCGGCGAAGTCGAAGTAGTCGGCGAACTTGGCGCCGGCGGCCTCCTGGCCGTCGCGTACCCGGGAGACCAGCCGGCCCCGCGACCACATCTGCTCGCGCAGGGTGCCGATCAGGTCGGCGTCCTCGCCGAAGCGCTCGATCAGGATGGCCCGGGCGCCCTCCAGCGCGGCGGCGGCGTCGGCCACGCCCCGGTCGGCGTCGACGAAGCCGGCGGCCGTCTCGCGCGGGTCCCGCGACGGGTCGGCGAGCAGGGTGTCCGCGAGCTGCTCCAGCCCGGCCTCGCGGGCGATCTGCGCCCGGGTCCGCCGCTTGGGCTTGTACGGCAGGTAGATGTCCTCCAGCCGGGACTTCGAGTCGGCCGCCATGAGCTGCGCTTCCAGGGCCTCGTCGAGCTTGCCCTGGCCGCGGATCGACTCCAGCACCGCGGCCCGCCGGTCGTCCAGCTCACGCAGGTACCGCAGCCGCTCCTCGAGGGTGCGCAGCTGCGCGTCGTCGAGCAGGCCGGTGGCCTCCTTGCGGTAGCGGGCGATGAACGGCACGGTGGCGCCGCCGTCGAGCAGCTCCACGGCCGCCCGCACCTGACGCTCCGCGACGCCGAGCTCGTCGGCGATCCGCTGATGAACTGACTGGGTCACGATCTTGATCCGCCTTCGCTGTGGGTTCCGTGCTGCATTCTGCCGCCCGCCCCCGACGCCGCTCGCCATACCCGCCGGACGCGCCTGCGCTAGCGTTGCGATCATGGAACAACCAGCGGATCCGCGGGCCCGCCGGCTCTTCGGCGGCAGCGCCCGGGCGCTCGGCGACCTGGCCGCCAGCCCGTTCCGGGCCGACCGGGACCGGATCGTCGGCTCGCCGTTCTTCGCCCGGCTCAACGGCGTCACCCAGGTGATCAGCCCGGGCGGGTCCGGCCTGCTGGTGCACAACCGGCTCACCCACAGCCTGAAGGTCGCCCAGGTGGCCCGGGCGATCGCCGAGCGACTCACCGCCGACCCGGCGCACCGGCGGCTCCTGGACGAGCTCGGCGGCTGCGACCCGGACGTGGTCGAGGCCGCCGCGCTCGCCCACGATCTCGGCCACCCGCCGTTCGGGCACCTGGGGGAGCGGGTGCTGGACCGGCTGGCCCGGCAGCGGCTCGGCCTGCCCGACGGCTTCGAGGGCAACGCGCAGTCGTACCGGATCGTCACCAGCACCGAGATCCGGGGCGCGGCCACCACCGGGCTCGACCTGACCGCCGCGGTCCGCGCGGCCCTGCTGAAGTACCCGTGGACCCGGCTGGACCATCCGGACCCGCACCCGCGGCACCTCACCCCGGCGCCCCGCGGCGCGGCCGCCCCGCCCGACGACCCGGAGAGCGGGTCGGCGAAGTTCGGCGCGTACCGGACCGAGCTGGCCGACCTGCGGCAGGCCCGGGAGCCGTTCGCCGGCCGGATCGCCGACTGGCAGCAGACCGTCGAGGCCTCGGTGATGGACACCGCCGACGACATCGCGTACGCGATCCACGACGTCGAGGACTTCTACCGGGTGGGGGTGCTCCAGCAGGGGGCGGTGGCCGCCGAGCTGATGGCCTGGCAGCGGGAGGGCGGTCACCTGCGCGCGGTCACCGACGCGGCGCTGACCGGCGCGGCCCGCCGGCCCGGCTCGGCGATCGAGCGGCTGCGCCGCCAGCTGCACCGCAAGGACGGCTGGATCGCCGACGACGACGCCTTCGCCGCCGCCGTCGAGCACGTCCGCCAGGAACTGGTCGAGGGCCTGCTGGCGATGCCCTTCGACGGTTCGATCGAGGCCGAGCAGTACGTGGCCCGCTTCTCCGCCCGCTGGACCACCCGGTTCGTGGACGCGATCACCGTGGTCCGCGAGCCGTCGGTGCGCTCCGGGCACGTGCTGCTCGCCCCGGCCCAGTGGCACGAGGTGCAGGTCCTCAAGTTCGTCCACCACCGGTTCGTGCTGGCCCGCCCCGACCTGGCCCTGCACCAGCGGGGCCAGGCCCGGCTGCTGGGCACCCTGGTCGAGGCGCTGTGGGAGTGGCTGCTCGACCCGGAGGAGGAGTCCCGGCTGCCGCGCCGGCTGCACGACCTGGTCGAGCTGGCCGAGGCGGAGCTGCACCCACGTACGGCGGACCGGATCGGCCGGGCCCGGGGTCGGGCCATCGTCGACTTCGTCGCCCAGCTCACCGACGGCCAGGCCGTCGCCATGCTGGACGCCCTCTCCGGTCGCTCCGGTGCCCTCTGGACGGACGCCTTCGTACTCTGACCGCCGGCCCCGCGCGTCGGGACCGCCGTGCGCCGGCCGGCGGGCCGGCACCGGCGGGTACGTCAGGCGACCGCCTGCCACCAGCCGTCCACCGGCGGCGGGTCGTCGACCACCACCCGCTCGCCGGGGCGGGGCACCGCCAGCCGCACGTCGCGCGCCTTGGCCTCGGCCCAGAGCCGGTCCACCGGCTCGGACCAGTCGTGCAGGGCCAGGTTGAACGTCGCCCAGTGCACCGGGAGGAAGAGCCCACCGCGCAGGTCGAGGTGGGCCGAGACGGCCTCCTCGGGGAACATGTGGATGGCCGGCCACGCCCGGTCGTACGCGCCGATCTGCATCAGGGTGACGTCGAACGGCCCGTGCTCCGCGCCGATCTCGGCGTACCCGTCGAAGTAGCCGGAGTCGCCGGTGTAGAAGACCTTGCGGTGCGCGCCGGCGACCACCCAGGAGCTCCAGAGGGTGCCGTCGCGGCGCAGCCCCCGGCCGGAGAAGTGCTGGGCGGCGGTGGCGATGATCTCCAGCCCACCCACCCGGTGCCGCTCCGACCAGTCCAGCTCGACGATCCGCTCGGCCGGCACGCCCCACCGGTCGAGGTGGGCGCCGACGCCCAGCGGCACCAGGAACGGCGCGGACTGCCGCCGGGTCAGCTCCTGCACGGTGGCCATGTCGAGGTGGTCGTAGTGGTCGTGGGAGATCAGGATGGCGTCGACCGGGGGCAGGTCGGCCAGGCGTACCGGGGGCTGGTGCAGCCGCTTCGGCCCGACCGTGGCGGACGGGGAGCAGCGGTCGCTCCACACCGGGTCGATCAGGACCTTCCGCCCCTCGATCTCGATCAGCGCGGAGGCATGGCCGTACCAGACGATGTTGAGTTCGCGCTCGACGTCGGTGGCGGGCGGGGATGTCGGGGGCAGCAGCGGGACCGGGGCGCTGGGGCGTCGGCGTTGCTTGCCGAAGATCAGCTCCCAGACCAGGTTCCGACCCGGGTCACCGGTGGTCATCGTCCGGGTCGCGGCCCGGTTGTGGAAGGTGCCGTCGCGGAACTGGGGGGAGCGGGCGGCCCGTTCCGCCCGGGCCCCGGTCAGCCGCCCGCCCAGCGCCGCCGGCACGTCCCGCGCCGCCCAGGCCAGGCCGGCCACCGCGGCCATCCCCGTCATCCGCCACAGCCGCCCGCCGAGTGCCCGGTCGAGTTCCCGGTCCGCTGGTGCCCGCATCGCCACGTCCCCTCCGCCGTCTCCCGAGTACACGGTAGCCACCGCGTCACCCCCGCGCCGAGCCGCCGCCACACCTCACGCCCAACCCCTCGCACCCGCGCACCCACGCACCCACGCACCCACGCACCCGCGCACTTTCAGAGAAAGCGTGGCTATTCCGCGCTTCATAGCCACGCTTTCTCTGAAAGTGCGGCCAGAGAAGGGCGCGGCGGGGACGCGGCGTGGTCGGGGAGGTGGGGGCGGGGGCGGGGTGGGGTGGTCAGCGGAGGCGGCGGAGGGCGGCGGCGCCGGCGGTGAGGGCCGAGGTGGCGGTGTCGCCCACGGACCGGGCCAGGCGGGGGAGGTCGGGCAGCCAGCCGCCGCGGACGGCCTCGCCGGCCGGGTTGGGGGCGAACACCGCACCCTCGTGCGGCGGCACCTGCCGGTCGGTCAGCCCGCCCCAGCGCATCAGCGGCCCGACCAGCGCGTCGTAGACGCCGGGCAGCATCGTGAAGCCGGTCCGCATGATCAGGTTGAGCCGGCCCACCGAGATCTCCCGGCGGGGCCGGTCGGCGCAGTCGACGATCGCCCGGGCCACCCGTTGCGGGGTGGTGATCGGCAGCGGCGGTCGGCCCATCCGGCCCAGGTAGTTGGCGGCCTGCTGGTAGACCGGAGTGTCCACGCTGCCGGGGGTGACCAGGCAGACGTACACCCCGGGCAGCTCCCGCGACTCCTGCTGCAACGTCCGGGCCAGGCCGTGCAGGCCCCACTTGCTGGTGACGTAGCCGCTCATGTAGGGCGCGGTGATGTGCCCGAGCACCGAGCCGGTGAGGATCAGGGTGCCGCCGCCGGCGGCCTTGAACTGCCGCAGCGCGACCCGGGCCACCCCGGCGGAGGCGAGCAGGTCGGTCCGCACCACCTGGTCGAAGACCTCCGCCGGGATCTCCTCGAAGCGCCCGTACGCCATCACCGCCGCGGTGTGCACCCAGACGTCGATCCGGCCGAACTCCCGCAGCGCCGCCTCCGCCAGGGCGTCGACCGCGCCCGGGGCGGTCACGTCGGTGGGCACCTCCCGTACCTCGGCGCCGGCGTCGCGGCACTCGCGGCGTACCTCGGCGAGGGTGGCGGGGGAGCGGGCGGCGAGGACGAGTCGGTCCCCGCGCCCGGCGAACTTCCGGGCGGCCGCCCGGCCGATGCCGCTGGTCGCCCCGGTGACCACCACCACCCGGCTCACGGTGCGAGCACGACCTTGACGCAGCCGTCCTGCTTCTTCTGGAACATCTCGTACGCCTGTGGCGCCCGCGCCAGCGGCACCCGGTGGGTACGCAGGTCCTCCACACCCAGCGGGTCGTCGTCGCCGGAGAGCAGCGGCATGATCTCGTCGGTCCAGCGGCGCACGTGGCACTGCCCCATCCGCAGCTGGATGCCCCGGTCGAACATCTCCATCAGCGGCAGCGGGTCCACCTCGCCGCCGTACACGCCGGAGATGGAGACGGTGCCGCCCCGGCGGACCGCCTTGAGCGCGGCCTTGAGCACCACCAGCCGGTCGACGCCGACCTTGTCGGTCATCGTCTGGGCGAGCTTGTCCGGCAGCAGCCCGGCGGCGGTCTGGGCCAGCTTGCCCGCGGTGGCGCCGTGCGCCTCCATGCCGACCGCGTCGATCACCGCGTCCGGGCCGCGCCCGTCGACCAGGTCGATCAGGGTGGCCGGCACGTCATCGAGCTCACTGACGTCGAGGGTCTCGATGCCGTGCCGGCGGGCCATCTCCAGCCGCTCCGGCACCAGGTCCAGCCCGATCACCCGCTCGGCGCCCAGGTGCCGGCCGATCCGGGCGCAGAACTGGCCCACCGGCCCCAGCCCGAAGACGGCGAGGGTGCCGCCGGGCGGGGTGTCGGCGTACTTCACCGCCTGCCAGGCGGTGGGCAGGATGTCGCTGAGGTAGAGGTAGCGCTCGTCCGGGCCGGTCTCCGGGATCTTCACCGGGCCGAACTGGGCGTACGGGACCCGCAGGTACTCGGCCTGGCCGCCGGGGACGGAACCGTAGAGCGAGGTGTAGCCGAACAGCGACGCGCCCTTTCCCTCGGAGGTGACCTGGGTGGTCTCGCACTGGGCGTAGAGCTGCCGCCGGCACATCCAGCAGTCGCCGCAGGAGATGTTGAACGGGACGACCACCCGGTCACCCGGCTTGAGCCGGGTCACGCCCGGGCCGACCTCCTCGACGATGCCCATCGGCTCGTGCCCGAGGATGTCGCCGGGCTTCAGGTACGGCCCGAGCACCTCGTACAGGTGCAGGTCGGAGCCGCAGATCGCGGTGGAGGTGATCCGGACGATCGCGTCCGTGGGCTCCTCGATCCGCGGGTCGGGTACCTCCTCCACCCGGACGTCACGCTTGCCGTGCCAGGTCAGTGCCTTCATGCCTGTCGTCCCCTCTCGGTGCCGTCCATGGGACTGCTACCCCGAGTGGGCGGCTTGAACCGGCGGGCCGCCCGGGCCGGCGCCGGGCGCTGCTTTCCCGCCGTACCCCCGGGAAAACGCCGACCGCCGCACCCCCGGCGGGGATGCGGCGGTCGGTGCGTGCCGGGCGGGCGGACCCGCGTCGCGGTCAGGAGCCGGGGGTGCCGGCGCCCTTGGTGGTGGCCTTCAGGTAGTCGCGGTTGAGCCGGCCGATGGTGTTCAGCGGGATGCCCTTCGGGCAGACCACGGTGCACTCACCGGCGTTGGTGCAGCCGCCGAAGCCGGCCTCGTCGTGCGCGTCGACCATGCCGATCACCCGGGTGTAGCGCTCCGGCTGGCCCTGCGGCAGCAGCGAGAGCTGGGTGAGCTTGGCGGCGGTGAAGAGCATGCCGGAGCCGTTGGGGCAGGCCGCGACGCAGGCGCCGCAGCCGATGCAGGCGGCCGACTCGAAGGCGGCGTCCGCGTTGGCCTTGGCCACCGGCGTGGAGTGCGCCTCGGGGGCGCTGCCGGTCGGGGCGGTGATGTACCCGCCGGCGGCGATGATCTTGTCGAAGGCGCTCCGGTTGACCACCAGGTCCTTGATGACCGGGAAGGCGCGGGCCCGCCACGGCTCGATGTCGATCGTCTCGCCGTCGGAGAACTGCCGCATGTGCAGCTGGCAGGCGGTGGTGCCACGCTGGGGGCCGTGCGCGTCGCCGTTGATCATCAGACCGCACATGCCGCAGATGCCCTCGCGGCAGTCGTGGTCGAACGCGACCGGCTCCTCGCCGGCGAGGATGAGTCGCTCGTTGAGAACGTCGAGCATCTCCAGGAACGACATGTCCGGGGAGACGTCGTCGACCTGGTAGGTCACCATCCGACCCTTGTCCTCAGGGCCGGACTGGCGCCAGATGCGCAGGGTCAGGTTCACTTGTAGCTCCGCTGCGTCGGGTGGACGTATTCGAACTTCAGGTCTTCCTTGTGCAGCACGACCGGCTCACCGGTGCCGGTGTACTCCCAGGCCGCCACGTAGGCGAACCGGTCGTCGTCGCGCTGCGCCTCGCCGTCCGGGGTCTGGTGCTCGGCCCGGAAGTGGCCGCCGCAGGACTCCTCGCGGTGCAGGGCGTCGATGCACATCAGCTCGGCCAGCTCGAAGAAGTCGGCCACCCGGCCGGCCTTCTCCAGCGACTGGTTGAGCCCCTCGCCGTCGCCCGGCACCCGCACCCGCTGCCAGAACTCGTCCCGCAGCGTGCGGATCTCGTCGATGGCCTTGCGCAGCCCGGCCTCGCTGCGCTCCATGCCGCAGTGCTCCCACATGATCTGGCCCAGCTCCCGGTGGAACGAGTCCACGGTCCGGTCGCCGTTGACCGCCAGCAGCCGGGTGATCCGGTCCTCGACGTCGCGGCGGGCCGCGATCGCCTCGGGGTGGCTGGCGTCGACCTTCTCCAGCGCGCCGGTGGCCAGGTAGTGGGCGATCGTGCTGGGCAGCACGAAGTAGCCGTCGGCAAGGCCCTGCATCAGCGCCGAGGCGCCGAGCCGGTTCGCGCCGTGGTCGGAGAAGTTCGCCTCACCGATCACGAACAGACCCGGGATGGTCGACTGGAGGTCGTAGTCGACCCAGAGGCCGCCCATCGTGTAGTGCACGGCGGGGTAGATCCGCATCGGGACCTCGTACGGGTCCTCGCCGGTGATCCGCTCGTACATCTCGAAGAGGTTGCCGTACTTGGCCTCGATCGCCTTGCGGCCCAGCCGGTTGATGGCGTCGGCGAAGTCGAGGTAGACGCCGAGCTTCGTCGGGCCGACGCCCCGGCCCTCGTCGCAGACGTTCTTCGCGGCGCGGGAGGCGATGTCGCGGGGGACCAGGTTGCCGAAGGACGGGTAGATCCGCTCCAGGTAGTAGTCCCGCTCGTCCTCGGGGATGTCCCGCGGCGCGCGGTCGTCGCCCTTGGCCTTCGGCACCCAGACCCGGCCGTCGTTGCGCAGCGACTCGCTCATCAGGGTCAGCTTCGACTGGTGGTCGCCGGAGACCGGGATGCAGGTCGGGTGGATCTGCGTGTAGCAGGGGTTGGCGAAGTACGCGCCCTTGCGGTGCGCCCGCCAGGTGGCGGTGACGTTGCAGCCCTTGGCGTTGGTGGAGAGGTAGAAGACGTTGCCGTAGCCGCCGGAGGCGAGCACCACCGCGTCGGCCATCTCGGTGCTGATCTCGCCGGTGACCAGGTCCCGGACGACGATGCCCCGGGCCTTGCCGTCCACGAGGACCAGCTCCAGCATCTCGTGCCGGGCGTTCATCTCCACGTTGCCCAGGCCGATCTGCCGCTCGAGCGCCTGGTACGCCCCGAGCAGCAGCTGCTGGCCCGTCTGGCCCCGCGCGTAGAAGGTCCGCTGCACCTGCGCGCCGCCGAAGGAGCGGGTGTCGAGCAGGCCGCCGTACTCGCGGGCGAACGGCACACCCTGCGCCACGCACTGGTCGATGATGTTGACCGAGACCTCGGCCAGCCGGTGCACGTTCGACTCCCGCGAGCGGAAGTCGCCGCCCTTGACGGTGTCGTAGAAGAGCCGGTGCACCGAGTCGCCGTCGTTGCGGTAGTTCTTGGCGGCGTTGATGCCGCCCTGCGCGGCGATCGAGTGGGCCCGCCGCGGGCTGTCCTGGTAGCAGTAGGACTTGACCCGGTAGCCCTGCTCGGCCAGCGTCGCCGCGGCGGAGCCGCCGGCCAGCCCGGTGCCCACCACGATCACGGTCATCTTCCGGCGGTTGGCCGGGTTGACCAGCTTGGCCTCGAAGCGGCGTGTCTCCCAGCGCTTCTCGACCGGGCCCTCGGGTGCCTTCGTGTCGGCGATCGGGTCGCCCTCGATGAAGAGATCCATGGTCAGGACACCAATCCGGTGAGTACGGCGAACGGGACCACCAGGTAGCCGGCGCAGAGGCCGACCGCGACGACCAGCGCGATCGCCCGGTTGCGACGCTCACCCTTCGGCGTCTGCTGGCCCAGGCTGCGCAGCGCGCTGAAGATGCCGTGCCGCAGGTGGAAACCGACGGTGACGATCGCCAGGGTGTAGAAGAGCGTGACGTACCAGCGCTCCGGCGCGAAGTCCGTGACCACGTTGCCGTACGGGTTGCCGGCGTCGCCCTGAGGGTTCAGGTGACCGGTGGTCAGGTCCAGGATGTGGTAGATCACGAAGAGCAGGATGATCACCCCACCCCAGCGCATCGTGCGGGCGGCGTAGCTGCCCTGGATCTTCTTGCGGTGGGCGTACTTCACCGGGCGGGCGGCGCGGGCGCGCCGGGCCAGCACGGTGGCCGCCACGATGTGCGCCACCACGGCGCCGGTGAGCACGGCGCGCTGGATCCACAGGTACCAGGTGTGGGGCAGCAGCGGCGTGCCGATGTCCCGCAGCCAGTGGGCGTAGTGGTCGAACGACGTCTCGCCGGTGAAGATCTTCAGGTTCCCCAGCATGTGGACGACGAGGAAGAGCACCAGGAGGATGCCCGTCACCGCCATGACGGCCTTCAGGCCGACGTTCGAGCGGATGGGCGACCGAGTTTTCGTGATTACCACCCGACCGACGCTAGGAGGACTTTGATCAGTCGTCCAATGCATCGACCTCGCAGTCTTGATAGCCATAAGCTATGTAGATGCAGCTCCATCAGCTCAAGTACTTCGTGGCGGTCGCAGAAGTACGACATTTCACCCAAGCCGCCGACCTCGTCGGCATAACCCAGCCCTCACTGAGTAAGCAAATTCACGCCCTGGAGACCGACCTGGGGGCCCCGCTCTTCGAACGGGTAAGGGGCAACATCGCCCTCACCGCTGCCGGCGAGGTGCTGCTGCCGTTGGCCAAGCGGATCCTCGCCGACGTCGACACCGCCACCCGCGAGGTGCAGGAGCTGGTCGGCCTGCGCCGGGGCCGGGTCCGCCTCGGCGCCACCCCCAGCCTGGCCACCTCGCTCGCCCCGCCGGTGCTGCGCCGGTTCCGCGACGCGCACCCCACCGTGGACCTGCGGGTGGAGGAGGGCGGCTCCCAGGACCTGGTCCGTGACCTGCTGCGCGGCGACCTCGACCTGGCGCTGATCATCATGCCGGCCCAGGGCGCCGACCCGGGGCTGCGCGCCGACCCGATCCTGCGGGAGAGCCTCGTCGTCGCGTCGGTGGACCCGCTGCCCGCCGCCCGGGACAACGGTCAGCTGCGCATCACCGACCTGCGTGATCAGCCCCTGGTGATGTTCCGCGAGGGCTACGACCTGCGCGACGCCACCATCCAGGCCTGCCGGGAGGCCGGCTTCGAGCCGACCATCTCGGTCGACGGCGGCGAGATGGACGCCGTGCTCAGCTTCGTCGAGGCCGGGCTCGGTATCGCCCTGGTGCCCGGCATCGTGGTCGCCCGGCGGGCCGGCGTCCGGGTCACCCGGCTCGCCCCGCCCGGCGTACGGCGGACCATCGCGGTGGCCCGCCGCCGGGACGTGGTGCCCACCCACGCCGGTCGGGAGCTGCGCCGGATACTGCTCGACTACGTGCACGACGCCACCGCCGCCGACGAGCTGCCGCCGGGGGTGGAGCCGCTCTAGTTCCCGCCGGCGCTGCGGTCGCTACCAGCGCCGCGAAGCGCGCCACTCCTCGGCCGCCGCCACCGCCTGCTTCCCGGCCGCCCGGTCGGCGCGGCGCTCCTCCCGGTGCCGGAATCCCCGATACAGCTTGTACCCGGCGTAGAACGGGACGAAGAACGCGGGGACAAAGACCACCCCGTGGTCCGCGCCGGTGCGGATCAGGTGCCACGCGTTGCCGGCCGCGCAAAGGGCGAAGAACGCGGCGAGCAGCCGGTCGACCACGGAGGTGGTGGCGAATGACGTCACGGCGACACCGAGCAGCAGCGCCGCGCTCGCCACTAGAACCACGACGTAGAGGACGATGACCACGGACACGCTGCGCTCCAGGGATCGAAGCCGGTCGCCCGACGACCGGTGCGGCAGACGATAACGGAGCGACGGCCTCGGCGCCGCCCCGTGCGCTGCTCGGCGGGTCAGCGCCCCTCGGCGTCGTCCATCGCCCGGTAGATCCGCTGCTCCGACACCGGGTACGGGGTGCCGAGCGCCTGGGCGAAGACGCTCACCCGCAACTCCTCGATCATCCACCGGATCTGCCGTACCGCCGCCGAGTTGCGGCGGCTGGGCGGCAGCGCGGCGAGCATGTCGGCGTACTCCTTCTGCACCACCGCGATCCGGTCCTGCTGCTGCTTGTCCCGCTGCGGGTTGCCCGGCAGCCGGTCCAGGCGCCGTTCGATCGCGGTCAGGTAGCGCAGCAGGTCGGGCAGGCGCGCGTACCCGGTCTCGGTGACGAACCCCTTGTGCACCAGCCCGGAGAGCTGGTGGCGGATGTCGGCCAGGGCGGCCACCACGGCCAGGTTGCGGGTCGCGCCGAGGCGCTGCTCCACCGCGTACGCGGCGGCGAGGACCCGGCGGACCAGGTCCATCACGTCGACCACCGTGTCGATCAGGTCGGCGCGGACCCGCTCGCGCAGCGCGGCGAAGCCCTCGGCGTCCCAGGCCGGTCCGCCCGCGTCGGCGATCAGCTTGTCGATCGCGGCCCCGGCGGCATCGGAGATCAGCTCCTGCACCCCGCCGTGCGGGTTGCGGCTGAGCGCGAGCTTCGCCTCGTTGGAGAGCCGGCCCTGCAGGAACTTGGCCGGCGACGGCACGGTCAGCCGCAGCAGCCGCCGGGTGCCCGCCCAGTGCGCCGCGGCCTGCTCGGCCTCGGAGTCGAACACCTTCACCCCGACCGTCGCGCCCTCGTCGACCAGCGCCGGGTACGCGGTCACCGCGTAACCGGCCCGGACCTGCTCGATGGTGCGAGGAAGAACGTCGATGCTCCACTCACGGAGGCCCGTCCGGGCGACGTCCGGCGCGGCGGCGGCCACGACCTGGCGTACCTCCTGGCGGAGCTGGCGTTGCAGGGCCGGCAGGTCCTTGCCCTCGGCGACCGGCTTGTTCTCCTCGTCGAGCACCCGGAAGCTGACCCGCAGGTGGGCCGGGAGCCGGTCGACGTCCCAGGCGTCGCGCGGCACGGTGACGCCGGTCATCCGGCGCAGCTGCCGGGTCAGCGCGTCCAGCAGCGGCTCCTCGCCCGCCGGCATCGCCGCCAGCGCGGCCCGGGCGTAGTCCGGCACCGGGACGAAGTTGCGCCGGACGGCCTTGGGCAGCGACCGGATCAGCGCGACGACCAGTTCCTCGCGCAGCCCCGGCACCTGCCAGTCGAAGGTCTCCGCCGGCACCTGGTTGAGCAGCGGCAGCGGGATGTCCACGGTCACGCCGTCGGTCGGGGTGCCCGGGTCGAAGGTGTAGGTCAGCGGCAGGGTGACCCCGTCGGCCTGCCACTCGTCCGGGTAGTCGGCCTCGTCCACCCCGCCGCGACCGGCGTTGATGAGCAGCTCGCGGGTGAAGGTGAGCAGCTCCGGCTGCTCCCGCCGGGTCTTCTTCCACCACGAGTCGAAGTGCCGGCCGGAGACCACGTCGGCGGGGATGCGGTGGTCGTAGAAGTGGAAGATCGTCTCGTCGTCGACCATGATGTCCCGCCGCCGGGCCCGGTTCTCCAGCTCCTCGATCTCGGTGAGCAGCCGCTGGTTGCCCCCCCAGAACTGGTGGTGGGTCTGCCAGTCGCCCTCGACCAGGGCGTGCCGGATGAACAGCTCCCGCGACAGCGCCGGGTCGATCCGGCCGAAGTTGACCTTGCGGGAGGTGACCAGCGGGATGCCGTACAGGGTGACCTTCTCGTAGGCCATCACCGCGGCCTGCTTCTTCTCCCAGTGCGGCTCGCTGTAGCTGCGCTTGACCAGGTGCTGCGCCAGCGGCTCGACCCACTCCGGCTCGACCCGCCCGGCGACCCGGCCCCAGAGCCGGGAGGTCTCCACCAGCTCGGCGGCCATCACCCAGCGCGGTGGCTTCTTGAACAGCGCCGAGCCGGGGAAGATCGCGAACTTCGCACCGCGCGCCCCCAGGTACTCGTGCTTCTGCGCGTCCTTGAGCCCGACGTGGGACAGCAGGCCGGGCAGCAGCGACTGGTGCACCTTCGGGGTGTCGATCTCCTCCGGCAGGTCCGCGGTCGGGCCGCGCCGGCCGCCGTCCGCCGGGGCCTCCGTCGCGCCGCGCCGGCCGCGCCCGCCGCCGCCCTGATCCGGGGTACGCAGCACCTGGCGCAACTGGCTGACGATGTCCTGCCACTCGCGGACCCGCAGGTAGTTCAGGTACTCGGCCTTGCACATCCGGCGGAACGCGCTCGACGACAGCGTTCGCTGCTGCTCTCGCAGGTAGCGCCACAGGTTGAGGAAGGCGACGAAGTCGGACTCCTTGTCGGCGAACCGGGCGTGCGCCTGGTCGGCCTGCGCCTGCTTCTCCGCCGGCCGCTCGCGCGGGTCCTGGATGGACAGCGCGGCGGCGATCACCACCACCTCGGTGGCGCAGCCGTTGCGCTCGCCCTCCAGCACCATCCGGGCCAGCCGGGGGTCGACCGGCAGCTGGGCCAGCCGCCGGCCCAGCGGGGTGAGCCGCTTCGCCGGGTCGGTCTCGGTCGGGTCGAGCGCGCCCAGCTCGTGCAGCAGGTTGACGCCGTCGGCGACGTTGCGCCGGTCCGGCGGGTCGATGAACGGGAACGCGGCGACGTCGCCGAGCCCGATCGAGGTCATCTGGAGGATGACCGAGGCGAGGTTGGTGCGCAGGATCTCCGGGTCGGTGAACTCGGGCCGGGAGAGGAAGTCCTGCTCGTCGTAGAGGCGGATGCAGATGCCGTCCGAGGTACGCCCGCAGCGGCCCTTGCGCTGGTTTGCCGAGGCCTGCGACACCGGCTCGATGGGCAGCCGCTGGACCTTGAGCCGGCTGGAGTAGCGCGAGATGCGGGCCGTGCCCGGATCCACCACGTACTTGATGCCGGGGACGGTCAGCGACGTCTCGGCGACGTTGGTGGCCAGCACCACCCGCCGCCCGGCGTGCGGGGCGAAGACCCGGTGCTGCTCGGCGATCGACAGCCGGGCGTACAGGGGGAGGATCTCGGTGCCGAGCAGCGACCGTTTCTTCTCCACCAGCTTGCCCAGCGCGTCGGCGGTGTCGCGGATCTCCCGCTCGCCGGAGAGGAAGACCAGGATGTCGCCGGGTCCCTCGGCGGCCAGCTCCTCGACCGCGTCGCCGATCGCCTGGATCTGGTCGCGGACGTTCTCCTCGTCGTCGCCCTCGTCCTCGTCGGCCTCGCTCACCTCGACCAGCGGCCGGTACCGCACCTCCACCGGGTACGTCCGCCCGGAGACCTCGACGATCGGGGCCGGCTCGCCGTCGGCGTCGGCGAAGTGCCGGGCGAACCGGTCCGTCTCGATGGTCGCCGAGGTGATGACCACCTTGAGGTCGGGGCGGCGGGGCAGGAGCTGCCGGAGGTACCCGAGGATGAAGTCGATGTTGAGGCTGCGCTCGTGCGCCTCGTCGATGATCAACGTGTCGTACTGGCGCAGCATCCGGTCGGTCTGCAACTCGGCCAGCAGGATGCCGTCGGTCATCAGCTTGACCAGGCTGCGGTCGCTCACCTGGTCGTTGAAGCGCACCTTGTAGCCGACCACGTCGCCGAGCTCGGTGCCGAGTTCCTCGGCGATCCGGTCGGCGACCGTCCGGGCGGCCAGCCGGCGGGGCTGGGTGTGCCCGATCAGGCCGTGCACCCCGCGCCCCAGCTCCAGGCAGATCTTGGGCAGCTGGGTGGTCTTGCCGGAGCCGGTCTCGCCGGCCACGATCACCACCTGGTGGTCGCGGATCGCGGCGGCGATGTCGTCCCGCCGCTCGCTGACCGGCAACTGCACCGGATAGGTGATCACCGGCACGGCGGCCCGCCGGTCCGCCAGCCGCGCCTCGGCGCGCGCCACGTCCGCGGCGATCTCGGCGAGCGCGCCGTCGCGCCGCTCGGGCTCCCGCAGCTTGCGTGCGCCGTCCAGCCGCCGCTGCAGGCGGCGCTGGTCGCGGAACATCAGCGAGGAGAGGCGGCGGTGCAGGTCGCGGACGGTGACGGCCTCGGCGGGTACGGCTGGATTCTGCATGTCGTCGCCAAGGATAGGCAGCCCGCCGCCGGAGCGCCCCCGGGTTACCTCCGGTCGCCGGCCGCACCCCGTCGGCGTCGCTGCCCGGGGCGGCGGGCCGGCCAGGCTAGAGTTTTCGCCGAGCGACACCGATCCGGGGGCGGCGACATGACGATGCTGGACACCGACCGCGCGCTGGTGCAGGCGGCGACCGCGGTCGCCAAGCTGCGCTGCCGCAGCGACAACCACACCGTCGCCGCCGCGGCCCGGACCGCCGACGGCCGGGTCTTCACCGGCGTCAACGTCTACCACTTCACCGGTGGCCCGTGCGCCGAGGTGGTCGCGATCGGCGCCGCCGCCACCCAGGGGGCCGGCGAGCTGGAGGCCATCGTCGCGGTGGGTGACCGGGGGCGGGGCGTCATCCCGCCCTGCGGGCGGTGCCGGCAGGTGCTGCTGGACTACTTCCCGTCGATCAAGGTGATCGTCGGGCCGATGGACGCGCTGCGCCCGGTGCCCGTCGCCGAGCTGCTGCCCGAGACGTACGTCTGGGGCGACCACCAGCTCGACGCGCCGATGGCGGTGCGCACCGGGCAGTGGCCGATGCCCAGCGTGCCGAGCAGCCGGCCGGCCTCCGAGGACTGATCCCGCCTCCCGGGGTCAGTTCGCCGGCGGCGCCTCGGCCCGTTGCGGCGGCGGGTCAGTCGCCGGCGGCGGCCTCCAGCATCGAGCGGGGCACGCCGACGCTCTCGTAGCGCACGTTGCCCTCCGGCACCAGCCAGCTCGCCACCCGCACCACGAGTTGGCCGGCGCGCACCGCGGGGTCGTTGGCGTACAGCTCGCGGGCCTCGTCCGGGCTGATCGGCAGCACCGCGAGACCGCGCAGGCTCGGGTCGTCCGGGTCCACGAACGGGCCGGCGGCGAGCACGAGCCCCTGCTCCGCCAGCCCCGCCTGGTGGGCCAGGTGGGTGTCGTGCAGCAGATCCGCCGCGTCCCGGGGCAGCTCCGGCGCGTCCGCCGGGCGGCTGAAGAGGACGAGGGTGTGCTGGTCGAATCGCATGGACCCAGGGTAGGGGTGATTTCCCCCGGTTGGTTCCGGTGTGCCCGGGTCGGTGACTGATCGACGGTGCTCGGTTAGGTCACCCTTCGCATCTCGGCTAAGGTAAGGCGTACCTTAGTTCCAGCTCGGGAGCATCGTGACCACCCTCGCCGCACGTCCGGTCGGCGCCGCCCGCCGCACCGGCGGACGGCGGGGCCGCCGCACCGCCGTCGCCGTCGCGGCCGCGCTGGCGCTGCTCCTGGCCGTCCTGGCCAGCCTCGCGCTCGGCAGCCGGCCGCTGGGCGTGGGTCAGGTCTGGACCGCCCTGGTCGCCCCGGACGGGGGAACGGCGAGCACCATCGTGCGCGAGCTGCGGATGCCGCGTACCGCCCTGGGCCTGGTCGTCGGCCTCGCCCTCGCGGTCGCCGGGGTGCTCTTCCAGGCGCTCACCCGCAACCCACTCGCCGAGCCGCGGATCCTCGGCATCAGCGCCGGCGCCTCCTTCGGCGTCGTGCTGGCCATCGCCGTCCTCGGCGTCGGCAGCCTCGCCGGGTACGTCTGGTTCGGCATCGCGGGCGCGCTCGGCGCCGGCCTGCTGGTCTTCGCCGTCGCCAACCGGACCCGCGAGGGCGCCAGCCCGGTCACCCTCGCGCTGATCGGCGCGGCCCTCGACGCCAGCCTCGCCTCCGTGGTGTACGCGCTGCTCAGCATCGACGCGCGCACCTTCGAGGAGTACCGGTTCTGGGTCGTCGGCGGGCTGACCGGGCGGGATCTCGGCGTCGCCGCCCAGGTGCTGCCGTTCGTCCTGGCCGGGCTGGCCCTGGCCGCGGTGGTCGCCCGGGGCCTCGACGCGCTCGCCCTCGGCGACGACGTCGCCCGCGGCCTGGGCCACCGGATCGGCCTGGTACGCCTCGGCGGCGGCGCGGCCGCCGTGCTGCTCACCGGTGCCGCGGTCGCCTCGGCCGGGCCGATCGCCTTCGTCGGGCTCGCCGTGCCGCACCTGGCCCGCGCCCTGGTCGGCGCCGACCACCGCTGGACGCTGGGCGTCTCCGCCCTGCTCGGCCCCACCCTGCTGCTCGGCGCCGACATCGTCGGCCGGCTGATCGCCCCGCCCGGTGAGGTGCCGGCCGGGATCATCACCGCGCTGATCGGCGCGCCGTTGCTGGCGTACCTGGTCCGCCGCGCCAAGGTGGTGACCGCATGACCGCCCCCGACCTGACCATTGCCCCGGCCGCCGCCCCGACGGGCCTCGCCGGGCTGCCCGGCCGGTCGTTGGTGCGGGTCGGGCCGGTCAGCCTCCAGGTGCGCCGCCGCGCGGTGCTCGTCGCGCTCGCCTCGACCGTGCTGCTCGCCCTCGCCGCGCTGCTCAGCCTCTGCCTCGGCACCCCGTACGTCGCGCCGGCCGACGTGCTCCGCGCGCTCTCCGGCGCCGGCACCCCGTACGACCTGGTCGTGCTCGACCTGCGGCTGCCCCGGCTCGTGCTGGCCGCGACGGCCGGCGCGGCCTTCGGGATCGCCGGCACGCTGATCCAGAGCGTCGCGCGCAATCCCCTGGCCAGCCCCGACGTCATCGGCATCACCCAGGGCGCCGGCCTGGCCGCCACCGTCGCGATCACCACCGGTGCGGCGGCCGTGCTGGTCGCCCCGGCGGCCCTGGTCGGCGGGCTGGCCGCCGCGGTCCTGCTGCTCGCGCTCGGCGCCCGGCACGGGCTGGCCGCGCAGCGGTTCGTGCTGGCCGGCGTCGCCGTCGCGTTCGCCCTGCGGGCGCTGACCGAGGTGGTCATGCTCTCCGCCGACCCGATCGACGGGCTGCGGGCGCAGATCTGGCTGATCGGCACCCTCGCCGGCAAGGGCTGGACCGAGACGGTCTGGATCGCGCTCACCCTGGCCGTGCTGCTGCCGGTGCTGGCCTGGGCCGGCTGGGCGCTCAACGGCTCCGCACTGGACGACGACACCGCCCGGGGCATCGGGCTGCGGCCGGTGGCCCGCCGGATCGGTCTGGCCGCCACCGGCGTCGTCGTCGCGGCCACCGTCACCGCCCAGGTCGGCGCGGTCGACTTCGTCGCCCTGGTCGCTCCGCAGGTGGCCCGCCGGCTGGTCCGGGCCGAGCGGCCGCCGATGGTGTGCGCCGCGCTGCTCGGCGCGCTGCTGCTGGTGCTGGCCGACCTCGCCGGCCGGCGGCTGTTCGCCCCCACCCAACTGCCGGCGGGCGTGCTCACCGCCGCGATCGGCGGGCCGTACCTGATGTTCCTGCTGGTCCGCGGCCGTCGGCGGTCGTCGTGACGTCCACCCCTGGCACAGGAGGCGCGATGCTCTCCACCCGCGACCTGGTCGCCGGCTACGACGAACGGACCGTGTTGGACGGGCTCGACCTGGAGCTGCCCGCCGACGCGTTCACCGTCATCGTCGGGCCGAACGCCTGCGGCAAGTCCACCCTGCTGCGCACGATGGCCCGGCTGCTCACGCCCCGCCGGGGCGCGGTGCTGCTGGACGGCACCGCCATCCGCGACCTGCCCACCCGGGAGGTGGCCCGCCGGCTGGGCGTGCTGCCGCAGAGCCCGCTGGTGCCGGAGGGCGTCACCGTGGCCGACCTGGTCGGGCGGGGCCGGCAGCCCTACCAGCGGTGGTGGCGGCAGTGGTCGGAGCAGGACGCCGTCGCGGTGGACCGGGCGATGGCACTGGCCGACGTCGCCGGGCTGGCCGACCGGCCGGTGGACACCCTCTCCGGCGGCCAGCGGCAGCGGGTCTGGATCGCGATGACCCTCGCCCAGGACACCGAGGCGCTGCTGCTCGACGAGCCGACCACCTTCCTCGACCTGGCCCACCAGGTCGAGGTGCTGGACCTGCTGCACCGGCTGCGCGCTGAGCGGGGCCGCACGGTGGTCGCCGTGCTGCACGACCTCAACCAGGCCGCCCGCTACGCCGACCACCTCGTGGCGATGCGGGCCGGGTCCGTGGTCGCCGCCGGGCCGCCCCGGGAGATCCTCACCGCGGAGCTGGTCCGGGACGTCTTCGGGCTCGACTGCGTGGTGGTGCCCTGCCCGGTCACCGGCGCCCCGCTGGTGGTGCCCGGTCTCACCACCCCGTCGCTGGCCCCGCTGCCCGGCGCCCCGGCCCCCGCCGATCCGGCTGCCGGCACGCCCTCCGTTGCCGGCCCGGCCGGCGCGAATCCCGTGGGCCCGACCGCTCCGGCGGCCCGCACTCCCCTCGACGCGTACACCCCGCGCGTCGGCCCGTACCCCTCGAAAGGACTCTGATGCGTCGTCTCGCCGCCACCCTCACCGCGGTCCTCGCCCTCGGCGTGGGCCTCACCGCCTGCGGGGAGAGCGACCCGGTCGCCGGCACCGCCACCGGGGAGACCCGGGAGATCACCCACGCCATGGGCAGCACCAAGGTCCCGGCCGAGCCGAAGCGCGTGGTGGTCCTCGACACCGACAAGATCGACACCGCGCTCTCGCTCGGCGTCACGCCGGTCGGCGCCGCCACCGCCGGTGAGGCGAAGAGCTGGCCGACCTACTTCGGCGCGGAGAAGCTCGCCGGCATCAAGGAGGTCGGGGTGCTCACCGAGCCCGACCTGGAGGCGATCACCGCGCTGAAGCCGGACCTCATCCTGGGCAGCAAGTTCCGCCAGGAGAAGTTCTACGACGAGCTGAGCGCCATCGCGCCCACCGTCTTCACCGAGAAGGTCGGCATCACCTGGAAGGAGAACCTGCTCCTCGACGGCAAGGCGCTCGGCAAGGAGCAGCAGGCCCGCGACCTGCTCGCCGCGTACGAGAAGCGGGCCGAGGAACTCGGCGCGAAGCTGGGCGACGCCGCCTCCCGCAAGGTCTCCATCGTGCGGTTCATCCCCGGCAACATCCGGGTGTACGGCCCGGACTCCTTCTCCGGCATCGTCGTCGGCGACACCGGGCTGGGCCGCCCCGAGCGGCAGCGCCTGGAGGGCAAGGAGGACAAGCGCTTCGACCTGGTCAGCGCCGAGCGGATCAACGAGGTCGACGGTGACGTCATCTTCGTGACCGCGTACGGCGAGAAGGCCGCCGCCGAGCAGGCCAAGGTCACCGCCGGCTCGCTCTGGCAGGGCCTCTCGGCCGTCAAGGCCGGCAAGGCGCACGTCGTCTCCGACGAGGTCTGGATGACCGGCATCGGCGTCGGCGCCGCCAACAAGATCCTCGACGACCTCGCCAAGCACCTCACCGCCTAACCCCCCCCGCGCCCCCCGGCGCGCTCACCCCGCCGCGGCCTCCTCGCGGGCGCACTTTCAGAGAAAGAGTGGCTATTCCACGTGGAATAGCCACTCTTTCTCTGTATGAGGGCCCCGACCTCGCGGCGCGGCGGACGGGCGGGTGCGGCGGGGCGTGTGGCGGCGGGGTGTGGCGTGCGCGTCAGTCAGGGTCACCTGGGCGCTGAGTGTGCGCGGGGCTATGGGCGGCAGGACGCGCGGGCAGTCCCGGCATCCCGGGGCGCGCGGGGGAGGCGGGGCGCGGGGTGGGGTCAGCGGCGGGTGCGGGTGGTCAGGGCGGTGCGAACCTCGGTGAGGAAGGTGTCGAAGTCCTCGCGCATCCGCTTGCTGGTGACGTGGAGGACGATCCAGTCGTCGCCCAGCATCCGGTTGAGACGCCGCCGGTCGCGGTGGAACTGGTCCGGGTCGTGGTGCCAGAGCCCGTCGTACTCGATGGCGACCTTCAACTCGGGCCAGGCCAGGTCGACCCGGGCGACGAAGCGGCCGGCCCGTTCGATGACGTGTTGGGTTACCGGTCGGGGCAGGCCGGCCTCGACGAGTCGTACCCGCAGCTGCGACTCCGGTGGCGATTCGGCGCCGGCGTCGCTCAAACTCACGGCCTGGGCGAACCTCCGCCAGCCCCGCTCGCCACGGCGCGTGGCCAGGTAGTGCTCCAGCTCCGGCAGGTCGACGGCGCCGACGTGCCGGAGCGAGTCGATCAGTGCGATCGCGTTGACGAGGTCGAGCCAGCTCGCCAGGTCCCAGCAGGTGCGAACGGGCGTGGTGACGGCACATCCGTCGACGAGCCGGACCTCGCCCTCGCGCCAGGGAGCGACGTGGATGAGCAGGCCGGAAAGCGGGCCGAATCGCGACGCCGGCTGGACCAGCACCTCGACCGGGTCGTCGGCCCGTGGGCTCACCCCGCCGTAGAGCGCGACGGCGGACCGGCCGGCGATCGCGCAGCCGGGAGGAAAGAGCCACGACGCGGCGGCACGGCACCGGCCGCGATGGGACAGGTCGAGGCGGGCGTCCGCGTAGACGTTGTGGAAGACCCGCCGCCAGGCACTGCTCCGGAGATCGCCCCTGGTCAACAAACCACCATGAACCGCCTCGCGAGCAAAGAACACCCGCCCCACCAGGGCATCAGGACGTCGAGGAGTACGAGCCACCCCACCACCCTCCACCCCCCGCCCCACCCCCACCACCCCCTGTGGACAACCCGCCCCCTCCCCGCGCTCTTTCCGAGAAAGCGTGGCTATTCGACGAGGAATAGCCACGCTTTCTCGGAAAGTGCGCCCCGAAGGGAGGGGGGTCAGGGGTGGGTGGATTCGAAGCGGGGGCGGGTGAGGAAGGCGAGTTGGGCCCGCTTGTCGGGCATCTCGATCTTTTCGTCGAAGGTGAAGCCCTCGCGTTCGAGGCGGCGCAGCGCGAGGTGGTTGCGGACGTCCGGTTCCACCACGATCCGCTGCCGGGTGGGGTCGCGGAACAGGAAGCGGGCCAGGGCCGGGCCGACGGCGGTGGTCAGGCCGTGCGGCGGCCGGCCGCCGGGGGCGAGCAGCAGGTGCATCCCGATGTCGCCGGCTCGTACCGGGTACCGCTCGCCGACCGGGTCCGCCTCCGGCAGGTAGGTCTGGAACAGGCCGACCGGCTCGCCGTCGAGCATGATCAGGTACGCGTGGTGCGTGTCCAGCCCGTCGATGAACGCGTAGACCTCGCGTACCTCGTCCACGGTGTACCCGCCCATGCCCCAGAACGTCGCGCGCGGCTGGGTGACCCAGTCGTGCAGCAGCTCGGCGTGGGCGGCCGGGTCGACCACGACGAGCCGCAGCTCGCCGAAGCCGGGGATGTCCTGCTGGTACGTCACGGGTTCTCGTCTCCTGGTTGTCGGGTCAGGTGTCGCCAGTCGGTGTCCACCGGGTCCAGTTCACCGGCCGCCCACCGGGGAAGCTGGTCGGCGAAGTGCGGGTCGTCGGGGCGTCCGGACGCGCCGAACGGGACGATCCAGCGGCTGCGGGCGCGGTCGCCGAGGTCCCAGACGTACCGGGCGACCGGCCCGCGCCAGCAGGCGTCGGAGACCCCGGGGACGCTGGAGGTGGCGAGCACGCAGTCGGTGTCGCCGGCCAGCGCGGTCGCGGCTCGCATGGCGGCCACCGCCGCGTCGACGGCGGGGGCCACGCCCAGGTGCACCGGATGCAGCAGGTGTCGCCGCCTCCAGGCCGGCGGCGGCCCGTCGGCGGCGACGTCCGCGAGCGCCGCGGCCGCCACCGGCGCGACGTCGGCGCCGAGGCGGTGCAACCCGGCCACGACGCCGTCGAGGGCGTGGCCGATCCGCGACAGCGGGTCCGTCCACGGCAAGAACAGCTCGTCGTACGGGCCGGGGGCGCGCAACGGGCGCAGGCTCGGATGCTCGTGCAGCCGGCGGGCCAGCGCGGTACGCCAGGCGGCGAAGGCGCCCGCGTCGGTGCTGTCGGCCCGCATCGACCCGTCCCAGGCGGTGAGCCGGTCCCGCAGCTCCCGGGCGGGCGGGTCGAGGTCGTCGGGATCGAGCCGGTGGAGCAGCTCGCGCAGCGGCGTCACGGCGAGCCGGGTGTCCATGTGTACGTCCTCGGCCGCGACGCCGTCGGCCAGCAGGGCCCGGATCCGGCCGGCGCGGTGCGGCGGGGCGAAGTCGGCGCCGAGGTCGGCCACGTCGGGGCGGCGGTCGTTGGCGCAGACGGCGATGTCCTCGACCGGGATCGGCTTCGTCTCGGCGTACCCGCCGCGCCACCGGTACCGCGGGTCCCAGCCGGGCACCGGTTCCGACCGGCAGCGTTCGTCCCGGTCGGGCACCAGCCCGGCGACCAGTTGGTGGACGGCCCCGCTGCGGTCCGCCACGAGGACGCTGTTGACCGGCTCGACCCAGGCGCGCAGCGCGTCGGCGACGTCGTCGACGGTGCGGGAGCGCAGCAGCGGCAGCAGGGCCTCGAAGCCGAGGTCCGTCTCGACCCGGGCCGGGGTGCGCAGGCTGATCCCCTCGCCGGTGTGCCGGTCGTGGTCCACCACGGGACCACGCGGCGTCTCGACGACCTCCACGGTCTCCGGGTCGCCGCCGCGGACGGCGATCCGCTCGACGTGGCGGTGTGCGGGCACCCAGCCGTCGGCGTCGCGGACCAGCACCCGGTCGCCGTCGGTGCGCAGCTGCTCGCGGTAGAGGTCCTGGTAGTCGGCCATCGCGTTGGTGACCGCCCAGGCCACCTCGCCCGCGTGGCCGAAGTGCGGCAGGCCCGGCACGCCGGGAAAGGCGAAGCCGAGCACGTCGAACTCGGGGCAGGCCAGGCGTACCTGCTGGTAGATGCCGGGCAGTTCGAGGAGGCGGTGCGGGTCGCCGGCGATGACCGGCGCCCGGCCGGTGGCGGCGTCGCCGGGTACCGCCCAGGCGTTGCTGCCGGAGCCGCCCGGGCCCTCGACGGCGAAGAGCCCGGTCGCCGCCGCGCCGAGGGTGGCGGCGACATGGGCGTGCCAGAGCTTGTTGGGGAAGGTGGCGAAGAGGATGTGCTGGACGAGGAAGACCCCCAGCGGTGACCAGGACCGCCATCGTCCGGGGGCCACGCCGACCGCCGCGAACTCGGGGGCACCGGCGGCCCCCTCGGCGAGCCCCTCGTTGACCCCCGCGACGTAAGCGGTGACCCACCGCCGGGTGGCGGGGGAGAGGCGGTAGAAGCACCGCCGCGCGGTGTCGTCGAGTCGGACGCGCCGGGCGAACCGGTCCCAGCCCAGCGCGTCCGGACCGACCTGCGCGGCGAGCCGGCCCTCCGAGCGCCACCGTTCGACCTCGATCTGCCAGGCCCGGTCGAGGGCGGCCACCCGGCCCTGCAACCGGGCCAACTCGTCGACCGACCCGGCGCGCAGATGCGGTACACCCCGGGCGTCGCGATAGACGCCCGTCACCGCGCGGCCCGCGCGAAATGGCGGCGAGCCGCGTGCTCATCGAATATCAACTTAGGTTACCCTCCCCTAACTAAGGCGAACCTTACTGGAGGGCGACACGTGAAACGCAACTGGGAGGCCCTGGTCCTCAAGGCCATGGGCGGCCGGGACTTCCGGCTGACCGTGCTCGACACGGAGGCGGTCGGCGGCCACTACCAGCGGCTGCTGATCGACGGCGGCGGCCTGCTGGAGTCGTGCGGGGTGCACCCGACCATGTGGATCCGGCTCTGGTTCGACGACGGCGGCCGACCGCACCAGCGCGCGTACACACTGGTCGACCCGCACCCGGCCACCGGGCGCTTCCACCTGGAGTTCGCCCTGCACGACGGGTGTGCCGCGCGCTGGGCCACCACGGCCGAGGTCGGCGACACCATCGACGCCACCGTCCAGGGCAGCGCCTTCCACCTGCCGGACCCCGCGCCCGCGCACCTCCACCTGGTCGGCGACGCCGCCTCGCTGCCGGCGGTGAACAGCCTGCTCGACACCGCCGCCGGCATCCCGGCGACGGTCTGGCTCGAGTACGCGGACGAGGGCGAGCAGGCCCTGACGCCGCGCGCCCGGGCGGGACACGAGGTCACCTGGGTGCCCCGCCGGGACGACGGGCGGCACCTGGTCGAAACGGTCTGCGCGGCGCTGCCCGCCGCCCCCGACGCCCACTACTGGGTCGCCTGCGAGGCGGCCAGTACGCGCAGCATCACCCGGCACGTCCGGCGTACCCTCGGCGCCGGCCGGCACCAGGTGACCTCGCTCGGCTACTGGACCGCCCGGTGAACGGCCGCCTCGGCACCCTGACCGCGCTCTACGTCACCCAGTACCTCGGGGTCGGCTTCATCACCGTCGGCCTGACCGCCATCCTGCGTGACGGCGGCACCTCGCTGGACACGTTGGCGCTGCTGCAGTTCGTCGGCCTGGTCTGGCCGCTCAAGTTCCTCTGGGCGCCGATCCTCGACCGGTACGGATCACGCCGGCGGGGCCACTACCGGTCCTGGCTGCTGGTGCTCCAGGCCGGCCTGGTGCTGTCGCTGCTCGCCCTGCTGCCGTTCGACCGGCCTGCGGGTCAGCTGGGTCCGATCGTGGCGATCTGCGCCGCGTACGTGTTCCTCTCCGCGACCCAGGACATCGCCGTCGACGCCGTCGCCGTCCGGCTGTTGTCGGCGCGCGCCCGGGGGGCCGGCAACGGTGTCCAGGTCGCCGCCAGCTATCTCGGCAACCTGCTCGGCGGCGGCGCCTGCGTGGTCGTCTACGACCGTTTCGGCTGGCGGCCGGCGATCCTGCTGCTGGCCGGGCTGACCGCGCTGGGGCTGCTGGTGGTGTGGCGGTTCCGGGAGCCGGACCGGGTCGACCGGGTGGGCTCCGCCGCGCAGGCGTACCGGGCGCTGCTGTCGGTGTTCGCCCAGCCCGGCTGTCGGTGGTGGACGTTCGGCGTCGTGCCGTTGGTCTACACCGGCGCCGGCGCGGCGTACGCGCTGGTCACACCGGCGCTGGTGGACGCCGGCTGGTCCCTGGGGCGGATCGGGGTGGTGACCGGCGTGGTGACCAGCGCTCCCGCCGTCGTGGCCGGACTGCTCGCCGGGGCCGGGGTGGGCCGGTTCGGACGCGGCGCGGTGCTCGTCGTCGCGGGCGTGTCCCTCGCGGTCTCCACGGCGCTGCTGCTGCCGCTGCTGACCGGGCGGGCGCCGGTGGGCGGAACGGTCGCCGCGCTGTGCTGCTTCATGGCCGCGTACACCGTGGCCAACGTGGTGCTCTACACGGTCAACATGGACTACTCGCGGCCCGGCACCGGCGGCACCGACTTCACCGTCCTGTCCTCGTTCGGGCTGGTCTGCTCGTTCGTGGCGGCCTCGATCGGGCTGGCCGCCGCCGACCGGGCGGGCTATCCCGCCGTCGCGGGGGCCTGCGTGGTCCTGGTGGTGCTCGGCGTCGCGGTGGGCGTCGCCCACCAGCGCCGGTTCGCACCCGCGCCCGCGTCCGACGCCGCGGGGGAGCCGCCGATCGCCGAGTCGCGGCGCGCCGAGCCGGTGCGGCATTGACCCGAACTTAGGTTAGGGTACCCTAACTTCACTCGATCAACTCGGGACCGCTGGTGGCCGCCGCGCCGTCGCCCGCCCGCCCGCCGTGTCCACTCTCGACCGTTGAGGACTGCCATGAGTCTGCCCGGAGCAACCGTTCAGGCCCTCCCGACCGGAGCCGTCCCCGGCCAGGTGGCCGCCGACCGGGCCCACCTGTTCACCGCCGGCACCGTCGCGGCCTACCGGCGGGTGCTGGCCGAGGGCGTCGACCGGGTGGCCGACCGGGTCGCCGCTGCCGACCGGCCCTTCACCGGCGTCACCCCGCAGGACCTCGCGCCCCGGATCGCCGGCATCGACCTGGACCGGCCGCTCGGCGACACCGGGGCAGCGCTCGACGAGCTCCAGGACGTCTACCTGCGCGACGCGGTGTACTTCCACCACCCGCGCTACCTGGCGCACCTGAACTGCCCGGTGGTGATCCCGGCGCTGCTCGGCGAGGCGGTGCTCAGCGCGGTCAACTCCTCGCTGGACACCTGGGACCAGAGCGCTGGCGGCACGCTGATCGAGCGCCGCCTGATCGACTGGACGATCGACCGGGTCGGCCTCGGGCCGGCCGCGGACGGGGTGTTCACCAGCGGCGGGACGCAGTCGAACCTGCAGGCGATGCTGTTGGCCCGGGAGGAGGCGGTCGACCGGGCGGGGACGTCGGGCGGCACCCGCCCGTCCCGCCCGGAGTCACTGTCCCGGCTGCGGATCCTCACCTCGGCGGCCGGCCACTTCAGCGTGCAGAAGGCGGCGAAGCTGCTCGGCCTCGACGCCGACGCGGTGGTCACCGTCGGCACCGACGCCGGGCGCCGGATGCGCACCGACGAACTGGCCCGGGAGATCGACCGGTGCCGTCGGGAGGGGCTGCGGGTGATGGCCGTGGTGGCGACCGCCGGCACCACCGACTTCGGCACCATCGACCCGCTGGCGCGGATCGCCGACATCTGCGCGGCGGCCGGCGTGTGGCTGCACGTCGACGCCGCGTACGGCTGCGGGCTGCTGGTCTCGCCGACCCGGCGGCACCTGCTCGACGGCATCGACCGGGCCGACTCGGTGACCGTGGACTACCACAAGTCCTTCTTCCAGCCGGTCAGCTCCAGCGCGCTGCTGGTGCGCGACCGCCGGGTGCTGCGGCACGCCACCTGGCACGCCGACTACCTCAACCCGGCCCGGGCGGTCGAGCAGCACATCCCCAACCAGGTCGACAAGAGCATCCAGACCACCCGCCGCTTCGACGCCCTGAAGCTCTGGCTCACCCTGCGCATCATGGGCCCGGACGCGGTCGGGGCGCTCTTCGACGAGGTGATCGACCGGGCCGCCGCCGCCTGGCACCTGCTCACCGAGGACCCCCGCTTCGAGGTGGTGACCCGGTCCCAGCTCAGCACCGTGGTCTTCCGCTACCTGCCCTCCGGTCCCGGCCGGGCACTCGTCGACGAGGCCAACCTGTACGCCCGCGAGGCGCTGGCCGCGTCCGGCGCCGCCCTCGTCGCGGGAACCACCGTGGACGGCGCGCACCACCTGAAGTTCACCCTGCTCAACCCCGAGACGACCGTGGCCGACATCGCCCACGTCCTCGACCTGATCGCCGAACACGCCGGCTGGTACGTGCGTACCCGCACGGCCGGTGAGCTGTCCTGCCCCATCCGCTGACCGGCCGTCCCGCCCTGGAGAAACCCATGTCGACCCACGACTTCATCGCCGTCGGGCTGGGCCCGTACAACCTGGGCCTGGCCTGCCTGACCGCGCCGATCGGCGACCTCGACGGCCTCTTCCTCGAGGCCCGCGACGACTTCAACTGGCATCCCGGCATGCTGCTCGAGTCCACCCGCCTGCAGACGCCGTTCCTCGCCGACCTGGTCACCCTGGCCGACCCCACCTCGCCCTACTCGTTCCTGAACTACCTCAAGGAGTCCGGGCGGCTGTACCCGTTCTACATCCGGGAGAGCTTCTTCCCGCTGCGCAGCGAGTACAACGACTACTGCCGGTGGGCGGCGGCGAGACTGTCCACCGTCCGGTTCGGCCACGAGGTCACCTCCATCGAGTACGACCCGGCCGACGAGCGGTACGTCGTGCACGCCCTGGCGGCCGGCCGGCGGGTCACCCACCGGGCCCGGCACGTGGTGCTGGGCACCGGCACCCCGCCCCACGTCCCAGACGCCTGCCGGGACCTGGGCGGCGACGTGATCCACAACTCGCGGTACGTGGAGAACCGGGCGGCGCTGCGGGCCAAGCGCAGCGTCACCGTGGTCGGCAGCGGGCAGAGCGCGGCCGAGATCTACCACGACCTGCTCGCCGACATCGGCACCCACGGCTACCAGCTCAACTGGGTCACCCGCTCGCCGCGGTTCTTCCCGCTGGAGTACACCAAGCTCACCCTGGAGATGACCTCGCCGGACTACGTGGACTACTTCCACGCCCTGCCCGAGGCGACCCGGTACCGGCTGGAGGCCGAGCAGAAGGGCCTGTTCAAGGGCATCAACGCCGACCTGGTCAACGACATCTTCGACCTGCTCTACGCCCGCAGCGTGGCCGGCCCGGTGCCCACCCGGCTGATGACCAACACCGCGCTGAGCACCGCCACCCACGACCCGGCGAGCGGGACGTACACGCTCGGCCTGCGCAACGTCGAGCAGGGCCGCGACTTCACCCTCACCACCGAGGGGTTGGTGCTGGCCACCGGCTACCACTACCGGGTACCCGACTTCCTGGAGCCGATCCGCGACCGGCTCCGCTGGGACTCGCACGGCCGCTTCGACGTCGCCCGCAACTACTCCGTCGATCACACCGGCCGGGGCGTCTTCCTCCAGAACGCCGGCACCCAGGCGCACAGCATCACCTCGCCGGACCTCGGCATGGGCGCGTACCGCAACTCCTGGATCATCCGCGAGCTGACCGGGCGCGAGCACTACCCGATCGAGCGGCGCATCGCCTTCCAGGAGTTCGGCGCGCCGGTGGCGGTGACCGCGTGACGGTGTTCCGTCGGGTCGACGACCGGCTCGGCGAGTTCGCCCTGCGTACCCTCGATCCGGACGGCGACGCCGCGCTGCTGCACGGCTGGGTCACCCACCCCAGGGCCGCGTTCTGGCTGATGCAGGACGCCGACGTGGCCCGGGTGGCCCACGAGTACCGGCGGATCGCCGCGCACCCGCACCACGACGCGTACCTCGGCACGTGGCGCGGCCGCCCGGCTTTCCTCGCCGAGCGGTACGACCCCGCGCACGTCGAACTCGTCGGCCTGCACGACGCCGCCGACGGCGACGTCGGCATGCACTTCCTCTGCGCGCCCGCCGCCACCCCCGTGCACGGCTTCACCCGCGCCGTGATCACCACGGTCATGGCGTGGCTCTTCGCCGACCCGGCCGTCCGCCGCGTCGTCGTCGAACCGGACGTGCGCAACCACGCCGTGCACGCGCTCAACGCCGCCGTGGGCTTCACCGTCGTCGGCCCGATCCGCAAGCCCGAGAAGGACGCCCTGCTCAGCGTCTGCACCCGTGAGACGTTCCTGGCCGCCACCCGAGGAGACCTGCCCGCGTGAACCCCCTCGCATCCGTGGACCACCTGACCCCGGGGCACTGGGCCGAGGCCAACCGGCTGCTGGTCCGCAAGGCCCTCGCGGAGTTCGCCCACGAACGACTGATCACCCCGGAGCCGCTCGGCGCGGACCGCTACCGGGTACGCGGCGACGACGGCACCGTCGAGTACCGGTTCACCGCCCGGCTGCTCGCCCTGCGGCACTGGCAGGTCGACGCGGCCAGCATCAGCCGGCACTCCGGCGGCCGCGAGTTGCCGCTGGACGCCGTCGACCTCTGCCTCGACCTGCGCGGGGCGCTCGGCCTCACCGACGAGATCCTGCCGGTCTACCTCGAGGAGATCACCTCGACGCTGGCCGGCACCGCGTACAAGCTCGGCAAGCCGGCGATGGACGCCACCAAGCTGGCCCGGGCGGACTTCCAGGACGTCGAGACGCAGATGACCGAGGGGCACCCCTGCTTCGTGGCCAACAACGGCCGGATCGGTTTCGGGGTGCACGAGTACCACCGGTACGCCCCGGAGGCCGCCCGGCCGGTCCGCCTGATCTGGCTGGCCGCACACCGCGACCACACCACCTTCAGCTGCGCCGCCGACCTGGACTACGACACCCTGGTCCGCGCCGAACTCGACGACGACACGCTCGCCGCCTTCGCCCGTACCCTCACCGGGCTGGGCCTGGACCCGGCCGACTACCTGCTCCTCCCGGTGCATCCGTGGCAGTGGTGGAACAAGCTCTCCGTCACCTTCGCCGGCGAGGTGGCCCGGCGGCAGTTGGTCTGCCTCGGCGAGGGCCCCGACGAGTACCTCGCCCAGCAGTCCATCCGCACCTTCTTCAACGTCACCCACCCCGAGAAGCACTACGTCAAGACCGCCCTGTCGGTGCTCAACATGGGCTTCATGCGCGGGCTGTCCGCCGCGTACATGGAGCACACCCCGGCGATCAACGACTGGCTGGCCGACCTCGTCGCCACCGACCCCGTGTTCCGGCGCAGCCGGCTGACGATCATCCGGGAGCGCGCCGCGATCGGCTACCGCCACCGGCAGTACGAGGCGGCGACCGACCGGTACTCCCCGTACCGGAAGATGCTGGCCGCGCTCTGGCGGGAGAGCCCGGTGAACGGGCTGGAGCCGGGCCGCCGGCTGGCGACCATGGCGTCCCTGCTGCACGTCGACCGGGGCGGCCGCTCGGTGGCCGGCGCGCTGGTCGCGGAGTCGGGGCTGGCGCCGACGGTCTGGCTGCGCCGCTACCTCGACGCCTACCTGGTCCCTCTGCTGCACAGCCTCTACGCCCACGACCTGGCCTTCATGCCGCACGGGGAGAACGTGATCCTGGTGCTGCACGACGGGGCGGTGGAGCGGGTGATCTTCAAGGACATCGCCGAGGAGATCGCGGTGATGGACCCCGAGGCCGACCTGCCACCGGCGGTGCGACGCATCCGGGTCGCCGTCCCCGGCGAGGAGAAGATCCTGTCGATCTTCACCGACGTGTTCGACTGCTTCCTGCGCCACCTCAACGCCATCCTGGTCACCGAGGGCGTCCTGGCCGAGGACCAGTTCTGGCGCACGGTGGCCGAGTGCGCCGCCGACTATCACCGCAGCGTCCCGCACCTGGCCGATCGGCTGCGCCGGCACGACCTCTTCGCCGCCGAGTTCCCGCTGTCCTGCCTGAACCGGCTGCAACTGCGCAACAACCGGCAGATGGTCGACCTCGCCGACCCGTCGGCCGCGTTGCAGTTCGTCGGCACCCTGACCAACCCGCTCGCCCGCTTCGCCCCGCCGCGATGAGCGCCCCCGGCGCGGTGCGCGACGGCAGTCCGGCGGCGGGGATCCGGGCGGCCGGCCCGGTCCGGCACCGCTGGTTGATCCTGGCCGTGCTCTGCCTGGCCCAGGTCACCGTGGTCCTCGACAACACCGTGCTGACCGTGGCGATCCCGGTGCTCACCGGCGAACTGGACGCCACCACCGCCGACGTCCAATGGATGATCAACGCGTACGCGCTGGTGCAGTGCGGCCTGCTGCTCACGGCCGGCAGCGCCGCCGACCGGTACGGGCGGCGGCGGATGCTGCTCGCCGGCCTGGTCCTGTTCGGTGCCGGCTCGCTGGCCGCCGGGCTCGCCGGGACCAGCGGTCAGCTCATCGCCGCCCGGGCCGGCATGGGGATCGGCGGTGCCCTCCTGGTCACCGCCACCCTCGCGGTCGCCATGCAGATCTTCGACGCGGCCGAGCGGCCCCGGGCGATCGGTCTCTGGGCGGCCACCAGCGCGCTGGGCTTCGCGGCCGGGCCGCCGATCGGCGGCGCCATCCTCGCCCACCTGCCGTGGAACGCGATCTTCCTGGTCAACGTCCCGATCGTGCTGGTCTGCCTGCTGGCCGCCCGGGTGCTGGTGCCGGAGTCCCGCGACCCGGTGGACGGCCGCCTCGACCTGCTCGGCGTGCTGCTCTCCACGGCCGGCCTGACCGGGGTGGTCTGGGCGATCATCTCCGGCCCGGACCATGGGTGGGCGGCGCCGGCGGTGCTCGGCGCGGCCGGCGCCGGCGTGCTCCTGCTGGTGCTCTTCGTGGCGTGGGAACGGCGGATCCCGGCCCCGATGCTGGACATGAGCCTGTTCTCCGAACGCCGGTTCGTCGGCGCGGTCTCCGGGGTCGTCCTGATCACCTTCGGCGCCACCGGCGCACTGTTCCTGCTGACCCAGCATCTCCAGTTCGTGCGCGGCTATTCGGCGTGGGAGGCCGGGCTGCGGATGGTGCCCTTCGCGCTCTGCATCGTCGTGCTCAACCTCGCCGGCGTCGCCGCCCGGGTCATCCGCCGGCTCGGGTCGCCGGCGGCGATCGCCGTCGGGATGGCGCTGCTGGCCGGCGGCCTCACGGTCGTCACGCACGCACCGGGGGACGGCTACCCCGTGCTGCTCGGCGGGCTGCTGCTGATGGGCGCCGGCTGCGCGCTGGCCAACCCGGCCATCGTCGAGGCGGTGATGAGCACCGTGCCGGCGCGCAAGGCCGGCGTCGGTGCGGGCGTGGACGGCACCATGACCGAGGTCGGCGGCAGCCTGGGCATCGCCGTGCTGGGTGCCGTGCTGAACGCCCGGTTCGCCGCGCTGCTGCCGCCCGCCCTGGCCGGCGCGGGATCGCTCCCCGCCGCCGTGGCCGCCGCCCGGTCGGAGACCGAACGGCAGGTCGTCTCCGACGCGTTCCGCGCGGCGCTGGAGACCGGGCAGACGGTGGGCGCCGTCGCGGTCCTCGTCGGCGGCCTGGTCACCGCGGGGCTGCTGCGCCGCGCCGACAGCTCTGGCTGACCCGCCGGACCCCGCCCCACGGGCTGACCTGGCGCGCCGCCACCGATCCCGAGGTGGCGGCGCGCCCGGAGCAGCACCTCGCATCGTCCGGACCGGTGGCCGGCCCCGGCCGGGGCGGCACGTTGCACCGCCCGGGCCGGTGGCCGGCCCGGACCGGGGCGGCACGTTGCACGGTCCGGGCCGGTGGCCGGCCCGGCCCCGGGCGGCGTTGCACGGTCCGGGCCGGTAGCCGGCCCGGACCGGGGGGCCGCACGTCGCACCCGACCGGACCGGTGGCCGGCCCGGACGGGGACGTCGGGTCAGGCGGCGGTGGACCAGATGGCGCGGAAGGCGGCGGCCTCGCCGGCCAGCCACTGCTCGACCTGCTCGGGCTTGATCGTGTCGGGCATCCGGTGGGCCTCGCCCCGCCGCACGTCGACCAGGACCGGCTCGGCGTGCGGCAGCACCGCGTCCATGTGCCGGGCCATCAGGTGCAGGGTGGCCAGCGTCGCCTCCTCGCTCGGCGGAGCCTCGTCGAAGTGCAGCCGGACCGCCTCGGCGTGGCCGTCGGCGTACCGGATGCCGAAGTGCGGGTTGATCTTGACGGGCAGGTCGCCCAGCATGGCAAGCGCGTCGCGGGTCTGGGCCAGGTCGATGCCGGCCGGCTCGCCGAGGGACTCCAGCCAGGCCGTCGCCCCGGGGACGAGTGCCTGGTAGAGCGGGCGCCACCGGGGCTTGACCACGTCGGCCACGCCGGCGAGGTGGGTGCCGCCGGTGTGGAAGGCGATGTCGGCCTTGAGGGCCTTGACGAACTGGCCGTGCGGGTTGAACCCGTGCCGGCTGGCCCGCTGCTTGCGCAGCCCACCGACGAAGGTGGCCTTGGTCGGCCCGGTGCGGTCGACGTACCGGGTGAAGCCGAGGAGCGTGGCGTAGGGGGTGAGCGGGGCGGCGGAGGTGGGCGCGGTCACGAGCGTCCTCCCAGGTCAGGAACTCGATTAGTACATACATTCTAATCGACCGGGGTGACATCGCCCAGGGTACGAAAGGGGCCGCCCGGACACTCCGGACGGCCCCGCGGAACTCTTTTCTACAGCTGCCCGACGTCGGTGATCCGGACGACCGCGGCGCCCGCCTCGTCGGACGCGGCGAGGTCGACCTCGGCGCTGATGCCCCAGTCGTGGTCGCCCTCGGGGTCGTCGAGAATCTGCCGTACCGTCCAGCGCTCCCGGCCCTGCTCGATCATCAGCAGCGCCGGCCCGCGCGCGTCGGGGCCGACCCCGATCGAGTCGTACGACTCGAAGTACGGCTCCAGCGCCTCGGCCCACGCGTCGGCGTCCCAGCCCGACGCGGAGTCCAGCTCGCCCAGGTCGTACCAGCGGCGCAGCGCGGCCAGCTCGACCCGCCGGAACAGCGCGTTGCGTACCAGCACCCGGAAGGCGCGGGCGTTGCGGGTGACCGCCGGCGGCTTGTCCTCCAGCGAGGAGGCCAGCTCCGCCACGTCGGACGGGTTGCGCAGCCGCTCCCACTCGTCGATCAGGCTGGAGTCGACCTGACGGACCAGCTCGCCCAGCCACTCGATGAGGTCGACCAGCTCCTCGGTCTTGGCGTCCTCGGGCACGGTCTGCCGCAGCGTCTTGTACGCGTCGGCGAGGTACCGCAGCACCAGGCCCTCCGAGCGGGACAGCCCGTAGAACTGCACGTACTCGGTGAAGGTCATCGCCCGCTCGTACATGTCCCGGACGATGGACTTGGGGGCGAGCTGGTGGTCGGCGACCCACGGGTGGCCCTGCCGGTACATCTCGTACGCGGCCTCCAGCAGCTCGGCGAGCGGCTTGGGCCAGGTCACCTCGTCGAGCAGTTCGAGGCGGGCCTCGTACTCGATGCCCTCGGCCTTCATCGCGGCCACCGCCTCGCCGCGGGCCTTGAACTGTTGCGCGGAGAGCACCTGCCGCGGGTCGTCGAGGATCGACTCGATGACCGAGAGCACGTCGAGGGCGTACGAGGGGGACTCGACGTCGAGCAGCTCGATCGTGGCCAGCGCCAGCGGCGACAGCGGCTGGTTGAGGGCGAAGTCGAGCTGGAGGTCGACGGTGAGGCGGACCCGGCGGCCGGCCTCGTCCGGCTCGTCGAGCTGTTCGACCACCCCGCCGGCGCGCAGCGCCCGGTAGATCGCGATGGCCCGGCGGATGTGCCGGCGCTGGGCGGCCCGGTCCTCGTGGTTGTCGGTGAGCAGGTGCCGCATCGAGGCGAACGCGTCGCCGGGGCGGCCGATGACGTTGAGCAGCATCGAGTGGCTGACCTGGAAGCTGGAGGTCAGCGGCTCCGGCTCGGCCTCGACCAGGCGCTCGAAGGTGGGCTGCCCCCAGCCGACCGACCCCTCCGGCGGCTTCTTCTTGACCACCTTGCGCCGCTTCTTCGGGTCGTCGCCGGCCTTGGCCAGGGCCTTCTCGTTCTCGATGACGTGCTCGGGGGCCTGCACCACCACCCGGCCGAGGGTGTCGAAGCCGGCCCGCCCGGCCCGTCCGGCGATCTGGTGGAACTCGCGGGCCTTGAGCAGCCGGGTACGCACCCCGTCGTACTTGGACAGGCCGGTGAAGAGCACGGTGCGGATGGGCACGTTGATGCCGACGCCCAGGGTGTCGGTGCCGCAGATGACCTTGAGCAGGCCGGCCTGGGCGAGGGTCTCCACCAGCCGGCGGTACTTGGGCAGCATGCCGGCGTGGTGCACGCCGATGCCGTGCCGGACCAGCCGGGACAGGGTCTTGCCGAAGCCGGAGGTGAATCGGAAGTTGCCGATCGCCTGGGCGATCATGTCCTTCTCGGCCCGGGTGCAGACGTTGACGCTCATCAGCGCCTGCGCGCGTTCCAGCGCGGCGGCCTGGGTGAAGTGCACGACGTAGACCGGGGCCTGCTTGGTCTCCAGCAGCTCCTCCAGGGTCTCGTGCAGCGGGGTCATCGCGTACGAGAAGAGCAGCGGGACCGGCCGCTCGGCGGAGCGGACGACGGCCGTGGAGCGCCCGGTGCGCCGGGTCAGGTCGTCGACGAACCGGGTGGTGTCGCCGAGCGTGGCCGACATCAGCACGAACTGCGCCTGGGGCAGCTCGATCAGCGGCACCTGCCACGCCCACCCCCGGTCGGGCTCGGCGTAGAAGTGGAACTCGTCCATGACCACCTGGCCGACGTCCGCCCGGGACCCTTCGCGCAGCGCGAGGTTGGCCAGGATCTCGGCGGTGCAGCAGATGATCGGGGCGTCCGCGTTGACGCTGGCGTCGCCGGTGAGCATGCCGACGTTCTCCGCGCCGAAGACCTCGCAGAGGGCGAAGAACTTCTCCGACACCAGCGCCTTGATCGGCGCGGTGTAGAAGGTGGTCCGGTCGTCGGCCAGGGCGGCGAAGTGCGCCGCGATCGCGACCAGGCTCTTGCCGGAGCCGGTCGGCGTGTTCATGATCACGTTCGCGCCGGAGACGATCTCGATGACCGCCTCCTCCTGGTGGGGGTAGAGGTCGAGGCCGCGCTCCTTCGCCCAGCCGGCGAACGCGTCGTAGAGGGTGTCGGGGTCGGCGCTTCGAGGCAGCGCGGCAGTGAGCGTCATATCCGCTCCATCGTGCCCGCCCCACACCCCCACCCGCCAACCGGGTACGCCGCCCCCGCGCCCCGCCCCCTCGCGCCCCGGCCCTTCGCGCATCGCACTTTCAGAGAAAGCGTGGCTATTCCCGCCGCGATAGGCACTCTTTCTCGGAAAGAGCGCCCGGCGTCGGCCGGGTGGGGGCGGCGGCGGGCTGGGGGAGGGGTGGGTCAGGGGTGGCGGTGGTGGATGAGGTCGAAGACGGGGCGGCCGGCGGTGAGGGCGCGGCGCTCGAACTTGGTGACCGGGCGGTACGGGGGTCGGGGCGCGAAGCCGCCGTGCGGGTCGGCCAGGCCGGGGTCGGCGGTCAGGGTCTCCCGCATCGACTCGGCGTACTCGGCCCAGTCGGTGGCGCAGTGCAGGGTGCCGCCCGGCCGCAGGCGGGAGCGGAGCAGGGCCACGTGCTCGGGCTGGATGATCCGCCGCTTGTGGTGCCGGGCCTTGGGCCAGGGGTCGGGGAAGAAGACGTGCACCGCGTCCAGGGCGCCGGTCGGCATGGCCCGGACCAGGTCCAGCGCGTCGCCCTTGGCCACCCGGACGTTGGTCAGCCCGTGCCGCTCCATGAGTTCCAGCAGGTTGCCGAGGCCGGGCGTGTGCACCTCGACGGCCAGGTAGTCCCGGCCCGGGTCGGCGACGGCCATCGCCGCCGTGGCGTCGCCCATGCCGGAGCCGATCTCGAGCACCACGGGAGCGTCCCGGCCGAAGAGCGCGGCCGGGTCGAAGGGGCCGTCGAGCTCGGCGATGTCGACGCCGTACTCCGGCCAGAGCCGTTCCAGCGCGTCCGTCTGGCGGCCGCTCATCCGGCCGCGGCGGGGGTGGAAGGTAAGGATCCGGGCGGCCGGCGGGGCCGCCGGGACGGCGAGGTTCTGGTCGGTGGAGGTCACAGCGACCCGAGCGTACGCGACGGATCCGTCGTATCGGATGTGATGTACGCCCGGGGGTGAGACGATTCATCCCGTACGGCAGGCCGGCGCTCGCTGTCCCGGCACTGCCCGAGGCGGCCGGAAGGGGGCAGGATGTCGATCACGCTCCAGCGCACCGCGTTGGCCATCACATTCGGTGCCCTCAGCCCGGCAGTGTTCGGGGCGGGCGCGGCGCTCGCCGCACCGCCAGCCGCGGTGGCCCCGGCCCCGGGTGAGCCGGCTCAGGGCTGGCCGGAGCAACCCGGCGAGCCGCAGCCGTCCCCCGGCGTGGTCTTCGTCGAGGTGCGCCCGAGCCCGGTGCAGCCCGGCTACCTGGTCGGCATCCGGGCCAGCTGCCGGGACAACTCCATCCCGGCAACGGTGGTCTCCGACGCCTTCGGCCGCGTGCAGGTGCACTCCCAGCGTGGTGAGCTGACCGCCTCGGCGGAGGTCCGGGAGCGGACCCGGCCGGGCAACTACCGGGTCAAGCTGGAATGCCGGGACGGCGCGACCGCCTCGACGATGCTCCAGGTGGTCAAGTCGATGAAGCCCAGCCCCGGCCCGCACACCGGCTTCGGCGGCGGTGCCGCCGGCGCCAACCTAGCCGGCCTGCTCGTACCCGGTGGCCTGGCCCTGACCATCGCCGGCGCGACCGTCGGCATCATCGCGGCCCGCCGCCCCCGTGGCGCCGCCCGAGGCTGAGCGGCGCGATGGCCCCGCAACCCGCCTCGACACCGGCCGCCCGCGGCGACCGTACCTCGGCACGCAGCCCCTGGTCGGTGCCGCTCGCGGCAGCCCTGGTGCTGCTCGGCGTCTTCGCCACCGGCGCGGGTCTCGGTCGTACCGTCGGGCCGCTGGACTGGACGGCCGGCCAGCAGCGCCCGGCGGACGCGCAGGAGCGGCCCGCGGCCGGGCGGGGCGGCGGGTTGCCGGCCAGCCGGCCGGTGAGCCTCGCGGTGCCGGCCATCCAGGTGACCGCCCCGGTGGCCCCGGTGGGGCAGGCGAAGGACGGGTCGATCGCCGTGCCGCCGCTGAACCGGCACCACGAGACCGGCTGGTACGACCGCGGCCCGACCCCGGGGGAGCCGGGCCGGGCCATCATCGTCGGGCACGTCGACTCCAAGAGCGGCCCGGCCGTCTTCTACGACCTGCGCAAGCTCAAGCCCGGCGACCGGATCGAGGTGACCCGGGAGGACCGCAAGATCGCGCTGTTCACCGTCGACTCGGTCGAGTACTTCGCCAAGTCCCATCTGCCGGCCGACCGGGTCTACGGCGCCGACGGGCCGCCGGCGCTGCGGCTGATCACCTGCGGCGGCGCCTGGGTCGGTGGCCGGACCGGCTACGAGGACAATGTCATCGCCTTCGCCTCGCTGGCCGAGACCCGCCAGCCCTGACCGGCCGGGCGCTCAGCCCTTGCCGGTGACCTGCTGGACGACCTCGAACTCCAGCAGCGTGGCGCCGGAGGCCACCGGCCGTCGCTGCTCGCCGCCCTCGCCGCCGGCGTGCGCGGCCCGGGCCGGGCCGGCCGCCCACGCCTGGTACGCCTCCTCGCTCTCCCACCGGGTGTAGACGAAGTAGCGGCTCTCCCCGGCGACCGGGCGCAGCAGCTCGAAGCCGAGGAAGCCGGGGGAGTTCTCCACCGCGCCGGCCCGGGCGGCGAACCGCTTCTCCAGCTCCTCGCCGGCGCCGGACGGGACGTCGATCGCGTTGATCTTCACGACTGCCATGGCTCCACCCTAACCAGCGGCCGACCAGCCGGCCGGACGTCCCGCCCGCGCCGCGACGACGGCCGGTCCCGCCGGACCGCCCCCGTCGAGACGCGCCTCAGAACGACTCGACGGCCGGCACCAGCTCGGCGTCGACCACGATCGGGGCGTGATCGGAGGGGCCCTTGCCCTTGCGGGCCTCCCGGTCGACGTACGCGGAGCGGACCGCCCGGGCGAACGGCGCCGAGGCGTAGACGAGGTCGATCCGCATGCCCTTGTTCTGGTGGAACATCCCGGCCCGGTAGTCCCAGTAGGTGTAGGGGTGCGGGCCCTTCATCGGGGTCGGCACCACGTCGACCAGCCCGAGGTCGCGCAGCGCCGCCAGGGCGGCCCGCTCGGCCGGCGTGACGTGGGTGGAGGTGACGAAGAGCCCCGGGTCCCAGACGTCGGCGTCGGTGGGGGCGACGTTGAAGTCGCCGCAGACCGCCACCGGCGCCCCGCCGGCCAGCTCCGGCTCCAACGCGTCGCGCAGCGCGGCGAACCAGGCCAGCTTGTACGCGTAGTGCGGGTCGTCGGGGGAGCGGCCGTTCGGCACGTACACCGACCAGACCCGGACCCCGTCGCAGTTGGCCGAGATGGCCCGGGCCTCCGGCTCGGGGAACCCGGGCTCGCCGGAGAACCCGACCGCCACGTCGGCCAGCCCGACCCGGGACAGGATCGCCACCCCGTTCCACCGGCCGTCGCTGTGGCTGGCCACCTCGTAGCCCAGCTCGGCCACCTCGGCGCTGGGGAAGGCGCCGTCGGGGCACTTGGTCTCCTGCAGGCAGACCACGTCCGGGCCGGTGGTGGCCAGCCAGTCGAGCAGCCGGGGCAGGCGGGCCTTCACCGAGTTCACGTTCCAGGTCGCCAGACGCATGCCTTCAGCCTGCCGTATCCGGCCCCCGCGTGCCCGGCCAGCCCGGCCGGCGCGCCGCATGATCCGCTCGGACCGGCCGCGCGCGGGCGGTCGGCCTGCCGCATCCGGGCTCACGGTCCGGGCCGGGCCAGCCGGGCCGGCGCGCCGCATGATCCGCTCCGGACCGGCCGCGCGCTGGCCCAGCGGTCGGCCGGGTCAGCCGTTCGGGGTGTCGCCGGGTCGGGTCTGCTCGGCCAGGAACCGCTCCAGCTCGGCGCCGAGCTCGTCGGCGGTGGGCAGCGGCCCGGCCTCGGCGGCCAGCAGGTTCTTCTCGCCGCGCCCACGGGCGAACGCGTCGTACTGCTCCTCCAGGGCCTGGACCAGCGCGGCGGCCTCGTCGGTCTGGGCGACCTGCCGGTCGATCTCGACCCGCACCACCTCGGCGGCCGTGCGCAGGCTGTCGCTGGGCAGCAGCAGCCCGGTGCTGCGGGAGACCGAGGAGAGCAGCACCTCGGCGGCGGCCGGGTACTCGGTCTGGGCGACGTAGTGCGGCACGTGCGCGGCGAAGCCGATCGCGTCCCGGCCCGCCTCGCCGAGCCGGTACTCCAGCAGGTGACCGACGCTGCCCGGGACCTGCACCCGCTGGAGCCAGGGCTCGTAGCCGGAGATCAGCTCGCGCCGGGTGGCGTGCGCGGTCACCCCGGTGGGGCGGGTGTGCGGCACGGCCATCGGGATGGAGTTGAGCCCGGCGGTGAGCCGGACGTCGAGTCGGGTGGCCAGGGCGGCGACCGCGGCCACGAACCGCTCCCACTGCAGGTCCGGCTCCGGGCCGGTGAGCAGCAGAAAGGGGGTCTCGTCGTCGTCGTGCAGCAGGTGCAGCGCCAGCTCCGGGGCGTCGTAGTGCTCCCAGTGGTCCTCGACGAAGGTCATCACCGGGCGGCGGGAGCGGTAGTCGAAGAGCTGGTCGACGTCGAAGGTGGCGATCTGACGCGACTCCAGCGAGGTGAGCAGCTGCTCACGGGCCAGGCGGCTCGCGTTGCCGGCGTCGACGAAGCCGGTCAGGGCCTGGATCAGCACCGGCTGCCCGAGGTCGGGCAGGTCGTCGGTGAGCTGGTAGAGCTCGTGTGGGTCGAGCACCGGTCGGACCTCCTGAGGAAACGCGCGTACGGGCCGCCGTGCGCGCACGGCTCCCGGTTCGCCGAACGTACCCGCCCGCGGTATCCATTCCAGCAACGGGCGGTTCGCGGCGATCCTGCCGAGCAAAGACGGACGAAGCGCGCATTTCGCCGATCATCCGAGGCGCGGTTGTCCGTCGGTCTACCGATCGCTCATACCAACGGGGGATATGGTCGATCATGCTGGCCGGGGCGGCGGTGTCGACCCCGTCGTTCCGGGACTCCCGCCGCCGGCGCACCTTCCCGAGATGCCGGTTCTGCGGGGTTGCGCCCCGCAGCCACACGGCACCGTCGACGCGTCCCGGTTCGACCCGTCGGATTGTGGCGATGGCCACTCGCTCACGGTGGGTGGCCGGGGAAACGCCTGCCTAACGTCGTCGGATGCGTGACGACGACACCATCGACGACCAGTACGCCCACGAGGGCCCGACTGGCCGTTCGGACGATACCCCCTCGTCCGTTCAGGTCGGCGTTCTTCGTGGCACCGAGGCCGCTCCCTCGCTCCGTACCCGCCTCGGCGCCCTCATTAACCCCCTGACCCGCCGCCCGTCGCGGGTGGCGCTCGCCTCCGGCGTGGTCTGCTGCCTCGGCGTGGCGGCCTTCGCCGGCGTGCAGGTCCTGCCGGCCGACCGGCTCGACCCGGTCGCCGCCCAGCCGGCGCTCACCGAGCGGGCGCAGGAGGGCCCCGCCTCCCGAGGCCAGGCGCGTACCCCGGTCACCGCGACCCCGACCCCCGCCGCCACCCCGACCGCCTCGCCGTCGCCGACCGCGACGAAGAAGGCGAAGCCGAAGCCCAAGCCGAAGCCGAAGCGGATCGCCCCCGTCGCCGGCCTTGACCAGGCCCAGATGGACAACGCCAAGGCCATCGTCAAGGCCGGCCGGAAGATGGGCGTGCCGCGACAGGCCCTGATCATCGCCGTGGCCACCGCGATGCAGGAGAGCAACCTCTACAACTACGCCAGCGGCGTGCTGCCCGAGTCCCAGAACTACCCCTACCAGGCCATCGGCTGGGACCACGACTCGGTCGGGCTGTTCCAGCAGCGGCCCAGCAGCGGCTGGGGCGAGGTCCGCGACCTGATGGACCCCGAGTACGCCACCCAGGCGTTCCTCTCCGCGCTGCTGGAGATCCCCGGCTGGCAGGACCTGGCGCTGACCGACGCGGCCCAGGCCGTGCAGGTCTCGGCGTTCCCGTGGGCCTACGCCCAGCACGAGTGGCGGGCGACCGAGGTGGTCGAGGCCATTCTGGCCTGATCGTCCCGGGTTGTCGGTTGCCGGTTGTCCGTTCGGGGTACACATGATGCACGACCACCGAACGGAGGACGACATGTCACTGGTGCAACGGATCAGGACGTTCCTGCGCTCGCCGCGGGGACAGCAGCTGGTCGACCGGGGTCGGCGTGAGTTGGCCAAGCCGGAGAACCAGGCCAAGCTCAGGCAGGTGGCCAACCGGCTCTCCAGCCGCCGCCGCTGATCGTCCCCCGCTCGCCCTCGACACCGGGAGCCCCCGTGACCGACTCCGCCCCCGTCGACGACGAACCCACCACCCCGCCGCCGGCCAGCCCGGCGGCGGCGGTCACCCCGCCGGCCACCCGGGCGGGGGAGCCGGACGCCCCCGAGGCGCCGCCCGCCCGGCTCTGGGACCGGATGCGGGAGGACCCGCAGTACGCGCCGGAGCACCTCGCCCTGGAGGCGGTACGCCGGCTGGGGCCGGAGGCCGCCCAGTGGGCGGCTCGGGCCCGTGCCGAGCGCCCCGACGTCGACGCCGACGACCTCGCCGAGCAGGCGGTCCGCAAGTTCGTCAACCAGGCCCGCCTCTCCGGGGCGGTCTCCGGCGTGGCCGGGCTCCCCGGCGCGGTGATCGACGTCGGCGTGCTGGCCTGGACCCAGGCCCGCCTGGTGCTGCACGTCGCCGCCGCGTACGGGGTGGACCCGGTGCACCCCGACCGGGCCACCGACCTGCTGGTGCTGCAGAAGGTGCACAAGGTCGCCGAGAGCGCCCGGCTGGCGCTGGGCGTGGCGGCGGGGCGGGAACGCGCCGGGGCCCTGTTCGGCCACGGCGCGCAGAACCCGCTCGGCAAGGTGATGCTCCGCCTCGGCGTGCGACTGGCCCAGATGGCCGGGGTCCGCGCGGCGAAGCGGATGTTCGCCAAGGTCGTGCCGGGCGCCGCCATCATCCTCGGCACCTGGGCCAACTCGTCGGCCACCAGGGACCTCGCCGAGCGCGCCTGCGCGCTCTACCGGGCCGGTCGGGGCGGCGTGCCCCAGCCCCGCCGTCCCTGACCCGCACGGCAGCACGGCGGTGTCCCGGTCTCCGGGGCACCGCCGTTTCGCGTTCCCGGTGGCGGTGGGCGACAGCGGTCCACGCCGCCCGTGGTCGGCGGCCGACCGTTCCGCCCCAGGCTCCGCCGGTCGGCCCGAGCGTCCCGGCGACCCGCTCGGAGTGCTCGTCAGAGTCGCCAGCCGGCGGTGGAGAAGCTGACGTCGGCGAGCCGGTTCTGCCCGGCCACGTTGGGGTGGAACCAGTCGAGCCCGTTCACCTCGTCCAGGGTGAAGCGCACCCGGTGCACCGCCCCGCCGTCGTGCCGGCAGCGCGTCCCGTACGCCCGGCAGGCCGCCTTCAACTGGGCGTTGTAGTCGTCGATGCGGTCGCGGAACCTGGCGCGGCGGGCCCGGTCGGCCGGGGCGGTGGAGGTCGGGTTGGCCAGCAGCGAGGGGCAGATGCCGGCCCGCCAGATCCGGGTGGCCCGCGATTCGGTGTGCCCGACCTCCCAGAGCCGGTACAGGTCGGGGATGCTCACCACCAGCACGCGGGCCTTCGGTCGCCCCTTGCGCAGCACCCGCAGGCCACGGTCGACCTCAGTGCGGAACGTCGCCACCGGCGTCATCGTGTCGATGTCGTCGCGGCAGGCGTCGTTGGCGCCGATCAGCACCGTCACGTAGTCGGCCTTGTCGCGTACGGCCGCCTGCGCCTGCCCGGCGAGCGCCTCGGCGCGCGCCCCGGGCACGGCGTGGTTGTGGGCCCGGCCGCGGATGCCCGGGTTGGCGTCGAGCAGCCGGCGATAGTGGCTCTCCACCCGGATGCCGTCCCCTGTGGACCAGGAGTTGCGCTGGCAGGAGGTGAGCACGAGGCAGGAGCCGAAGCCGGTGGTGATCGAGTCGCCGAGCGCGGCCATGGTGGTGGGCAGGCCGGACTGGCCGGACTCCCGCGTCGGCCGGGGGGAGGCGCTGCCGCCCTCCTCGCACGCGAGGGCGACCAGCGCCAGCAGGCAGGCGACGGCGGCGACCCAGCGTCGAGGCATTGTCTTCCCCCGGTCCGGCGGCGCAGAGCGACAGCGCCGTAACACTACGGGGGTGGTAGGCCGGGTCGGGCCTCCCGTGTCGACTTTCAGGCAGAGTAAATATTTAGAAACATGGATTTGATAGGACGGGTCAGCGGGACGCCCGCCACGGCGGTCGCTGCCCGTGCAGCCACCAGTGCAGCGCCCGGGTGATCCGGGGCAGCACCAGGTACGTCATCAGCGGCGTCAGGCAGAGCGTCATGAGCAGCGTCCGCGCGGCCAGCGGCACCCCGCCGATGAACCGGGCGGTGAGCAGGGTGGCGGTCAGGCTCAGCGGAAAGAACGCCAGCCAGATGGTCACCGCCTGCTTCCAGCGCGGCGGGGACACCGGCGCGGCCGGCTCGCCGACGGCCGGCGCCAGGGTCTCGACCACGTGGTCGACCGGCGGGTCGAACCAGCCCTCGATCCCGGTGCGCCGCTCGACCCGGGTGTGCTCGACGATGCCCTGGGCCGAGGTGAGCCACCAGTTCCGCTGCGGGGACTCCTCCCAGCGGCGCAGCGTCTCGTCGTCGGCGAACCGGTAGAGCATGTGCCACTCCGGCGAGCCCTGGGCGCTCTGTACCCAGCCCACGCCGAGGAAACCCGGGAAGCTCTCGGCCAGCGCGCTGCCGGCCCGCATCCAGGCGACCATCTCGTGGGCGCGCGCGGGGTCGGCGCGCCGGGCGATGGCGACGGTCACCGGCACCGCGTGGGTCATGGTCATGCCCTCATCCTTCCCGCCCGCGCCGGTGTCGGCCCGGTCGTGGCGCATCGGTGTAACGCAACCCACCGCCGGCCGCGTCCGCGGCATACCCGCTCCGTGGCCGGCATCACCGCCCCGCCGTCCCGACCTCCCGGCGTCCGTCGGCCCAGGCCACGGTTCGCGGCGGGTGGCGGTGACGTCGGGGCGGGACGGCGCGCCACGCCGCAGACCGGGCCGGGGTCCGGCTCCGGGGTGGGACGGCGGCGCGTCGGTGCGGCGGCTGGGGCGGGCGGTTAGGGCCCGTCCTGCGGGGGTAGGCCGGAGGAATGACGAGATCGCAGCCCCGGCGTGCCCGTGGCACGGTCGGCCACGCGTACAGCGCGTTGAACCTCCGGCTCGCGCTGGCCCTGTTCGGCCTGGTCACCATGACCGTCTTCGCGGTACTGGCGTTCTGGGCCGACGTGGTCTGGCTGGGCGTGGTGTGCGCGGTCTTCGCCGTGGTCGCCGCGGTCGACCTGGTCGTCATCCAGCGCCGCCGCGCCGCGCGCCGCCGTGAGGAGCCGGGCGTGCGGCACTCACTCTTCGAGTGACAGGAGTACGAGATGCCCATCGCCACCACCAATCCCGCCACCGGCCAGCTGCTCAAGTCGTACGACCCGATGTCGGCCGAGCAGATCGACGCCGCGATCGACCGGGCCGACGTGGCGTTCCGGGATCTGCACGGCACCACGCTCGCCCAGCGGGCGCAGTGGATGAACGCCGCGGCCGACCTGCTCGACGCGGAACGCGACTCCACCGCCCGGCTGATGACCACCGAGATGGGCAAGGCGTACGTCGCGGCGCAGGCCGAGGTGACCAAGTGCGCCACCGCCTGCCGGTTCTACGCCGCCAACGCCGAGCGGATGCTCGCCGACGAGCCGGCCGACGCCGGCGCGGTCAAGGCCAGGCGGGCGTTCGTGCGGTACCAGCCGATCGGGCCGGTGCTCGCGGTGATGCCGTGGAACTTCCCGCTCTGGCAGGTGATGCGGTTCGCCGCGCCGGCGCTGATGGCCGGCAACACCGGCCTGCTCAAGCACGCCTCCAATGTGCCGCAGACCGCCCTCTACCTGGAGGAGTTGTTCCGCCGCGCCGGCTTCCCCGAGGGCGCGTTCACCACCCTGCTGGTCGGCTCGGAGGCCGTGGACCCGATCCTCAGCGACCCGCGGGTCCGCGCCGCCACGCTGACCGGCAGCGAGGGGGCGGGCCGCTCGATCGGCCAGATCGCCGGCCGGGAGCTGAAGAAGACGGTGCTGGAACTCGGCGGCAGCGACCCGTTCGTGGTGATGCCCTCGGCCGACCTGGACCGCGCCGCCGAGGTCGCCACCACCGCCCGCTGCCAGAACAACGGCCAGTCCTGCATCGCCGCCAAGCGGTTCATCGTGCACACCGACGTCTTCGACGCCTTCGCCGAGAAGTTCGCGGCCAACATGTCCGCGCTGCGGGTGGGCGACCCGATGGACGAGAACACCGATGTGGGGCCGCTGGCCAGCGAGGGCGGTCGGGACGAGATCCACGCCCAGGTGCAGGACGCGGTCGACCACGGCGCCACCGTGCTCTGCGGCGGCGAGAAGCCCGCCGGCGCCGGCTGGTTCTACCCGCCGACCGTGGTCACCGAGCTGAACCCGCGGATGCGGATGTGGTCGGAGGAGGTCTTCGGGCCGGTCGCCGGCCTGTTCCGGGTGTCGTCGTACGCCGAGGCGATCGAGGTCGCCAACGGCACCGCCTTCGGCCTCGGCTCGAACGCGTGGACCACGGACCCCCAGGAGCAGGAGCGCTTCGCCGTCGACCTGGACGCCGGCAGCGTGTTCATCAACGGGATGACCACCTCGTACCCGGAGCTGCCGTTCGGCGGGGTGAAGAACTCCGGCTACGGCCGCGAGCTGTCCGCGGTCGGCATGCGGGAGTTCTGCAACACCAAGACCGTCTGGGTGGGCGAGGGCGCGGCATCGGCCGGTGCCGGCGCGCACGCCGAGTAGCCCCGCTTTTCGCCGGACACCGTCATGGGTAGGGAGGAGCCCATGACGGTGTTCGGCTTCCATGCCTCCCACGAGCAGATCCACCCGAGCCGGCTGCTGGATGCGGTGATCCACGCCGAGCAGGCCGGCTTCGACGCCGCCATGTCCTCGGACCACTTCTCGCCGTGGAGCGCCCGGCAGGGCCAGTCCGGCTTCGCGTGGTCCTGGCTCGGCGCCGCCCTCCAGGCCACCAGCCTGCCGTTCGGCGTGGTCAACGCGCCCGGCCAGCGCTACCACCCGGCGATCATCGCGCAGGCGATCGGCACTCTCGGCGCGATGTACCCGGGCCGGTTCTGGGCCGCGCTGGGCACCGGCGAGGCGAGCAACGAGCACATCACCGGCGACGGCTGGCCGCGCAAGGACGTGCGCGCCGCCCGGCTGCGCGAGTGCGTCGACGTCATCCGGGCGCTGCTCGCCGGCGAGGAGGTCAGCCACGACGGCCTGGTCCGGGTCGACCGGGCCCGGCTCTGGACCCGCCCGGAGCAGCCGCCGGCCCTGATCGGCGCGGCGGTCAGCGTCGCCACCGCCCGCTGGTGCGCCGAGTGGGCGGACGGCCTGATCACCGTCAACGCGCCCACCGCACACCTGCGGCAGATGATCGACGCCTACCGGGACGCGGGCGGTCGCGGCCCGCTGCACCTGCAGGTGCACGTCAGCTGGGCGCCCGAGCAGGCCGAGGCGGAGGCGATCGCGTACGACCAGTGGCGCAGCAACGTCTTCGCCCCGCCGGTCTGCTGGGACCTGGACACCGCCGAGCACTTCGACGCGGTCTCCGAGCAGGTGCCGATGGAGAAGGTCGCCGAGGTCGTCAACATCTCGGCCGACACCGGCCGGCACGTCGGCTGGCTGGAGGAGTACGTCGAGCTCGGCTTCGACCAGATCGCCCTGCACCACGTCGGGCAGGAGCAGCGCGCCTTCATCGACACGTTCGGCGCGCAGGTGCTGCCGAAGCTGCGGACCACCGCCTGATCTCGTCCCGCCGGCGCGCCCCCTAGGCTCGTACCCATGGAGGCTCTGTTCGACGTCGTGGTCATCCTCGCGATCGCGACGTTCGGCGCGGCGCTGGCCCGGCGGCTGGGCGTGCTCGCGCCCATCCTGTTGGTGGTCCTCGGTCTCGCCCTGTCCTTCCTGCCCGGCTTCCCGCAGGTGCGGCTCGACCCGGACCTGGTCCTGGTCGGCATCCTGCCGCCGCTGCTCTACGTCGCGGCCCTGGAGACGTCGGTGCCGGCGTTCCGGCTCAACCTGCGGCCGATCCTGCTGCTCGCGGTGGGGCTGGTGTTGTTCACCGCGTTCGTGGTGGGCACGGTCGTGCACCTGCTCCTGCCGGACCTGCCGTACGCGATCTGCCTGGCGCTCGGCGCGGTGGTGGCGCCGCCCGACGCGATCGCCGCCACCGCGGTGGCCCGGCGGGTCGGGCTGCCCCGCCGGATCGTCACCATTCTGGAGGGCGAGAGCCTGCTCAACGACGCGACGGCGCTGGTGCTGCTCCGCGTCTCGATCATCGCCGCGACGGCCAGCGGTGGCCGGGTGGAGTTCGGGGAGGTGGCCCTGGAGGTGCTGCGCTCCGCCGGCGGCGGCGTCCTGGTGGGCCTGCTCGGCGTGGTGGTCTTCGGCTACCTGCACCACCGGACCTCCGACGCGCTGCTGGACAACGCCCTGTCGCTGATCGTGCCGTTCGCGGTGGTTCTCGCCGCGGAGGGGATCCACGCCTCCGGGGTGGTCGCCGTCGTGGTGACCGGGCTCGGCATCGGCCACAAGATGCCGCGGCTGCTGTCGGCGGCCTCCCGGCTCCAGATCGGCGCGTTCTGGCGGCTGGCCCGGTTCCTGCTGGAGGGGCTGGTCTTCCTGCTGGTCGGCCTCCAGTTGCGCGACGTGGTGCGCGACCTCGACGAGCCGCTCGGCCGGCTGACCGTCGTCACCGGGGCGGTGCTGCTCGCCGTCCTCCTGTCCCGGTTCGTCTGGCTCTTCCCCGCCACCTACCTGGCCCGGCTGGTGCCGCGGGTGCGGCGGCGGGATCCGGCCCCGCCGTGGCGGGTGCCGATCGTCCTGGGCTGGGCCGGGATGCGCGGGGTGGTGACCCTGGCCGCCGCGCTGGCCCTGCCGCTGACCCTGGCCGGCGGCCGGCCGTACCAGCGGGAGCTGTTCATCTGGCTGGCCTTCGCGGTGATCGTGGTGACCCTGGTGGCGCAGGGCGCCACCCTGCCGGTGGTGGCCCGCCGGCTCAAGCTGCCGCCGGACGACCCGGTGCAGGACGCGCTCTCCGCCGCGGCGGTGCAGCAGCAGGCCAGCAAGGCCGCCCGGGACCGGCTGTACGAGCTGGCGCCCGGCGCGCCGTCGTCGGTGGTGGAGCGGTTGCGCGAGCTGCTGGAGGCACGGACCAATCTGGCCTGGGAACAGCTCGGCGGCGGCGGCCGGGAGACCCCCTCCCAGGCGTACGGCCGGCTGCGGCACGAGATGATCGACGCCGAGCGGGAGGTGTTCCGGGCCGCGCGCGACTCCGGGCGGATCCCCGAGGAGGTGCTGGTGCGGGCCTACCGTGACCTGGACCTGGAGGAGTCGTTGCTGACCCGGGAGGTTGACGAATGAGTTGCCAGCACCTGACCGAGGCGGGGAACCCCGAGCCGCAGACCGAGGACGCCTGCCCGGACTGCGTCGCCATCGGCAACGACTACTGGGTGCACCTGCGCGCCTGCCTGAGCTGCGGGCACGTCGGCTGCTGCGACTCCTCGCCGTACCAGCACGCGACGAAGCACTTCGAGTCCAGCGGGCACCCGGTGATGCGCTCCATCCAGCCGGGGGAGACCTGGCGGTGGTGCTTCGTGGACGAGGAGATCGGCTGAGCGGTCCGCGGCGACGCCCCACTGCCGGCCGGCCGGACGAGATGGCGGGTCGGCCCGGGGGGGGTGCACCGGCTCAGGGCAGGCGGCGGGCGAGCACCTGGCCGGGCCATGGCTCGCGGCCGGGGCGCTCCACCGTGAACGGGTCGGTGGCGGTGAAGCCACAGCTCTCGTAGAAGCCGACGAGTGCCCGGTCCCCGCCGGCGTAGCAGTCCACCCGCAGCAGGTCCAGGCCGCGTTCGCGGGCCAGTTCCGCCGCGTGGGCCAGCAGCCGGGCCCCGATTCCCCGGCCGGCGTATGCCCGGTCGGTGACCAGCAGGTTGACGTACAGCTCCGGCGCGGTGGGCGGGGGAACGTAGTCGGTCGCCGCGCCGACCACCAGTGCACCGACCGGGGTGTCGCCGAGCAGGGCCAGGTGGAGTCCCCCGCCCGCCGCCCAGCTGTCGGCCTGGGCGATCCGGCGCGGATCGCCGGAAGCGGGCTCGGTGCCCCACTGACCGGTGCGACCCCGGGCCACCAGCCATGCGGTGGCGGCGTCGAGCAGTCGCAGCACGGTGGCCGCGTCGGCCGGGCCGCCGGGCCGGATGGTGACGGTTCGCTGATCGGTCATGGTCGACATGCTGCTACAGCGATGCGGGTCGATGCGCGACGTGTCCGCCGGAACCGGAAGCCGCTCGTCGGTCCCGGCTGGCGACCGCCCACCGCGTCAGGGCCGGGACGAGCAACCCGACGGCGGCGAACAGCGCGGCCACGCCGCACCATCCAGTGACCCCGCCGTCCAGCACCGCCCAGGTCAGCAGCGCCGGTCCGACGGCCCGGGCCAGGCCGGCGAGCAACCCGTCCACCCCCTGGTACGCCCCGATCGACTCCGGCGCGGCCAGGCCGTAGGCCAACCCCGCGCCGGCGGTGCTGTGCCACAGGTCGCCGACGGTGTAGACGGCGGTGGCGAGCAGCAGCAGGCCGGTCGCCGGCCCGGCCGGCCTGCCGGTGGTGGCCGAGTACAGCAGCATCGCCATCGCCAGCACCAGGCCGGCCCGGCGCATCGCCGCGGCGGCCGGGACGGCGGTGTCCGCGCCCCGGGCGAGCCGCACCGCCAGCAGCACCGTGAGCGACGTGTTGACCAGCAGCACCGCCGACACCACGGCAGGTGGGGCCCCGGTCCGGCTCACCGTCCACAGCGGCACGACCAGGGTGAGCACCGTCGCGTGCAGTGCCAGCACGGCCGACGCCCCGCTGACGGCCAGGAACGGCGGGTCCCGCAGCGCCCGCGCCCGACCCGACGTCGCCGGCCGCGCCGGCGTCGCTGTGGGCGGGTAGCCGGGCAGTCGCATCAGCAGCGCCGCCGACACCAGATAGGTTGTCGCGTTGCCGACCACCAGCACCTGGTACGCCAGATGGGTGTCGGCCGCCAGGGCGAACCCGGCCAGCCCGGCGCCGAGCGCGATGCCGAGGTTCGCCACCGCGCGCAGGGTGGCGAACGCGTGCACCCGCCCCTCGGGTCCACCGACGGCGGCGACCAGGGCGGCGCGGACCGCGAGGTTGCCGGCGGTGAGCAGCGCGTCCAGCACCGCCACCACCAGGAACGCGGGGAAGGACGCGACCAGCAGGTACGCCCCGGCGACCGCGGCCTGCAGCAGTTGCACGAGCGCGCGCAGCGTACGCGGGTCGCGGCGGTCGGCCAGTCCGCCGAGCGGGACGGCGGCGGTCAGCCCCAGCAGCCCGGCGAGGGTGAGCCCCAGCCCGACCGAGGCGGGACTCAGCCCGACGTCCCGGGTCAGGTAGAGGGGCGCGCCCGCCAGCCAGAGCCCCGAGCCGACGGTGTTGGCGAGCGTGGCCAGGGCCAGGGTGCGCAGCCGGCCGGGCGGCGGCAGTGGCGACCAGCGCGTGTGGACCCTCATGGGTCGACGGTAGGGGCCCAGCTGATGCCGCCGGTGTCCCGGCGCGGGCGACGACGGTCACATCCATGGCCGGCATATGACGATTCCGGTATTCCACAGACACCCATCGATGCGTCTAGCATCAATGGACATTTATCGATGGGAGGTCGGATGTTCCGACGACACAATCTTCCGCGTACGGCGGGCGCCCTGCTCGCGATGGTGCTGGCGGCGCTCGGCCTGGTGGCGGTCGAGGCGACGACGGCCTCGGCGGCCGTCCGGACCGTCTACTACGACGCCAGCCGGGCCGGCGAGTTCCGCACCAACTTCGACCAGGCCGCCACGATCTGGAACAGCTCGGTGAGCACCGTCCGACTCGCGCCGCGTACGCCCGGCAACGTCACCATCTACGTCGACGACGGCTGGCCCCGGGCGCAGCCGACCGGGCTCGGCTCCGGCCGGGTGTGGATGGGCCGGCAGGCGGTGAACCAGGGGTACGACCGGACCCGGATCGCCACCCACGAGATGGGCCACATCCTCGGCCTGCCCGACCGGCGTACCGGGCTCTGCTCCGACCTGATGTCCGGCAGCAGCGCGCCGGTGTCCTGCCGGAACGCGTACCCGAGCGCCGCCGAGGCGTCCCGGGTCAACTCGCTGTTCGGCGGCACGCTCACCGCGCCCACCACCGGGGTCAGCTACACCTGGACCGGCGCCGAGGATCCCGGGCCGTTCGTGGTCGGTGGCCGCCCGGCCAGCGAGAACTACCCGTGGATGGTCTACGTCTCCGGCTGCACCGGCACGCTGATCAAGGCGAACTGGGCGGTCACCGCCCGGCACTGCTCGACCCCGTCGTCGGTGCGGGTGGGCAGCGTCAACCGCACCACCGGCGGGACCGTGGTCCGGGTGAGCAGGGCGGTGAGCCACCCGTCCGTGGACGTCAAGCTGCTGCAACTGGCCAGCTCGGTCAGCTACGCCCCAGCGCCGATCCCCGGCACCTCCGGCGCCGTCGGCACGGCCACCCGGATCATCGGTTGGGGGCAGACCTGCCCGCAACGGGGCTGCGGCTCCGCGCCCGCGGTCGCCAACGAGCTCGACACCTCCATCGTCGCGGACAGCCGCTGCAGCGGCATCAACGCGACGTACGAGATCTGCACCAACAACACGAACGGCAACTCCGGCGCCTGCTACGGCGACTCCGGCGGCCCGCAGGTGCGGCGGATCAACGGGGTGTGGAACCTGATCGGCGCCACCAGCCGGGCCGGCAACAACAACCCCACCTGCGCCACCGGCCCGTCCATCTACGTCGACCTGCCGTCGATCCGCTCCTGGATCAACACC